>CALXRL010000088.1 GCA_944390735.1 uncultured Victivallales bacterium | reverse complement strand
TACTGACTCCGAAAAATCATCCTTCCCGCTGCTCTGCCGTGCATAGATCAGTGCTTTCATTGTTTTTGCTCCTCATGCTACTTGTTTTAATATACACCATATTGTATATTTAACAAGTGATCATAGTTGTAATTGCCATTCTTGCAATTCTTGTCTCCATTCTTCTTCCAGCGCTGACAAGCGCGCGGCAGAAAGCAAACGACATCAGCTGCGCATCCAATCTGAAAACACTGGGCACGTTCATGCAGTTCTATATCTCGGACAACAACGATTACACGCCGAAGGACAAGAAAAACACCTCCGACAATGCCAAATGGCTGGATACTCTGGTCGCCTATGCGGATCCCCGGAAAAAAATTCATGACGGCAGTTACAATCAGTCCGGAGAGTGGCCGACCTACAAACCCTACAAGGTCTTCTGCTGTCCGGCGGAGCCGCAGAGTTTCAACGTCATCAATGAATTCTGGCACTACGGAGGGAACTACACATGGCGCCCCGGGCAGATTCCGTTTCTGAGTTCCGAGGAGTATGAGAAAGTGAAAATCACCTTCATCAAACGTCCGACGGAACGCAGCGGAATGTTCGACCTAAACCGCTACAATCCCGGCACCTATCCGTATCCGGCGGCCGCAGGCAGTTCCGAAATGATTCGGGGAGCGGAAAACAGGGGCCGTCCTCCTTATCGTCACGGGGGCAATACGGGAGTCAATATCTGGTATGCCGACGGTCACGTCGGTTTCCGGAAAGCCTCCGCGATCCCGCTCAACTGCACCTCCGCCAACGACGGCTATTTCTGGAGCCATGCAAAATGACAAGCTCTTCTCCGAGGAATCCCATTATGAAAACACTACTGTTTCTCGTTGTTCTTCTCCTGCCTGTCCTGCTCCCGGCAGATCTCGTGCACACACCGGAAAATCTGATTCAAGTGGAGAATCTCCGATTCGGACTTCTGCACTGGGACAGCAAATGGCACTGTGCCAGTCAGGCGGACTCCCCCGGCCTGGTCGCCTTTGCCGGCGAAGGCGCGACATCCACCCCGGAAGGGGAACGGAGGGACGGCACCTTTCAAGTGATCAACGGAGAATTTCAGCTTTCGGAAACGATCCGCCGCATCTCCGGGAACGAATGGATCATTCGATATCGCCTGACATCGGAAACCGGCGTTGCCACCCGGAGTCTGGCTTTCGGGGCGAAATTTCCCACCGGGGATTTTCCGTCGACCTTCTGCCGCATTGGAGGAAGTCCGCTCAAATGGTCTTCTTCCGGGAATCAGCAGACCTGGCGCCTGACACCAAAACGTCCTTTTCAGATCACGCTTGACAACGGAATTCTGGAACTTTCCGCCGATGCCCCGCTGCTGATCCGGTATCCGAAGGGAAAGGAGCGGCCCTCCTTCCGTCTGGAGTTTCCGGATTCGTCCGATTCCGCTCTCCGGAAAGCGGAACTTTCCTTCCGGCTTCGCTATCAGCCGTTTGCCACACACCTGATTGATCTGAAACCGCAGATGACCATGGGGTTCTCGGATCCCGTCCCCAATGACGGCAGGGGCGGCTGGACCGATCAGGGCCCGGACAATGATTTGAGTTCCATGAAACCCGGAATTCACGAATTTGCCGGAATTCGTTTCTCCATTGTGGACCCGGCGGAAAACAGGGGCAAATCCACGCTGGCGTTCCGGGGAAAGATGCGGCCCGGTTTTCAGGAACGCTCGGAGATTCCGCTCCCGGCGGGAATTCAGGGAAAATATCTTTATCTTCTGAACGGAGTCGCGTGGCCCCCGGCAAAAGGATCCGTCTGCGGCATCGTCCAAATGGAATATGAAGACGGAACCTTCACAGAAACCGAACTGAAATGCGGGACCGACACCGGCAACTTCTGGGATGCAAAAGATTTAAGAAACGGATATGTCGGCTGGCGCAATGTCAACCTCTCCACGAACATCGGTCTGTATGTCACGAAAATTCCCCTGAAGGAGGAACGGAACCTTCGCAAACTGATTCTTCGTTCCGCGGGAGAAGTCTGGATGGTCCCCGCCGCGACCATCACCAGTGCGGAGATGCGGAAAAAAGAGACCTACGCCCCGATTACGATCCGCAGAAATGCCCGCTGGATGCCGCTTGCCGATTCGAGAAACATCAAGCGACATTCCGTGCTGGACTGTTCCTTCCTTCTGGAGAAGCCTGCCGGAAAATATGGATTTCTCAAGGTCAGCGGAGAGAATTTTGAGTTTGAAAAACGGCCGGGCCATCGCGTCCGCTTCTGGGGAGCCAACCTCTGTTCCACCGCGATCACGCTGTCCAATGCGCATCTGGATTCTCTGCTCGACATGCTGGCGGCACAGGGATGCAATCTGCTGCGGCTCCACCATTTCGACTGGCTTCTGTTCCGCCCGGACTCCTCCCGGAACACGGCGACTCTCGAACGGATGGACTATCTCCTTGCCGGAGCCAGACAACGAGGAATTTATCTGAGCATTGATCTTTACACCGCACGCACCTTCTCCGATGTGAAAAAGCCGAAGTGGTCCTTCTATTTTCAACCGGAATTCCGGAAACGTCTGCTTGATGACATCATCCGGGATCTTCTGAACCATCGGAACGTCTATACGGGAATGAAGTGGAAACACGATCCGGCCCTCGCCTTTCTGAATTTTATCAACGAGGGAAGTCTGAGCATACAGTATCAGCGGGCATCGAAAGAGCTCCGGGAACAGGCGGACCGGGAATTCCGGATCTTTGCCGGACAACGGAAATGGAAAATCTCGAAGCGGAACCGGAATGAACGGATGGAACAGTGGCTCCGGCATATCGCAGAAGAGGCATACGCACAAACAGCACAACGACTGCGCGAGGAAGGAGTCCGGATCCCGTTCTGCGATCAGAATTTCCGGGATACCGCCTCGCTCGCGCTCTCCAGACGGCTCTACGATTATGTGGACAGTCACTACTACTGGGGACATCCCACTTTTCTGGGGGAACGCCCATGGCAGCCGCCGTACATGGTATATCCGGGGTCATCAATTCCCGCGGGAGGCGCCATCAACAGCATGTTCCGGGTGCGGCTCCTCGGAAAACCCTTTGCCCTTACGGAATGGAACCACTGTTTTCCGAATCCACGCGGAGGCGAAGGACCGTTTCTGGTCGGGGCATACTCCGCGCTTCAGAACTTCAGCGCTCTGGCGCAGTTCACGGCGGCGGACCGCGCAAACGGACTCGACGGCTCAGGCGCAATCGGACCGTTCGACGGAGCCGTCAATCCGATTCTCCGTCTTGGAATGCGCGCAGGGGCCTTTTTGTTCCTGCGGGGAGATGTTGCAGAATCGGAAATTGAAATTCCGCTCTATCAGCCGGAAGAATACTGGAAGTATCCTGGTTTTCAGAACTCCGCTGCGCCGAACACGGTGGGGCTGATCGCAAAAACCGGTCTTGTCTTTCAGCCGGAACCGGCAGGCTGCCGGGCGGTCCTCTATCCCGCATCGGTTCCGCTCTCCGGCAAAAGCGCTGCGTTTCATGGCGATGACGTTCTCTCCACGATCGAACAAATGATCTCGAAGGGGATCCTTCCGAAAGGCTCGCTGGATCGGGAAAGGCAGATTTTCACCAGTTCAACCGGAGAGCTGGTGCTGGACAAAAAACAGCAGACATTCCAGAGTGTGACACCGCGCAGCGAATCGTTTCTTCTTCCGGAAGGAAAAAATGGAAACGGAAAATTCGCCGTTCTGCGGAACAGAAAGAGCGACGCATCGTTCCTGATTGCCTCGCTGGACGGGAGTCTGGAACAGAGTCGCCGGATTCTGATCCTGCATCTGACGGATGTCAAAAATGAAGGCTCGGTATTCCGTGATCCCCGACTGGTCATTCTGGAGAAGAACGGTTCCACGCAGCCGCTGATTCTGCGCGGAGAAGCCCTGCTCAGCCTGAACCATCCGTTTCACGGCACGCTGTACGCCTGCGATATCACAGGCCGGCGCATCCGGGAAGTGCCGCGAATCCTTCAAAACGGAAAAGAATCTTACCTGCTGAAAACGGATTTCGATGGGAAAACCCCGGTTCTCGTCTATGAACTGGTGCGGTAGAGGCGCTTTTGTGCCGCCGCATCGCCGCCGGAGGAGCTTGCAGGAGCCCTGCGGGATTTTCCGCTCGCCCAGCGCTCCGGCTCCGCTTCCCCGGATTTTCCCCTTCCCGAAGAATTTTTGAAGGAAAAATATAAAAATGGCTTTATTAAAAGAAAAACAATGCTATATTCCTAAGTTGAATGTAAAATTTTCAGCTATTTCAAGGAGAGCAACGATAAATGACAGCCAAATCGGAAAAAAGCAAGGCTCAAATCGACTTCCTCTGCGTGGAACCGGACTGCGGTGCAGTCGTGAAGTTCGACCTGATGGAACTCGCCAGAGAGGATTTCCAGACTCTCTGCCCCAAATGCCACAAACCCTATCAGTTCGACGCCGAACTCCGCGGCAAACTCATGAAACTGCATAAACTCATTCTTGCACTGCGGGAAGCGGAACCCATCCTCGGCGACTGCAATGTCGCTGTAACGGTTCCGGGCGGCGAAGTCAAGGTCCCATATGCCCTCCTCCTCACCAGACTCAATACGATGATCTCGTTGAAACTCGGCGACCGGAAAGTGGATTTCCATCTCTGGATCGAACCGACATCCTCCGACACCTTCAGATAACAGGAGCAGAACAGAAAATGGCTATGACTCAGGAAGAAATCGTCAGAGAACTTCAGGACGCCGGTGCTCTTCTCACCGGCCATTTCAAACTCCGCAGCGGAAAACACAGCAACCGCTTTTTCCAGTGCGCACTGGTATTCGTGGATCCGGACCGCGGAGAACGGCTCTGCTCCGCTCTCGCAGACAAGCTCAAGGCGCAGGGCATTACGGCGGATACGGTCATCTCCCCGGCAGTGGGCGGACTCTTCGTCGGTCAGGAACTCGCTCGGGCCATGAAGCTGAAATCCATTTTCGCCGACAAAGTGAACGATCAGCTCGTTCTGAAACGCGGCTTCACCATCCGTCCCGGCGAAAAGGTCATTGTGTCGGAGGATGTGGTCACGGAAGGCGGGCGGGTCCGTCAGACTATTGATCTGGTCAAAAGTCTCGGAGGCATTCCCGTCGCGGTTGCCATCATCACGGACCGCAGCGGCGGAAAGGCCGATTTCGGCATCCCTCTCTTCAGCCTTCTTCAGCTGAATCTGCCGACCTATCTCCCCGAAGAATGCCCCCTCTGCAAAGAAGGGACTCCTCTCACAACCCCAGGCTCCGGCGCGGGCTCCAAAGCATAAGAAAGAATTCTCAGTATGTTAACCACTCTCCTGAAAGCGATCTTCGGCAGCAAGTCCGCACGCGATGTCAAGCGGATGGCTCCGCTGGTCAAACGAATCAATGAACTCGAACTCTCCTATCAGAAACTCACCGAGGAACAGCTGAAAGCAAAAACCCAGGAGTTCAAGGACCGTCTTCAGAAAGGCGAAACCCTGGACGATATCCTCTGCGAAGCGTTCGCCACGGTCAAGAATGCCTGCCGCAGACTCTGCGGAACCACCACCGTCGTCTGCGATCACGAACTGACCTGGGATATGATCCCGTTCGATGTGCAGCTGCTCGGCGGAATCGCACTGCATCAGAGAAAAATCGCGGAAATGGCCACCGGCGAAGGAAAAACCCTGGTCGCAACCATGCCGCTTTATCTGAATGCGCTTACGGGCAAAAACTGTCAGCTGGTCACGGTCAACGACTATCTGGCGCGCCGCGACTCCGAATGGATGGGCACGGTATACAAATATCTGGGGTTGACCGTCGGCTGTCTCCAGAACGAAATGAACCCCGATGAACGCCGCGCCCAGTACGCATGCGACATCACCTATGGAACCAACAGCGAATTCGGCTTCGATTATCTGCGCGACATGGGAATGGCCACCAGCAAGGAACAGCTCGTGCAGCGCGATCATTACTATGCCATCATCGACGAAGTCGACTCGATTCTGATCGACGAGGCCCGAACCCCGCTGATCATCTCCGGACCGGTTGCCAGCTCCACCCATCAGTTCGACAAGCTCAAACCGGGCATCGCCGATCTCTACAACCGTCAGAATCTTCTTTGCGCCCGCCTGGTTCAGGAGGCAAAGGACATTCTCGACAAGGAAAACGCCACCGACGAGGAGATCGACACGGCCATCACCAAACTTCTTCAGGTGAAGATGGGCATGCCCCAGCACAAGAAGCTTCTTCATGTTCTGGAAGATCCGGAAATTCTCAAAAAGGTCGAAAAGGCCGAAACCATGGCCCGCAGCGACCAGAACCGCGGACTTCTTCAGGAGATTCAGTCGGAGCTCTTCTTCTCCATTGAGGAGCGCAACCAGGAGGCGGATCTGACCGAAAAGGGACGCGTCCTCATTTCCGGCGACGATCCGAACGCCTTCGTTCTCCCCGATCTGCTTGAGACCATGCACAGCATTGATGTGGATCCGAAACTCAACGATCAGGAAAAGATGAAAAAGAAGCAGGAGTTCCAGGAGCAGTTCGCGCTCAAAAGCGAAAAACTGCACGACATCTCCCAGCTTCTGCGCGCCTACTGCCTCTATGAGAAGGATGTGCACTATGTCGTGCAGGATGGCAAGGTGCTGATCGTTGATGAACACACCGGACGCATTCTTCCCGGACGCCGCTTCAGCGAAGGACTCCATCAGGCGCTCGAAGCCAAGGAAAATGTCTCCATTGAGGAGGAGACGCAGACCTTTGCCACCATCACGATTCAGAACTACTTCCGCATGTATGAAAAGCTCGCCGGCATGACCGGTACCGCGGAAACGGAAGCAAACGAATTCCACTCCATCTACAAGCTCGATGTGATGGTCATTCCCACCAACCGTCCCTGTCGGCGCGTGGACTACAACGACTGCGTTTACAAAACCAAACGGGAAAAATTCCGCGCGATCCTCAAGGATGTCGAGGAACGCTACAAGAAAGGACAGCCGGTTCTGCTCGGCACCATCTCGGTCGAGGACTCCGAAATTCTGAGCCGGATGCTCAAGATGCGGAACATTCCACACAATGTGCTGAATGCGAAAAATCATGAACGCGAATCCGAAATTGTGGCGCGGGCCGGAGAAAAATACGCGGTCACGGTCGCCACAAACATGGCCGGACGAGGCACCGACATCAAACTTGCGGACGGCGTTGCGGAACTCGGCGGACTCTATGTCATCGGCAGTTCCCGTCACGACTCCAGACGAATCGACCGCCAGCTGCGCGGCCGAAGCGCACGTCAGGGGGATCCCGGAGCCTCCCGCTTCTACATCTCTTTGGAAGACAATCTGATGCGAATCTTCGGTTCCGACCGGATTGTCAAGATCATGGAGAAATTCGGACTGGAAGAGGGCGAGGAACTTCAGCATCCCTGGCTGAACAAATCCATTGAAACCGCTCAGCGCCGTGTCGAGCAGCACTACTTCTCCATCCGCAAACGCACGCTGGAGTACGACGATGTGATGAACAAGCAGCGTGAAGTCATCTACGGCATCCGCAAGGAAATTCTTCTCAACGACTCCTCGCGCGATTTCATTTTCGATACGGTCTACGACGAGGTGGAACGCCGGATCAAGGAAGCCATCGCGGTCTGCACCGCGGACTCCAAGTCCCCGATTGACAAGGAGATGCTCAATTCCTGGCTGAACACCACCTTCCCGATCGGATTCGACGACACCATCTATCATTTCAAGCCGGACGGCTCCGTCGATGTGAACGCCACGCGCGACGCCATCGTCAACCGGATCACGGAGATGTACAAGCTCAAGGAATCCTTTGAGGATGAACAGGCGCTCCGCTGGCTGGAACGGCATATCATTCTGGACGCCATCGACCGTCTCTGGCAGGAACATCTGCGTGCCATGGACCATCTGCGTTCCAGCATCGGGCTCCGCGCCTATGCGCAGAAGGATCCGCTTGTGGAATACAAGCAGGAAGCCTTCAAGATGTTCGACGAACTCATCCAGGCGATCGACCAGGAGATTCTGACCAACATGTTCCGTTCCGCGACCAGTCTTGCCGCGTTCGAACAGCTCTTTTCGAACATTCCGCAGCAGCTGATCCACGCCGACGGAGCGGAGATGCCGGTGGAGGACATCTCCGCCAATCCGGATAATCCGGAGCAGAATCAGGAGCTCCCGGACATCCAGATCTCGTTCCGGAGGGAAACCCCGAAAGTCGGCAGAAACGAACCCTGTCCCTGCGGGTCCGGCAAGAAATACAAGAACTGCTGCGGCCGCTGATCTCCGGCGGACCGGGAATTCATGGACTTCCGAAAATCGGAAGTCCGTTTTTTTTCCGCCGGAACGCAATGAACAAGTGCGCGGCGGAGATTTTGTTTTCATCTGTTTTCAGAAGATCTCGGAAGGAGGACTGTCAATGAATGATCCAGTGAAACGACTGAAGCATGGATTCGCCATGCCGGCCATCGGCCTTGGAACCTGGCAGATGGGCGGACGGGAAACCAGAAACCCGGCCGACAACGGCGACCGTTCCGTTCAGGCGCTCATGGAGGGTCTCCGCATGGGATACACCCATATCGACACTGCGGAAATGTATGCGGGAGGTTTTGCCGAAGAGATCGTCGGCAGGGCGATTGCGGACTTCCGGCGGGATCGGATTTTCCTGACAACCAAAGTCTGGAAAACGCATCTGAAATATGATGAGGTGCTGCGGGCGGCGGAAGGTTCGCTCAAACGTCTCGGGACGGATTACGTGGATCTCTATCTGATCCATCAGGTGAACGACGAGGTGCCGCTGGAGGAGACCATGCGCGCGATGAATCGTCTGCAGTCGGAGGGCGTGGTTCGAAACATCGGGGTCAGCAACTTTTCCGTGGAGCGCCTGAAACGCGCACAGGCGTATTCCGAAACGCCGATCGCGGCCAATCAGGTGCACTACAATCTGAAGGTGCGGGAAGCGGAATGCTCCGGTATGCTCGAATACTGTCAGGAGAATGATCTGATGCTGATTGCCTGGCGCCCCCTTCAGAAGGGAGGAATGCTCGGGGATGAAATGCCGAAAATTCTGCTGGATCTTGCAGCGGACTATGGAAAAACACCGTCGGAAATCGCTCTTTCATGGCTGCTGATGCAGAAAAACGTGGTCACGATCCCGATGTCGCAGAATCCTCGGCACTTGAAAAGGAACCTGGAGGCGGCGTCCTGGAGCATGTCGCAGGAGGATTTTCTGCGCCTGAAGAAGGAGTATCCATTCCAGCTATCCGTCTCGGATGCGCTTCCGCTTGCCTGATGAAACGAACCGCCGACGGCCGGCCGGTTTGATTTTCCGGCGGATCGGTGTAGATTATTTCCTCCAAATGAGAGAAATGCAGAACAACGACAAATGATCTCCTGGCGCAAAAATCTTTTCTGGATCTGGACCTCGCTATTTCTATCCATGGCGGGCTTCGGCTTTGCCTATCCGATCATCCCGTTTTATCTTCAGGACGTACTGCATGTCACGGAACAGGGTCGGCGTGATTTTTTCATTGCGCTGTTTGCCTTTGCGGGAAACCTTGGCTTTCTTCTGTTTTCGCCGGTCTGGGGCAAGATGGCGGACTATTTCGGCAGGGCCCGGATGCTGGCGCGGGCAAGTCTGTGCTCGGCGATTCTGATGCCGCTGGTGGCATTCATGCCGGATCCGATCTCGCTGACCATTCTCCGTTTTTTCATCGGAGCGCTCTCCGGAGTCGCGGCGGCGGCAATGACACTGGTGGCCTGTTCGACGCCCAGACAGCACAGGGGGATGGCCATGGGAGCGGTCAGTTCGGCGATTTTCAGCGGCACACTCGCGGGAACGGTGCTCGGAGGACTTGCCGCCAGCCGCTACGGGTTCCTGACCACGTTTCTTCTCTCCGGCGGACTGCTCTTTGTGGCGACCTTTCTCTCCTTCTTTCTGATTCAGGACCGGGGAAAACCGCCTCATTTCGGGGAGAAATTCCGCATGGAACTCACAATGGGACTGCCGCACTTCGGACTGGTCTGGTGGGTCATGGTGCTGACGATCATGATGGGAATCGGCCAGCAGATGGACAGTCCCTATCTGCCGATGCTGGTGGATCTGGTTCTGCACAACGGAACGTCGGAGGCGCTGAAATGGAGCGGAATTCTCGGGGGGGCATCCGCGGCGGCGGGAATCTTCGGAGGATTCCTCATCGGCGTTCTTGCGGACAAATATCCGGGACATCTTGTCGGGATTGTCATTTCGATCGCGGCGGGACTCTTTCTGCTGCCGCAGGCGTTCTGCACAAGTCTTCCGCTTCTCTTTGCGGAACGGATGCTGATGGTCTTCTTTGTCAGCGGCCTCAGTCCGATCATGCAGAGCTGGCTTTCGCTGACCACAGCTCCGGAGGACCGGGGGGTCTATTTCGGATTTGCAACCAGTGCCAGAGCGGTGGGATGGCTTCTCGGATGCGTCTTCGGAATGGGATCGACCCTCATCTGGAACACACGAAGCGTCTTTGCGCTTTCGTCCGTGATTCTTTTTGCAATTGCCATCGTCATTGTTCTGGCTCAGAGAAAGATCCCCTATCCGCCGCACGACCGGAAAAAAATCACCAAACCGGCTTAACCGGAAGAAACAGGAAGGAATTCACGCATGAATCTGAAATGGGAAAACTCCTACATCCGCGTCTCCATCGAAACGGAACCGTTCTTTGCGATCACGGAATTTGTCGATCGGAAGACCGGACGCAATCTTTTCACGACCGGAGCTCCATGGCTTGCGGCGGATCGGAAACGGTGTGAAACGTTTCGTTTTCTCTCCGCGCGTCCCTGTTCGGAAACGGAATACGAACTGGTCTGGAAGGTGGAGGACATCACGGTGACCCGTCATCTGTTTTTCTACCGGGACGCTCCGGCCATCCGCTGGTTCGACACCATGGAGACGGAAACCGACAAGGCCGATATGTATTATTCCAATCTTGCCGACATTCACTTTGCCGCGCCCTGCCGCGAAGGACGGGTCGTCCATTTCTTCTCCTGCAGCGATCAGTCGAACCGCCGTCTTCTGGACTCGGCGGCCAGACCGGGGAAAAACCGGGGAGCGTTCTTCTTTACCTCCGAACTCTGTTTCTACAAGGAGGGCCCCATGCCGGATTGTCAGCCGATCAAAGGGGAATACGATTTTCTGTTCGATCCGGAACAGGCGCGTCTGGAAATGCTCGGACTCGGATTCGACAATCTCCGCAAAGGGGAGAACCGGCGAGCAAACGGGGTGGTGATCGGTCTGACTCGCGATTTCGGAATGCAGAGATACCGTCTGGAACGCTATGCGAACTATCCGCTCTCCGCCGCGACGGAGGTGCTTTCCAACTCCTGGCCGGATCTCCAGTTAGGCGTAAACGAAGAGGTCATTGCCAAAGAGCTCCATGCGGCGGCGGAATCGGGCATCAACTGCGTCTTCATCGACGACGGATGGTTCTCCACGTTCATGGGCGATATCGACGAAACCAAATTCCCCAACAAATTCCGGAAACTTGCGGATTTTGCCAGTCGGAACGGAATTGCAATCGGTCTCTGGTGCAATCCCCTCGGACTGGATATCCGCCATCCGCGCATGGTCCTCTGGGACGGCGCGGAATGCCGCGACACCCTGCTCGAACCCAACCCCTGGAACTGGCTCGCCAGAACCGATGATTTCTCCCCGACGGAACTTCGGGGCGGCGCAGGATCGGAACGAAGCTACTCCCCCGTCGACCTCATGGACAAGGAGGCTTTCCAGTTCATGAAAAACAAACTGGTCGGATTCTACCGGGAATACGGAATCCGCCATTTCAAATTCGATCTCTATCAGCTCACTGCATTCAACACGCTCCGCGGCGATGCCAATCTGCATTATGAAAAATACCGCGAACTGCTGGAAACGCTGCAGAAGGAGATCCCGGAGCTGGTGATCTCCATGGATGTCACACGCCGAAACCGCCCGTATTTCGATTTTGCCCTGGACTTCGGCCGTCTCTTTCTGGAAAACCGGGGACGGTCCCTCAAGGATCATCGCTACTACCATCCCTACATGGCGCTCGGCAATCTCTGGTACACGCTCAAATACGCCCCGGCAAAACAGCTCGAAATCGAAATGATGCCGCAGATCGACGACTATCCGCTCGAATACATACTCGGAACCACCATCTTTGCCACGCCGCTCTACTGGGGAGTCATAGAAAACACCGCGCCGGAAAAACGCGAACAGATGAAGCGCTTCTTCGCGGACATGGCTCCTCTGCGCAAACTCTTTGCAGGCTACCTGACAACCGCCATCGGAGATCTGCCGGAAAAGGGATCCTGGAGCGCCATTCTTTCCGTTGCGCCCGACGGAAACGACGGATTCCTCGCCGTCTACCGCAACGGGGCGGATTCCGAAGAACATGCCTTTGAACTGCCCTTCGGCTCCCGCCTCGAAACGATCCGGGGCTCCGCGGACGCCCATCTGGAGAATACCACGCTGCATGTCCGCCTTCCCGAATCCTACTCCTTTGCTCTCTATCGCTTTCAACCGTAATACAGGAGATATCCACGATGAAAAGTCTGTTTGTACGAGCATCCCGTCCGGAAGCGCTCTATACCCCCGGAGAAACCATCACGTTCCTGGTCAACGGCTCCGAAATCGGGGAACCGGTTGATTACGCTATTTATCATCACAGCACCGGACTTCTCGCAAAGGGGCAAACGCGAATCAACACGGAAATCCGAATCCGAGCGGAAAAACCGGGCTTCCTTGAAATCAGACTCAGCGGCTGCGGAGAAACCATATCGGCCGTCGCAGCAGCCGCTGTCGCGCCGGAACAAATTTCCACGATCCTGCCGCCGCCACCGGATCTCTTCGAGTTCTGGAACAGTGAAATCGAAAACCAGAAACGTCTCGCCACCACCGCCGAACGCCACCCGATCCCCGCCATCGGCGAAGACGCCTACCGGAAATGGCATCAACAATGGCCCATCTTCAACCGGACGATCGAACAAGAGCCCTTCCCGGAAATCGAAACATTCGAATTCTCGGCGGAAACCCTCCACGGCAATCCCGCTCGCGGATATCTGGCATTTCCAAAACATGCAAAACGCGGCTCCCTCCCCGCTCTCCTGACCCTCCATGGTGCCGGCGTCGCAGACTCCGATTTCCCGAAAACATGCTCCGCCGCCAAAAACGGCTTCCTCGCCATGGATATCAACGCTCATGGACTCCCCTGCGGACAAACACCCGATTTCTACCAGAACCTGAGTAATTCAACTTTGAAGGATTATTTCAAAATCGGAAGGGAAAACGGAAAAACATCTTACCTGGAAGCCATCTATTTGAGAGCCCTCCGCGCACTCGATTTCCTCACGAAACAGCCCGAATGGGATGGCAAAAACCTCATCACATGGGGATGCAGCCAGGGAGGATGCCTCGCTCTCGTCTGCGCCTCCCTCGATCTCCGCGTCTCCAAATGCTGCGCCGGCGTCCCCGCCTTCTGCGATTGCGCCGATTCCAGATTCGCAGCATGGTCCCTGCTCAACCGGAACGATCTCCCTGCCCTCACTCAAACCGTACTTGAACAAATGCAGTACTGCTCCGTCGCTCACCTCGTCTCTCACGCTTCGGCAAAAGCATACTTCACCGTCGGATTCATCGACTCCACATGCCCCCCGGCATCCGTCTACGCAGCCTATAACCAATACAAAGGACCGAAAAAAATTTACAACGCTCCCGATTCCGGTCATAGCAATATCCCAACCGAAATCTGGATGGATGATTTTACCAGATTTATGAAGACTTGAACTCAAAAATCCCTTCCTTGCCCCTCAACATTCCCCGCGGAAAAGCCTGACTTGTCAGCTGCTTGTTTTGCGGGGATCATTCGTGTGCCAGCCTCCTCCTTCCGCCTGCGGGGTTTTGGGTTGGTGGCTTCTTGTTTTGGTATCCTGCTTCGGGAGTTTTGGGTTGGTGGCTTCTCGCCCCCAACACCCCTCGGCAGGACCATCGGCCCTGCACCCATCGCCGAAATTTGAAATTTCGGCTTTCCATTTTTCCGGCACCTGCCGGGCAAAGGGCAAACCAATGGTTCGCCCTCTGCACTCCCTGCTCCTTTTTTCCCGATGCAGCCATTTTTCACCGACGAGCGTTGCTGACTCTCCGCTTCATTTTTCTGCCTCCACGTGGATACGCCGAAAAGGATGAGGGGGTCCAGGGGGAAAACCTTTGGTTGGCCCCCTGGTCGACAGGTGTCGAAACACTCTCAGGAGCAAAAATTGAATTTTTGCGACGGGTGCAGGGCCTTCGGTCCTGCCGAGGGG
>CALXRL010000087.1 GCA_944390735.1 uncultured Victivallales bacterium | reverse complement strand
CGCATCCGCGGGGTCTTTTCCACTGGTTCAACATCGGCCTGAACTGGACGCGAAACGGCTATCTGGCGGTCGGAGGACTGCTGGTCCGCCGGATGCTGCTGACCATTGTTCTCTTTGCGCTGATCCTGTTCAGCAACTATCACTTCTTCGTCCGTCTGCCTTCGGCCTTCCTTCCGGAGGAGGACAAGGGAACGATCTTCTGTGAAGTGGTTCTGCCCTCCGGCGCGACGCTGCCGCGGACCGAAACCGCTCTGGCGGATGTCTCCGAACTCGTGCAGAACATTCCCGGAGTAGACCGGATCACGACAATTCCCGGACGCAGTCTTACCGCGGGAGAAGGAGAAAATCTGGGTCTGCTGATCCTCAACCTGAAACCGTGGTCGGAACGGACCACGCCGGAAACCAGGATCACGGCGATACAGTCGGAAGTTCTCAAACGGTGCGCCGTGCTGCCGGACGCCTCGGTCAATGCGTTTGTACCGCCGGCGATCATGGGTCTCGGCGCGACCGGCGGCGTCACCTTCTCGCTTCAGGCGACCGGAGACCAGAACTCCCAGGAGATCGCGCAGACGACAAACCATCTGCTCTCCAAAATCATGGAGACGGGGAAAGCCGTCTATGCCTTCACCTCCTACGACGCCAGCACCCCGATGCTCTATCTGGACATCAACCGCGACAAGGCCGAAGCCATGAACGTTCCGGTCAACTCCATTTTCAACGCGCTCCAGAGCCAGCTCGGGTCCTACTACATCAACGACTTCAACAAGTACGGAAAAACCTACAAGGTCAAGATCCAGATTTCGCCGGAACTGCGGCAGAATCTGAACATCATCGACCAGCTTCATGTGACCAGCACCGCCGGCGACGAGATCCCCATAAGCGCACTGGCGACTCTCCGCTGGACGCTCGGACCGCGTCAGGTTGAGCGCTTCAACATGTTCCCCTCCGCCTCCATCAACACCCAGAGCGTCCCGGGATTCAGCTCCGGCGAGATGATGAAACTCACGCAGCAGATCGTCCGGGAGAATCTCTCCAAGGATTACCAGATCAGCTGGACCGACATGAGCTATCAGGAGAGTCAGAACCAGGGGAAAATTGTCAATCTGCTGATGGTTTCCCTCCTGATGGCCTATCTCTTCCTGGTTGCCCAGTATGAAAGCTGGACCATGCCGATCTCGGTCATGCTTTCGGTGGCGACCGCAACACTGGGAGCGATTCTGGCGCTGAAGTTCTCGGGAATCGCGCTGAACATCTACTGTCAGCTCGGACTGCTCATGCTCATCGGTCTGACCGCAAAAACCGCCATCCTGATGGTGGAGTTCTCCAAACTGGAACGCGACAACGGAGCCACCATCAAAGATGCGGCCCTGAACGGAATGCGAATCCGTTTCCGGTCCGTGATGATGACCGCGCTCTCGTTTGTCATCGGCGTTTTCCCGATGGTGGTCGCAAGCGGAGCGGGAGCGGGAAGCCGTCAGGCAATCGGCGTCACGACCTTCTGGGGCATGCTTGTGGCAACCATCCTCGGAATGATGTTCATTCCGGGACTGTATGCGGTGTTCCAGAGAGCGGCGGAGGCCGTCTCCGGATTCTTCCATAAAGCCGGATAACAGAATTCCGGAAAACACAACCGGAAAAAAGAGAGTCCGTCCGAAAGGGCGGACTCTCTTTCTGCATTCAGAGAGAGGGGTGCTTCCTCCCGGAGTTGAATTCTGAAAAGAAAATCTCAAAAGAAAAGAGGAAGTTCCGTTCCGATTTCTCTTTCGCGCTTCAAGCGGGCGGTCCCCCCTTGACCGGACGCCTCATAATGCCGGACAGCTCCTCCGACAGCTCCCGAAGCTCCTGCCGCTGGACCGGAATCCAGCAGAAAAGCCGGTGAAAGAGAATCCGGCAGACCTCCGCGCTGTTCCGGGTGGCGCACTGCACCACCGGACGGCTCTGATCACGAGCCTTCCGGCATGTTTCGGTCAGCCCCTCCCGGTCAAGGACCGGAAGACACCGCAGCTTCTTTGCAAAGGCGAGAAGGTTTTCCCGCGTATAGAGTTCCGCCAGAAAGCGGAGAAGCTCCGCGGGATCGTACCCTCCGGCGGAAAGACCGATTCCCAGAGCGGAAAACGCGGTTTTCTGCCCCGTGGCATATCCGGGAAGAGGCAGTTCGAAAAATGCCTCCGGAGCGAGTCGTTCCCGGGCAAACGCGGCATCCTGTTCGGACCCGAGGATGAATGCGATCCTTCCATCGGCGAGCAGTTCGCCAAGATATTCCCGCTTGTCCCCCCACTTGTGAACACAGCAGCCGAGATGACGGATGATTTTTTCAAAGAAACAGAGTCCCCGGAAAAAAGCCTCGCTGTCAAAGACGCAGTTGGCATTGCGGTCGAACACCTCTCCGCCGAACTGAGTGATGATCGGCAGGCATCCGCATGGATCCAGCAGAAGCCCCATTGCGCCGCGTTCAAAGCGTCCCTGGTTGGAAAACAGCGTGAACTGATTCAGAAGCTGAAACAGGGTCTCCCAGCTCCAGTTCTCGCCAGGCAGGGAGATTCCCGCCTCGTCGAAAAGACGCCGGTTGAAGTAGGCCATCACCGGCAGACAGAAAAGAGGAAGCGCATACGTGGCGGATCGATACTGGAAGACCTGACGGCAGATCGGAGCAATCTCCTTGAGCAGCGTTTCCGGCAGCACCTCCCGCAACAGAGGATCCAGCGGCCGGAGAAGCCCCTCCTCCGCCATCGCGGGAAGCATGTTTTCATCCATCAGGACCAGTCCCGGTTCCCGTTCGATCCGATCCTTCAGAAAATCAAAGTAGCGCGGATAATCATTGTACGGCCCGAAATCAAAGCAGATGAACTCCTCCGGCGGACACCCCAGATCCGTCCCGTAGTTCTCATGAAATCCGTAAAGCCGCCGCCCGGGATGGGGCGGATACGGTTCCGAACCGACATAGCAGCCGCGTCCGTGCTCCCGCACAATCAATCCCTGCTTCTCCAGCAGACGGTAGGCCCCCAGAACGGAGGAGAGATCCACGTTCCGCTCCTCCGCCAGCACACGCATGGACGGAAGGGGATCGCCGGGCCTCAGTTCCCCGGAGCGGATCCTCTTCTCCCATTCCCCGGCCAGACGTTTCGTCGCCGGAATCCTTCTCCGCTTTCCTGCCATCTTTCCGGACTCCTTTCTTCTGTTTTCTCTCCACGAATCATCATATCACAGAGGGGAGAAAATGCAAGCGAAAAAATCAGAGAAAAATCAAACAGTATCAAACAGTATTCAAAAAAGAGTTTCTTCCCGCCAAAATGCGATTTTTTCCCCCCGGAAAAAGGATTGACACGCCATGGAGTTCCGCTTATAATGAAAGACAGAAACCAGTACTGCAAAACACAGAACAGGAGGATTTATGAAACCAAACATCGGACGACGGATTCTGCTTGCTGGTCTCTGTCTCTGCGGAACGCTTTCCGCCGCGGAACAGGTGCTTCTCCGCGATCCGCTGACTCAGGGAAAAGAGTGGCGGACGGAAAAAGGAATTTCATTCGGGGCAAACGGACTGCATGTCATTGTAACATCCGAAAGCGAACAGAGCAAACTGGCCTCCAGAGCCATGGCAAACCGCGATCTTCTGGGCGATATGGCTCAGACGCGCGATCGCGCGGTTCTCGCCTCCAGAACACTCCCGCTTCTGGAAAAATATAAAAATTACATGCTGGAAATCTCGGTGGAAGCAAAGGCCTTTTCCGTCTCGGTCCCGAAAGTGCCGTGGGAGGGCGTGCGCTTCGTGATGAACTACGACACCGAATGCCTCTGGTACAGCGAATGCTGCAACGGATACAGCGGATCCTTCGACTGGAAACCCCTGAAATTCCGCACCCGCGTTCCCATTGATCTGAAAAAAGCAACCCTTTCGCTCGGAATCATCGGCAACCGGGGGGAAATCTTTTTCCGCAATCTGAAAATTGCCGTAGTCGAAGGTCCGCTTCCCGCGCCGAAATTGAATGCTCCGCCGCCCGCGAAAGGACACGCTCTCGGACGGCTGCGCGGGCTCAACACCGGAGCCGGACTGATTTCAAAGGAACGCGTCGCACGCAAACATTTCTCCGAATGGAAAAACTGCAATCTCTACAAATTCACGGTCAACGCTCCCCGCTGGAACATCAGCGACAAGGAATTCGACGAGTTCTGCGACCATTCCATCCGCCAGTTCGACCGTTTTCTCTATTTTCTGAAGAAACACAGCCGAGCCCTCGGCGTTCTGCAGTTCTGCGGCTTCCGCGACAAAATCGGCAATACCGAGACCCACGCCTCCGCGCTGGAGAAAAAAGCGCATGACCGCAACATCCAGTTCTGGGACAAAGTCGCCGCGCACTTCAAAGGCGAAAAGGCCATCTGGGCGTTTGAACTCTACAACGAAATGGAAATCCGGATCGAACCGAAATTCGATTACAACAACCTCATGGAAACGATCGCGAAAAGGATCAACCGGATCGACCCGGACCGCTGGATGATCGTTCAGGAGGAGGCATGGTGGGGACAGCGCGCGATGGATCGTCTGCGTCCGATCCGTGCGAAGAACATCATTTACGGAATTCATCATTACGCCCCGTTTCCGTTCAGCCATCAGCGGCTCGGTTCGCAGAAAAAGACGATCACCTATCCCTCGGTCATTGAAGGACTGAAGTGGGACAAGGAGATGATCCGCAAAGAGCTGGCTCCGGCGCGTCACTTTCAGCAGGCATACAATGTGCCGATTTTCGTCTCCGAATTCTGCTGCGTCAGCTGGGCGGAGGACGGGGGAAAATGGACGCGCGACTGCATCGAACTCTTCGAGGAATACGGATGGGACTGGATGTGGCACTGCATCGCCGAATTTCAGGCATGGGATCCCCACAGGGATGCCTCGCTGAAGACGGTCGCCGAAACCGGCCGCTCCAAGGCTCTGAACGACTATTTTGCAAAGAACAAATTCCCGGAAAAATTCGATGCGGTCCGTCCTCCGCTGAAACAATACGGCAGAATTCTGTGTGACAAACCCGCTCTTCAGCCGCTGAAGAACTACAAGGCCTGGAACTCCATCCCCCTCTTCTCCGAACCCTTCCGGGAGAACTTCCAGATCACGCTTAAAATGCGGATTCTGCGCTCGAACAAGGGATTCGGCTCCATCCGGCTGACCGGGGAACAAGATTCCTGCACCATTCTCATCCGGCCGCGCGGGGTCTCCTATCTTCTGAACGGCGGTCGGGAGGCCGGATTCCGAAACGGAGGCGTCACGGTGCCCGAACGCAACTGGGGACAGTACGATATCATCTGCGCAAACGGCAAGCTGAAAGTCGCGGCAAACGGCATTCCCTGCGGAGAGATCCCGTTTGTTCCGGAGGAAACGGCTTCTATCAGCGTCTCCGGCGCATCGACCGATCTGGAGATCAAGGATGTGCTCATCCGCAATCTCGGCAAGGAAGCCGGAACCTTTGCACCGGTCGGCCCCATGGAACAGACCGGAAGGGATCTTCTGCTCTATCAGAGCGCGAAAAAACAGGTTCTTCCCCTGAACAATCTCAACGCCTGGAAGAGCATTCCCGTTTTCCGGGGAGAGACCGGGGAGGCGCTCACCCTTTCGCTCGAATGCCGGATCCTGAACGGGGAAAAAGGATTCGCAACGGTGGACATCGCCGGAACGAACGGAAGTTTCAAGCTGGTGCGCCGTCCGAACAGTGTGAACTTCACCTGTACGCAGAAATCGCCCGGACTCAACCGTCCGGAAAGCGGCTTTCCCAAAGCGAACTTCAAGCTGAAAAAGGGCGAATGGGAAACGCTTGAATTTTCCCTGACGGGAAACGATCTTTCGCTTCTGAGAAACGGAGAGGATTGCGGAACGGTGGATTTCAAGTCCGGGAAAATCACGGCGATCTCCCTTTCGGCGGCATACGCGAACTGCGAATTCCGCAATGTCCGCCTGCGATACAGCAATCCGGAAAACGTCTTGCGCGATTTCCAGACCGCGGCAAAAGAGAGCTCCACTCTTTTTCACGCATCTCCACAGAGTGTTCATAAGCTGAACAATCTCAACGCCTGGAAAAGCCTTCCTGTTTTCAAAGGGGAACTGAATTCCGGCTTCCGTCTCCGTTTTGAATATCGGATTCTTTCCGAAAAGAACGGATTTGCCCAGGTGAATCTGATCGGAGAAAAAGGCAATCTCATGACCATTTTCCGACCGAACCGGATTGCGGGAGCGACATTCATGAAGGAATCATCCGCCTCCCGTCCGGAAACGGTTCTGCCGAAAGGCACAATGCGGATGACCGCCGGACAATGGCAGACCGCGGAACTTGACTGGAATAACAAGTGTCTCACCGTCCGCTGCAACGGAAAAAATGCGGGAAGTTTTCCGTGCGATATCGGAGCATTCCGCAACCTCACCCTTTCGGCCACCTCCGCGGAGTGTGAATTCCGCGGAATCCTGCTGAAACGTCTTCCATAAAGGAGGTTTCTCATGCGACATTCCACCGACACCCCGATGAATTTTCATCTGTTTCGACGTTCCGTTTTTCTGCGGAAGCGTCCTCCTTTTACGCTTATTGAGCTTCTGGTAACGATTGCGATCATCGCCATTCTGGCGGCGCTTCTTCTTCCGGCGCTGCACAAGGTGCGCGCGCGTGGCAGACAGATCAACTGTGTCTCCAATCAGAAGCAGTTTTCCCTTGCCTATCTGCAGTATTCGCTGGACTTCGACGATTTCGTCTGTTCCGTCATGGACGACTCCTCGAAACCGGGGACCTACTGGTTTTACAAACTCCAGCCCTACACAAACAGTACGAAACTGCATTGTCCCTCGGTAAAAAACTGGAGTTTCTGGGAAGGCAAGCTGGGGATTGCGTTGTACGATTCGCTGCTGCCGGCTTATAACGAGCACTATGTTCCGATCAAAACCAGCATGATCCGTCAGGCGAGCCAGCTGCTGCTCTTCGGCGACAACGACCGGGGAACGGAAATCAGCACGGCTTATCCGGGCTACTGCTTCTCCGTCTGGGGAAAAGTCGACGGCAACCTCTCCTCGCTGACGCTTTCCAGCAAGAATCATGACGGGCTCATCAACTGCGCTCTGTTTGACGGACATGTTGCCTCCTATCGGAAAAGTGCGCTGTACGTCACCAGCTGGGGAGCGGACACCCCGCAGTGCAAGTTCTGGTTTCCGCTCCAGGAGTACGCCTGGTCCGGCGGCAGCAAGGGACTGAAATACAAGCCCTGACCACTCTCGGACCATTCCTGGCCGGCCCCGGGACGCCGGCAGAAAAACGAATCGGAGGAGCGCTTCAAAACGAATGCAGCTTCTTCCGGAACTCCCGGGGCGAACAGCCGTGGAACCGATGAAATTCCGAGGAAAAATGCAGGGGATTGCGATATCCCGCCAGTTCCGCGACTTCCTTGATTGTCCAGTCGTCCGTCTGAAGGAGATATGCCGCGCGCTGAAGGCGGAGACGAAGCAGATACTGATACGGCGTCATATGCACGGCGGCACGGAAGCGTTTATTCAAAGTCGGCAGACTCATCCCCCATTCGGATGCCAGCCGACGGATATTCAGCGGTTCGGAACAGTGTGCTTCAAAAAATTCGAGAATTCTGGCGATCTCGGGAGGAAGCGGTTCTGTTTTTGAGACATTGGAAAGCATCTGAAGCAGACCGAATGTATAAGCGGCGTTCTGTTCGCAGGAGGCATGGCTCACCGCGTTCTGAAGCGTATCTCGGATCCGGTCGAAGAGATCATCCAGCCGTTTTGAATCGGGGAGATGAATCACATCGACATGATCCAGCTGGAAGAGTTTCAGAAGATCGGGCAGCATCCATCCGTAAAGAATCATTCCCATTTTGCGGCATTTTTTTTCCGACAGGAACATCAGGTCGTGATCCATTCCGCGATGCAGGAGAAAGAGATCGCCGGCTTCCCCCAGATATCCCCGGTCTCCGTTGCGGATGTAGAATTCTCCGGAATAGATGTATTCCAGAGAGAGAAAATTCTGTTTCACGCGGCGCTGCAGATAAAAATCCCTGATTTCGGACCGCCCCAGATAACAACAGAAAATTCCCAGCTGTTCCAACACTTCACTGCGTTGAGCAACAAGTACTGAGTCGGGATTCTCTCCAGACTGATAAAGAGAAAAAGCCCCTGCATGATATTGCAGCCGGGCTTTCTGCTGGAGGAAGATGGAAAGATCATCCAATAGACGCATTTTACTTTTCCTGATATATTTTTACTTTTATCTATATAAAAATATACTTTATCGAATATTTTTCAAGAAATATGTTTTATAATTTCCAGAAAAAGCCAATCAAAACAACCAAGGAAAGGATTTCTTATGCAAAAGCGAACTTTGACATTCATCTTCTCGTTTTCCCTCCTCCTCCCGTTCTGTGCCGACGGACAGAAAATCTTCTTTTCCTTTGACGGAGAAACAGGAGAAAAGCCATCACAATTCAGAAAGGAACGGCGCTGGAGCATCGGCGGGGACGATACGGCCGGGACCGTGCAAATCATCAAAGCCCTTGATCATGCCAATGGAGGAAAAGCGCTCAAAATCACCAGAAAATCGGGACTTGCGACGTTCGATCGTCTGCGCGTTCAAACAAAAGATCTGGAATTCAAAGCCGGCACGACCTACCTTGTTTCCGGCTGGTTCAAAGGCGATCGGGAGGGTCTTGCCCAGATCCAGCTGACCAGTCCGTGGGAGAAAAAACGGAAGCAATGGTTCAACCCGATCAACTTCCGGGTGGACAAAGAGTGGAAACGGTACTCATTTGAGTTCAAGGTTCCGGAAGCGACGCCGGATTCCACGCTGTCACTCGGCAAACTCTATCTTCTGTTTGGACTTTTCCAGAACTCCCTGAACGAGCTCTATGCCAAGGATCTCATCTGGGAGAAAGGGAAATGAAGCTCTCTTTTCTCCTCATTCTCCTTACTGGGACAGCCGGACCCCTCCTCGCGGATGCCAATCCGATCCGCAACTCCAGTTTTGAACTCGGACGAGCGGAATTCGGCATCCGGCGGTACGTCCGGCAGAGAAATCCAAAACACTTTCAGGAACCCGTGTTTGACACCATGGAAAAAATCCATGGGAAACAGAGCATCCGCTTCGACAATCCCGGAGGAGACGTGATCGAACTGGTCAGCCGGGAGTACAAACTGATTCCCGGCAGGGTCTATACCTTCTCCTGGTATATGAAAAGCAGCGAACCGGTCGACATCCGCGCCGGGCAGTATGCCGGAGAGATGGTCACCCCCACCTTCAGCGACTGGTCGATGTTCACTGCACGGAATTTCCGGACCTCGACCCAATGGAAACGCCACTCCATCACCTTCACGGCAAAAGGAAAACGGAGCTGGTATTTCACGTTCTTCCGCTGGGATCGGAAGGGGAAACCCTCCTCGGCAAGTGTCTGGTTCGACGCACTTCAAATCCGGGAGGGGAAGGATCTTCTCCCTTATGCGCCATCCGCTCCCGCAGAAGGAGCGGTCTGCGGCGACCGCCGGGTCCGTTTCCCTGGAGAAACGCTTCCCTGTGAACTGCGGCTTGTGAATTATACGGATCGCCCCCGTCCGATTCACGCCCGTCTGGAAATCCGGGACACGCTGATGCCGGAGATCCCCTTCCCCGGGCGGACGATCTCCCAAACAGTTCCTCCGAACGGAACGCTCACTCTTCCGCTCGACACCGAAACCCGGCGTTTCGGTCATTTCCGTCTTTCCGGGCTTCTGGAAGGCGACGGTTTCCGCCAGGGCCTCGGAGACTGGTTCTTCACAGAAATTCCCCGTCCGCAGAACCGGCCTATCAATCCGAAAAAGGAGTTTGCCACCGGCATAAACAGCAATCTCGGCATTCCGTTCAAAGGGATAATTCCGAACGCCTTCCGGACCATGAACGGCGGAGGGGATCCGGAATTCGCGGAATTTCTCAAACGCTCCGGAGTCGTCTTTCTCCGTCTTCACGACAGTGGACTGCAATGGAAGCTCATGGAACCGGAACCGGGAAATTTCGACTGGACACTCTCCGACGACCGCTTTCAGTTTGCCCGCCGAAACGGATTCGCCCTGATGCCGGTATTCGGCAACATGCTGTATCTGCGCGACTGGGGAAACGAAAAACGTGTCTTCTCCCCTCTTCCCGACTGGCTTCTGAAATCCCCCGCAACAGTCATACACAAAATGAAAGGCCTCTGGGACGGCGTCTCTCCCGACCCCGCTGCATGGACACGTCTTGCCGAAGCCATCTCCTCTCACTACAAGGGGCAAATCGCCGCTTACGAAATCACGAATGAACCCAACATTGCTCTGCCCGGAGCCAAAGAATACATTCCCTATCTCAAAAGTGCCGCGCAAATCATCAAACGCAATGATCCCGATGCCCTCATCATCGGCGGCGGACTCACTACCGACTACGGAGGAAAAACCGATCAGTTCCTCACCGACATGGGCAAAAGCGGAGTTCTGAAATACTGCGATGCTCTCAGCTTTCATCCCTACGCCTCTCCTCTGGATTCCTCCCCTCTGTCTGCCCAGAGCGCCCTCAGAAATCTACGCGACCTCCTTAAGAACTATGCTCCCGATCTCCCGATCTGGAACACGGAACTCTACTACATCGGGCCGGCACCAAGTGCGCATTATGCCGTTGCCGGACGCGCCTCTCACGCGCAGCATCTGCTCCGCCGCACGCTGATTGACCTGGGAGAAGGAGTCGCCCGGACCATGCCGATTGCCGACGAGCAGTTCCTCCAGAACGAACTCGCACCCCATTGGGAACTCGGGGATGGAATGGTTCATTCGGGTTATATTCCCCACGATCTCTACACCGGACAGAGTGTTGCATCGCATCTTCTCAACGGAGCCGCGCCGATGGAACGCTTCCAGTGGCCCTCCGGCGCAACCGGTTACCTCTACCGGATGCGGAACGGTCAGCAGCTCGCCGCCGTATGGAAAACACCCGACGCCCAGAACTTCATCCTCGAACTCCCGGATGGAGAATTCGAAGTCCTGGACATGTACCTGAATGCGATCCCCTCCCGAAAAACAATTCCTCTTTCAGAATTTCCCGTTTTTCTCCGCGGGAAAAATCTCCGGAACGATCTGAAAAAGGCTCAGCTTCGGGGAGTCCTCTCCTTCCGGATCCTCGCGGCATTTCCGTTTCTGCAAAACCGGCGGCGGACTCTCCTGCTGGAGATTCAGAATCTTTCACCGAACAAGATCACGGCGGTCGTCCGGCCGGATTTCAGCGAAAAACCGCAAACGGCGGAGATGGAAATCAACGGAAAAGCCCTCTTTTTCTTCCCCGGAGCGGAACAGGCGATTCCCGGAAAAACAAAGGTCTATCTTGCAGACGGCGAACGCAATTTCACTCTGACTCTTCCGCCGTTCCGCAGGAAACTCCTCCGCGACGGGGAAACGGGACATGGAAAAGGCTTCTCCTTTACGGCTTCCGGCACAAAAGAGGGACTGCATTTGACCGTCACCGTGCGCGATGTCGAACGCGGCCCGCGAAAAGCCGACGCCCCGTGGAACGGCGATTCCATTGAACTCTTCTTCGACTCCGCTCCGCTGACCAATCCGGGGGATGCTCATGCGGGGAAAAGTGTCAGACGCCTCTTCCTCGCGCCCCCCTCCTCGAACGGTCTGCCGGAACTGAAAAGCACTCTCGGCATGAAGGCGGAAAACATCCGATCCGAAATTACCATGACTCGGGACGGATACCAGGCAAACGCCCGAATTCCATGGTCCGAGCTCGGAATGAAATCCTCCGGCCTGCTTGGACTGGATATCAAAATCAACAATACAACACCGGATGGCAGACTCTCTTCGGAAATCTGGTCCGGAACCAGCAACAACCACCGATTCCGCAACGGGTATGGACTCTGGCATCCCGCTCAGCAAACAGGAAAGGCTCAAGCAGAATGAAACTTCGATTCACCCTCATTGAACTTCTGATCACGATCGCCATCATTGCCATTCTTGCGGCAATTCTTCTTCCGGCGCTGAACTCCTCCAGGGCGGCGGCGCTGGCCGCCTCCTGCCGCAACAATCAGAAACAGCTCGGGCTGCTGTTCAGTCTCTATTCCGGCGACAGCGATGGGATTATTCCCATTTCCTACTGTGCAGTCAATGATATCCAATGGAGCGTTCAATTTTTCCCTGCGGACAAACTGCCGAAATATATTTCCTGTCCCGCCGTCTCCTCCCAGAAGAAAAACAAAGGCAATACCTACGGCTCAACAGTTATGCTGGGACTCGGAACCCCCTATAACACCTTTCATGGGAATCCCAGCATGGAAAAAAACGATGGCGAAGGAGGAGCTTCTCAACGATGGTTCGACACCAAAGTTCTGCGGCATGCTTCTTCCTACTGGTTTCTGAGCGATTCCATTTATTTTTCCGGGACGCAGGAAGGAAGTGAAGCCTATAACCCCTCTGTTTACTCCAATGCCGGATTTCATTACCGTCATAAAGGAGCGCTCAACGGACTCTTCGCCGATGGGCATGTCCAGTCGGGAACGCACGGGAAAATCCGCGCCGAATGGCTGAAACGGAACAGCTGGCTCGCCACGCTTGCCGGTCAGCATCGAATGGAAAATTATCAGAGCTTCTATTGAACGGAGGCGCCATTCCCGGGAGGATTCCGGGAGAAATGGTTCGAGCTTCCCCCGTTCCACCAGGGGAACATACCATCCTCCGGTCCGTTCAACAAGGGAAACCATTCAAGTTCCCCGTTCAAACAGAAAAACGCTGCGGTCTCCTGAAACAGGAAACCGCAGTGTCAAACATTCACTCCCGAAGGACTGAAACACGAAAGAAGCTTCCGCCCTCCGCTTCCGAAGCCGTTACTTCTGGCGGAAAACGATTCTGCCCTTGGTCAGATCATAGGGCGACATCTCAATCGTGACGGTATCGCCCGGAAGAATGCGGATGAAATTCAAACGCATCTTTCCGCTGATGTGCGCAAGCACGCAATGCTTGTTGGGCAGCTCCACTTTGAACATGGTGTTGGGAAGCAGTTCCTTCACAATCCCGTCGACTTTTATGACGTCATCTTTAGGCACGGGTTAAGACCTCCGGTTGTTCATTTGTTATAAGAACCATATGCTCGAAATGAGCCGAATATTCTCCGTCGCAGGTGCATACCGTCCACCGGTTCGGGCGGACAAACACTTTGTAGGTGCCGAGATTGAACATCGGCTCAATGGCCAGCACCATTCCGGGCTGCAGACGCGGTCCGCGATGGGGCGTCACATAGTTCGGCACCTCGGGAGGTTCATGCAGCTTGGTTCCGCAGCCGTGCCCCACAAAATCGCGCACCACTCCGATGTGATGTTTTTTGGCAACCTTCTCCACCGCCGCGGATATGTCGCGAATGTAATTTCCCGGAAGCGCCGCCTGAATTCCGGCTTCCAGCGCCTCCTGAGTCACATCCAGAAGAGTCTGGACGTTCGCGGGCGCGGGACCGTCACCGACATACACCGTCCGCGCGGTATCCCCGATTCCCCCCTCATACTCCACTCCGACATCCAGACTGACGATATCCCCTTTCAGGATGAAGCGGTCCGGCACTCCGATTCCATGCACCACCTCGTCGTTCACCGAGATGCAGATGTTGCCCGGATAGCCGTGATACCCGAGAAACGCGCATTTTCCCCCCATCGAATGAATCACTTCCCCCGCCACCATATCCAGTTCCTTCGTGCTCATGCCGGGACGAACGAATTCGGCAATGCGGTCGCGGGCCCGACCCGCCATCGCGGCGGCCACCCGGATCTTCGCGATCTCATCCGGTGTATGAATGATGTATTCCCTGCTCATTTTATCAGCTCAGAATCGCGCGCAAAGCGGCGTACCCTTCCGCCTTGGGAAGCGAGGAATCTATTTTTTTCAGAAGCGATTTCCCGGTATAATATTCAATCAGCGGGAAGGTCTGTTCCCGATAGACCGCAAGACGGTTCTTCGCCGTCTCCAGTGAATCATCCGATCTCTGATAGAGCTCTCCGCCGCAGTGGTCGCATACGCCTTCCACTTTGGGCTTCGCAAAAATCTTGTTGAAGCTGGCTCCGCATTTGCGGCAGGTCAGCCGTGCGGTCAGACGTTGAATCAGCAACTCCTCGGGCGCATCGAAAAGAACAACGGCATCCAGTTTTTTTCCGGCCTGATCCAGCGCCTTCTCCAGCAGTTCCGCCTGACGGATCGTACGGGGAAAGCCGTCGAGCAGGAAGCCATCCGCGCACTCCGCGGAAAGAAGTTTCGCGGCAACCATATCGGCCACCACCTCGTCCGGAACGAGCTTGCCAGAATCCATGTAGCTTTTTGCCAGTTTGCCCAGTTCCGTGCCTTTCCCGATTTCGGAGCGGAAGATGTCTCCCGTTGAAACATGCGCCAGTTTCTCCTCTTTCAGAAGCACTTCCGAAAGAGTTCCTTTTCCCGCTCCCGGAGGACCGAGAAGAACGACATTCTTTTTCGTAATCATGACCGCCTTCCTTCCATTTGAAATTTGCTATAATTCTATAATTTACAACCAATCGACATTGATTTCAAACCCGTTTTCACGCCGCACCCCGTTTCCTCCCGATTTTCTTCCGGCCCCCTCCCCTCCACGCAAGGCGCCCGGATCGGAAACAGACGCGGAAAAAAGGGACAATAGATAAGGAAAAGAGACCGGGTTCTTCCCGGAAGGCTCCGCAAAAAAGATGCTTCGGAAGCCCCCCGCAGGGGGTTCCGGAATCCGGACACCGGGAAAAATCCAGCGGAAACGGATGAGAAGATGGGGAATCCGACGGAAACGGGTGAAGATCCGCGAGACAACTCAGTTCCGCTTGAAGTTGGTGACGTCGTCCGACTCCTCGTCGAAATCCTCGGAAATCAAATTCCGAGTCACCGTCGCGGGCAGATCTCCGGAGGAGGGTTTGATCTCCGTGGTTCCGCTTCCGTAACACTTGTCTTTGCCGAGAGAAATCAGGTCGTAGGAGCCCGTGTTGATAACGCCCGGATAGATATAGATCACCGGCTGGCGCCAGCCGTCCTGAACCTGATACTGATTCTTGTCGGAGTTCCACGCGATTCTGATCCCCCGGATTTTCGCCGTCCGTTTCGAGGCGGTCGTATCGGCCGCGGAGGTGGCGGTATCCGCTGTCACATCATTGAAACAGCCCCAGATCGTATTCTTGTAGGAGGAATCGCCGAAATAGATCTTTTCCAGGTACAAAATAGTCGGTTTTCCGCTGGTGTCCAGCACAGGGTAGGCGCCATGCTTGCTTTTGAAGTTTTCCAGAGCAAGCTCCAGCAGTTTGATGGTCGTCTGCGTGGAGGTTCTGGCGGATTTCTCGCTGACATAGGACGTCAGCCCGAGCGCCATCCCCGCAAGAATCCCGATAATCGCCACCGCCACAAGGATTTCCACAAGCGTAAATGTTCTTTTCATCACCGTTCTCCTGACTGTTTGATGCTGAGATAGTATAGCATCCCGATTCCCTGATTGCAAATGCGTTTTCCTTCGCCGCGTTTCCATCCCACCGCTTTTCTCTTCCATGAGGAAATCGCAACCCGGGAAACATTTATTAATTTGCCTTTAATCATAAAAGATCAAAAAAAAGCAGAAAAACATCTGATTAATTTTGGTTTTGATATTGACAAAGCAGCCGGAATATCGTATAATGAAAAGAGAAACGGAGAATCCGAATCGGAAAGGGGAGAGCAATCCGAATGCCGCTGCAGGACGTAATTGAAAAGAGCAAAGGTCTGCGTCAGGACAACAAAACATTGAAACTTCTGAAGCTGATCTGGCAGAATCCCGGAATCGCCCGGCGGGACATCGGCACTCTGGCAAAACTCAGCAGGGGAACCGTCACAACCAACATCGCGCAACTGATCGAGGAGGGGTATGTGACGGAAGGGGAGGCTCTGCCGGAAAACGCCACCCGCCCCGGACGGGCGACCACCGGACTTTATCTGGTACCGGATTTCTTCTACTCGGTGGGAGTCTCCTTCTCCATGGAGCTGCCGAAAGTCTCGCTGTTCGACGCAGGGGGACAGGCCGTCCGGGAAATCACGCTGCCGATCATCCGAACCGTCGAGAACAATTTCTCCACCAATCTGGCCATTCTGGAATCGGCGCTGGAGGAGGTGCTTTCCCTGGTTCCGCGCTCCCGGGTTCTCATTGCGGGCATTTCCGTAGCCGGGATCATCGACTTCGACCGGGGCGACGTCTTCTATTCCGCGCTCCTCGACGGATGCGGCAGATTCAATCTGAAACATTTCATCCGCGAGCGTTTTGGGCTTCCCTGTTTTCTGATCAATGTCGCGCACCTGTTTCCCGTCATGGAGAAACGGTGGGGGGCGGCAAAGGAGATGGATCATTTCATCACCTTGACCGATTCCTGCGCCGCCGGCTTCTTCCTGAACGGGAAACTGTACCGGGGATGGCAGAAGCACGCCGGGGAGCTCGCCTATATGAAAGTCACCGAGGATCGTCATACCGCCGCGGACGGGCGGAACGGTCTTCTGACGTTCCACACGCCTTTTTTCCTGCTGGAACACCGTCTTGCGGAAATCATCAGGAACGGCGGACGCCCCAGGATCCTTCAGCTGATGAATTCTCCGAGCGATCCCATCACGCTGGAACTGGTCATCCGCTCCATCGAGAACGGGGATAAATTCCTTGAACAGCTGATGGCCGAACGCTATGAATGGCACGCGGAGGCCCTCCTCAACTCTGCCTACATGCTCAATCCCGAAGCCGTTCTCCTGGAGGAGTGGACCGCGCGCTGTCCTCAGTGCACCGTGGATGTCGTGGAACGGAAAATGAGCAGTTACGGCATGACTGACTGGCAGGTAAGCACCCGGGTCATCAGCGGAACATGTTCCCGGGCGATGATCCCGCGCGCCGTCGCCTATCTGGCAACGGAATCCATCTTCGACGAGGCCGGAAACGGAACGTTCGAAGAAACGGACGAATAAAAAACCATGCGAAAGGAGAATTCCATGAAGCAGCCGCATCCGAATATCCCGTTCCACCTGCCGAAGATCCCCGTTCAGAATTTCACATTGATAGAACTCCTTGTCATCATTGCGATCATCGCGATCCTTGCCGGGATTCTTCTTCCGGCTCTGAACAAGGCGCGGAAAAAGGCGGAGGAGGCTCTCTGCAAGGGCAACCTGAAACAGATCGGAATGGCCTTTCACGGTTATACGGATGACTACAACGGATATCTTCCCCTGGTGAATGAATGCGAGTGCGGACGATACTGGTCGAATGTTCTTTATACCAGAATGACGGGGAAACCGCTTCTCGGCAATTACGGCAACTGCTACATGGGGCATCCAGCATGGAACAATGCGCTTGGGTACAGCAGCAAAGGGAACCGCAAGGAAAAAGGAACTGTTTTCAACTGTCCGACTCAGCAGTTCGGGACGAAAAACGACAAGACATTTCCGGTCTCCTACGGCATGAACGATCCGGGTGCCGGCGACGACAGCCGATGCTACATGGACCACAGCACCGCATCCAAACCCTTGAATTTCATCAAACATCCGACGCAGACCATGCTGGTCATGGAATGCGGCTCCATCGGTGCCGGAGCAGGCTGGTATGTCCGGGAGGCCGTGTTCGGAACCGCCTACGGACCGGAAGGAACCATTCCCTACCTCGGAAAAAATGCCGGAGTCCACAACTTCGGTTCCAATCTGCTCTATGCCGACGGACACGTCGGTTATGAAAAATATGAACGTCTGGCAAATGAAACCACGACCCCCTGGGCAAAACTGTTCTGGGCGGACAAAGCCGAGGATCAAGAATAGAAAGGAGTTTTCCCCCGATGAAATTCACTCACCTGCTTCTGGGCTGCGCATTCTGGATGCCGTTCTTTTCCGGCGGAGCCGAACTCACCCTTCCGGAGGAACGTTCCTTCACCGGCCCTGTTCCGTTTCCACAGGCCTCGCTTCCGACCGGACGGATTCACAAACCGGTCGCGCCGGAATGGAAAACCCGGAGTCTCGACGGAACGTGGAAACTCCGGACGGTTCCCTTTGTCAAAGGACGCACCGGGAAAGCCGATGACGAGGGCATCCGCGGGAAACTCTTCCTGCCGGAGACCTCCTGCGCGAACTGGGAGGAAATTTCCGTTCCCTCCAGCTGGTATCTGACCCCGCGCTACGACACCTCCAAAGGAAAGATCGGATACTACCGCCGCTCCTTCGACCTCTCTCCGGAAGAGCTCCGGCAGGGACGGATCATTCTGGATTTCCGGCGCGTTGCGGAACGGGCGGATGTCTGGGTCAACGGAAAATCCGCCGGGGAAGCGCATCTCGGCCGAGCCGCGTCGTTTCAATACGACATCACCGGTCTTGTCCGTTCCGGACGCAATGAGCTGGCGGTCCGGGTCTACGACTATCCCGGTCACACCTCGTACTGGAGACGGCACATCGGCGGAATTTATGATTCCGTCCGTCTTCTGATGGTTCCGGCGCAGTTTCATGTCCTCCGGGCGATGATTACGCCGGACCTGAAGAACCGTTCCATCCATGTTCAGCTTCAAACCCTCGCTCCGAAGAAGCTGCAGGGATTCACGGCGGAGATCATTCAATGGAAAGACGGGAAAACCGTTGCGGTGCGAAACTTCAAAGACTTCCCGGTCCCGGCGGGGAGCTCTTGGAATGAAGTCGGAACGATTCCGCTGTCCAAGCCCCGTCTCTGGTCGCCGGAGGATCCGCATCTCTACGTTCTGCGCATCCGCGACGGAGCGGGAAAGGTTGCCGGCTTCGAGCGTTTCGGCTTCCGGGAATTCAAAACCGAGGGGGAATGGTTCCTGCTGAACGGAAAGAAATTCAAGCCGCGCATGCACACGTTTTCCATTCAGAGCTGTCCGGCGCTCCACAACAATCTGGACCACGGAACGGAGAAGGCGCTGCGCCTGATGAAGGAGCGACTTCATGTCAACATGATCCGTCCGCACAGCGGAGAGGGCACGCCGCTGGAGAATCTCTACAACATCTGCGACGAGATCGGGATGCTGGTCTACTTCGACTGGAGCGGACCGGGCTCCTTCCCCGCCTATGACAAGGAGTGGAACAACTGCATTCTGGAATCCGCGCCGGCGTTTGAGGAGTTCATCCGGGACAATTACAGCCGACCATCCCTTGTCATGTGGTCGTTCGGGAACGAGATCTACGAGGGGCATCAGAATCTCTACTTCTCGAAGAATCTTGACCAGCTCTACGGCATGGTGAAGAAGCTGGATCTCCAGAACCGCCCGATCTGCAGTTCCACCGGGCGCCAGACTCTCGAATCCATGCAGGCCGGACTGCTGAAAGAGCGCACCGACGTCGCCGACGACCACCAGTACCGCGGCTCCTACTGCGGCTCCTGGCAGGAGAACATCGAACACATCAAACGCTATGCGCAGGTGGCGAACCGTTATTTCCCGCACCCGATCCCGAAAGTTGATGCCGAATACGGCGTTCCCGGCGACTGCGCCCGGTATCGCGGAGCCACCACGGAGAAAAACATTGTCAAGCTCCTGAAAATGCCGCGCACCACGCCTGCGTTCAAGGAGGCCTATGCCCGGATGCTGCGGGATCCGCGTCCCGAGGTCGGAGGCTATCTCCGGTTCAAAAGCAACTTCGCCACACCGGATGACTACATTGCCAAAAAGCCGCTCTATCGGAAATTCGCCTTCCGTTATCTGAAACGGCCGATGGAAATCTATCGCCGGGCGAGAGTTCAATGCCTCGGCGGACACACCAATGCGCAGTGGTACGACCTCTTCCGGGATTTCCCCGAGGGGTACAGCATTCCGGATGTTCCGCAGACTCCTCTTTCCGCCTGGAGCGTTACGCCGGCCTTCTACGAAACCGCCCGCTGCTACAATCCGACGCTCGTCTCCGCCGGAGTGTTCAATCAGCAGCCCTACGCGGGAAAAGATGTCGATGTGGAACTCTTTGTCACCAACGACCTCAACGAGGAGGCCGTTTTCGAAGTCATTCCGCAGCTTCGGCTGGAAAGCGGGTCTGTCCGGACCTTCCCCGCGCAGAAATTCGGGAAAATCCCGGCGATGGAGCAGAAAAGCCTCCGCTTCCGCTTCCAGGCACCGGACACCGGAAAAATTGAACGGGGATATCTGGAACTCTACCTGTTCAAAAACGGCAGACGGGCCGGCGACAACTATTACGATGTCTCCATTTTTCCTGCCCGCAGGACGGTCCTTCCCGCGAAATGCGCCCTTTACGACAGCGCCGGGATCAAATTCCGCGGTCTTCTGGAAACGCCGACCACCTTCAGCACGCTGAAGAAACTCGGCGGAACGTTCACCGCGATTCGCGACTTCAGCGATCTGGATTCCTTCACCCATCTGATTCTGGGCACGAACAGTTTCGACAAAACCGTTCTGGAATCCGGCGACCGGATTTTCCAATGGGTTGAAAAAGGCGGGAAACTTCTGGTTCTGGAGCAGACGCTGTGCGGAAAACTTCCGTTTCTTGCCAATTACAGCATTGTATCCGGGAATCCGGGAACGCTGGTGACGCTGGTGGATCCGTCGCATCCCGTTTTCAGGAATCTGCGGCAGGAGGAGATGGACAGCTGGTTCGGCGATCTGGGGCGGATGAGCCGCTGCGCGATCGGACCGATGGATGCCGGAATGGTCGCGGTGATGCCGCTTGCCGCCAGCCTTGATCCGGAGTGTTACAAAGCGGTTCTCTGCGATGTGAAGATCGGAAAAGGGGAAGTGATTCTTTCCCAGATCGCCGCCTCCGACCGGATTCGGGAAAGCGGGGCTTCCGGAGAGTATTTGACAAGTCTTCTGGACTATTTTTCCGCGCCCGGCGTTTCGCGATATGCGCTGCCCATTCCCGACGCGCAGGCGGGGAACGTGCTGTATCTGGAGGAGAAAGATGCGTTTTTCGCGGATCTGAGCAAGGTTGTGAACCGCTCCTTCACCGATGACAAGGCCGGCGACGGCAAGGACGGCTGGACCGATTTCGGCGCCGGCAATGACATGCGCAATCTTCCCTGTGGAACGATTACGCGTCTTCAGGGCGGCATTCCGTTCCGGATTCTCAATCCGGCCGAAAACGGCGGCAGAAGCTGTCTTGTCCTGAAAGGGAAAGAACGGCCCGGATTCCCGAAACGCGTCACAGGAATTCCGGTCAACACGCTGCTGAACGCCATCTACGTTCTCCACACGGCGATGTATGCGCGGGAACCGGGAATCGCGATCCGTTACATCCTGCGTTACGAGGATGGTTCATCGCAGGAGTTCGCCGCGGACACCCGCTACGATCTGCCCGACTGGTGGCAGGCGCAGGACAAACGGAATGCCAAAGTGGTGTATCGTGATGAAAAGAAGAGTCTTTTTGTCAGCGAGTTCATCAATCCGCATCCGAACCGGAAAATTGTCAGCATCGACATGGTTTCGGAAGGCGTTGCGATTCCGGTTGTCATCGCCATTACGGGACGCCAGAGGCTCTCCTCGGTCATCTCCGGAGTGGGAGAAAAATAGGAATCCCCAGCAAACGATTTCATGAAAAGAGCTTCCGGACGGTTCCCGGCCGGAACAGAACAAAACAAAAAACAGGAGAAAAAATCAAATGAAAAAAGTTCTGCTTACCTCCCTTCTGCTGGCCTGCGTCGGCGCCTTTGCAGCGGAGAGCGCGCCCTTGACCAAAATCTTTTCCTATCAGGGGAAGACCTATCAAACTTCGATTGCCCCTTCGGGGCTTCTGTACAAGGGGACGTTCGGAAAGACCGAGGTATTCCGTTCCCTTTCGGTGGTCGGCAATTACATTGACACGTCGGAAAAATATGATACGCGTCTGTTCCAGCAGTCTGCGAAAGAGGTTTCCGCGACGGTGGAAGAGCTGGGGAACAACCGGGTCCGGATTGTCTCAACCGGAACGATTGGAAACAAAAAGTATCCGGAAGCGGCGACGTATCGCCAGACCACGCTTTTTGAACCGGAAGGAATGAAGATCGACTATCAGTTCACCTCCAAAGTTCCGATGGCGACGCGCATGGACATCTTCGGCAGCCTCATGAATCTGCCTCTGACGGCCGTGATCGACCGTGGGATGGCCTGCGCCACGGCCAAGGCGAAGAATGAGCTGATTTCGATTCCTGCGACCTGTGAAAAAGGGAAAGGGATCCACAAGGGGGGCTTTCTTTCCGTGAAGATATCGTATCCGGAAGGGATTTTTCAGGCGGTTGCGGGCGAGAAGACGAGTTTGAGTCTGAAGGATTGCCGCAACTGGGGCGAGAAGAATTTCCGTCTGGACGGAACTCCGGTGTCGTACTGGAAGAACAAAGCGGAAACGTATCCGGCCGGGAGTGTCTGGAGCTGGTCGGTGGAGTACCGTTTCACGCCTCACGCAGAGTAAGCGGAAAATTCAGATCAGAGCCTTTCTCTTTCTCGCCGCACCGGGAGACTCTCCCGTGATGCGGCGAAACTCGCCTGAAAAATAAAACGGATCACAATATCCCAGCTGAAATGCAATCTCCTTCACCGTCAGCGTCGTCGAACAGAGAAGATAACGAGCGCAGGCAATCTTCTTCTCCAGCCGATACTGCATGGGAGTCGTTCCCAGCTCCCGCCGGAAAAGCTTGTTCAGAAAGGAAGGCGAACACCGAAGTTCCGACGCAAGCGCGCCGATCGTCACCTTCTTTTCAAAACTGCTTTCCAGAATCATCCTTGCCCGGCTCAGAAGAAGATTGTCCGGCTCATTTCTCGGCAGCAGCATCGAAAGAGCTGTACAGAATCGGTAGGAGAGTCCGACCAGAAGCGGAATATCCTCCATCTTCTTTTCCTGCATCCGATCCCCGATTTCGCGGAGCAGACCCGCAAGTTTCAGATACTCCCCCGTCTTCAGAAGGATCTGGCGGTTCAGACCCAATGTGGCAATATCGGAATTCAGATTGTTTCCAATGAATTCAATCACCACCTTGTGGGAGGAGAAGGTATCCGCGTTCTTCAGCAGATAGGAGGTCCCGGGCGGAATCACCAGGATGTGTCCGCCGGTCAGAATCGTCTCGTGATCCTCAAACTGAAAGGAGATGCTGCCTTTGAGTCCGATCACAATCAGAAGATAGCGTGTGAAATTGTCGCGGTACCAGTAGTCGCCGATCCGGATTTCCTCTTCCATGCAGAAGGGAAAGAGCGGAAGCTGAACATCGGTCGGCATTCTCCAGATTTCCCGCCGCTGCAGATCATAGCGGTGGCTATCGGACCAGGAATCCTCATGTTTCGGCTTCCGGAGCGAATGACGGCGTCTTTTCTGTTGTCCTAAATTCCTCATGTATTTCTCTCTGATTCCTCATGCAGACTCTGAAAAAAGATCTTGACAAACCTTCTTTTCTGTGTATAATTTCATGCAGGGTTTACTATAAAACAGAACAGACAAGAAATCAACAGGAGAAAACATAAATGATTCTGCAAAGTCGATCAGCTGAGCTGAAATACCCCATGCGGACTCCGGAACGGGAGAAGAATCTCTTTACATTGATAGAGCTTCTGATCGTTATTGCAATTATTGCAATTCTGGCGTCACTCCTGCTTCCCGCCCTGAATTCGGCGCGGGAGAAAGCGCAGTCGGTCTCGTGCCTCAACAATCTGAAACAGCAGGGACTTTATTTCATGCAATATGCGGACTCGTACAACGACTACTATCCGGCCGTCAATGGAGAAAACGTCCGCTGGGCGGAAAGAATCCGTTCGATGGCGAAACTCCCCTATACCTGGGATACTCTGACGCCGCAGAATACGCGTCCGCTGGTCTGTCCCGCCCTTCAGGGCTTCAAGCTGGACAATACATGGTCCTATCTCAGCTATATTTACGGCTACAACACCGCCCTGGGAAACGGCTGGTGGAGCGAGAGCATCTATCCGAATATCAATCAGATCCCCAAACTGGCCACAGCTGGAGACATGATTCCGCCGCAGAAGGGAATGCTCAGCGACATCATCATTCTTGCAGATTCCTTTCATGCAAACGACAGGAAACCCTACTATCGCTTTGCCTCGGAGACGGCGGTTTATCCACTGCACAACAACCGGGCAAACGCTCTCTTTTTCGACGGTCACGCGGAAGGACGCGACCACTACGGTCTGCGAGTCCGTTCCGGCTTCCGGAAATATTACAACAAGGCGACCGGCGCCGTTACTGCATTCTAAGGAGTCCAAAAATGAAATTTCGTTTCAGCAGAGTCATTGTCCTTTTTTTTGCCGCTTCGATGGTTTCGGCGGCGGAGTCGGCGGTTTCCATCACACCGCAGGGGCGTCTTTCCCTCGGGAAGAGCATCCGAGTGGAGTGGCGTCACAACCCGGCATGGAAACCGATCGTCTTTCCGAAAGGCAAAGTCGTCCGTGACGGCGCCCGCACCTCCATTGCAGGCGAATGTTCCTATCCGGAAGGGCGCGGTGCCAAAGCGGTCTGCACGCTGACGGAACAGGATGCCGACAACTGGCTCTATACCGCCGTTCTGCGCGGCGTCGGCGACACCCGTCACATCAGCGCGGAGATCAAGATTCCCGCCGACCGCCCCGCCGATCTGGAGGTGAACGGCACCCTCTTCCGCCTTTCCGGGAAAAAAGAGCGGCCAACCATTCTGAAATGGACTCCCGTAAAAAAGAACAGCTCCTTCCGCATCGTCTCCGGAATGGAGGTCTACACGCTGCGCGGCACGTTTTCCGTTTCGATCGGCGATCTCCGCTTTTCAACGAAAGAACCGTACTACTGCATCCACCTCCATGTGCCGGAATCCAATCGGGAAAAGCGCTTTGACATGACCATTTCCATCCGGCGGGAGAAAGCCTCCATGCGGCCCGTCTCCATCGCCTCCGCAGCGAACATGGGCTTCACCGACAAACAGGCGGATGACGGAAAAGGCGGATGGACCGATCAGGGTCCCTCCAACGATCTTTCCTGCATGACAAAGTTCGGAACCGGGGAATTCGCCGGCATTCCGTTTGAAATTCTTGATCCGGCGAAAAACGGAGGCAGGAGCTGCGTGGTTCTTTCCCGTTTCCGCAGATTTCCGCCGATCGGGAAGCTGACGTTTGCCAAAACGGAAAGCGCCCGGTATCTCTATCTGCTTCATGCCGCGGCATGGGTTCCGAAAAACGGCGAAACGATCGGAAAAGCGGAGCTGGCTTTCTCCGACGGATCGAAAACAGCAATTCCGGTGATCGCGGGGAAGGACTGCGGGAACTGGTGGTCGCCGGTCTTTTCCTTTGAGAACGGGGTCATCGGCTGGACAGGAGACAACCGGAGCAGCAAGGTCGGTCTTTTTGTCTCGGCATTCCGGATCCCGGAAAAAGGGCTGAAAAGCATCCGTTTTCTTCCGGGGAAAAGTGTCTGGATGATTGCGGGGGTTTCGCTGGGGAACTTGCGGCCGCAGCGCACGGCCGAACGGCACGTCACGATCCGGGAAGATCAGAAATGGAAGCCGATTCCCCTGCCGTTCCGGTTCCGGAAGGGTTCCGTCATGGATTTCTCCGGATTGAACCGCTTCCATTCCCTCAGGGACGGCGCCCTGAAAATCAATGACAAGGGACACTTTGTCCTGAAGAAGGATCCCGCGAAACGCATCCGCTTCAACGGGACAAATTTCGGACAGTTTCTGAATGTTCCGACGCATGAGGAGACGGATCTTCTGGTGGAGCGCATCGCCATGGAGGGCTTCAACTCCGTCCGGCTGCATCAGTTTGAGAACTGGCTCTACGACTGGTCCAAACCGAGCACTCTCGATTTCAAAAAGGACCGGCTTGACAACTTCCACTATCTCTGGGCCAAACTCCGGGAAAAAGGGATGTATCTTACGACGGATCTTCACTGCACCCGGATTGTCCGTCCCGGCGACCATATCGCGGAGTGCCGTTCCTCCAGCGACCAGAGCATCCGGAAAACGCTGACCATGTTCTCCGAAAGCGCCCTTCAGAACTGGAAGGACTATGCCAGAAAACTCCTGACCATGAAAAATCCCTACACGGGCATGAGCATGCTGGAGGATCCCGCCCTGTTTGCCATCAATCTGGACAACGAAGCTCCGATCTACAACACCTGGAACGCTCATGAGCAGCTTCTTCCCCTCGTCGAAAAAGTCTACTGCGAGTATCTGCGGGAGAAGAAGATCTACACACCGGAACTGGCCAGGAAACGGGGACCGGAATTTTATGAGTTCCTGAAGGAGCGCCAGTTCAAGGTCCAGCGGGAGCAGATGCGCTTTCTGCGGGAAGAGCTCGGAGCAAAGATGTTTCTTACGAATCTGAACAACGATGCCAAGCTCAATCTTCAGCCGTTCCGCTGGGAGCTGGATCTGATCGACGGTCACGTCTATCACGATCACCCGGGCTACCCGCTCAACAACTGGAATGTGCCGATCTCCAACACGCAGAGCAGTGCCATCGCCGGCGGGAACGGGTCCATTATGAACAACATGAGAATCCGACTGCCGGGGAAGCCGATGATAATCACGGAGCTGCAGTTCTGCTATCCGAACCGGTTCCGCAGCGAGATTGCCGCGATGGCGGGCGCTTATGCCGCGCTTCAGGACTGGGATGGCCTCTACCGCTTCGCCTACGGGCACGATGCGAAAAACATCAACCGTCTGGCGGGAGCCGGATCGTTCGACCACTACTACGATCCGATCGGGATTCTGACGGGACGGATCTTCTATTTTCTCTTTGTCCGCGGCGATGTCGCCCCCGCAAGCGGTCCCGTTTTCTGCTACGGCTGGGAGAATCCGGGATTCCACGACCGTTTCGATCCGGCCTTCTGCGAGCTTGGATTCTTCACCGGAATCGGATCGGCCCCGGCAAATGCGGTTCTGCGGAACAGCAGGATCCTTCCCGGGAAACAGTGGAAAGAGCAACTGCCGCCTCGCTATCGAAAGGCGCTGGACCGCTATCGGAAAGAGGGGGTGGCCGTCAGTTCCACCGGGGAGATCACGCTGGACCGGAACGCCATGAAAGTTTCCGTGGTCACGCCGAAATCGGAACTTTTCACATTTTCCGGCGGCCGGATGACGGGAAAATTCCTGTCCATCCGCAATTCGCTGGATTTTTCCACCCTCTCGGTACATTCGCTTGACGACAAACCGCTGGCGGAAAGCCGCGACCTTCTTCTATTCCATTTGACCGATGCCATCAACAGCGGAACGGTTTTCCAGAATGAAGAGGCGCGCCTGACCCTGAACAACGGAACCCTTCCGATTCTGGCCTGTCGCGGACGCGCCGATCTGACGATGAACGTTTCGTCCACCGTCCCCTCCTGGACCGTTCAGGCGATCGGACTTGACGGTTCCGTGCTGGGAACCATCCCCTCGGAAAAGAGAGACGGCGGCCTCCGCTTCCGAGCCGAAGTGTTCGGTCCCGCCGGAGTCACGATGATCTACCGGATCACGGCAGATCCGTGACGCGCCTCTCCGCGGAATCCGGCAACGACGCCGCGGGAAAGAGTTCCATCCAGGGAATGGTGTGGATGACATAGTCCTCCCATTCCCTGTTTTCATAAAACACTTTCATCAGGAAGAGTCCCCTCGCAGGCGCCGTGTCGCGGGCGGCGCAGCGGCTCCGGGCGTCGAGCATCTCCGGAATGATCTCGGGAGCGATGCGTCCGCGTCCGATCTCCGCCAGCACCCCCACCATGCTCCGAACCATTTTATACAGGAAACCGTCTCCGATAAAATGAATGCATTTCAGAGGACCGCATTCATAAAGCTCCGCACGCAGAATCGAACGCACCGGATCGTCATACTTCTTCGACTCGACTGAAAAGGTGGAGAAATCATGCGTTCCCTTCAGGAAGGCGAGCGCGCGTGAAACCGCGTCAAGCTCCCGGAAGTCATGCAGATGCCAGCTCCAGCGGCCGGTAAACGGATTGATCTCGCCGCTGTTGATCACATAGACATAGGATTTCGCCTTTGCGGAAAAACGGGCATTGAATCCGTCCGGAGCCGTTTCGACCGACCGGATGCGGATATCCTCCGGAAGAAGACGGTTCAGCGCCTTGAGAATCTTCCACTCCGGAATGTTCCGGTTCGGCGGAACGGGGAAAGAGACCGTCAGACCAAGCGAATGCACGCCGGAATCGGTCCGGCTGCTTCCCTGAATCCGGATCGGAATTTCACCGAAGAGTTGGAACAGACGCTCTTCGACGACCTGCTGAACCGTGAGACCATTGGGCTGTCTCTGCCATCCGTGATACGCGGTTCCGTCGAATGCCACCACCATGCGGATGATGCGCGCCGGGAGAAGCTCCTGCGATTCCATGATGTCCATCTCAGCGCCGGATCCGGATGATTCTGCGGTTCTCCTCCGCGGTATGCTCGATCTCGACATTGACCGCATCGGCCGGATAAAGATCCTCGGCCCGCTCCGGCCACTCGATCAGACAGATGGCATTCCGGTCGAACAGGAAATCGTCGATACCGAAAGCAAGCGCCGCATCCGAATCGGCGATGCGGTAGAGGTCCATATGATAAAGCATCCTGGAGTCTCCGAACGCATACTCCTGCACGATGGTGAATGTCGGGCTGGAAACCGGCTCCTGAATCCCGAGTCCCCTGGCGAATCCGCGGGTGAAAGCGGTTTTTCCCGCGCCCAGATCTCCGCGCAGGAGGAAAATGGTTCCCGGAGCGGTTTCCCGCGCGATCCGGGCGGCAAGCGCCTCCGTCTCTTCGGGCGAACGGGTTTCAAATGTCTCTGCTGTTTTCATGAAAATGGTCAAATCCTTTTTTCTTCCAGTCCGGCCAATTCCGGAATTCTCCGGGAGTTCCCTCCAGAAAAACTCCGATTTTGGAAATCCGGGTGTATGGAAATTCCGCAATCAGCCGATCGGCCTCTTCAGGCGCGACGGCAAAAATCAGTTCATAATCCTCTCCATCGGAGAGCGCCTCTTCCAGCGAAGCTCCGTCGAAGCGGGGCACCGCATCGGGCTCGAGCTGAAGCGCCAGTCCCGAATCCGACGCCATCCGGAGAGAATCCTTCAGCAGTCCGTCGCTGACATCCATCATGGCATGCACGCACGAACAGGCTCCGAGATACTGTCCTTCCTTCAACCGGGGTTCAAACGTCAGATGCCGTCCCGTCGGGAACGATCTGCCGAACCAGCCGGTTGCGCAGAGCACATCTCCTGCCCGGGCGGTCCGCCTCAGCTTCATGCACTCCGCCTTCACACGTCCCAGAATCGAGAGCGTGAAGACGGCTCCGCGTTCCGGCAGTGCGGCGACATCGCCTCCCGCCACGCACATTCCGTAGCGGCCGCAGCTCTCCTGCACCGCCTCGAAAAAGCGGAGAAGTTCCGGTTCCTCCAGCGGATTGGCCGCAACGGTCAGCATGGCGTAGAGGGGCTCTCCCCCCATGGCCGCGATATCGCTGACATTGCGTTTCACGAGTTTTCCCGCGACGGCGGCACTTGCTTCCCCGGGCAGATAATGAATTCCCTCCACCACCTGATCCACGGCCGCCAGAAGCAAGGAATCCGTTCCCGGCATCCGGATTGCGGCGCAGTCGTCCCCGGGACCTTCGACGACCTCCGCGCCCGGAGTGAAGAGTTGTTTCAATCTGGCGACAAGCGCCTCCTCATTCATACGTGTCACACCTTCCGAACCAGAAAAAGGGAGTCGGAAAGCGCCTCCGTCACCTTCACCGCCGAACCCGTCGGGATTTCCTCATCCGCCACGGCGACGATCTCCTGAGTGGATCCGCCCAGACTCACCGTCACCTTTCCATGCTCTGTGCGTCCGGCCGGGATGCTGATATAGACCGTTCCAACCGATCCGACAATCTCTTTCGCCGTCACATTTCCGCTGTGCTGCAGTTTGAACATCAGATAAATTGCCAGCGCCGTGAGGAACATGGCGAAGAGCCCGATCAGAAAAGCGGCCAGGAATCCCAGCCATCCGGATTTTCCCCAGACCACCCCCGTCCAGCCGAACATGGTCACAAATGCGAGAATGGATTTGAAACTGATGAGCTGGAAATCCAGAAGTCCGGTATCCACATGTCCCATTGCATCGAACGATCCGTCGGCTGCCGCGTCTCCCGCGGCATCGACTCCGCCGAGGTCAAACGAGGAACAGCAGAGCGTGAAGACGAAGAACAGTGTTCCTCCGATTGCGGCGCACCAGTAGAGTGTCATGGCCGTTCCGCCGGCAAGAAAATTACCGATTCCCGTAACCAGTTGTTCCAACATAGCCCTTCCTCCTTTTTCTGTGGTTTGACCGTCAGTGCCGGAACATGAAATAGACCGCGCCCGTCAGACAGAACGCCGCCCAGATGTAGTCCAGCTTGAATCCTTCCTTCATGTAGATCAGTGAAAACGGCACAAATACCGACAGCGTAATCACTTCCTGCATGATCTTCAGCTGCGCCAGGGTCAATCCGCCGGCATATCCGATGCGGTTTGCGGGAACCTGAATCAGATATTCGAAGAGGGCGATTCCCCAGCTCACCAGCGCGGCAAGATACCACGGCTTCCCCGACATATTCTTCAGGTGCCCGTACCACGCAAACGTCATGAACAGATTGGAGGCGACGAGCAGAAGTATTGTCTTAACTATAACAGGCATGATTATTTTTTCAACCCCTTTTGATCCAATAAATCCAGACTGACCAGCAGATCCGCCGCTCTGGAGAGACAGCGGTCGCCCGAAAAAGCCCCCCGACCCGCACAAACCTTGTCATACGGAACCTGCGGAACGGATGAAATCGCAATCTGCGGACGCAGTTTCGCATACCGCACCTGTTCCGCGCCTTCCGGCGGCACCGGAACCAGCCAGTTCCGGGAACCCGCACGCACGATCTTTCTAAGATAGGGCTCTCCGGCGGTCGGTTCTCCGATCCGGATTCCCTTTCGGGAGGCCGTCAGCATGGCGCCCAGGATTTCCGCGGCGCCCCGGGTCGCCGGACCCGTCAGAATCGCGATATGCGCGGTTGCCATCCCCCGTTTCCCCGCCAGAAAGTGCGAAAGGCGGAACGCAAGCTCCTCGCCGTTTCCACCGGAACAGGAACGCAGATCCAGAATCACTCCTTTTCCCTCCGTTCCGAGCACCTCCATAAGCCGTTCGATGCCGTGTGCGTCTATGACGTTCAGCCGGAGATACATCAGACCGTTCGCCAGACGAACCTCCGGAGGATTCTTTCCGGAAGTTTCCGTTTTCCCCGTATTCCCCCGTTTTCCCGCTGGAGCGGAAGCGCTCCCGGGAAGCGCCGTATTCTTTCCATCCGGAACGGGAATCACTCCGGAACCGAGCCCCTCCAGAAGAGCGGCAAGCGCCTTGTCCGCATCCTGGGAAGAAAGACGGTTCCGAAACTGCGGATACTCTCTGCCAAGCATCTCAAAAAGAGCCTGAAAATCAGAGAGAAACCGCTCCTGGAAGGTCACCGGTTCCGTCGCACGGTTCCGCGTCGGAGCAGACGCCTCCCCCGCCGCGAAAACCGCAGGCAGGATCAGGAAAAGAAGGATGCCGGAGTATTTCCGCATGACTCCTCCGCCGGATTATTCGCTGAGCTTGGCAATTTCCTTCTGAAGGGAGGCATCCGCCTCTTCGACCTTCCGCTGCTGAGCGGCACGGAACTCTTTGAGTTTTGCGCCGAGCTCCGGATTGCCGAGCGCCAGAATTGAAATCGCAAGAAGCGCAGCGTTTTTCGCTCCGGCCTTTCCCGCCGTCACAGTCGCCACGGGAATTCCCGGCGGCATCTGAACCATGGAGAGCAGCGCATCGAGTCCGTGAAACGGCTCGCAGGCCATCGGAATGCCGATGACGGGGAGAATCGTATGCGCCGCAATGACTCCTCCCAGATGCGCCGCCATTCCGGCCGCGCAGAGAATGACACGATACCCGTTGTGCTCGGCGTTTTTCGCGAACTCCGCGGCCGCATCCGGGGTCCGATGGGCGGAGAGAACCCGCGCCGTATACTCCACTCCGAACGAATTGAGCGTTTCAAACGCTCCCTTGAGCGAAATCAGATCGCTCTTGCTGCCCATGATAATTGCAATTTCTGCCATGGAAAACTCCTTGATAAAAAAAGCGCGCCGAACCATTCCGACGCGCTGTTTTCCGATTCTCCCGGGGGGAGAATCAGTCTGCGTTTCCGTTTTTCATGCTGATCTCACCGGATTCGCGCTTGGCGGCCTCCTTGATGGCATTGATCTCCTTGAGGAAATCATTTTCCGTGCCATTGAAGTTCGCCACGAGTTTGCCCTCGGCGATTTCAAGCAGCGCCACATCCAGATGATTTTCGTCTTTGCAGCGGACCATCGGCCGTGCGCCGTAAGCAAGCTGCCGCGCTCTTCTCGATGCGAGAAGAATCAGCGTTTTTGCATCGGGGATGACCTGTTTGGCTCTTTCCAGATAATCGTTATTCATTCCAAGATCTCCGTTGATCAGTAGTCGATGACGTCGCGATGTCTGTCAATGGTCGACAGGTCGCCGCTCATGACGATCTGATAGTTTCTTTCAAAGTCGTGCGCCGCATCGAGGATGTAGCGTTCGGCAAGCGGCACGCGTTTCGGATCCTTCTTCGCATCCCGGAGCATCAGCAGTCCGACCAGAACGATCGTCTCGTTCTCCACCAGATTTCTGGCTCTGAGATCGTGATACGCGGAATCCTTTTTCTCCGCCACATATTTGACGGCTTCCACCTGCTTTTCGTGCATCTCCTCCAGCATTTTCAGCAGACGGCAGTCGAGGCCGTCGCAGGACATCTTGAGGAGCTCTCCGATCATCGGATCCAGCACGCGCTGCATGATTCCGCCGATCGCGGCAACCACCTGAAGCTGCGTGGTTCCCTCGTAGATGTTCGTGATTCTGGCATCGCGGTAGTAGCGTTCCGCGTCGAAGTCGTGCATGTAGCCGGTTCCGCCGTGGATCTGGATGCAGTCATAGGCAATCTGGTTGGCGATCTCGGTGGAGAGCGCCTTGCACATCGGCGTCAGCACCGCCGCGACCTTCACATAGTATTTGGCCTTTTCGGAACGTTCGTCGATCAGATTGTAGGAGTAGCGGAGATCGACCGCTCTGGTAGTCTCGTAAAGCAGCGTTCTTGCGGCGGTGAGTTTGGTCTTCATCTTCGCCAGCATCTCATAGATCGCCGGGAATTTGTCGATGCTCTGCTTGAACTGCACGCGCTCGGAGGCGTATTTTCTGGCCTCGCGGTAGGAAGCCTCCGCAATGCCGAGCGCCTGTCCGCTGATGGCAACGCGTGCGCCGTTCATCAGGCTCATCACATACTTAATCAGTCCGAAGCGCTGCTTGCCGCAGAGTTCCGCGGGGACATTGTTGTACTGAAGCTCGGCGGTCGGCACGCCGTGAATCCCAAGCTTGTGCTCGATACGGCGGACTTTCAGTTCCGGGCAGGCTTCACAGATGAACATGGAAAGTCCGCGTCCGTCGGTTGTTCCCTCCTGCGAACGGGCAAGCACCAGGTGGATCTGTGCGCAGCCGTTGGTAATGAAGCGTTTCATGCCGTTCAGATACCACTTTCCGTCGGGTCCCTGCGTCGCTTTGAGACGCACGGACTGAAGGTCGGAACCGGAGTCCGGCTCCGTGAGGTCCATGGAGCCGTCGGCCTCTCCGGAAGCAAAACGCGGCAGATATTTCTGACGCTGCTCCTCCGACCCGAATTCGCAGATGGTTTCCGCAATGTCCTGAAGTCCGATCAGATTCTGAAGGGAAGCATCCGCACGGGCGACCATTTCCGTCATCATGGTGTAGATGGTGGTGGGGAAGTTGAGTCCGCCGTACTGCCGGGGAAGCATCACGCCCATGACACCGGCATCCTTGAGGTCCTTGAGGTTTCTGTCGGTCAGGGGATGGTATTTGACGACGCCGTCCTTGAGGGTCGGACCCTCCTCGTCCACCTGACGGGAACGGGGAGCGATGCGTTCGCCTGTGATTTCGCCGATCACCGTGAGGACGCGTTTGTAATTATCCTTGGCGTCCTCGTAGTTTTCCGGAGCGTAATCGAACTTCTCCGCCTGTTTGTAATGATCCTCGCGGAGAGCGACGAGCTCCTCCATTTCAAGGTTTTCCAGCGTGAACATCAGGTCCGGATTATCCGTGAAAAAGTTTGACATCTCTATTCTCTCCTCAGGCCTTGGCTTTGTAGGCTTTAATCATCATGGGAATGACCTGGTTCAGGTCGCCGACGATCCCGTAATGCGCAACCGAGAAAATCGGAGCCGCGGGATCCGTGTTGATCGCGATGATCTTTTTGCTGTCGCTCATTCCGGCGCAGTGCTGGACGGAGCCGCTGATGCCGCAGGCAATGTAGAGTTTCGGCCGGACCGTCACACCGGTCTGTCCGACCTGATGATCGTGATCGATCCATCCGGCGTCAACCGCCGCTCTGGAAGCCCCGACCTCGCCGCCGAGCACCTGCGCCAGTTCGCGGATCAGCTTGAAGTTCTCCGCCGATCCCACGCCGTAGCCGCCGGCCACAATGATCTGCGCGCCTTTGAGATTGACCGTCTTGTCCTGACGCATGCGCTCAATGACCTTGACCACCGTCTCCTCCGCGGTCAGCGCCACATCCACCTTCACGACCTCCCCTTTCGCGGAGGGATCGGGCTCGACCATCTTCATCACGCCTTCGCGGACCGTCACCATCTGGGGATCGTCCCAGGTGTTGACAATGGTGGCGATGATGTTTCCGCCGAACGCCGGACGGATCTGCATAAGTTTGTTCTTATAGAATTTCTTATTGACTTTATCGTCGAAATCGTCGATCCGCAGATCGGTGCAGTCGGCGGTCAGCCCGGCGAGTTTCTCGGAAGCGACGCGGGGAGCAAGTTCGCGCCCCTTCATGGTCGCGCCGAACAGCAGAATATTCGGCTTGTACTCCTTGATGAGATCCATAATCACCTTTGCAAACGGCAGAACCGTGAACGGCTCCAGACGCGGATCATCGGCAAGATAGACCTTTTTGCAGCCGTACTGGAACAGAGTATCGCAGCAATTCCCGACGTTGGATCCGAGCAGCACCGCTTCCACGGAGACGCCGAGCTTCGCGGCAAGTTCCGTTCCCTTGCTGACCAGCTCCAGACTGACATCCGCGATCTTTCCGCCTTCCTGCTCGATAAACACCCAGACATTTCCAATTTGTTCTGACATAATCTATCACCCTAATGTATGGTCTTCAATGAGTTCATGAATGAGGTTGGAAACCCCGGCTTCGGTCGCCTCCACCGCCTTGTAGTCGCCCGCGGTGAGCACAACGCTCTGAATCTGCTTGACTTTTGTCGGAGAGCCGGCAAATCCGATTCGTCCCGGATCCGCCTCGACGTCGGCCGCGCTCCACTCCCGGATGAGAAGACCTTTCGCTGCCTTCGTCTCCAGATCCTCCGCAACGGATTCCCCGCCCACATAAGTGCTGGTCTTCGAGGCGGCAAGTTCCGATTTCGTTTTCGCCTTTTTGTATTTCATGATCCGGATCGCGTTTTCCGGACGCGGCTCATTGGCATCCACCACCGTGAAGAGCGCGGGCGTGGGCGATTCGAGAATCTCATAACCGCCTTCAATGGCGCGACGCGCCTTGACGCTTGTTTCCGTCAGTTCAAGAACCTCCTCCACATAGGAGATCTGAGGCAGTTTCAGCTTTTCCGCGATCTGGGGGCCGACCTGAGCGGTATCGCCGTCAATCGCCTGGCGGCCGCAGAGAATCAGATCGAATTTCCCGATCTTGGATGCGCATTTGCTGAGAGCGTAACTGGTTGCAAGAGTATCGGCTCCGGCGAATGCCCTGTCGGTCAGAAGCACGGCATCGTCGGCTCCGCGGAAAAGGGCGTTGCGGAGAACTTCCGCCGCCGCCGGAGGACCCATCGTGGCCACTGTTACTTTCGCTTGATAACGGTCTTTCAGTTGAAGCGCCAGTTCCAAAGCATTCAGATCTTCCGGGTTGAAGATCGCGGGAAGGGCCTGCCGGTTGACAGTTCCATCCGGTTTCATTGCCTGCCCGGTGATGTTCTGGGTGTCCGGCACCTGCTTCACAAACACGATGATTGTGTAGCTCACGGGATACTCCTTTGTTTGTTACGTTTTCCTGTCAAACTTATTGATTTCAGCATCTTTAATTCTAACCTGTTAATATATCCCCGTTTTTTCAAAAAACAAACACTGCCTGTGAAAAAGTTGGGAGGGGCGGAACTTCCCGGAGAAACAGAAAAACCCGCTCTCTCCTGCGGGGAGAAGCGGGCTTGTGCGAATCGAACGGCCGGAATTCGTTCTCCTTCTCCGGAGAGTGCCTTCCGGGTCTTCCGGCGGAATGCGTCAGATCCGCTCCGCCTTCTCAATGATGACCGGTTCCACCGGGACGTCGTCATGATAGCCGTAGGGACCCGTTTCGACTTTCGCAATCTTGTCCACCACATCCATGCCTTTGGTCACAAAGCCGAAGACGCAGTAGCCGTACCCCGCAGCGGACTTGTTCTTATGATCCAGAAAATCGTTGTCCACGAGATTGATGAAGAACTGGGACGTGGCGCTGTCCACCACATTGGTCCGCGCCATCGCGATGGTGCCGCGTTTGTTGGAGCCGCTCTGATGGGCCTCGTTTTTAATGGGTGGTTCGGTATCCTTCTCGTTCATATCGGCGTCCATGCCGCCGCCCTGAATCATGAAGCCGTCGATCACGCGGTGGAAGATGGTTCCGTTGTAGTGTCCGGAGTCCACATAGCTGAGGAAGTTCCGAACCGTGATCGGAGCATCTTTTTCGCAGAGTTCCAGTTCAATATCGCCGAGAGTCGTCGTCAATTTCACTTTTGGAGATGCCATGATGTTTCCTTTTTCTGATTTTCTTCGATTATCCGCCCTTCATTGCAAGACTGACCACATCGGGAGCGATTCGATGAAGAAGCTCGTCCGACATTTCCAGAATCTGTGCATGTTCGGTACATTTCAACGCTTTTTCCGCAAAGGCTTCCGCCTCGTACATTTTGAGTCTCCGGATCACTCGGCGCGCCATTCCCAGCGAGACCGTACTCATGCTCAGCTCCTGAACCCCGAGTCCGACCAGCAGCGGAATGAATCTCGGATCCGACGCCATCTCGCCGCAGACGCTCACCCAGATGCCCGCCTTCTCCGCCGCTCTCACGATCCGGTCAATCAGCATCACGATGACCGGATGCGACGGCCGATACAGATTCGCCACCTTCTCATTGCCCCGGTCCACCGCCATGGTGTACTGTACCAGATCGTTGGTCCCGATGCTGAAGAAGTCCACCTTCCTTGCCAGATGCTCCGCGAACAGGGCGGCGGCGGGCGTTTCGATCATGATGCCGATTTCCATCTCCTCGTCGAATTTTTTCTTTTCCGAGCGAAGCGACTTCCGCACGGATTCGAGGATCTCCAGCAGTTTATCGAGTTCATCCTCGCACGTCACCATGGGGAACATCATCTTGATGTTTCCGAATGCGCTTGCGCGCAGAACCGCCCGCAGCTGCGGAATCAGAAGCTCCGGATACGCCAGACAGAGCCGGATCGACCGAAGTCCGAGAAACGGATTCGGATCATGCGAAAGATTCAAAACCGAGGAAAGCTTGTCCCCCCCGAGATCCAGCGTCCGGATGATGGTCGTCTGATCCTTCATCGCGACCGCGATTTTCCGATAGACCTCAAACTGTTCCTCCTCGGTCGGAATCTTCCCGCCCATGAACAGATATTCCGTTCGGAAAAGCCCGATCCCGGCCGCGCCGGAATTGAGAATGTCATCCAGATTGTTGACGTTGTCGATGTTGGCGGCCAGCTGAACACGATAGCCGTCGATCGTTTCCGGCAGCAGAGCGCTCTCCCGCTGAAGCTCGTTGTAGAGCTGCTCCTTGAACGCCTCCTTCTGGGCATAGAGTTCCAGCGTTTCCTGTCTGGGATTCAGAATCACCGCACCGAGAAAGCCGTCAATGATGAGCATGTCGCCATTGTGCACCTGTCCGCAGATGACGTTGAGTCCGACAACCGCCGGAATTTTCATGGACCGCGCCAGAATGGCCGTATGGGAAGTGCGGCTTCCGGTTTCCGTGGCGAACGCCTGAACATTCTCCCGGTCGAGCAGCGCCGTGTCGGACGGAGTCAGATCGCGGGAAATCACAATCCTCTGACCGGGCAGATGATCCAGCAGCTGCCGTTCCTGCCCGTTGAGATTCTCCAGAATCCGGTAGGCGACGTCGGCCACATCGGACGCCCGCTCCTTCAGATATTGATCGTCCACCGCCGAAATCGCGGCGATGTAGCGGCGGATGATCTCGCAGAACACCACGTTCGCGGACTGAAGACGCTTCCGGATCTCGGAAATCACCTCCTGAGTCAGCACCTTGTCATCGACGATCAGCAGATGGGCGTCGAAAATGCTTGCCTCGCTTGCCTGAAGGGAGGACTGCACCCGTTTCTGAAGTTCCATGATCTGCCGGCGCGTCTTCTCCAGCGCCGCCGTGAAGCGGTTGATCTCGTTGGGCACCTCGGATTCGGTAATCGGATGACTTTCCGGTTCCAGGGAAACCCGTTCGCTGTCCCCCACGGCAAGAGCCAGACCGATGGCGATTCCGGGAGAGGCGGGAATCCCATGCAGCATTATCTCGCGTTTTGCTTCGGATGGAGCTTGAGGCGGAACGGCGGTATCTTTGTCGTCATCACTCTTCATCAAATCGTCTGTCTATGAGTTCGTTCAGTGCCTTGACCGCCTGTTCAGCATCCGGTCCTCTGGCGGTGATGATCAGTTTCGATCCGCATGCGGCGGAAAGGACCAGCATACTCATCAGACTTTTCCCGTTGGCGACCTCGTCCCCCTTCCTGACGGTGATGTCACTGTCAAATTTTGCGGCCGTCTGGACAAAAAGCGAAGCCGGCCTGGCATGCAGACCCAGTTTGTTTTTGATGACGCATTCAGCCGTGGTTGAGGCCGTTCCCATATTGTTCACTCCTGAAAATTTGAAATTCAACGGTCGATACTATATCACAAAATCGGGAAAAAGCAATGATGAAAAAGAAGAAAGGCCGATATCTTTGGCTTTGCGCATGCTTTTCCGCGGAAGCGGGAACGGGATCCGCCGGTCCCGTCCGACCTCGATCTTTCCGGATGCATCCGCTCCGGCCGCCTCCGTTCCGGCTCCCCGGATCAGACGCAGTAGTTCCGCTCCAGATTCGCCTCCTCCTCTTCGGCAGGCGCGGGCGGAAGGTCGATCACCCGGATCTTCTTCCATGCGCCGGTCCGCCGCCGGTAAACCATCAGCGCGGCGTCCATCGCAATGTAGAAGGTGAGAAGAGTCCAGATCGCCGCGATCCCCGCGTGCGCACAGTAGACCAGATACACCGTTCCCGGAATCTGAATCAGCCACGAGGTCGAAACGCCGATGCAGAGCGGTATTTTCGTGTCGCCCGCTCCGCGGAGACTGCCCATCGTGATGAACCGCGTCGCATCCAGCAGATTGAAAACCACCGCAAAATGCAGAATGATCACCACATAGCGGACCACCTTCTCAAAATCCATGTTCGTCACACCGCTCTTGCCGGATCCGAACACGCTGACCAGAAGCTCCGGACAGAACAGATAAAACAGTGAGGCGAACATCATCCAGACAAACAGAATTCTCCACGACCGCCAGCAGATCCGCTGCGCAACCAGCAGCCGTCTTTTGCCGATGTACTGTCCCGTAATGATGCTGGTGGCGTCCATCAGTCCGATCATCGGCATATTGCCCAGCATGTTGATGGAGAGCGCAATGCTGGTTGCCGCCAGCTCCTCGTTCCCCGCGTATCCGATCATCATCACCACAATGGCGAACGCCGCGTTCCGGATGAAGGTCTGCAATCCCGCCGGCGTTCCGAACAGAAGCAGTTTCCGGATGCACGACCAGTCGAACTCCCGGTGCGAACGGGTCTCATACTCCCTCTGATCCACCAGAAGGAAGCAGGTCAGCGCAATCAGCATCGTGCAGAGATTCGCCAGCGAGTTCGCAAGTCCGGCTCCCAGAATGCCGAGCGGAGGAAGTCCCAGCTCCCCGAAAATCAGCACATAGTTCAGCGGAATGTTGATCAGACAGCCCAAAATCTTGACTTTCGCGACAAAGGTCGTCTTTCCCCTCCCCGTGAAAAAGGAGAAAAACGCGGTTTCCATGCAGGTCAGTCCCGCGCAGGGAGCCATCCCGACAAAGTACTCCAGCTCATATCGCGCAATCGTCGCATCATGACCGTTGTGCGCAATGATCGCCTGCCCTCCCAGCGGCAGAAGAAACGCAAGAAGAGCCGCAACCGCAGCTCCGAAATAAAAACCGTTCCACGCCGTCTTCACGCAGCCGCTGCGATCGCCCGCCCCGTAATACTGCGAAACGATCGTCGCCGTAAAACTGGTCGTAATCAGGAAGAGCGCCATCAGAGTGAAGAACATCTGACCCGCGGGCATCGCGGCGGCGATCTCCTCCGGCGAATTCCGTGCTAGAAAAATCCGGTTGACAATCATCATCACCGTATTGCTGGCGCTCAGAATAATCAGAGGCCATGCGATTTTCCAGATTTCGATATAACCGCCCGGTTCATAAAACTGTCTTCTGCTGAAATACCCGGCAACGATTCCCGACAAACGATTGATAAAATGGAACATTCTGAATCTCAAATCCAATTCAAGGAAACGGAGGCGAACCCGTTCTTTCTGTTCCGCGGCGATCCGCGAAACGCCATAAGAGCTGTAATATAGCCGGATCCGCGGAAAATGCAATCCCCCCGCCGTCGGGAAAAAGCCGATCTTCATCCGCTTCAGGCGAAAGAATCCTTTTCCCTCTCTCCCCCTCTCCGGGCGAAGGAGACGTCAGAACAGTTCCTGCTGGGTGAATTCGGGCGGAAAGAGGATCTCCCGCACCGGAGCGAACGTTCTGCGGTGAAGCGGCGTCACGCCGTGCTGCTTCAGGGCCTCCAGATGGAGCGCCGTGCCGTAGCCTTTGTGAATCTCGAATCCATATCCGGGATAGTCGGAGGCGGCCTGCGTCATCCAGCGGTCGCGATGCGTCTTGGCAAGGATGCTTGCCGCGGCAATGGAAGCCGAGGAGGCATCCCCTTTCACGATGTTCCGGGAAGGCAGCGGCAGTCCATGCACCGGGTTGCCGTCCACGAGAATGAAATCGGCCGGAGGGATCACACGGGAAACCGCCTGCGCCATCGCCTCCCAGGTCGCGCGGAGAATGTCGATTTCATCAATCCGCGCGGCGGAAACTTCGCCGATCCCCCAGAGAATGGAGGGTTCCGCAAGAATTCGTTCCCGGAGCTCCTCGCGCTGAAGTTCCGTCAGTTTTTTGGAGTCGTTGAGTCCGGCGGGGATGCGGGCGCGGTCGGTAAAGACCACGGCGGCCGCCACGACGGGCCCCGCCAGACAGCCGCGTCCGGCTTCATCAATTCCCGCCGGAAAAGAAAACCCCTCGTTCCAGAATTGAACTTCGTGAACGAGGAGCGGATCGGAAGCGGAGAGATATTCCTGCATGGCAATCAGATCCCTCCGCCGAAAAAACAAACCGTTATTTTGCAGCGGGAGCTTCCGCGGCGGGAGCGGCTTCCGGAGCGGGAGCGGCTTCCGGAGCGGGAGCGGCCTCCGCGGCCGGAGCCTGCACAGCGGGAGCGGCGGCATTCGCCGCAAAACGAAGCTGTTCCTTGATCTTGGCGCCTTTGCCGACCTTGTCTCTGAGATAGTAGAGTTTGGCTCTGCGGACGCGGCCCTTGCGCTCGACCTCAATCCGGTCGACGCGGGGGGAATGAAGCGGGAACACGCGTTCCACGCCGTAGCCGAACGAAACGCGTCTGACCGTGAAGGTTTCACGGATGTCCGCGCCGTTGCGGGCAATCACGACACCAGAGAACATCTGGATGCGCTCGTTGCTGCCTTCGACGATTTTCGTATAGACTTTTACGGTATCGCCGATTTTGAAGTCAGTGACTTTGTCTTTCAACTGCTTCTGCTCGATAGCCTTGATGACCTTGTTCATATTCCTAATCCTCCGACGAGTTAATTTGTTTCACGTTCAAGAGATCGGGTCTGATCTGTCCCGTTCTCTTCCATGCCTCCCTTCTCCGCCACTCGGCGATCTGCCGATGGTTGCCGGAGAGAAGCACTTCCGGAACTTTCCAGCCTCTGTATTCGGCCGGTCTTGTGTACTGCGGATACTCAAGGAGTCCGTCTTCAAAGGACTCGTCGATTTCGGATTCAGGAGAACCCAGCGCGCCCGGCAGCAGACGGGTCACGGCATCGACAATCACCATCGCCGGAAGATTTCCGCTGGTAAGGACATAATCGCCAATCGAAATATCCCTGTCAACCAGAACCTGACGAACCCTTTCGTCAACTCCCTCGTAGTGTCCGCAAATGACAATCAAATGTTCCTCGTTCGCCAGTTCATGGGCGATCCGCTGGGTAAACGGCTCGCCGGAAGGAGAAGTGAGCAACACTTTTGTCTTACTGTTTTTCAAAGATTCCACTGCCTCGAACAGAGGTTCCGGCTTCATCAGCATGCCGGCTCCGCCTCCGTAAGGCTTATCATCCACCGTCTTGTGATTATCGTGCGTGAAATCACGCAGATCAACGGTGTTTATCTGCACGATCCCCTTCTCCATGGCCCGCCCGACGATGCTTTCGCCCAGCGGCCCGAAAAAAATCGACGGGAAAAGGGTGATAATGTCAAACCGGAGACTCAGTCGACCACCTCAACCGTGACACGTTCCTGCAGACGTCCGGCCGCTCCTCCGACCAGGGAACGCAAGGCGATGATCGTCTTGCCCTTCCTGCCGATGATCTTGCCGGTATCCTCCTTGCGGCACACGATCTTGATCACACGGACGGAATTCTCGCCCTCTTCCGTGCTGACCTTGACCTCCTCCGGAGCATCCACGAGAGCCTTCACAACATATTCCACAAAGCCCTCGAGATCGCTGAGTGTCGCAACGTGTTCCGACGCACCGGACTTCCGGACGGAGGATTCCTGATTTTCCTCCCCGCCCTTGCCTGCGCCGAACAAACCCATCAACGTTTTAAAAAACACGTCAATTCTCCATCCCTTGCTCAGGAAGCCGCCTCTTCGCCGGTCTTCTTGAAGTTCTTCTTTCTCGGTTTTGCATCCGGCACTCCGCGAACTTTGGACTTGCCGGCTTTCGCGCGATCGAGAATATGCTTGACCGTTTCCGTCATCTGCGCGCCCTTGGAAATCCAGTATTCCGTGCGCTCCACGTCGATCTTCTCATCGCTGTGTTTCGGATCGTAGTAGCCGAGTTCCTCTACCATGTAGCCGTCGCGCGCAGAACGGATATCGCACACCGCAATTCTGAAGCTGATCCAGTTCTTCGCACCCGTTTTTTTCAGTCTGATTCTTACCATAGCGGACTTCCTTCATTCTCCTGCTTTTGTCCATCTTGTTTGAAACGGCGCCCACATGGCGCCGTCCCGCCGACGTTCGCTGCTGTCTTCGTCACAGGCGGCAATAAAAGACTTATAATATACCGGAGATTTTCTGTTTTACAAACGTTTTTGCCGATTTCTCTCCGAATATTGCACTTTTTCCCGCCTTTTTTGCATCTGAAAGAGATAATATACCTCTTTTTTTTTGTTTTTCAATCTTCGTTTCCACTCCCCGGAAAAGAGGAATGCGCAAGGGGAGGCATCATCCCCGGAACCGTTTCAGCCGGAGTGCGTTCAGCACCACGAAAAGGGAGCTGCACGCCATCGCCGCCGCACAGAGCACCGGACTGAGCCGCGGTCCCCCGAACGCATACAGAACCCCCGCCGCAACCGGAATGCAGATCCCGTTATAGAAAAACGCCCAGAAAAGATTCTCCCGGATGATGCGCATCACGGCACGGCTCAGGCCAAGCGCCGCGGGAACGTCCAGAAGAGCGCTGCGCATCAGGACCATGTCGGCGGACTCCATTGCCACATCCGTCCCCGTGCCGACGGCGATTCCGACATCCGCCTGCGCCAGGGCCGGCCCGTCGTTGATCCCGTCGCCGACCATGGCGAGAAGCGCACCCTTCTTCTGAAGAGTCCGGATCAGCTCCGCCTTCCCGCCCGGCAGAATGCCCGCATGACAGCCGTCGAATCCGAGCGCCCGGGCGACCGCCTCCGCCGAACGCGGAGTATCCCCGCTCAGCAGCTGACACGACAGCCCCATCGCATGAAGACGACGCACGCTTTCCGCGGCATCCGGCCGGATCCGGTCCGCCAGAAGAAGTACCCCCAGAAGACGCCCGTCGGAAGCGACATACACTTCCGCATTCGCACTCTCCGAACATCCGGCCGATCCGGGATCCATTCCGTTCTCCCGCATGAGAGCCGCGCTGCCGACCAGCAGTCGCTGTCCGTCAAGATCACAGGAGACGCCCGCTCCCGCCAGTGCCCGGAACGCGGAACCTGTTTTCAGCGGAATCCCTCGCGCCTCCGCCTCCCGCACAATCGCGGCGGCCAGCGGATGCTCCGAATGGCGTTCCGCTCCGCCCGCAAGAGCCAGAAGTTCCTCTTCCGTCACCTCCGATCCGGCCGCGGGCAGGACGGCCGCCACATCCGGGCGCCCTTCCGTCACCGTTCCGGTTTTGTCGAACACCACGGTATCGACCCGGGCGGCGGTCTCCAGCGCGCTCCCGTTTCGAATCAGGATTCCGAGCCGCGCACCCCGTCCGATTCCCGCGATCAGGGCGATCGGAGTGGCAAGTCCCAGCGCACAGGGACAGGCAACCACCAGAACCGACAAAGAAAACTCCAGCGCTTCGGCAAACGCCGCTTTCCCGATTCCAAACCAGAGAAGAAACGTCAGAATCGAAATGGCAATCACCCCCCAGACAAAATATCCGGAGACCAGATCCGCCAGCGCCGCCACCGGAGGACGCGATCCCTGCGCCTCGCGGATCATCCCGATCATCCGGGCCAGAGCGGTTTCGCCGCCGATCTGTTCCGCGCGCATCAGAAGAGTGCCGTCGCAATTAACGGAACCGCCCGTCACACGGGATCCGGCCGTTTTCTCCACCGGAAGCGGCTCTCCCGTCAGCATGGACTCATCGACGGAGGAGGCGCCTTCCGTCACCGTTCCGTCCACCGGGATCCGGTCGCCGGGACGGACCCGGAGAAGATCTCCTCTCCGCACCTCCGCCACGGGAATCACGGTCTCGGAACCGGACCGCACCACGCACGCGGTCTCCGGCGCCAGCTTCATCAGTTCCCGGATCGCTCCCGACGCCTTCCGGCGCGAACGCGACTCCAGAAACTTTCCCAGCATAATCAGCGCCACAATCATGCCGGCCGTATCAAAGTACAGATGTCCATACTCCCCCCGGACCATCCGGAAGAGACTGTACACCACCGCACCCCCCGTGCAGAGCGCAATCAGCGAATCCATGTTCGGCGCAAGACGCAGAAGCGTCCGCAATCCCGAGCTGTAAAACCGCCGTCCCGCAATCAGGACCGGAATCAGAAGAAGGATCTGTATCCATGCATCGGCCCGCACGGTCGTCGAAAACCAGGGCAGACCCGCCATCCGGTGCATGGCCGCATAGCAGAGAAGGAGACCGAACACCAGCGCCGTCAGAAACCGTCGGAAATAGGAGGCGGTCTCCTCCTCGTCGACCACCTCCCTGCCCTTGTTCTCCTGCGTCAGAACTTCCGCCTCGAAGCCCGCCTTCCGGACCGCCTCCAGAATCTCCTCCGTCGTCACCACGGAAGGATCCCGCTGCAGTTCCATCGTTCTGGAACCAATGCTGACATAGACCTCCGACACCCCGGAGAGTTTTTTCACACTTCGCTCCACATTCGCCGCACAGCCCGCGCAGTGCATCCCGGTCACCTGAAAAATCATTTTTTCCATTTTCAACACCTCCCGCCTGGGAAATCCCCTCTTCCCCGACTGCTTCTCTTTTCCGGAAATATACCATGATCCCCGGGGAAACGCCAGCGGAAACCTCTCTTTTTTTAGAAGAATCTAATTTTCTCCGGATGCCGCTTTCCGACCGGATCGGTACGGTGCGGTTTCTCCGGGGAGATGCGGCCGCGGCGGAACAGAAATATGTCCGTCTGGTTCCGCAGGACTTTTTCTCCCGGGAAGCTCCGCAGGAGACGGATGCGGAGTTTCAGCAGCTGGGAGTGATTGCCGGAATCGCCATCGCCGTTCAGGGAGATCCCATTCCCGAGGAATGGACCGTCTGTCACGACAAAACCTCCCTTCCTGCCGGGGAGCAGGAACGTCTGACCCGGATGCTCCAGGAACGCCACGCCATCAGCTCCACGGGAGAACCGGAACCCGCTTTCACGTCCGGGCTCTCGGACCGGATGGCGATGTCCGGGGAAAGCTCTCTCCGGATTTTCAGAACGGCATTCTCCCGTTCCGTGCCGATCCCGGAGCATTCCCCGGAGGGAAATTATTCCCTATTCTGCCATTTGATCCTTATTTGGTCCTGAAAAAACGTCTCTATTTCAAAAAAGGGGATTGTCAAAGGCGCTCTCTCATGCTAAAATGAAATCAGCAAAAGGGAGAATCGCAAGATGCCGGAACGCCGACTGCAGGATTATCACTATGAAAAAGGACGCTTTATTCCGCGGTATGAACTGCTGAAACGTCTTCTGCTGGATGAATTCTCCACGATGCCTCCGGAACAGGAGTTCCTGCCGACGCAGGAGGAGCTGGCCAAACGCTATGAACTCTCCCGCAACACGGTCCGCCGCGCGCTGGCCAAACTGCAACGGGACGGATACATCCAGACCTCCACGAAAACAGGAAGCCGTATTCTGAAGCGCGCCGTGGAGGCCCGCCGTCCCGTGGACAGCAAACCGCAGACCGGCAGCTGCATCGCCCTGCTCCTCACCAACAACTGCGACGACAATCTCTGCCGGGAGGACATCCGCTGGCAGCTGGTCGATGAAATCGAACGAACCTTCCAGGCCCACGGAATCCGCCTGGTCGTCTACAATCTCCGCGAGAACCAGTGGCGGACCTGGAACGATCTTTCCCAGCTCCTCCGCTCCCTCCGGGGAAACGGAATCCGGTGGGCCGCCATGCGCCCGAACCGCAACACACTCTACCCCTGGCAGGAGCTTCTGGAGACGCTTCAGAAAGAGAAAATTGCGCTGACACTCTATATGCAGGATACCGAGGAAGTGATGCAGTTCGCTGATTTTTTCCGTCCGGGCACCGGATTCACGGTTGTCAACAACCACACGGCGCTTCTGGAGGCGCTGCATCATCTTGCCGACGGTGCGGAACACCTGGTCTACACGGCCAACGAATCCGCCGCCTTTTTCGCGGACAGCCGCGCCCAGACCTGCGCGGATTTCGCACGCACCAGAAATCTGCCGTTCGATTATCTCAAATCCGATTTTTTCATCCGCCCGGACAACAGCGGGGATCTGAGCGGATTCATCAATTCGAAAACCGCACGCACGCTGCTGAAGCGCACCGCGCGCCGCTCCCGGATTCTGTGTGTGTGCGCCAATGATGAAACCGCCGTCTCCCTGCGCAGCCGTCTCCGGCGGATGAATGCGGATTTGAAGAAGTTCCGTTTTCTCGGCTGCGACAACAACGGTCTTTCGGAAGCGGAGGGCTTCTCCTCCATTGATTTTGATTCCCGCGCCCGCGCAATCGCTCTGTATGAACTGTATCAGGACTTTCTGGAAGGAGTCACAGGTCGCTGCTCCATGACTTTCTCCCGGCCGGTCCTCCGACAGATAAAATCTTTTATATGAATCGAAAAGGAAACTCAATGAAGCAGAAACAGCATCAAGTGCAAGCCGGAACACATCCCTTCCGGAGAATCGGACCGCGGACGGAAAATTTCACATTGATAGAGCTCCTCGTGGTTATTGCCATTATTGCAATCCTTGCGGGGATGCTTCTTCCCGCGCTGAACTCAGCCCGGGGAAAAGCGAGGCAGATTTCCTGTACCGCAAACATGAAGCAGTTCGGGACGGCCTTCAACACGTATGCCGACACCTTCGACGGTCAGCTTCCGCACTCCGCCAGTCCCTACAACACGGCGCCGTTCTGGATGACCATGCTGACCGATTCCAAAACGCTTCCGGCGCCTCCGGACGGTCTGCTTGCGGAGGTGGAGACTCCATCCAGTCTCGGTTTCTGGCGCTGTCCGGAGAACATGGAGCAGCGATATCCGCTCTCCCATGCGGCTCCCGCACGCAAGCATACCAGCTATGGAGCCAACGGCCAGGCGGGTGTCGACGCGGACGGAAATCTGAACTGGGATCTGTATCCATGCTATCTCGGAGCAAAAACCAGCAAAATCAGATCGCCCTCGAATCTGTTTGCGCTGCTCGACAGCGTCAATTACCGTCTTGACTACTCCGCCGCGCAGGGCAAACTCGGCGAAGAGGGGACCACGCAGTATGCGGACAGTGTCAATCACGTGGACTACCGCCATAATCTGAGCGTCAATCTTCTCTATGCCGACGGACACACCGGAAACCTCAAACACGTTCTCACAAAATTCGACCCGTTCCGCAACCGGAACTGGCGCGCCATACAATAAAATCCCCCGAAAAACAGCAATCTTCAGAAAGGATTCCGCATGAAAAAGTTCTTATTTCTCTTCGCCGCACTGTTCTCCGCGCTGCTCCTCCGGGGAGCAACCCTCCCGGACCTGAACTGGATTCCGGGCAGCGACTGGATCAACGTCAGGAATCACGGCGTCAAAGGGGATGGAAAAACCGATGACACAAAACCCCTCCAGAAACTCTTTCTGGAACTGAAAGATGGCGACATCCTCTATTTTCCTCCCGGCACCTATCTCATCAAAGAGGAACTCCGCATCCGGAAACAGCAGAAATCAAGTGAGCGACGTCTGCTCGGGAACGCATTCTACGGTCATGGACGCTCCACGATTCTCCGCTATGCCGGACCGGAAAACGGCACCATGATCCGCATCTACGGCATGCTTCACTACTGCATGAAGGGTTTCGTTCTCGACGGCGGCGGCAAAGCCTCCACCGGCATCCTCCACTCGAATTTCATCAACGGGAAAAACCTGTTTGAAACCCATCTTTATCACCAGTACATGGAGCTGAAGAACTTCCGGGAATACGGAATTCTCTTCGGAAAGGAGGCGTGCGGAGCGGAAACGGCTTTCGTGAACATGATCTTTGACAACTGCAACACCGGAGCCGGATTCCTCCGGTTCAACGACTACAACTTTTCCTTTGACGGCTGTCATTTCCGGAACAACAAACGCTATGGAGTCGAATGTCTCAACGGCAATTTCTACGTCCGCAACTGCAAATTTGAAAACAACGGGACGGATGTCTCCGCCAATCCGGAACATGCGTCAAGCATCCGTCGTTCGATTTCCGTCGGATCGGGTCGGTTTCTGGAGTTCCGCAACCCGGTTGCCCCGATGACCGTCGAAAACTGTCTGATCGTCGACTGGAAAACCGACTCGGCCATTCTCTCCTCCGGCGCGCCGCTCACGCTGTTTGACAATACGCTGAAACATCGGAACTCCTCCGTCTGTTTTCTTCAGGCGGATCCGGCGCAGCCGGTTCTGGACGCGAACAACACGCTTCTCGGCTTCCGGCAGTTTTCCAAAGTCCCCCTCCGCGCAAGGACACGGATTTCGATCCCGGGACGCTCTCCCGTCAGACTTTCGGAACGCATGTGTTTCCTTCCGAAAACCGTCCCCCTTCCGGGCAAACTCTTTGACGCGGTAACGGATTTCGGAGCCAGGGGCGACGGAAAAACCGACGATACGGCCGCCATTCAGAAAACCATCGACGCGGCAAAATCCCATGGCGGAAACGCGATCGCCTATCTGCCCGCCGGGACGTACCGCACCACCAGACCGCTGGAAGTCTGCGGAAAGGAGTTCCGGTTCGGCGGATCGACAATGAAAGCGGAGATCCTCTTTGCGGGCGCTCCCGATGAAAACGCAATCAACGTCCGTCCCGAAGGAAGACTTCATCTGAGCAGCATGTGCATCAAACGCGACGGTCTCGTCTTCAGGCCCGCGCCGAAACGGGAGGATGCCGCATCCCATGGAAAAGTCTGTGATTTTCAGGGACGCGGAGCGGATCTCCGGCAGTATCCCTCGAAGAACGGTTCCCTTGTCACCTATGACTCTATCTATGTCGCAGGAAAATACGTTTTCATTCCTTTCCACCTGGGCTTCCGCTTTGAAAACCTGACGGCGAAGGACACCGTCATTCTGAACAATACCGAGGGCAACATTCATGTTTTCAACAGCGGGGCGGCAACCATTCTTCAGCGGGTCGGTTACGAAGGGACCGTCTGGGCGAAGGGGAAGGCAAGAGGCGGATTCTTCGGAATCATCACCCGCCTGGCCACTCTTTCGCGGTACAGCGTCTATCTGGAGGACAGCCATCCCTTCACCACCAGCGACTTCTATATCGAACAGGCAATGCCGGAAACGCTCACGTTTCTCGGAAAAAGCGGCGATCCGGAAGGACACGTCACCATGGGATGCGTCAAAATCGACAAACCCATCCGGATCGACGGCTTCCGCGGAGGCATCGACTTCTTCGCCTCGCAGTTCTATGCGCCGAAGTCCGAAATCGGGATCTCCGTTACGGACACCTCCAGCAAACTGGGTTTTTCCGGAACCTACTTCTATCTGAAAGGACTGAAGGTGTTGCCCGAAAATCATCCGGTCTTTTTCCTTGGTTCAAACGGCTCGTCCGAATACAATCGTGCGCAGCTGAATCTGACCGGAGCGAAGGAGGACCCCGCGCTGACCATCCGCTCCATGCTGGCGCTGCGGAAACTCGGATCTCTCGATCAGACCCTGAACTATCCGTTTCTCAAGGAGGAATAATCCGCCATGCCGTGGAACAAGGAAGCTGTTGATGCGCGGCGGAACGAATTCTTTTCCGCCGTGCGCCGTCACCTCTCCTCTGTGCTGAATTCGGATGGCTCCGGCAGGATCCCGCAGTTCAATCCTCCGTGGCGCGAGCCGGTCTGGATCCTCCCCGCGCTTCTCCGGGGAAAAGCGGAGGATGCGGCGCTGGCCAACCGGATGATCGAACGGTACAACGACACTCCGGAGGGAAGACGGTACAACGTCTTTCAATCCAATCTGTTTGCAGGATTTCTCGCGGAATTCGATCCGCTTCTGACGGACAAGGCAAGAGCGGTCATGACGCATCATGCCCGTCAGGCTTTCCGGACCTACGAAGGATCGGCCCAGTCGGATCTCAAGTTCCACGGATGCAACGACAACATGCCGATGATGTCCACCAAGGCACTGATCCTCGGAGGAGAAAAGCTGAAGTGCGAACAGGCGTATGAGCAGGGGGTCTGGAATCTGAATGAATTCCGCCGTCTTCTTTCGCGTTCGGCATGGGCAAGCGAGTTCAACTCTTCGACCTACTCGGCGATCACGCTTTCGAATCTGGCGAAAATCGCGGCGCGGGCACACGATCCGCGGGTTCGGCGGATCGCGGAGGAGTGCGAAGAACGCCTCTGGGCGGAAGTGCTTCTGCACTATCATCCCGGCACCAGGATGAGCGGCGGCCCCCAGTGCCGGGCATATGCAATCGACTGTGCCGGACACAATCATTCGCTTCAGATGCTCTTCTGGCTGCTCTTCGGACCTGAAACAACCGGACGCGACCTGATGAAAAGCTACTTTGATCCGGACGGAACGGAGGTCATCCATTTTGCAGGCAACTGCATGCAGTCCGTCGCGGAATACTGCGACCTGATCGACAGCGACTTCCATCTTCCGGAGACGCTGGCCTCCCTGATCGAAACGCGCACCTATCCGGCGCTGACCCGCGGGCGCGCCGAGTGCATGATGCACTACAACGGCTGCGCCGGAGAGTATCATACAGTCTCCTACATGGAAGAGGAGTTCTCCCTCGGCACGGTGGACACCCCCCTCTGCGGCGGGGAGCAGACCCTCCAGCTCTACGCCACCTACAAGCGCCAACCGGAGGTGAAAACCTTCCGCGACTCCTCCGCTGTCTTCTACCGCTATCGGACGGACCGCACTCCCATTGGAATCCAGGAGCGCTCCGCCGACGGCTGCTTCCAAAATGAAAAATACATGGAATCCGAAGCCTGGGCGTATGCGATTCAGAAAACCAATACGGCAATGCTTCTGACCATTCCCAATCTGACGAAACACATTCCGCTCCGAACGGACATTCTGAAACTGGACATCGTCTTTCCCGCGCATTACGGAACAATCCGCCGCAGCGTGATCGGCAATGGAGCCGTCCGCGAAGGAGGAGAAGGGGAGAGTGCCGAAGTCGTGCCCGTCTCCATCGAAACGGGCGAGGTCTTCCTCCACATCGTTCCGCTGATCCCGACCGCCCTTCCGAGAACGTGCGCGATCCGATTCCGGAACGAAACCCGCTATCAGGTGCTGGAACTGATCAACTACGATGGGGAGAACCGCCGGTTCGACACCGATGAGCTGGAATTCATTCAGAACGGATTCGTCTTCACCATCGACAGTCGGCGCAAGTGGAAATCGCTGGAGGAGTTTCATCGGATGAATTCCGACTTTCTGCTGGTGGATTACACCATCCACCGGCATCGGTTTGTGCGCTTCAAACGAAACGACGTGCAGTTTGAAGTCTGCTACACGCCCGCGAATTTCGGCGTGCAGACCCATGCCGTCGACGGCAGAACCACTCCGGAACCGGTTCTGGAAACCAATCAGCTCGACGTTTCATCGCTTCCGTTTCTCTCCGGCTCCGTGCCCGCGGATGTTCCGCTTTTTCCATGGGGCGACAGTCTGGCCATGCACAACTATCCGGAGAACGCCTGGATCATCGGTTCCCGCGGACTCCCCGGAGAGGCCCCCTATTCCAGAATCCGGCAGGCGTTCCCCGACCGGAAAAAAAGCCGCTGACTCTTTGTTCCGCACAGCGGAACCGGAACCCTGCGAAATGCCCGGAGCGGAACGCATGCAAAAAAAAGGAGCTCCGGATCGGAGCCCCTTTCCTGTTTTCTTCCGTTCGGAGGAATGTGCTTACCGGTCCACACGGGCGCCGGCGCCTCCGACCAGTTTTTCCACCTCTTTGAGCGTCGCCATGCTGGTGTCGCCGGGGGTTGTCATGGCCAGCGCTCCATGCGCGGCGCCGTAATTGACCGCCAGTTCGGGATCCTCTTTTTCCATGAGTCCGTAGATCAGGCCGGAAGCGAAGCTGTCGCCGCCGCCGACGCGGTCGAGAATCTCCAGACCGTCCCGCTGGACCGCCTGATAGAATTTGCCGTCCTGCCAGAGGATCGCGCTCCAGTCGTTGACGGTCGCCGTCCTGACGGTGCGCAGCGTCGTGGCCACCGCTTTGAAGTTCGGGTAAGCCGCAACCACCTGTCCGATCATTTTCTTGAAGCCCTCCACGGGAAGCGTGGTCAGTTTTTCGTCCGCTCCGGCGACTTCGAACCCGAGACAGGCGGTGAAATCCTCCTCGTTGCCGATCATCACATCGACATATTTGGCGATCTCCTTATTGACCTCCTGCGCGCGCGCCTTTCCGCCGATGCCCTTCCAGAGCGAAGGCCGGTAGTTCAGATCGTAGCTGGTCATGGTTCCATATTTTTTTGCCGCCTTGAGAGCCTCGATCACGACATCGGGCGTGGTATCGGAGAGCGCCGCGAAGATTCCGCCGGTATGCAGCCAGCGGGAGCCGAGTTTTCCGAAGATGTAATCCCAGTCGATCTCGCCGGCCTTGAGCTGGGAAACGGCGGTGTTTCCGCGGTCGGAGCAGCCGACCGCTCCGCGAACGCCGAATCCGCGCTCCGTGAAGTTCAGACCGTTTCGGACATTTCTGCCGATTCCGTCATACGGCACCCAGCGGATCAGGGAGGTATCGACTCCGCCCTGAAGAATGAAATCCTCGACGAGACGGCCGACCGGATTGTCCGCGAACGCCGTTACAACAGCGGCACGCTTGCCGAAGCAGCGGCGCAGTCCCCGTGCGACGTTGTATTCGCCGCCCCCCTCCCAGACCCGGAACGAGCGTGTCGTATGAATTCTTCCCTCGCCGGGATCCAGACGGAGCATCACTTCGCCCAGGGAAATGATATCGTATCGGCATGAATCAGGTGATTTTGTCTGCAACATAGCGGCGGCTCCTTACTGTTTGATGTATTTTTTTGCGATTTCCACGGCCTGGCGGATCGTTTCGTCGTCGCACTTGTTCAGCCAGGTTCCGCCAACCGCCGCGACTTCCGGAATCTGAAGATACGATTCCACATTCGCCGGTTTCACTCCGCCGGTCGGCATGAATTTCACGCCGAGATGCTTGTAGGGAGCGATGATGGATTTCAGCATCGGCACTCCTCCGCAGGCCTCCGCCGGGAAGAATTTCAGCATCCGGCAGCCGAACTCCATTGCCTGCTCCACCTCGCTGGGGGTGCAGACCGCGGGAAAGAAATTCAGATTGCAGGAGACCGCTTCCGCAACCACCTTCGGATTGAATCCCGGCGCCACCGCGAATTTTGCGCCTGCATCGAACGCACGGTGAAGATCTTTCACATTCAGAACCGTGCCCGCTCCCAGGAACATCTCCGGAAAGCGTTTCGACGCCTCGCGGATCACCGCTTCCGCCGCTTCCGTGCGGAATGTGATTTCCGCCGCGGGCAGTCCGTTCGCATAAAGCTGTTCGCACACCTTGAGTCCCTCGTCCAGTGAATTCAGCACCAGAACAGGAACAATTTTCACTTTTTCCAGTTGTTCGGCCAACATGATCGCATCCTTTCCTTGTTGTCTCTTGAACCGTGTGAAACGACAGGATAACGATACAGGAAAAACAGAAATTTTCAAATCGTTTTCCCTGCAGGAATCCAACAATTTTCTGGACAAACTGCTCTCCGTTCCCCGCTCCGCCGCCTCCCTTTTCCGTTCCGTCCCCTTCCCCCGGCACTTGCAATCGTTCCTGTTCTCTGCTATATTAAATATCAGTAAATTAAATTCAATATTATTTAATACAAAAGGAGAAAACGCCATGAAACATTCGGACACAGTCATTCTCGGAGGAAGCTGTCTTGCAGCGGGTCTGGTGCTGAACGGAGCGGGAAACGCAACGGTTCTGGAACGCGGAGCGGTGATCGGAGGAGAATATTTCGACACCTACCGGATGGTCACGCCGATGGATCAGCCACTGAAATCCGCTTCCGTCCGCGCCCTTCAGGAGGAACTGCAACGACGCGGGGCGCTGAACGACGCCTATGCGCTGGCCCCTCTTCTCTACCGGGCGCTGCTTCCGCATAGCCGTCAGTTCAAACTCTGGCTGGAGATTCTGGAGGTGAAACGAGTCGGGAATGAGTGGGAAGTGGTCTTCTGCGATGCCGGCGGCATTGACACGATCCGCTGCACGACTCTGATCGACACCACTCCGAACTGCCGTCTGTTTCCCGCTTTTGCACGGACCTTCTGCACGGGTCAGTTTCTTGCGGCGGAGATCCATACGGAAACGCCGGAGGCCTTCCTTTCCTGGAAGGAAAGCGGCCTCACGTTCCATCGCGGCAGAACGGCCGACGAACTCTTTTTCACCTGCGAATTTCCCGCCGGGGTATCGTATCCTGAAATGCGGAGAGTTCTTCTTCAGCGCTGGGCGGAGCGGAGCGGCGAACGGAAAGCGGGCAGAATCCGTTCCATCGCCAAACAGGCCGGATACCACATGGCTCTTTCCGCGGCAGAACTGGGAGAAAATCTCTACTGGATGAATCCGGTGCGCGATGCCAATCCGCTGGCGGCGCTGGACCATGCGGAACTTCCTCTGGGAAACGCGCCTCGGCATCCGATGGAACTGCCGGAGGCGAAATGCGTGGTCAATTTCAGCGGGAACGCCTCCCCTTCTCCGGAGCTGCCGCTGTATTCGGAATTAAAGGGGGAGCGCTGTATCCGGACCCGTCGGGCGGTCACGTTCGAGTTTTCCACGGACCTGCTGGTGGCCGGACTCGGCACGGGCGGATCGCTGGCGGCGGTGACGGCGGCGGAACACGGAATCGCGGTTGCGGCGCTTGAGAAACTTCCGCTTGCCGGCGGCACGGGAACGGCGGGAGGGGTCACGGCCTATTATTACGACTATCCGGGCGGCGCATTCGAATCCATCGATGCGGAAAGCAATGCGATCCGCGCCGAACATTTTGAACCGAACCACAAGTACAATGCCGATGCCAAGGGAATGGTCATTGAGTCGCGGATTCTGAAAAACGGCGGACGAATTCTTTATGAAACTTCGGTGATCGGAGTCTGGCTGGATGCCGAAGGGAAAACGGTGCTGGGCGTCCGGGCCGCCACTCCGGAGGGAGTGCGCGACATCGGCTGCCGGATCCTGATTGACGCGACCGGAAACGGCGATCTTTCCGCCATGATCGGCGCGGAGTTCCGGGAAGGACGCGAATTCGACGGACGCTGCCAGCCCTTCTCCAGCGTCCGCGTGACGGCGCGGGGAAACGGCACGGCGTTCTCCAACTTCGATGCGGGCTATATCCGGATGTCCGATCCGGAAAGCATCACGGAAGGGATTCTCTCCTCCAACGCCCAGCACACGCTGTCGCCGCAGGAGCGGCAGGATCCGATACTCTGGCTGACTCAGATTCCCGGGGCGCGCGAGGGAAGACTTCCCGTCTGCGAACACACCATCACGTTTCACGATGCCATCACGCACCGAGCTTCCGGATTCCGGACACTCGCCTGGGCCTACTCCAATTTCGACGACCATTCGCAGGACTGGGCGTTCGCCGACGAGGAAACCTGCAAATGGATGGTCGTGGCAAGTCTGTGGGGCAAACGGGTCACCGTGCCCCTTCCCCTGGAGATTCTGCTGGTGAAGGGATTTACGAATTTCATTACCGCGGGACGCGCCGTCTCGGTCGATCACACAATGGCGTCGCATCTGCGCATGCAGCGTTCGATTCAGAAGCTGGGAGAGATTGCAGCTCTTGCCGCCGCGCAGAGCATCCGGACAGGCCGTCCGCTCCGGGAACTTGATCCGGATCTTCTGGAAGCGGAGGTCCGGAAGAGCGGCACGCTCGACGAAACGCAGCGGATTCCCGAAAGTGATCCTGTCGGTCCCGACGTCATCCGCGAACTGCTCTCCGGCGAGACTTCGGGAGAAGCGGTCTGGTTTGCCGCACAGGATCCCGAACAGTACGCCCCCCTTCTCCGCGAACTGGTGGAACGGGGCGATGAACACACAAAACGGAATGCCGCTCTTGCCCTCGGGCTTGCCGGAGACGACTCTGTGCGTCCGATTCTGCGCGAGATGGTGGAAACCCATGACCCGTTCCGTCCGAACATGACCCGCAATCCGCGTCAGAATCAGCCCCGGAACCTTGCGGCGATCCATCTGCTCGGACTTTTCCGGAATCCTTCCGACGCGGAATTCCTCTACGGAATTCTTGCCACGTTCCCGGAGGACGTCCAGATTTTCTCGCACACGCTGCGCAGTCTTCTGAAGCTCGGAGACGATCTTCCCGAACTGCGAACGGATCTGCGCAAACGCCTGAACGCGATCTTCGACGACCGTCGTTTTGCGTATCGTCTTCTGTTGAAAAACTCTTCCTGCTCGGGAGAGGAGATCTATCACGATCTCAACGCGGATCTCCGGAAAATGGCGGAACAGCATTTCCGGCGCTGGGAGAAGTCGGAGGCAGAGAGCGGGAGGAGCGGTCATGATTCAGGTGATTGAACGCTTTGACCGGATTCTCCGCAGTTTCTCCGAACAGCCGGACCGGGCACGGTCCCTCGGGGAGCTGGCGGAGGAGGCGGGCATCTCGGGTCCGGCCTGTGCCAATATTGTCCGGACGATGACGGAGCTCGGCTATCTTCGGAGTCTGGGCAAGCGCCGGGGATATCTGCCGGGTCCGACAGCCTTTTTCCTGTTTGCGGCAAATCCGTACCGGTATCTGATGGACGCGGCCCGACCGGAACTGGAGCTTCTGGCTCAGCAGAACACGAATTTTGTCATTCTGGTCTGCGAAGACGGCGGCTGCCGCCGGGAGCTCTTCTGCATCAGCGACACGACGATCATCCAGGTCAGGGACCGGAATCCGAATGCGCTTGTTCTGAATCTCTTCCGCTGTTCGACGGGGATCATCCTCCTCTCCCGGATGGAGGAGAGTCGCATTCGGCGCCTGTGGGAAATCCGCAACGGAGAGAACAACTTTCTTTCCGAACCGGATTTCCGCACCTTTCTGAAGAAACTGAAGCGCTATCGGGATCAGGGCTGGGGAGCCTTTCCCGATCCTGTCCATCGGCGCGTAACGTGTGCGGCGCCGATTTTCCAGAACGGTCATGTGATTGCGGCCCTCGGAACGATTTCGGATCTGACGCGTCAGGCGGATCCGGAGCTTCCGATCCGGAACTGCCGGTCGACCGCGGAACGGATCTCGAAGCTGATCTCCGATTCCCCGGAATGACGCGGGAGGGGAAGGAACAGCCGCGCATTCCCCGGGGACGGAGATTCAAATCCCGACCATCAGCGTTCCGCCGTGAAAGAAAAATTCATAGGTGTTTCCGAATTCAACGGCAGAAGACTGCCTGTTCATTTCTCCGAAGGACGAGGCGCGGAACGATGATTCCGAAGGATTTCCTCCACCATGCTCCGAATCTCCGTCCGCAGTGCATGAAAGAGAAATCAATCAAAAATTACAGGAGGACATCACAACGAAAAATTTTATCCATCTGAATTTTCGTTATCATGAAGTCTGACACCTTTCTCCGCTCCCCGATCCGGATCTGCAACAGGCATTCCTATCAGCATCCTGGCCGGCCTCACTTTTTGCGGAGGATCTTTCTCCGGCCTGTTCGAATCAGGGGGAAGGAAGCGCATCCGGCTCTTTCTCTTTTCAATTCCGGAAAACGGCTGTCTGAAAGGGCTGCGTCACTCCCATGAGTAGAATTCGATCACAGCCGCTCAGAAGAAGCGGCTCCGCACTCCAGAGTCCGGGTTCATTCGGAAGTTCCGGAAGACAACATCTCCGCTCATTCCTCCCGAAAGGAAACAGAAAAAAATTCCACGGACCTTTCCCTCCGAAAAGCGGAAACGTCCCCCGAAACTTCCAGCGGAAATTCCTCCAACGTCCCGTTTCCCGGAAAACAATCACATTTTGTATACTTTTTACACAAAAAAAATGCCGGAAACGATTGCATTTTCACACTTCGACATTATTTTTTTATTACACAAAAAATTCTCGCCGGAAAGAAATCATAAAAAAAGGAGAATTCCAGATGGCGCTTGATAAAAGTGTTGGCACGCAGTCCCTCGCGATGGACAGCAAAAAAAGTGAGTACAAAGGCAAAAAACTCCGCGTGGCGATCATCGGCTGCGGCGGAATCTGCCAGACCCACATGGAAGCCTACAAAAGCATCCCGGAAGTGGAAATCGTCGCAGGTGTCGATATCCTTCAGGAACGTCTTGATGTGATGGAAACCAAATGGGGACTTCCCAAAAAGGCGCTCTTCAAAGACTGGAAAGTCATGCTGAAAAAAATCAAACCCGACGCCGTCGACGTCTGCACCCCGAACGGAGTCCACGCTCCCGCCGTCATCGACGCCCTTAACGCAGGCTGCCATGCCATCACCGAAAAACCGATGGGCATGAACGTCAAAGAGTGCGAGGAAATGGTCAAGGCCGCCAAGAAAAACAAACGCAAACTTGCCGTCGGATTCCAGCAGAGATATCATAGCAACACGGAATTCCTCACCCGCGCACGCGATGACGGACAGTTCGGAAACATCATGTTCGTCAAATGCCGCGCCCTCCGCAGACGCGGAATCCCCAACTGGGGCGTCTTCGGTCAGAAGGCTCTTCAGGGCGGAGGCCCCATGATCGATATCGGCGTGCACATCATCGAGGCGGCACACTACTTCATGGGATCCCCGAAACCTGTCGCGGCAACGGGCAACATCTGGACCTACATCGGAGATAAAAAATCCGAAGTCGTTTCCATGTGGCCGAACTGGGATTACAAAACCTACACCGTCGAAGACCTCGCCATCGCCCAGATCCGCTTCGACAACGGCGCAATCATGCAGATTGAATCCTCCTTCGCCGCACACATCAAGGAAGATGTCTGGAACTTCACCTTCATGGGCGACAAGGGCGGCGGATCCTGGTCCCCCGCGGAAATCTATCGCGACTGCGCCGGAACCATGATCAACGAAGTCCCGGGATTCCTCCCCCAGGGCGACTGGACCCACCTCTTCATCACCAAACTGCAGAACTGGGTCGACGGATGCCTCAAAGGAACTCCTCTGCGCGCCTCCGGCGAAGCCGGTCTCGCGGTTCAGAAGATTCTCAACGGCGTCTATGACGCGGCCGCCGCGGGCAAGGAAGTTATCATCAAGTAACTTCTTCCTTTCGGAAGCGACAGAACGTCAGCGGATCTCCGTCTCGAAACGGAGATCCGTTTTTTTTAGCGGGATCCCGCAGGAATCACGGGACAAAAGGGGGATTTCACGAAGGAAGTTCCAGTTTCACGCGACGATGGACGAACGCGCCGCCGGAATATTCGATCAGCGAATATGCGCCATACCGCGTGAGGGAACCGCAGGAGGTCTCCCCGCGACCGCTGCCGTCCAGATCGAAGAACGGCACATGAATATGACCGCACAACGCAAGATCAATCTGTTTTTCGCGGATCGCGTGCGCGGCCTCCTTCGCGCCGAAGAGACGGTGTCTCATGCCGTTCACCAACCCCCGGCGAATGCGGCAGAAGGGGAAATGACAGACCGCGACAATCGGCAGACGCTTTTCCGCGCACTCCGTCTGAATCATGCGGCGGGCGGGTTCGCCCAGAAATCCGCAGGAGAGAACCGGATTCGTCGGCCGGGCCCCGTTGAACACCAGAAAGCGGAGCGGACCCAGAGTCATCGCACAGGGATAAGCGTCGAGACGCATCCGTCCGCCTGTCACACTCTCCGTGAATTGCGCGCAGGCGGCGCGGCAGAGCCGGTTTTTCACATACAGATCGTGATTCCCCGGCGTGTAGATCAGCGGAATGCCGGAATCCACCAGCGGTTTGAGCGCCTGGTACGCCAGGTCGAATTCCGAAGGCTGTCCGCAGCTGGCGGCGTCGCCTGAAAAGACGATCACATCCGGCGGATCCTCTAAAATCCGCCGCACGGCCAGTGTGATAAAGCGCGGATCATGCACTTTCCGCCGGGCAAAACGGGAATTGGCCGCTCCGATGATCCGCTTGTCGAAAAAGCCGCTGAGCGTCCGCATGGGAGCGGCCGCGTGAAGATCCGAAAAATGCACGATTCGAAACATATCATCCTTTCCGGGAAAACCGGGAGAGAGAAAAGCGGCCTCACCCCTTCCGCAGCTCTCCCATTACATCCAGCAGATTGTCATGCAGCTGTCCGAGCACGGCTTCGTGCTCCTGGCATTTGGCCGCGTGCAGGGGGAAATCGCGACGGATCTTCATGAAGTGTCCCATCAGCGCATTGACGTCCGAAAGGAGGCGCTTGCAGAGGGCGATTTTCAACGGCCGCGACTGCGGAGGCGACTCCTCATCCAGCGACATGTCGATAATATCGCCCGACCGCGCCATCAGCTTGCCGTAAAGACAAAGCACCGTCATGGTGGGGATCAGCAGTTCAGGTGTACGGCAGCACGCGTAAAAGGCGGCCCAGTCGCGGGCCATCCGGGCGCTTTCGCAGTAGACGACGGCACCGGGAGCGGTTCTCCAGTCGACTTCATTTTCCGGAGGCGCCTCCTCATCCTCCTCGCCGTCATCCTCGCCGGAGTCGTAGGGAACGGGCCCCAGTTTGCTCCAGTCGCCGCCCGCGGGAGCCAGTTCGGGACGCTTCTGCATCCGTTTCATGATGACGCCGTCCTCGTCGGGCAGATCAATGAATTTCGGCAGATCGTTGGCGTAGGTGTTGACGCGTGCGTCGTCCTTGCGCAGTTCCAGTTCCCAGTCGAACTCGTTCCATTTTTCCTTGTCCGGATTCTGAGGCATGCGGACCGCCTTTTCAGCTGCGCAGACGCGAAGCGACGATCTTCGCCTCAAGTTTCCGGATCGCCTCGACCTTCGGCGCATCCTTCCAGAGGGTTTCCAGCTGATAGAGTTCACGCGCCTCCTTCGTGAAGACATGCACCATGACATTGCCGAAATCGACAATCATCCAATGGCTTTCCGGCGAACCGTCGACGCGGCCGCGCAGGCCGTATTTCTCCCGGATGTCCCGGCAGATCCGCTCCGTAATCGCCCGCAGATGCGGATCCGACGTTCCCGTGCAGAGGATGAACTGTTCCGCCACGGCGGAAAGTTCCGACATGTCCATCCGGATAATCTCCTGCGCTTTCCGGTCATATGCGATTGCCGCGCAGGCCTCCGCCAGTTCCACGGCCGAGGGCTTCACGCCGGTCATCTTTTCCGTTCCCATCTTTTCCGATTCTTCAGGACTCATACAGTCTCCTTGTTTTAATATATTCCCAGACCTTCCGGTCCAGCAGGCCGGAAGGCTCCTCCCCGCGCTTCAGCATCTCGCGAATCGCGGAGGATGAAACTTCGAACTCGGGGAGATTTTCCATAACGCAATTGCGGAGTTTCTCCGCCTCGGCCCGGTTCCAGCCGCGGGCGAGCAGCCGTTCCAGCGTCACCGACTCGCCGGGCCGCGGATAGCAGAGCACCTGGAAATCCGCCGCCAGTTCGCGTCCCCGGTGCCACCGGTGCAGCTGAAGAAGGCTGTCCGCGCCGATCAGCAGCAGAAATTCATCCCCGGGGAAGCGTCGCGCAAGCAGATGCAGCGTGTCAATCGTATATGAAATTCCGCCGCGTTCCCGTTCGATCTCCGAAACCGTGAACCGCCGCTCCTCCCCCACGGCGATTCTCAGCATGGCCAGCCGGTCTTCATACGGCGCGATTTCCAGCTTCTGCTTGTGCGGAGGAAGCCACGCCGGAACGAACATCACCTCCTGCGCATATCCGTTTTCCAGAACCGCGCGCCCCAGATGGATGTGTCCCGAATGCGGCGGATCGAAAGTCCCCCCGTAAAACGCTTTTTTCATCTGAAATCCGGCTTCCTTTTTTGCAAACAGTTCTTCCGGTGGTATTTTACCTTGTCTTCTGGCTTTTAACAAGTGGAAAGAGAAAAAATATGGCGTTAAAATTGAAATTTGCCCGTCCGGAGCCCCCTTCCCCGATGTTTTCCGCCGCACTCAAAGTGACGGAACGCCTCCGGCAGCACGGGGAAAAGGCGTTCTTTGCCGGCGGAGCCGCGCGCGACATGCTTCTGGGCAAAACGCCGCACGACATCGACATTGCCACCTCCGCCCTGCCCGGGGAAATCGCCTCCTGGTTCGACCACACCTGCGCGATCGGCGCCTCCTTCGGCGTCGTGACCATTCTCCAGGACGGATTTTCGTTTGAAACGGCGACTCTCCGTGAGGAGCGGGACTATCTCGACGGGCGCCGCCCCGAACAGGTCTTCTACACCGACGACGAACAGAAGGATGTGGCGAGGCGCGACTTCACGATCAACGGTCTTCTCTACGATCCGCTGGAGGAGGAGATGCTGGATTTCGTCGGAGGAGTGGAGGATCTTCACCGCGGCATTCTCCGGACCATCGGCGATCCCGGACGCCGTTTTTCGGAGGACTATCTCCGCATTCTGCGCGCAGCCCGTTTCTCCGCGCGTTTCGGCTTCGAACTGGAGGAACAGACACAGCGGGCGATGACGCAGTTCGCGCCGAATCTGATCCGCCTCTCCGCGGAACGGATTCGCGATGAACTGGAGAAAATGCTTCTCGGCCCCCGTCCGGCGGAGGCGTTCCGTCTGATGCAGAGGACCGGAATCCTGCGGATCGTGCTTCCGGAAGTCGCCGCACTCGAAGGAGTGGAACAGCAGCCGGAACACCATCCCGAGGGCGATGTGTTCATCCACACCATGCGGATGCTGGAGCGGATGTGCCATCCGACAAAGGAGCTTGCGTGGAGCGTTCTGCTGCACGACGTCGGGAAAAAGGCGACGTTCGCGGTCGGCCGGGACGGAAAAATTCATTTTTACGGACACGAAAAAACCGGAGCGGAAATGTCCGTGGCGATTCTGAAGCGCCTGAAGTGTCCCGCCGCGCTGATTTCGGCAGTGGAACGGTGCGTTGCCGGACACATGCGTTTTGCGTTCGTGGACAGGATGAAGCGCTCCACCTGGCTGAAAATGATCGCCGCTCCGACCTTTCCGACGGAAATGGAACTGAACCGCATCGACTGCGCCTCCTGTCACGGCAAAATGGACGGATATCTGCAAATGCTGGACCGATGGACAGCCCTGGAAAACAGACCGGCGGTTCCTCCGCTTCCGGTGAACGGGAACGATCTGATCCGTCTGGGATTCCGTCCGGGCGTCGAACTGGGACTGCTGCTGGGGGAACTTCGCGACCTCTTTCTGGACGGGACGCTCACAAATCGCGAAGCGCTTCTGGAATACGCCCGGGAACAGCGGACAAAACCCGAACGGAGAAGCGGAACCGCCGGCCGCGCGGGAAAATCCGGAAAAACTTCCGGACCTTCTTGACAAAACCCCGATCCGGATACATATTAAGAAATCTTTTTTGCTCCGACTGGAGAAATAATCAAAAAAGAACTTGCGAAATGCAAATAAGCGGCTATATTAATAAGCTCTGTAACGTAAAACAAGAGGAGTTTTATCATGTACGCAATCATAAGCACAGGCGGCAAGCAGCTCAAAGTCACGAATGACGAGGTTGTCGCAATCGAACGGATCGCGGGCAATGCCGGCGACAAAGTGGTGTTTGACCAGGTTCTCGCAGTCGGAGAAGGCGCTTCTTTGAATGTCGGCACGCCGACCGTGGCGGGCGCCAAGGTGGAAGCGGAAATTGTGGAACACTTCCGCGGACCGAAACTCATTGCATTCAAGATCAAACGCCGGAAAGGCTATCGTCTGCGCAAAGGACACAGACAGGAACTCACCAAAGTCAAAATTCTTTCCGTGGGGTAATCTGCCATGCGCTATGATGCAAACGGAGCTCTGCTCGAAACGGAAATCCCGGGAATGAAGCCGGTCCACCGCGGAAAGGTTCGCGATATTTATGACATGGGCGACAGTCTGCTTTTTGTGGCGACCGACCGCATCAGTGCATTCGATTGCGTAATGCCGAACGGCATCCCCGACAAGGGGCGCGTGCTGACCGCGATGTCGCTGTTCTGGTTCAAACTCTTTTCCTGGGCGCCGAATCATGTTCTCTGCTCCGATGCATCCAGATTTCCCGCTGCGCTGCGGTCCGTGGAGAAGGATCTGGCCGGTCGTTCTCTGCTTGTGAAAAAAGCCAAAACCATTCCGCTGGAATGTATTGTGCGCGGCTATATCACCGGAAGCGGATGGAAATCCTATCAGAAGGATGGAACCGTCTGCGGGCACAAGCTCCGGCCGGGATACCGTCAGGCGGAAAAGCTCGACCAGGCTCTCTTCACCCCCTCCACAAAGGCCGACGAGGGACATGATGAAAACATCTCCGTCGAAGAGGCGGGTAAACTCATCGGCGAAGCAAAAGCAAAACGGGTGGAGGAGCTCGCGCTCCGGCTTTACAACGAAGCGGCCGCCCATGCGGAAAAATGCGGAATCATTCTCGCCGACACCAAATTTGAATTCGGCGAATACAACGGGGAAATCATCGTCATTGATGAGGTCCTCACACCGGATTCCAGCCGTTTCTGGCCGAAAAGCGATTACAAAATCGGCGGATCCCCGGTCAGCCTTGACAAACAGTTCGTGCGCGATTATCTCGAAAGCCTCGACTGGGACAAGACTCCGCCCGCACCCGCTCTGCCGAATGACATTGTCTTCAAAACCAGAGAAAAATATCTGGAAGCTCTCAAGGCGATTTCGGGGGAAACCCTCCCCTGAAACCGCCCGGAAGCGAAACGGGGAGAGAACGACGGATGAACCCGGATCAACGGAAACAAAGCGTAGGAATCGTCACTCCCCGCCATTTTGTCATCGAAGAAGGACTCAAGCTGCAGTGCGGTCAGGTCCTCGCTCCGATCACCCTCTGTTACGAGGTCTACGGCACCCTGTCGAAAAATGCCGATAATGCCATTCTGATTGAACACGCACTCTCCGGCGACGCTCATGTCGCCGGATATCATTCTCCGGAAGATGCAAAACCGGGCTGGTGGGAATCCATGGTCGGCCCCGGAAAAACCTTCGATACGGAGAAATATTTCATTGTCTGCTCCAACATCATCGGCGGTTGTTCCGGATCCACCGGACCAAGTTCGATCAATCCGAAAACCGGCAAACGCTACGGGATGGATTTTCCGCTCGTCACCATTGCCGACATGGTGCATGCGCAGAAGAAACTCATGGATCATCTGAAGATCAGAAAATGGCTCTGTGTCGCAGGCGGATCCATGGGCGGAATGCAGGTGCTCCGCTGGGCGCTGCTCTATCCGGATTCCCTGGTCAGCGCGATTCCGATCGCGACCTCATCCCGGATTTCGCCGCAGTCGATTGCCTTCAACTGGGTCGGCAGAGAAGCCATCATGAGCGATCCGGCCTGGAACGGCGGAAATTATGAGGAACAGCCCGACAAAGGACTCGCCATTGCCCGGATGCTCGCCCACATCACCTACCTCAGCGAAGAATCCATGCGCAGAAAATTCGGAAGAAAACTCCAGTTCTCGCAGGACTATTCCTTCGATTTCGACAAGGACTTCAGCGTGGAAAGCTATCTGGAGCATCAGGGAATGCGCTTCGTGGAACGGTTCGATGCCAATTCCTACCTCTACATCACCCGCGCCATCGACTACTTCGATGTCACCGACAAAACGGGCGGAGATATGGCAAAAGGTCTCGAAAAAATGAAATGCAAATGCCTGGTCGTCTCCTTCACAAGCGACTGGCTCTTCCCGCCGGAACAATCCCGGGAAATGGTGCGCGGAATGCTCAAAAACGGACTCGACGTCTCCTACTGCAACATCGAATCCAGCTACGGGCACGACGCGTTCCTCCTCGAAGACGATACGCTGGGACGACTCATTTCCAACTTCCTTTCGAACCTGGAGACGGACAAAGAATGACCACCATCCGACTCAATCACGATACCACCCTCTCCCGAAGAGATCTCGAAACAATCGCTTCCATGATCCCCGGAAAATCCCGGATCCTCGACCTCGGCTGCGGCTCGGGCAGACTCCTCAAATTCCTCGCCCAGCTCAAAGAGGCAAAAGTCATGGGTGTCGAAAAGGAACAGGATAAAGTGATCGAATGCACCGGCCGCGGTGTCCCCGTCATCCAGGCCGACCTGAATGACGGACTCCCCGATTTCGCAGACAACAGCTACGATTTCGTCATCCTCAGCCAGACCCTTCAAGCCGTCAAACGACCCGACCTCCTCCTCGATGAAATGTTCCGGGTCGGAAAAACCGGAATCATCAGCTTCATCAACTTCGGACACTGCTCCGCTCGAAAACAACTTCTCTTCGGAGATATGCCGGAAACCAAAACCCTCCCGTGGAAATGGTATAACACACCCAATATCCACCTCGCAACCATCGCCGATTTCCGAAGACTCTGCACACAGAAAAATATCCGAATCCTTCGCGAAATCCCTCTCACTCAGGACGGTGACCCCTTCGCATTCCTGGCAGGAATCTGGCCCAACCTCTTCTCCTCCACCTGCGTCTTCATCCTCGAAAAATGAACCGCGGAAAACAAATTTACATCCTTGCCAGCTCCGCCGGAATCCTCGTGCTCTCCCTCCTCTTTTTCTTCAACCCCGAAAACTCACCATGGGAACTCTGCTTCTCCAGAAAAATCTTCCATTTCTACTGCGCCGGCTGCGGCGCAACCCGCGCAACGTACGCCCTCCTCCACGGGAATCTCTCCACTGCAATCCATTACAACCCCGTCTATACCTTGATCCTCATCCCCGCGTTCCTCTACCTCTGGATCGCTCTCGGATTCAAAATCTTCCGCCCAAACCGCTCCCGCCTCCCCATCCCAGGATTCCAATGGTGCGTCGCCCTCCTCGCTCTCCTCATCCTTTATTCTCTCCTGCGAAACCTCCCCTTCGAACCATTCCTAGGATGGAAGCCTGATTAATCCCCGCCGTTCTCATTTCAAATTGGCGCTCCAATTCCTTTCTGCTTCGGGGGGTGTTTCCTTCTCCTTCTCCTTTTCCTTTTCCGTATCCTGCTTCGGGGGGGTTCTAGTTGGTGGCTTCTCGCCCCCAACACCCCTCGGCAGGACCATCGGCCCTGCACCCGTCGCAAAAATTCAATTTTTGCTCCTGTGAGTGTTTCGACACCTGTCGACCAGGGGGCCAACCAAAGGTTTT
>CALXRL010000086.1 GCA_944390735.1 uncultured Victivallales bacterium | reverse complement strand
GCCATTCGCTCCGGACAGCGGTCTCCGGCAGATTGACATGAACGGGTATTTTCCGATGTTCGTAGGCTCCGACCCGGACGTTCTGTCTGGTTTCGAACACTTTTCGTCCGTCGACAGAGGTCAGGGAGAGAGTCAGAAGATAGGTCTTCTCCTCTCCGGAATCGTTCATCAGGAGAAGGGTTTGAGAGAGCTGTTCCCCGGAGAAGAAGGCGTGATTCTCTTCCAGAAAGTCGCCTTCCGCGGAAAAGAAGGCGCAGATGGTGTCGGCCATTCCGTTCAGGAACGGGATGGCGGCAAGGGTCGGCCGGAGATCCGGATCGTCGCTGAACGGATCAAAGCCGAGCGGAGCCTTCCCGCCGGTGAGAATTTCCGGTTTGAAAACCGGTGCGGAGATGTCCCCCTGAATCTTTGCATAACGCGGAATTCTGTGTCCCGCCTGAAGGAAATTGCAGTAGAGGTAGCCGAACATGCCGAATCCGTTCACATGACAGGCACGCCATGCGGGAATCATTGCGTTGAGGTTGCGGACCAGCGTATCCAGATAGAGCGGAGAATAGAGGGAATAGGAACTCCAGGGATCTTTGTCGTGAATGCCGTCCTGAAGACTTTCCTTGCCCCAGCCGTGCAGCGGGCGGCGGGTGTAGACCGGAGGATAGCAGTACGCCCGGTGTCCGCTGTCGCGCGCGGCATTCTCCATGAAGAGGGAGATCCCGCCGTTGCCCACGGAGTACGGCTGCGCGAGCTGATAATAACTTCCCGCATACGGAATGTTGTGTTCCCCGATGAAAATCGGCAGTTCCGGCTGGAGCGCATAGCGGGAAAAGAGGGCGCGGAGCTCCATGCGCGGCGCACCCCAGGTGTGATACACATGCGTGGAATAGACGCCGTTGACTTCGCCGGATCCGCCCGTGAAGGCTTCCATATCGGGGAAATATTTGCGGAAGAGGGCGGCGCGGGCATTCAGACGTTTCATCCGGGCCATCCGCATGGGCTGAGTCAGATTCGGATCCGGAGTGGTTTTGGTGATCTGTGTCCCATCCGCGGCGAATGCCGGATAGGATTTCGTCCCGTATTTGAGGCCGACATACTCGCCGTTGGTTGTGCCGTTGTGAAAGTTGAACCAGATGTCGATGATCCACGCGATCCGGGAGGGATGGTTGTAGAATTTCCGTTCTTGTCTGGCTGTTTTCAGAAACTTCAGTGTGCGGGTTTTCAGCGCGTCGTCGGAAAGTTTCTCCATGTCCTTGTAGTAAATGGAGTCCGTGGTCAGCAGGAGGATTCCCTCCTCGTCGGCGACGTCCGCGATCGCGGACGGCTGGCTGCCCTGCGTGTAGACCGCGTTGATGTGGAAGCGTTTCAGAAAACGGAATTCCCTGCGCAGGTGTTCCGCGTTGAGGTGCCAGTCCGTCGCCCAGACGATTTTCATGTAGTCGGTATCCGCCCGCAGAATGATCGGCTTCCCGTTCAGAAGATACTGATTGCCGGCCACTTTGAATTCCCGGAAACCGAAGCGCCGCGTACAGCGGTCGATGCTCCGCCCGGACGCATCCTTCCATTCCATGTCCATGTAGTACAGGTTCGGATGTTCCGGCGACCAGAGCTTGGAGGGCGCATACGTCAGTTCCACGCTGGAGTTCCAGGGGGTTTCCGTTTTCCAGACTTCACGCTTGTCCGCCGCGTCGCGGAGAGTGAAGAGCAGCGTTCCGTCCGCAACCCCGCGGGGTGAATGAAAGGTGATGTTCAGCTTCTTCCGGCTCGGCCAGGTCCGGATCTCCGGTTCTCCGATGCACCGGGCCGGTTCCGTTTCAAGATAGACCGCTCCCATCAGGCCGCCTTTGGATCCGTTGCGCGTTCCCGGCGAGTCCACGCGGATGAGAATCTCATTTTCCGCGTCGAATTTGACCTGACCGGTGATGTTGACCCGGACGCTTTGCACCGGATCCGGGGTGCCGGACATCATGCGTTTCCCGTTGACGCGGATTTCTCCGCCTTCATCAATCCGTTCCAGACGCAGGAAAATTTCTTTTCCGCGAAGGGAAGACGGCAGATCAATCCGTCGCCGGTACCAGGCATGATGGACGTCCGATGCAATCGGTTTCCCGTTCCAGCGTTCCAGCGCGGTTCCGTCGTCGGTCCGGATGAAGTTGGAAATGTTTCCCCCTTTCCAGTGTCCGGGGACAATAAAATTCTTCCAGCGTTCCGCGTCCGCCGGCGGCTCCTCTTCCGAGGAGGCGACCGGCGCGATCTCCCAGAAGTTGCAGAGCGAGATGCTGGAACGTTCTCCGTCCTGCTGTTTCCACGCATCCGCATAGCTCCACTTCCGCAGTTCAAGCGGCGTGGGGGAGAGTTTCGGAATTTTCGCCGCGGGAGTCCAGAGCGGCGCGGGGGTCTTTTCTTTCTCCTCCGTTCCGGGCGACTTGGAAAGTTCCGTCAGCCTGACATCCGCAATCCAGACCGTTGTCCCGTCGGCGGCCTTCCCCAGATAAAATGTCGGAAGACGCAGATTCCCGGAAAACGCTTCCGATGCGGTAAACTCCAGACTTTTCTTCTGCCAGGAATCCGCCGGAAGTTCAAATGTGTCTTTTGCCGTTTCTCCCAGTTTCCTCCAAGGGGCTTTCCCCTCGATCGCCTGCACTGTAATCCAGAAGGGCGCGGAGGAGCGGAGCTGAAAATCGATTCGATACCTCGTTCCCTTCTTCAGAACAAGATCCGTTCTCTGGAAACAGACGGGGATGGAGGAGAGAATGTCGGGAGAGTATTCGATATTCACCGTCAGGGATCCGTTTCGGGAACCGGGTGCGTTCATCGGATCATAGGAAAGCTTCGCTCTTGCCTGTTTGTTGATTGGAAAACCTATGGATCGGACATTTTTTGCGTTTTTGAATTCCCACTGGCAGAGTGTCCGATCGGCGGACAGAAACAGCGGAATTGCCAGAATCGTGGAAAGAAGAAGGTGTTTCATTCAGGAGATCCTTTCTTGTTTTTGCATTAATAGCTCCAGTCCGACCAGTAAACCGCCCAGCAGTTCGGCTGTGGAGTCGCCCTTCGCGAGCTCCCATCGTAGAAAAGGGCATTCACACTTTTCGCGTCATGGCGGAAGTCGTAATACTGGTAGATTTTTCCCATGCTGGTCACAGTCAGTTTCGCCGTGTCGTTCGGCTTCGCGTCGAACAGCGTGATCATTGCGGAGGGACGGTTGACATAGGTTCGCGGCCTGTAAAATTCATTGTAGGCGAGGTACTTGCCGCTTCTGGTCAGGGTCGCCACGGCAAATGCGATGACTCCATTCGTTCCGTATTTGCTTTTCCATGCAGGGCAGCGGATCATCATATAGCGCTCCTCTGTTGTCGAACGCAGATATGGAGAAAGATGATAGCTGTAGTATTTTTTCACCGATTCATCGTAGGATGCCGGATAAAATCCGTCATTGTCGCTCTCGTACTGCACATACGCCAGACCAAGCTGCTTCAGCCGGGAAAGGCAGTTGATGCTCTCCGCCTTCCTGCGTGCAGAATTCAGGGCGGGAAGAAGAATCCCTGCAAGAATTGCAATGATTGCAATCACGACAAGAAGTTCTATAAGAGTAAAAAACTTTTCTCTCTTCCTCTCTTTTCCGGCAGAATTATCCTCTCTCATCACAGATCTCCTTTTATGAGTTATTATGCATACACAGCGGAAACCGTGGATTCCCGCGTGATCAGAGACATCGGAACCCTGACCGACGGAGGAATTTTTCCGGGATTGTTCATCATCTTCTGAAGAAGAGCGCAGGCCGCGCGGACCAGCTCGACATTGTCAAACGCCGCAGTCGTCAGCGAAGGAAATGTGCTGTAAAGATACTCCAGATTCTCCAGCCCCGCGACTTTGACCTCTTCCGGCACCGGAATGCCCAGAAGATTCAGCTCGTGAATCAGCTCCACCGCCAGCTTGTCGTTCGATGCGAAAAATGCGTCAGGCGCTTCCGGTCCCGCCATAAGTTTCCGGAGATTGTTCCGGTTTTCCGGATTGCGGATGTTCCATTCCAGCGGCGGACGCGCAAAAAGCCCCGCTTCCTTCATCACATCCCGATATGCCTGCAGACGCGGTGCATAACTCGCCTGGTTGTATTCGCGCACGTCGATGGTGAGCGCCTGAATCCGGCGTGCGCCGGTCTCAAGCAGATGCCGGAGCATCAGAGTTGCTCCCTGATAGAAATCCGGCGTCACACAGGGCATCCCGTAATGATTGCCCAGACTCGAAATAAACACACAGGGAATCTTCCGTGCAATCAGCTCCTCCATCATCAGCGACCGGAGGGTGATCAGCGCCCCCGCAACCTCATTCATCTCCTCCGGCTCCAGAACGTCATCTTCCTGAAGGGCCAGATCCATGAATCCGGATTTCCGGATCGTCCGCTGAAAACAAGTGTAGCGCAGGGAATCTCCCGGATTGAGCTGCCTGCATTCCAGCTTGTCAAAAATATAAATCAGCAGTTTTTTCTCCAGATGTTTCTGAAGATCGCGCACAACAAAAGTTCCACTCCCCTTGACCGTCTCAAGGCATCCCTGCCGCTTCAAGGCCTGCACCGCCCGGAACACCATCACATAACTGCAGTTGAATTCCCCGCACATCTCCCGGATCGAAGGCAGTTTTTCCCCGGCGGAATATTGACCTGTTTTCAGACGCTGCAACAGTTCCTCTTCCACTTTCCGCCCGACCATCTTCTGTTCTCCGGATTATATTTACATTATATCACTTTTTCTTAATTATACTCTATTTGTCGAAAAAAGTCAATAGGGGAAACCGGAAAAAAACGTATTTTTTCCTGTTCTTTCCGCTGTCCGGACCGCCGCGGAAAGGAATGTCGTTCCCGGCGCGGTCCCGTCGGACCGCACACCGGAGGGGCGGGACACGAAATCCCGTTCTTTTCTTTCTGTTTCCTTTTTCCGGAAGGCATGTCCGGAGAATCCTCAGCACGGGGTTCCCGGTTTTCCTTTCCGCATTTCCACGGAGTCGATCATGACCCCGGCATAGTCGGCCTCTTCGGCGGGCGACTGCAGATGCAGATAGCTGAGCTGCCCGGTGATTTTCCCCGTCAGCGGGACGGATGCGCTTCCGAGAGGAGCCTTCCAGACCAGTTTCTTCTCTGCCAGAGAGAAGGTCAAATGGAGCGTTCCGGTCTGTCCGGGGGCGAAGGCGGGCGTTTCTCCGATGCGCCCGTCTCCATCGATCCGCAGGACAAATCCGGCATAGTAACCGGCCAGCGGATCACTGGGATTGATCCAGCGGTCACAGAGTGCGGCCTGCAGGCCTTTTGTCCCGCTGCGCAGAGTCATGTCGAGCGAGATTTCCCCGTCTGCGGCCGCGGGGAAGTTCCAGACGGCGCCTTCGCGGCTGGAGTAGAGATCCGGATCGGGATGACATCCGATCAGCAGCGATTCCCTCGGAGAATTGTCCGGCGACGGCATCAGCCGTGCGCCCGCCCGCCGGTTCCATGCGCAATGGCCGGCCCACCGGAATCCGCCGATGTGTCCCTTGAAATACTGATGCACCGACCACGCTTCGAGTCCGGAACGGAAATCCTCCCTGCGCCCGTCCGCATAGAGAAAATCAAGATCGAAAATCATCAACGCCTGACAGACCGGATGCTGTCCATACGAAACCAGAACTTTATTGTCCGGCAGTTCGAGCACCTGATTCTGATGGACGCTCTTGTCATGCAGCGCGTAATATCCTCCGGCGGTCCGGAAATCGACGGCGTTCCGAAGCGGATTCAGTGCGATTTCCCGGAAACCGATCCAGGTGCGCCCGCAATCTTCGGAGATCGCGGCATGCAGTGCGTCCCGATTGGTGAAAACATCCTCCCAGATGCCTTTCACCAGATCGTCGGTGCAGTCCGGAAAGGTCCTCTGGTCAAACTCCGCCAGAGGAGTTGTATTGTTCCAGACCGCCAGAAGACGCCCGTCGGAAAGAGTCACAAGATTCGGCATGGTTGCGACACTGTAAAACGGCGACCGTTCCATCGCACTCCAGGTTTCCCCGCAGTCATCCGAGAAACTCTGATAGTGAAAATCGGCGGAGGTTCGGACCAGCATCTGAAGCCGTCCGTCCGGAAGTTCCGCTATGACCGGCTCGCAGCCGCACTGCGACCAGCGCATTCCCTTGTGCGGCCACTCGATTTTTTCCATCCGCGGAACCGGAGGAAGAACAAGTTTCTTCCATGAGAATCCGTCGTCGTCCGAAAAGAGGACGACCGGATGCTGGATCTTTCCGATCCACTCTTCTCCGGGAACGATCCAGCGTTTTTTCTGTTTCAGCGGGAGCGGCAGACGCTGAATATGCGGAAGATCTTCCCGGATGCGTGTTTTTTCAAACGGTCCGTCCGGTCCGTTCGCAGACCGGAAACACCAGATGCCGTTCTCCGTGATGTTCTGTACCGCGGGATAGATCCGGCTTGGGGAGATGCTCAGAGCCTTGTAGGTCGGAAGAACAACCGTGCGCAGGACGAGAAAATCGCCGGACCACGGACTTTTGACCGAAGGACCCGGATGGTCGGTGTGGATCGGGGTTTCCTCCCAGCTCAGTCCGTAGTCGAAGCTCTGCTTCATGACGAACTCAAACTCTTTGGATCCGTTCTCGTGTTCGAAAATATGAATTCCGTAGTGGCGGATCTCTCCGCTGTCGAGTTTGACCAGATCAATGTGCGCCGGCGTGCCGGGATTGCCGACAATCTGCGGTTCCCGGATCTTTTCAAACGTGGATTTCCTGACAGCTTCTCTCATACATTTCACCCCTGTTTGATTACGGTTTATAATAATCGTTGTGTTTCGGTACCACGCTGGGGAGGAGCGGCAGCAGAATCAGAAGGAAAAACAGCAGCGCGCCGCAGCAGAGGAACAGTGTCTGAGACGCCGTCACACGATGTCCCGCCAGCACCCAGGAGGAACTCAGACAGCCGCATCCCAGCAGCTGCGAACCGGCAAGTCTGCCCGCCGCCGTCCCGAACATCTGATACGTCAGACTGAACGAGGTCGCCATGGATTCGTTTCCCGGCCGCGCCAGCGCCAGCATCTCCCGGGATACATTACATCCGAAACAGGTAAATGCAAAGCAGGTGCAGAAAAAAAGTCCGCTGCACAGCGTTGCCTCCGCCGGCATTCCCGGCGAGCAGAGCGAAAATCCCACGCACACGACCAGAAAGGAAAGGTGCATGGCAATTTGAAAGAACCGCATCCCGAAGAGCTTCAGCAGCTTCCCGTACACCAGCGCCGCGCAGATGTTCCCCGCCAGCCCGACGGAGGAGATCAGCTGAACACTTCCGCCATCGAATTTCATGGTGTGATTGAAGTAGATCAGCGCAAGCTGCAGGACCGGGGCAAACGCAAAACTCACCAGCGCCGTATAGATCGCCGCTCCGACAAGAGAACTGTTGGAAAGCGAGACCATGAACGCCTCCTTCAGAGGCCGTTTCGGCGGCGTTCCGGACGAGCGGACATTCAGCCTGATTCCGGCAATCGCAAGAATCCTCCCGATCGAGAGCAGTCCGACTCCGATAAAAATCGCCTGAAGAAATTCAATCGACGAAATGGATTTCAGCGCCACTCCCAGCAGGAAGAAAACAACCGCATTCAGCAGATAATAGGAAAACCGCATGGTCCCGAGAAACATTCCCCGTTCGCGCGGACGCAGAATGCCGCCGAGAATCAGATACCACGAAACATTCCACAGCGCTTTCGAAACCGCATGAAATCCCACTCCCGCGATCACCGCTACGTTGCCCGCGCTTCCCCAGAACGGTGCGGACGCAATCAGAAAAAAGGATCCCATCACGATCCCGCAGGAAAGAAAGATTCCCCGTTTCGCTCCGAGACGGTCGACGATTGATCCCGCGGGAATCTGCAGAAACATCGTGACCAGACTGCTGATGCCGCCAGCAAGAAGAATCAGCGACGCCGATCCCCCCAAACGGCTCATATACAAAATGAGGATCGCGCTGCTGTCCAGCAGAAGATCCGCCGTGCAGCCAAACCATGTTGACGCGTACGCAAGCATCCGCCGGATTCGCTGGAAATCCGCAATCCGGATCCGCCTGCGGCCGGGTCCCTCTGGAGATGCCGGAATCATATCAAAGCAGGCTCAGAGAACATCCACGGAAAAGATGCGTCCCCCGTTTCCTCCCCATGCTTCAAGGGGAAGAATCCGGATCGCCCGCGCCGTGACCGGCGGCCAGTGCATCCGGACCAGGCGATGACGGTTTTCCGTCTCCTCCCGGACCGTGACCCATGCGCCGTCCCCGTTCTGAATTTCGACCCGGAAGCGGCGGAACAGGCATCCCGGCATCTCCCGCGCCGGCCGACCCTCCTCGCAGGAGAGACGTTTGTTGTCCGAAAGGTCGCTGTCGAAGACGATGCGGATTCCGGAAATCTCCACGGGGTCGCTGAACGAGTATCCGCAGGAGTCTCCCGGCGCAAGCGTGATTCCGTGAGATCCGTCGTCCCAGTCGCGGTCCATCCCATCGCGGAGTGTCTCGTGGGAGGGGGTTCCGAGGAGCGAGAGAGGCGACGGCGTCCGGCGGAGGCCCGGAATGAACTGATCGTCCTCCAGCAGCGTTTCCCGCAGTTCCGCAAGATGCGCCGATCCGACCTCCCGCGGGAACGTTCCGTATTTGACCGCCAGAGCGGCGGCGGTCCCCGCCGCCTGTCCAGTCACTGCGCACGTTCCCATGACCCGGATCGAACTCTGCGCCATGTGCGAGGCGGAAATCTGGCGTCCCGCGAACAGCAGATTGCGAATATTGCGGGAATAGAGGCTCCGGTACGGAATCCCGAACGGCGACGGCGTCGGATGCAGAATCGAGGGTTTCCCTTTGAAATAAAATGCTTCGGGCATGTGTTCATCCATATTCCATCCGCCGTGTGCGACGGTGTCGGGAAAAATTCCTCCGGCTTCGATGTCGCACTGTGTGAGGATATGGTCGCCCTCGAAGCGCCAGCTCTCCCGTTTTCCCGGCAGACTGCCGATCCAGTCGAGAGTCCATCCCTTTCCCCGTCCGTCCGGATGGTTTTTGATGTACGCCCATGCGCCATAGGCGATCTTGAACAGCTCCTCCCGGATTTCCTCTGCGTCATGCAGCGTGTCTTTGACGCCGCCGAACGAGACCCACCAGAAATTGTTGCCTTCCGGATGCAGGCTCCGGGGCGGGATCGTTTCATCGGTGAAGACATACGCCCATTCCGGAACGCGGAACGGACGATCCGCCTCTCCGGATCTGCGCAGCTGCATTACGATGGAACTGCTCAGCGTACAGCTGTCTGCAGTATCCGGCGCATAGGATTCGCCGAACTCATTTTTCGCTTCGCGCCCGCGACGGGCGGCCGCGCCGGAAAGACGCAGAATGCCGTCTCCGGAACAGTCGATGAAAATCTTCCCCGTAATATGATACCGGACATATTCAATCAGATTCCAGCCGCAGATTCCGGTAATGACATCCCCGGATGTGGTGCAGGATTCCACTGCGGTGTTCAGCAGAAGCGTGAGATTCTTTTCCGCCTTGGCAAAAGAATACATCGCGTAGTCCCAGAGCGTATATTTCATGGCCGGATTGTAGAAAATGTTGTCGAGCTGGAGCTCCTCCAGCAGTCCGGTTTCCTTCCGGTTTTCTCCCCGTGCATTGTAAATCCACATCCGGATCTCGCTGGAAGCGTTTCCCCCCAGCATGGGTCGATCCTGAATAAGACCGGTCCTTGCTCCGTTCCTGGCGGCGGCCACCGCCGCGCAGAGACCGGCAATACCGCCTCCCACCACCACAACATCAAATGCCATACTGCGATCTGCAATCACCATGATCTCTTCTCCCTGTGTTACCATTTAGCGGAAATATAGGAGATGAAAAATAGTGAAGCAAGAAATTATAAATATTTTTTCTGAAAATTCATTGAAATGTTTCGTAAACATTTCTATATTTCCTGAAGGAAAACGAAAGGAATGAGCATGAAATTGACGGTACGGGAGATCGCTCGTCTGGCAGGAGTTTCTCCGGCCACTGTTTCGCGCGCTTTGAACGGACAGCAGGGAATGAGTGAGGCAACCCGTCGCCGGGTCTGCCGGATCTTGGAGGCTCATCCGGAAAATCGAAGGGGGAGACGGAAACAGAAGAGTGGAAACATCGGGCTCCTTTTCCTTCAGAAACCGCTCTATCCATGGAACTTCTTTGAAAAGGTGAATATTTTTCTTCGAACGTTCGGGCCGGAATGGAAATTGTTTCTGCTTCCCCCGACCATTTCCGCAAGCAGACTGGAACTCTACCGCAGCCGAAATGAAATGGACGGTCTTCTGATTTATGGTTTCTCCAGAGTGGGGGAGGAGCTGGAGACGGTGCTTGAAAAGATTCCGCACGTCTGGATCAGCAGTCGGAACCGGGAAAACGGGCATACGGATATTCTGATGGGCAATGAACTTGCGGGACGTCTTGCCGCCCGTTATCTGATTCAGAAAGGATGCCGAAATCCCGGATGTCTGGAAATTCCCTGTGCCAATCCGGGTGTTGCGGCACGGTGTGAGGGATTTCGTTTTGAGTTCTTCGCACGGAAACTTCCCTGTCAGGTTGTCTCCCTGAAAATGCCGTATTTGGAAAATACGGGGTTTGATGAGTTGGAAAAGTATTTTTCGGAATTTGTCCGCCAGAATCTGTTTACTGGAATGGATGGATTGTTCTGTCCGGAAAGTTATCCGGCTCCGGCTCTTTATCTGGCGCTGCACCGGTTTGCTTCTGATGCTCCGTTTCCGTATGTTGTTTTTGGGAATCATTCACCGGAATACCTTTCCGGTCTGAATCCTCCTGCAGCATCCGTCGATCTTGGAGATGAAGTCCTGGCAGAATATGCCTGCCGGGAATTGTTCCGCCTGATTCATGAAGATCGGGTTTTGGATGAACGGTCGAGAATATTTGTGAATCCCCGTCTGGTGCTTCCTCGTTGTAACTCCTGAAGCCGGCGCACATGGAAAAACGGTTCCGGTCTTCTATGTTAGGCTTTGTCAAGCCACTTTCGTAACTTTTTTCTGCCCGCGCCTTTGCCTCACGCTCAATCTGATACAGGGCTTGTATCATTTTCAGCGGAAGCTCAGCTTTCGTATATCCGCATTCGACGGTCTGCAGAAAGCGTCTGCGGACATGTGCCCAGCAACATGCAACCTCAC
>CALXRL010000085.1 GCA_944390735.1 uncultured Victivallales bacterium | reverse complement strand
GTGGTAATTGCCATTATCGCAATTCTCGCGGGAATGCTCCTGCCGGCGCTGAACTCAGCTCGTGAAAAAGCTCGCAGAATTTCCTGCGCCTCTCAGCAAAAACAGATTGGACTCGGCTTCCAGCTTTATGTCAACTTCCCCGATGATTCGACGCTTCCCGCTCCCGCAGGTAATGTGGGTGGAAGCTCCACAGAAGGGCTTTTCGCTCTGATTTCCAGCGGAGTCCTGACAGATACCAAAATGTTCATTTGTCCTTCTTCCAGCGGAAAAAAAGCAATGAACTATGCCACCCCTGTATCGTTGGATATTGATGGAAAGGGGACTACTGACGAGGATACGACCACCAGTGGAAGTTCTTTTTCCAAGAACAATCTCTCCTACCTCTACATTGCCGGTCTGAATGCAAACCAGACAGGATCCGACAGCGGTATCGTCTTTGATGAAGCCGGCAAAAGCAGTACAAATCATGACACCTTTGGAAACATCCTCTTTGGTGATGGTCATGTAGCTGGAAACGTTGGTTCGGCGTCCACAACCAAGTCCTGGATCCTGAAAGCGAACTGGTATTCTGCTCTTGGAATGGATGGCAATGCTATCGGGTTTGCTAAAAATAGCAATGGCGCATCCAATGCCGACTACGCCGTCGACTGAGCCTGAGTTTTCATTCCCCTCCCAAAGAGGGGAATTTCATTTATCCTATCTGATAAATTAACAATCTTTTTTAGACGTTCAATCAGACGCTCAAAAGATCAGGCATCTTCCGATTTGAACTCGGAGATGCCTGATCCATTTTCTTCTCATGCCCCATGAATCAGTACAAAGGAAAACGAATCCTCAACAAATAAAAAATCAAGGAACACAATATATGCCAAATTAACGACAATATACTACCATAAAAAGCAATAACTGATTATCAATATAAATCATAACAACAAAAAACGCAAGTAAAAATTAGATATTTTTACCTGCGTTTTACAAATAAAAATTAAATTATCCCTATTTCAGAGGAATCTTCCTTCCATGCAATGCGGAACGTTCCTCCGCAAGAGCAATCCGAATGGATTCCCGCGTACTTTCCGGCAAACACTGTTCCGGTTTCCGATTCTTCAAAATACAATCGACAAAATACGCAATCTCGGACCAGTATCCATTCTTTCCGGAACAATCCAGAACCTCCAGCGGCTTGTCCGTACGACTGATCTTCACCCGGGTCCCTTCCAGCTCCAGCGTCGCCTTCTCAAACACCATGACAGACGAAGTATGCCATTCCGCCCGGCACCAGCTCGCTTCGGCATTGACGATCGGTCCATCCGCAAAGAAATAGGTGGACATCAAATCGTCGATTCCGCCCGAAACTCTCGTCACCCCGAACGTCTGAACCGCATCAGGCGTCCCAAGCACATAGTTGACAAAATCCGTATCATGGAGATGCAGATCAAGCAGCGCACCTCCGCTGCATTTCACATCGCGATACCAGCTGGTCTTTGTTCCGGCAGGACCGCTGCAACGACGAAGATCCATTCGCAGCAGCCGACCATATTTCCGACTGTCATACGCCTGCTTCAATGTATTGAAGGTCTTCTCAAAACGGAGACACTGGGCAATCATCAGCTGCTTTCCGGTCTCGCGGGAAACCCGGATCATCCGATCCGCCTGCGCCAGAGTGCGCGCCATCGGCTTTTCGGAAATCACATGGAACCCCTCCTTCATCGCCCGGACCGCATATTCCGCATGAAGATGACACGGCAGACAAATGTCAATCAGATCCGGTTTCTCATTCCGGATCATCTCCTCATAGGAAAGGTACTGATGCACACTGGCAAGATCCGCCTCGCCGCTGTTTCCAAGATTAATGTCGGCCGAAAGTTTTTCAAACTTCTTCCGATCCACATCGCAGATTGCAATCAGCGTGCAGTCCGGCTGATCCTTATACTGGGTCGCATGAAAATGCCCCATCCCGCCGAATCCAAGCAGAGCGGCTTTCAGTTTTTTCGCCATTTTCAAGCCTCACCGAGTTTTTCTCGGAGAAAATTCACCGCAAGCCGGATATCGCCCGCGGGATCATCGCCGCATTCGCGTTCAATGGTCAGGAAGCCGTCAAACCCGACCTTTCTGAGAGCATTCAGATACGCATCCCACGGGACCTGTCCCTGTCCGAGCGGCACCTCTTTGAATCGTGCCGGCTCCTCCCGGAACTCGCGCTTCGATCCATCCGGATTGCGCATGCCGTATCTGGCCGCGGCCGAGCCGGGATACAGATTCACACCATCCTTCGCATGAGTATGAACAATCCAGCGGCCCAGCACCTCCACCGCATGAACCGGATCCACACAGGAAACCATCCGCAGGTTCGCCGGGTCCAGATTCACTCCCAGACCTTTTGAATCAACCGTTTCCAGAAAACTCCTCAGCACCTCCGCCTTTTCCGGTCCGGTTTCGATCGCCAGGGTCACCCCTTTCGAAGCCGCGTATTCCGCCGCATGACCAATGGATTTCACCATCAGCGGATAAACCGGATCGGCAGGATCCTCCGGCACCACTCCGATATGTGTTGTAATCACCTTTGTTCCCAGTTGGCATGCGATGTCGACGATCCGGCAAAGGATCTCCGCCCGCTCCATGCATTCGTTTTCCACATGGAATGGATCCCCCCCAAGATCTCCGCAGAGCGCGGAAATCTCCAGATTGTTTTTCCGGCACAGCTCCCTGATCTCCCCGAGTTTCTCCTCCGAATAGCCGAGAAACTCCCGGGTCACTCCAATCTGCACTCCCTGAAGGCCCATTTCCGCAAAAGCGTTCAACGTCTCCGGAAGCGGTTTCCGCAAAGAACTTGCAAGAGCTCCGATTTTCATACTTTCTCCTTTTTTTTCATTTTCGGACAAATCTATTTGCTTTTTTTTGTCCACAACATTAATTTTACACGACAAATAAAAAAATAGAATGGATAAAAGCCGCATGAATGATGACAAAAAAATTACCGCGCAAGTCCATCGGATGCCGAACGTCGCCAAACAGGAAATTCACAGGCAGTACGGCCTCTGGATCATGGTCGGGAGCAGCTCGGGAGTTTCCACCATGGACTCCTTCCGGAAATGCCCTCCCCGCTATTTTGAATTCTACTCCATCTCCCACATGTACAGCGGACATGGCAGACTCTGGCTGGAACCGGATTTTGAACAGGAGGTCAACGCGGGGGAGTGCATTCTCATCACGCCGGGGACCTTGAACCGCTACGGCGGACTCGGCGAGTGCTATATTGAAGACACCATCAACTTCAACGGGCCGGTCGCCGACATGCTGATGCGTGCCGGGGTCATATCCAACGGGGTTTTTCCGCTCGGAGGCATCCGCCGCCTTCTGCCGATCATTGAATTCATGCGGGATCCGGCCGTGAATTCACAGATTCGCGCGAACATGGAACTCCAGCGTCTGCTGGTCGACATCTATCTGGAAAAGTGCTCCTCCACGCAGGAAGGCTATCCTCTGCTGGAAAGACTGCTGGAACATCTCAAGGAGAATCCGCAGAAATGGTGGACCGTCAACGAGATGGCCGAAATGTGCAATCTGAGCTGCGATCAGCTGCGCCGTGTCTTCTTCCAGCGGACCGGAGTCAATCCGAAGCTCTATCTGGACCGGCTCAAGCTGAACAAAGCGGCGGAACTCCTGACCGGCACGAAAAACAGCATAGCGGAAATCGCCGAACAGTTCGGCTATGTGGATCAGTATCATTTTTCGCGCCGGTTCAAAGCTCTGCTCGGGATGTCCCCGAAGCGCTACCGGGAAACCGTGCTGCGTCAGGGCAAATAACCGGAAAGGTCTCCGCTTTTCAGCAGAAAGAGGAAACCGGGCCCCCCCTCATTCCGTCTTCTTTTCAATGAGATAGACCATCGCGTTCCTTGTGGAAACAGGGAAGCGGAGAACCCCCTCCCGATACGCGGATTTTACACTGGATTTCACCGTACCGCTCATGTTCAGCGCGGAAACCTTCCATTCACCGGAAGGAAGACGAAGCGAAACATCGGAAGAAGCGATCTCCAGAAGCATCGGCCCTTTTCCATACTCCAGCAGAAGGGTCATGTCGGGAGCGGAAAATTTCTCCGCAGTGTTCTTCGTATCCGCAAGATGAAAGAGCAGAAGAGATGACGAACGCTCCAGCGGCAGATTGTCCAGCGAATGCACGGAAAGGGTCTGGAACGTCCCTCCGTTCCGGAAGGAAAGCACCTTGCCCTCCGATGCGGAACGGGCGGTTGTAATGCACTCGCTCTTCGGCGTGATGACATTCAGCTCCGGAGCGGTGTCCAGGATGATTTCGCCCGTGGAACTGACATAGCGCCTCCGGGAGGGCGCCGGAAACGGACCCTTCACCAGCCGGACATTTTTCATGTTCGTCCCCGTTGGAAGAACCCCGATCTGCTCCACAAGACCAAGAACGGAAAACCCATCGGGCACATTGCGGCTCTCCCAGGGAAGCGCCTCCATCGCAATTGCGGCTCCCCTGGAAGCGGGACGGACATCGCCGCGAAGAAACAGAAACCAGGTGATATAGTCGGAGAGGCGCTTCACCGGATTGGTCAGCGTATCAAAATAGCCGCTACCGCTCGAATACTCCGTCTCCGCGCGGAAGATTCTGTGAGACCAGGCATACTGGAAACAAACCAGTCCATCCCAGTCCTGAAGAGAGGAACAGGCACCGGTCAGCGGCCCCTGCTCCGCAAGAAAACGGTTCGGATGCACAAAGCAGTACTCGGTAACGAGAAACGGCTTTCCAAAAATTCTCGTCGGCATAATGCGGCGGAACACCCGCCCCAGAGAGGAAATGGAGGAGCTCTGCGTGAAAAGCGCGGGAGGACTCCAGCCGCCGTTCGGATGATCCGGATGATCGTTGTAAGAGTGGTTGTCCGCAACATCCAGCAGATTGCGGGAGCGCATCAGATAGATGTTGTCGCCATTGGACCCGCCGCAGTTGACATCCGATATCAGCACGTTCGAACCGATATCCTTCCGGATGAACTCCGTCATCCAGCGAATGGTCCGGCTCTGCATCTCCTCCAGGAAGCGCAGGAAAACTCCCGTCCGAGTCTTCCGGTTTTCATCGGAATCCAGGAACTTCTGCCGCAGCCATTCCCCATACTGCCGCAGAACCGCTTTTTCACAGCCGCGATTCCAGGTGTTGATCAGCGGATTTTCATTGACAAGATTCACACAGTAGAAAACGGGATCATCCGCCCAGCGCATCCCGGTATAAGGATTCACATGAGTCATCAGACGGCGCGTAAACTCCTTCCAGTTCTCCCGGTAGGATTCAAAGAAACAGACTCCCGCCTTGAAATCCCCGAGCTCCGGAAGTTCCCCCTTCCGGATCTTTCTGCTGCAATAGAGATCGTATGTCACATAGATGCCGTTCTTCTTCAGGCAGAAAACCAGATAATCGAGCCGGTCCAGCTGTTCCGGATCCCATTCATAGGAACACGTTGCGTTTTTCGCCGTCAGGGAATTCTCAAAGTGGTGCAGACGGACCGTGTTGTATCCGGCGCGCGCCATGCGCTTTGCAAAGAGTTCCGCAAGATCCTTCGTCATAAAGGGATCCCCGCTGTTGCAGAGATTCACCCCGAAAAAGCGGATTCGTTTCCCGGGAGCTTTTTCAAATGCGAATCGGCCGTTTTTCACAATGACGTGTCCATATTTTCCCGCCGGGGCATCGGCATGCCGGGAAAAATCCAGTACGCTGCCGGGACTCACCTCCTGAATCTTCACGGGAGTCCATTTTTCACCGGGAAGAATGTAGGTGGAGGTGTCGGTTCTGTAAAGCTGCGCCTTCCGGTCCGCGAGAGTGGCCGCGACAATCATCCAGACCGGATACTCCCCTTTGCCGAATGTGATTTTCACGGGATCATCGCGTCTCAGTTCAAATCCGGTCATGTAGAGTCCCACGACGGAACTGCTGTTTGCACTTTTCCAGACAACCTGTGCGTTTGGCCAGTCGATTCCTCCCCACCAGTTGCCCACATCCATCCGGTTCCGGACCGGGATCTCCTGCGAGGATCCGTCGGCAAATTGTACCGAGAGGGTTCCGGCCTTCGCATACAGCCCGGTGAACGCATTCGCATGGAGCAGATAAAGCCAGCGTCCTCTTCCGGAAACCTCGATTGCTGCGGAGTCAAGGAAGCAGCGTTTTCCCGCGCCGTTCAGAACGATGCAGCTTCGTCCACCGTTCCCGGCGGGATCAATCACCTGAAACTCCACACCGAAAAAGCGGTAGCGGCCGGGCTGGAACATCCGCAGGTCGTTCTGCGGGCCCTGATCGTTCCATCCGCCCTTTCCGTCATCGGCGGTCTCATCGAGGAAAGCGCGGTTTGCCGCCTGTTCGAGGCGCAGCGGACAGGAACGGATGCCGCGGGATGTCAATGTATAACGAAACTCCGCAGAAGTGCTGTTCCCGCTCGTTTTCCGCGGATGAAGATGCAGGGAATAGTTGCCGGGACCTTTACTGTCCTTCGCAGAGAAATTACGACTGTCCTGAAATCCGAGGGAAAACGGATCGCCCGTAATCTCAAGTTCGCCTTCCGGAAGCTCAAGCACGACCCGTTTCACGCCCCGGAACGCATACCGATCCTTTTTCGAAACGGAATCCGAGTAGCGGAAACGACGGTTGTCAATCCGGATCCCCCGTCCTTTCAGGAACGCCAGCGGCAGATTCACATTCAGATACAGTGCCGCGGTGTCAAGAGCTTCTTTCGAATGGAGGGATGCGATATACTCCACGCGGTCTTTCCCGGTCCGGCGGATGCTCTCCCGGAGCTCGCAGAGCTGTTTGCCGAGACGCCATTTTCCCGTGAAGCGGAACTCCCCTTTCCGGGATTCCGCCCTCCCCTTCACCAGTTTCGGATTCTGCGGCTGACCGATCCAGTTCCGATTGAAATGCAGCAGGGAAAACGGAATCTGCTCCACGTGAAACGCGCCGCTCTTCTCATCGGGACGAATCCAGAGCGGAAGGGCGTTCAGAATCAAAGTGGAAAAAACGATCAGCAGAGCAAGTATTTGTTTCATCAGGAATCCTTTCCTTTTCAGAGGTTCAGCAAGTGGCGCCGGAATCCCATCCGGACGGGATTCCCGAATTCTTCCGTTCTGAAGAACTCTTTCAACACACAGAAGACCATTTGATTTTTCCTGTAATTATACTATATTTCCCCAGATTTGTCAACGGATGTTTTATATCAACAGGTAGAATAAACGCTCAGGGCAGAGAGAATGAAAAAAACCTTTTTCACACGGCAGATTTCACAGGAACGACCGCTGGTTCCGCTTCCATTTTACGCTCACAGTACCGGAGTGTCGGTCAACAAGAGGGGAGAGGCGAAGTTCAAGGGGAGCCTTTTAAATCAATTTGTGGAAATTCGATGGATTCTGTCCGGACTGTGTGAAACGATTGTGGCCAATAAAAAAGTGGTGCTCGGGCCGAATCATGTTTTCTACAATCTGTCCGGAGAGGAACGGTTTCTGACGTGTCTCTCGGAGGAGTGCACCTCGCGCTGGCTCTGTTTCGACGGTCCCCTTGCGGATGCCGTGATGTTTGCCTATCAGTATCCCCGCCATCAGATCGTGGAAGTCTACCCGGAAGAGCTCTTCAATGAACTGGAATCCATCATGAGCGACTCCTCTCCGCTTCAGATCCGTCGGAAGAGCGCCATTATTCTGGAGATTCTAGCCTATATGGCGGGCGAGGACAACACGGTACACTCCACGGAAAAGCTCATCCGTCAGATTCTTACGCTGATCCGCGGTAACCTCGGCAATCCGGATCTGAGCATCGACTTTCTCTGCGACGCCATCGGGATTTCGCGGGCGACTCTGACACGCATTTTCCAGGCGCACACCAATCTTTCGCCCGGCCGCTATATTCTGAATCTGAAACATCAGAAGGCAATCGGCCTGCTGGAGGGAAGCGATCTTCCGATCGAAGAGATCTCCCGGGAGTGCGGATTTCACGATCCACGCACCTTCTCCCGCTTCATCAAGCGGACCACGGGACTCGGACCAATGGCCTACCGGAAAGAGGTGCACACCCCCCTTCCGGACTCCCCTTCCGGAGAAACGGCTTCCCGGGGAAGAGGAAACCGGATCCCGCGGGAAGCCGGGAATGAACCGGAAGCTCAGCGCCGTTTTTCGAGATGATAGATCAGCGCATTTCCGGTGGAGGGAGAGAAACGGAGTTTTCCCTCGCGAAAAACGGCCTTGACGGTGGATTTCACGGACCCGCTCATATTCAGCGCGGAGACACTCCAGTTGCCGGGGGAGAGCTGAAGCGAGACGTCGGCGGAAACAATCTCCTGAAGCATCGGCGCCCGGCCGTAATCCAGGAGATAGCGCAGATCGGGACCGGAAAATTTTTCCCCGGTGTTCTTGGTATCCGTCAGGTGAAACAGGAGAAGCGAGGAGGATTCGCGAATCGGCCGATTGTCCAGCGAATGAACGGAAATGGTCTGGAACCCGGTTCCGCTGCGGAAGGAGAGAGCACCGGCCTTTCCTTCACGTTTTCCGGTGGTGATGCACTCGCTTTTCGGCGTGATGACCTTCATCTCCGGAAGCATATTGTCGGAAACGATCTCCCCGGTGGAGCTGACCGAGACCTTTCCCGAAGCGGGGATCGAGGAGGGACGAACCCGGCGGACGTTTTTCATGCTTTGCCCTTCCGGAAGCACTCCGATGCGTTCGATCTTTCCGAGGCGCATCAGCGTTTCGGCTGCACCACCCGCCTGCGTCCAGGAGAGATCTTCCAGTCCGATCGCGGCGCCGCGTTCCGCCGGCCGGACATCGCCGCGGAGAAACAGAAACCAGACAATGTAGTCGGAGAGGCGCTTCACCGGATTGGAAAGGGTGTCAAAATATCCGGACCAGCTTGCATATTCCTTTTCCGGCCGGATGCAGCGGTGCGACCAGGCGTATTGGAAATAGATCATTCCGTCCCAGTCCTGAAGTGCGGCATAGGCCCCCATGACCGGTCCGTGTTCGGCAATGAAACGGTTCGGATGACAGAAGCCGTATTCGCTGACCAGAAACGGTTTTCCAAACATCCGCAAGGCCGAAATTCCGACTCCGCGGGGAATCAGCGATTTCTGTTTGAACAGGACCGGAGGATTCCAGCTTTCCAGAATCATCGGGTGATCGTTGTAGGTGTGCTGATCCACCAGATCCAGAAGGGTGCGGGAGCGCATCAGGTAGGGATTCGGACCGTTGGGACCTCCGCAGTTAAGATCCGTAATCAGAGTGTCTGAACCGATCTCCTTCCGGACGAACTCCTTCATCCAGAGGATGGTGCGGTTCTGATATTCGGTCAGGAAGCGGAAGAAGACGCCGTCCCTGGCCTTCCGGTTTTCCGGAGTGTCGATGTTTCCGGCACGGAGCCAGCGGTGGTATTCGCGCAGAATCTCCTTTTCTCCGCCGGTGTTCCACTTCAAGATCAGCGGATTTTCGTTTACCAGGTTCAGACAGAAGAAGACGGGATCATCCGCCCACCGCATCTTTGTATAGGGGTTCACATGCGTCATCAGACGGCGCGTAAACTCCTTCCAGTTTTCGCGATAGGAGTCGAAAAAGCAGACGCCGGCCTTGAAGTCTCCGAGTTCCGGCAGTTCGCCCATCCGGATCTTTCTGCTGCAATAGAGATCATACGTCACATAGATGCCGTTCTTCTTCAGCGAATAGACGAGGTAATCCAGAAGATCCAGGCGTTCGGGATCAAGCTCGTAGGAGAATTTAGCCTTCCGATCGCTCAGGGTCTTTTCAAAATGATGCAGACGGACCGCATTGTATCCGGCACGCGCCATGCGTTCCGCAAAGAGCTCCGCGCTTTTTTTCGTCATGAAGAATCCGGGATCGGCGCAGAGGTTCACGCCAAGAAAACGGATTCGCTTTTTCGGGGCGTTTTCAAAGACAAAATGGCCCTCTTTCGAGGTCATGACGCGACCGTATTTCCCGGCGGGCGCATCCACATGACGCGAGAAATCCAGCAGGGAACCCGGTTCGACCTCCTGAATCAGGATCGGCCGCCACTTCTCCCCCGGAAGAATGTAGACCGTGGAATCGGGGCGATACGGAGAGGCCTTCCGGTCGGTCAGCGTCGCCGCGACGATCATCCAGACGGAATAGTCCCCTTTGCCGAAGGTGATTTCCACCGGATCGTCGCGTTTCAGTTCAAAACCGGTCATATAGAGTCCGAGCACGGAACTGTCATTTGTCCCCTTCCAGACGACATGAGCGTTTTTCCAGTCGATTCCGCCCCACCAGTTGCCGACGTCGACGCGGTCGCGCACAAGGATTTCCTGTCTGGAGCCATCGGCGAACTTCACGGAAACGGACCCGGACTTCTCCTTGTTTCCCGCATACGCATTGGCATGAAGAAGATAGAGATAACGACCCTTTTTCCCGGCGCATCCGATCGCAGCGGAGTTGAGGAAACAGGTCTGAGCGGCCCCGTTCAGCACGATACAGCTCCGTTCCCCGTTTCCGGCGGGATCAAGCACATGGAACTCCACGCCGTAGAAGCGGTAGTCTCCGGGGCGGAACATGCGCAGATCGTTTCTGGGGCCCTGGTCGTTCCATCCCCCCTTTCCATCGCCCGCGACATCATCGCGGAACCCGCGGTTCGCGACCTTTTCCAGATTCAGCGGAACAGACCGGATTCCCCGGAACGTGAACGTGTAACGGAACTCCGCGCTGGTCGGCTCCCCTTTTTTCCGCACGGATTTCTGCGGATGAATGTGCACCGTACAGGTGCCCGGCGACCGGCTGTTCTTCGGCTGATAGATGCGGTTGTCCTGAAACACGGCGGAAAACGGTTCGCCCCGGATCTCCAGCACTCCTTCTGGCAGTTCGATTTTCACCTGCCGGACTCCGGAAAAGGGGGAAATTTTTCCGTGCTCTTTTCCGGGATACCGGAGGCGCTCCTTTCCGATCCATACGCTTTTTCCCCTCAGGAGTTCCAGAGGAAGCACGAAATTCAGCCGGATCGACGCCGTATCCACCGGTTGCTCGGAGAAAACTCTGGCCCGGTACTCCACGGTATCGGAGGAAATGCGGCGGATGCTCTCCTCCAGACGGAAGGGATCGTTTCCCACCTTCCAGATTCCCTGAAAGGAGAACGCATCCGGCGACTCTTTTCCCGTTCCGGTCACGACTCCGCCCTTCTGTTCCACGCCGATCCACCGGGTATTGAAATGACTCAAGCGCACCTAGATCTGTTCCACCTGGAATGCACCGCTCTTCCCATCGGGACGAATCCAGAGCGGAAGAGCCTCCGCGAGCGGAGCCATCCCCAGCAGAAAAGACAAAACAACGGCTTTGCAAAATCTCATTTTATCCTCCGGTTATTTTCTTTATTTGTACGGGCGCCAGAACTGATAGTTGGGATCGGAAGTGGATGCGTAATCGACCCTGGTGTAATCCCGGAGTTCGGCGTGTCCGTCGAAAAAGGCGATGTTCATGGCGCGTCCGCCGTTATGCCGGTAGGCGGGAACGGTTTTCACGGCATTGCGGTCGGCGATCCAGTCCGCCCACTTGTAATTGCTGTTGGTCCTGCCCTCGTTGTTGGTTTCCAGAAAGCCGAAGCGGGAGGAGGGCTGCCTGACCTTGTTCAAACGGACGAACCGATACTCCCAGGTATCCGCGAACGGACCGTTGTCCACATCCAGATGAAGACCGTTGCCATAGACGTTTTCCATACAGATCCATTCGGGACTTGGATATCGCGCATCCGTCGCTCTCAGAAGGGTCGCTCCCCGGCAGACCGAACTGGTTTTCACAAACCGCATCTCCACGCTTCCGACCGGAAGCCCGTGCAGGGAGGCGAATTCCCGGTTCCCGTTATACCACTTTGCATAATTTCCATCGCCGCCCCGGTTGTAGGGAACCCAGTATTCATTGTAGGTCCCGGCATACTGAATTGCGGCAAATCCGAGCGTGCGAAGCGTGTTCATACAGGAAATACTGATTCCTTTGTCCCGCGCCGAATTCAGCGCAGGAAGAAGGATCCCGGCAAGAATGGCAATAATGGCAACAACGACAAGGAGTTCTATCAATGTGAATTTTTGTTTTCTCAGAAGTCTTTTTTTTCTCATGCCTCTATTCCTTTTTTTTCCTATCGTATCATTCTTTTGAATTATTTTAATTATAGTCGATTCCCATCTGTTTGTCAACGCTCGTTTTCTCTCAAAAGTTAGAATATCATCTCATAAACCGGAAACGCTGAAACGGAGGATAAAAAAAGCGACGAGAAGAAAAACATACGGTAAAACAGCACTTTTCCGATCCATATTCTTCTGATTTTTCCAGAAAACAGCAGGAAGCGGAAAGAAAAGTCCCATGTGTTTTTTTGAATCAAATCTTGGAAATAAAGCTGATTTTTCCAGCAAAACACACCTCCGCTCCGGAAGAACGTTTTCCGGGAATCGGAGAAGGTGATTTGTAAAATGCCGTTTCCCTGACTATATTTACAGGAAACTTTCGAGAAGGAAAATGCGCAGAAAACAGCCCTATTTTGAAACCGCTCCGGATGCGCCGGCACCCTTCGGAGTCACCATCCGCCGGAGAATCCGTTTCAGTGATGTCGATGCGCTCGGCATCGTCTGGCACGGACGCTATCCGGCTCTCTTCGAAGAGGCTCAGACCGAACTCGGACACCGGTGCGGCCTGACCTATGAAGCCTACCGGAACGCCGGAATAGCGGCCCCGGTCGCTCAGTTTCACGCGGACTATCTTCTTCCGCTCCGTCTGGATGAGATCTGCACGGTGACCGCCACGCTGCACTGGTCGGAGGGAGCGCGGCTCAACACGGAATACAGAATTCGCAACGGCGCGGGAAAAACGGCCTGCACCGGATATACCATTCAGCTTTTTACGGCACTGGACACGGGTGAGGCACTGTACTGTCCGCCGGAACTCTGGGATGTCTGCCGTGCCCGCTGGCGCGCGGGAGAGTTCCATGACTGATGGACGATGCGCTGTCATCGGCGCGGAACTGGTCTGTGCCTGCGGCTTCGGGAAAGAGGCCTGCATCCGCGATCTGTACGCCGGAAAGGACGCTTTCTCGCCGGTCCGCCGGTTCGATCCAGGCCATCTGCCCGCCGCGCTTGCCGCAACAGTTCCGGGGCTGCAATCGGAAAAGGGGGAATCGCTCTGTGTTCCGATGCTCTCGTTTCTGGCGCCGATGGCGGCGGAACTTCCCGCTTCAACGCCGGTTCTGATGGCAAGCACCGTCGGAGAGATCGACCGTCTTTCCGACGGAACGGGACGCTGCACTCTGAATCTGCTGCTGGAGGATACGCTGCGAATGTTCCGCAAAACAAAGGGAAGAATTCTTTCCGCGGCGTGCGCCTCCGCCAATGTGGCGATCGACCGGGCCAGAAGGATGATTGCAAGCGGAATGTGCGATCTGGTCATTGTCGGCGCATGCGACCTGGTCAGTGAATTTGCGTTTTCAGGGTTTGCCTCGCTCGGCGCGATGACGGCGGAACGGGCGCGCCCCTACGACCGGAACCGTTCCGGACTGCTGCTCGGAGAGGCTGCGGGAATCCTGATCCTCGCTTCGGAACGGGCGGCAAAAGGACATGAGGTCTCCGCCTGGATCACCGGATCGGCCATCCGCGGAGATGCGCTTCACATCACAGCCCCCCGTCCGGACGGAGCGGAACTGGAGAGAGCCATCCGGATGGCCCTCGGACCGCTTCCGCCGGAAGAGATCGCAGCCGTCGTCGGGCATGGAACGGGAACCAGATACAATGATGAGATGGAGATTCGTGCCATCCGGCGCGTTTTCGGCGATACGGTGCCGCTGGCGTCCGCAAAAGGCGCCTGCGGACATACCCTGGGAGCCTCGGGCATGATTCAGGCGATTCTGGCCGTGGAGGCTCTCCGGAGAAAAACGCTGTTTCCGCAGACCGGACTCGAAACGCCGGAACCGGGCGCGGAACGAATGGTCTCCCGTCAGCCGCAGGTCCTGAACGGAAAAGCTGCGCTTTCGCTGAACTCCGGATTCGGAGGAGTGAACGCGGCCGTGCTTCTGGAGGCGGAATCATGATTCCCGGATGCACAATTCAACCCGATTTCACGCTCCGGACCCGGAAACGCGGACTTCAGCTGGCGGGACGCGATTATCCCGATCTTCTGAAACAGCTTCTGGCTCTGGAGGGAGTTCCGAAGGCAAACGTGCAGGATTTCCGCCGTGGAGGGGAAAAGGTCCGGCAGGCGATCCTGGGGAGCATCGCCGCCCTGTATGACGCGGCGGCGGCCCCCGAAGAGACCATTCCGATCCTCGGATGCGGAAACGAGGGAAGCTTCACGGAAAATCTTCTCTATTTCAACGACTATATCGAACACGGGCGCGACGGCGGGCGCGGACAGCTTTTCGTCGGGACGCTTCCCAGCACCCCGCTCTGTGAAGCCGCGATTGCGCTGAACCTGCACGGTCCGGCCTTCTACCTGGATCCGGGCGCGGATTCCGAACAGCTGCGGGAAGAAGTGGAACTTCTGTTTGCCGATCCCGCCGTTTCGCGGATTCTGGTGCTGGAATACCGGAACGGGGAACTTCAGGTGTTCTGTCCGGAGCGCGGCGGAGAGGATCTTTCATGCGTTTTCTAATCATCGCCGCGAATCTCTGCACGGATCCGTATCCGGTCTATCCGCTCGGGATGAGCGTGATTGCCGCGGCGGCGGAACAGGCGGGACACACGGTCCGGCAGTTTGATCTGCTTGCAAACGGCCGACAATCGCTGGAAGGGACCATTGCGGCGTTCCATCCGGACGCCATCGGCATCAGCATCCGCAATCTGGACACGGTCAACAGCCGGAACCGGGGAACGGCTTTTCTGCAAACGGCGTTCGACACGGTTGCTCTCTGCCGGAAACTCTCCCAGGCACCGATTCTGCTGGGCGGACCGGGATTCTCCCTGCTGCCCGAAGAGATCCTGAAACACAGCGGCGCGGATTACGGAATTACCGGAGAAGGGGAAACGGCAGTGGTCCGGCTGCTTGCGGATCTGGAATCGGGACATCCTCCGGAACAGCGGCTGATCCGGGGAACGCCGGGACCGCAGTCGGGGGCGCTCTATCCGGACGACCTTCTGAACGCGTATTGCGCGGAGACCCATATTCTTTCCCTTCAGACGAAGCGGGGCTGTCCGTTTTCCTGTCTCTACTGCTCCTATCCCGCGCTGGAAGGGCACGAGATCCGGGAACGGGATCCGGACGATGTCGCAGGAGAACTTGCCGACCTTCAGCGCCGGGCCCCCGATGCCATGTTCTACTTTGTGGATGCGGTGTTCAACGATCCGGAACGGCGGTACCATACTTTTCTGCGGCGTCTCCGGGCGCGGAACGTGCGCGTTGCCTTTGCGGCGTTTCTCTCCCCTTTCCAGCTGACGGAACCGGATGTCGAACTTCTGAGCAGCAGCGGCATGATCGCCGCGGAACTGGGAATCGACGCCTCCACCGACGAAACGCTCCGGGGACTCGGAAAAAATTTCACCTTTGAAGAAGCCCGAACCGCCGCGGAACTTCTGCGGAAGCATGGAATCGGCGTCACGACCAACGTCATGTTCGGCGGACCCGGGGAGACGATGGAGACGGTCCGTCGCGGCATTGCCAATCTGCGTTCTCTGGAACCGGCTCACACGCTGGTGTTCTCCGGCATCCGGATTCTGCCGGGGACCCCGCTCTGCCGGATCGCCGAAGCGGAGGGAAAACTGCCGGCGGACTGGACCGGCGACCAGGAACTCTACTACTTCGCCGACGGACTCGATCCCGAAGCGCTTCACCGAACTCTGACCGAAGGCTTCCGCGAAAGTCGCTTCTGCGTCTATCCGCCCGATGCGAAAAACGAGGAGCTGAAGCTTCTGCATAAATTCGGATATGCCAAGATGCGGCGGATGAAAATTGGAGGACTTTCCTCATGAGCGGAATCAAAGAGAGGGTGTTTGCGGTACTTCCCCTCTACAATAACGGTTCGACCGTGAAGGAGGTGGCCGCCCGGACTCGCGCGGTGCTCCCGCATGTGCTGATCGTGGACGACGGAAGCACCGATCTGGATCTGGAAGCGGCATTCCGCGGAAGCGATGTGACCATTCTCCGCCACAGCCGCAATCTCGGCAAGGGAGCGGCGCTGATCACCGCGCTGGAGTATCTGAAGGACAAGCCCGGGATCGACTACATGATCACCCTCGACGCGGACGGACAGCACGAACCGGAGGACATTCCGCTCTTTTTCCCGCTGATGGAACGCAACGACTATTCGCTGATTGTCGGCTGCCGGGATCTTTCGGGAGAGCACGTTCCGCGCTCCAGCCGGTTCGGCAGGGAGTTTGCCAACTTCTGGATGCGGGTCGAAACGGGAATCCGGATCGACGACTGCCAGAGCGGATTCCGGGCGTATCCGGTCAAATATGTAAGCCGTCTCCCCTGTTTCTGCCGCAGTTACAGCTGGGAAACGGAGATTCTGGTCCGGGCGGCCTGGGCGAATCTGGAGCTGCACAATCTTCCGGTTCATGCGTATTATCCGGAGCCGTCGAAGCGCGTTTCGCATTTCCGGCCGGTGCTGGACAATTTCCGTCTGTTCTGTCTGCATTTTCATCTGGTGGGAGTTCGTCTTCTGCCGATTCCGAAGAAGAAGCTGCGTCCGGCTCCGGGCCTCCGGTACTCGATCTTCCGCCCGGGGGAGCTGCTGAAGGCTCTTCTGCATGAGAACGCATCCCCGCTCGGACTGGCGGTTTCCGCCGGAGTCGGATCGTTTCTGGCGGTGCTGCCGCTGCCGGGATTTCATATTCTGACGATTCTGTATGTCACGGAACGGCTTCATCTGAACAAGATCATGGCGCTGGCGATTCAGAATCTCTACATGCCGCCGGTGTCGCCGGTGCTGTGCATCGAGCTGGGCTATCGACTGCGGTACGGACGCTGGCTGACGGAACTGACGTTTCAATCGGGAGTGCGGGAGCTGCATCTCCGGCTGTTCGAATGGTTTCTGGGCAGTCTGCTTCTTGCGCCGTTCTGGATGATGGTTTCGGGGGCCGTGACCTGGGCGATCGCCTCCTTCTGCGCGGGGAGGATGCGGAATGCGAACTGAAAATCTCAGCGACAGCCGGGGCGGCGCGCTCGGCATCCGGATCTTTCTGGTGCTGCTGCGGATTCTGGGAGTCAACCGGACATGCGAACTGGTCTGGCCAGTCACGTTTTTCTATGTCTGTTTCGACCGGAAGGCCCGGCAGGCGGCGCTGCCCTATCTGCGGCATCGTTTTCCGGAGGCGGGTCCCATCCGTCTCTTCTTCCACACCTGGGCGCTCTTCACCAGTCAGGGTCAGGCCATTGTGGAGCGCGCGGCCATGACCCGGAACATGGCCTCCTACCGCTTTGTCAACCGCGAACTCTCCGAACGACTGATGGACCGGAAGGAAGGATTCCTGATCCTGACCTCGCACTTCGGGGCATGGAACGCGATCATGGGCGGACTGCACATTGTACGGAAACCGGTAAATCTTCTGATTATGCCGGACCGCAACATCCATGTCGACAAAACCGCCGCGCTGAAAGGACTTCAGGTGCCGCTTCATCTCATCTCCACCGAGTCCCCGATGGGGGGACTGCTCGACGTCACCGACGCCATCGAACGCGGAGAGATCGTCTGTCTCATGGGCGACCGCTGTCTGGAAGGCGAAGGCATCGAAACGGAGTTTCTCGGAGAGAACGCCCTTTTCCCGAGCGCTGCCTTTCATATTGCCTCGCGCACCGGCTGCGCCATTCTTGCCCTGTTCGCCGTCCGGGAGAAACGACACACCCATTTCATCGCCGAATACGGTCCGGAAATCCATCCGCAATGGCAGGGACGCGACCGCAGAAAACTCAAAAAGTATCTGGATCTTTATGTCAAACGGCTCGAACAGCTGTGCATGGAACACCCCTATCAGTGCTTTTTATTCGAAAATATCTGGGAGAAACCGGCAAACCGGAATGAATTGCACAAAAAAAGGAGTATATTACACCGGACCGGATCTCTTCCGGACGATTCCCGGACCGACCGCCGGGACCGCAATGCAACAGGAGCCGTACCATGAGGGAACACAGCAAAGTCTGCATCGCAGGATGCGGATGTCTATCCAACGCGGGCGACGGAATCCGGAACACCCTCGCAGGGCTCTACGGAGACGTCCCTCCCCCGCGCCGCGCCTCGCGCCGGATCGGGACCACGCTGGATCTGCCTGTTTTTGAACTGGAACACATTTCGTCGGAATCCCCGTCCCGCGGCATGGCGCTTCTGGACAGGGCCCTTGCCGAGGCGCTGGAGAATGCCGGCGCAACGGAACGGATCCTCCAGCGTGCCCGTGTCGGAGTCTGCATCGGCACCACGGTCGGCGTACAGCTGAACGATCTGGAGTTCTACCGCACTCTGAAGGAGGGACATCCGACTTCTTTCGACGCACTCGACGCCTTTCTGGAGGGAACGCCGTCGGAGCGGCTGCGGGAACGTCTCCGCCTGACCGGACCGGAAGCCACCATCTCCAACGCCTGCGCTTCCGGAGCGGACGCGGTCGCCGCCGGCGCGCTCTGGATCGAAGCGGACCTCTGCGATCTGGTCATCGCCGGAGGAGTGGATGAGCTCAGCCGCGTGCCGATCGCCGGGTTTCACGCGCTGGGCGTCACCTCGCCGGAACCGTGCAGGCCGTTTGATGCGGAACGGAAAGGACTGAATCTCGGAGAAGGAGCGGGAGTCGTGCTTCTGGCATCGCCGGCATGGGCGAAAAAACTGCGGAACGGACACGACTCGCGATGGGTCCTCGCCGGATGCGGCTCCTCGGCGGATGCCTATCACATCACCAGTCCCCATCCGGAGGGGCTCGGCCTGGAGCGGGCGATCCGTCAGGCGCTCTCCCGCGCAGGGCTCCAGCCCGGACAGATCGCGTTTCTCAACGCCCACGGCACGGGAACCCGGAGCAACGACGCCTGCGAATGCGCCGTGTTCCGTCATCTCTTCGGCGATCGCGTCCGATACCTCTCGACCAAGGGAAAAACGGGCCATACGCTGGGCGCGGCGGGTACGCTGGAACTGATCTTTACGCTTCTGATGCTCCGGGAAGGAGTTCTCCCTCCCAGCGCGGGCTTCCGCTCCGCGGGAGAGGACATTCCGGTTCCCCCGGTGGCGGAAACAACGGAATTTTCCGGAGCCTTCGCCCTCTCCACTTCGCTGGCGTTCGGCGGCTGCAACAGCGCCCTGATCGTGGGCAGGGAGGATGCGTTATGATGTATCTTGCCGGAAAATCGGAACTTCTGCCCCCGCCCGGCGAACATTGCATCGACCGGACCTTTCTTGCCGCCTTCCGGAAACAGCACGGACTTCGCCGCGCGGATTTCTATACGGCAATGGCGGCAGCCGCCGCGCTGGCGGCCGCGGAGGATTCCTGTTTTCAGGGACGTCTTCCCGAAGAGACGGGCATTTTCGTTTCCGGACGCTTCGGACCGCAGAACACCACAGCGAAGTTTCTGGATGAACTGCTGACCTATCCGGAGGATCAGCTTCTTGCCGCGGCCTTCTCCCACTCGGTGCACAACGCACCCGCGTCCTACATTGCGCAGATGCTCTCCCTGACGGGGCCGATCCTGACCATGACCCGGATCCGGAATACCGGAATCGAAAGCGCTCTGACTTCCGCGGCAGGCTTTCTCGCCGCGGATTACTGCTCGCGGATTCTGCTCATTCAGGTGCAGGAATCCGGATACATAGAGGAATCTCTGCGGAAGAGAAACGGAACGCCGGACGCAAATCGGACCGAATTCGCGCGTGAACACGCTTCCGCCCTTCTGCTCACCCGATACGAAACTGAAAACCGATACGGATGGATCAATCCCGCCGCCCCCGGCCGGGACCATCCGGAAAGCGAGGAATCTCATGAACAAGATCTCACGGGAAGAAATTGAATCCGCTTTGAAGGACGAAATCTGCACGATCACAGGGAAAAAACCGGAAGAGCTGGACGCGGATCGTCCGCTCTCCTGGAACGGAATCAACTCGATGGGATTTGTCGAACTGCTGCTCTCGGTCAACCGGCTCTGGAACGTGAATCTGGTGGACGCGGGACTCGGAACGGCAGACGTCTCCTCGCTTTCCGCCCTCGCCGAACGGATCGGAAAGGAGCTGGACAAGTAAACCATGTTTTCCCGCAGGATTTATCTCGACGGATTCGACTGGATCGCCAATCTTCTGAATTATCAGTGCCGTCTCACCCCCGGGCGCGGCAATCATTTTCTGATTGTTCTGAAATCGAAGGAGAACTTTCCGAAGTCCGCGCTTCATTCGCTTCAGAAACGTCTGGAGCCGCTGCTGCCGCTGCTCAACGGCTCCATCCGCCGGCATCTGCTGCATCTGGCGCCCTACTGGAAACCGGGCAAGCCGGAGGCACTTGCCTTTACGACGGAACATCTGCTCTTCGCCTCCGATTTTCCGATGGCGGTGGAACAATACGCCAACCGTCCGCTTCCGCGCGGTCAGGCGCTGGCGGCCCATCTGATTTTCCATCCGGAGGAGGGAGCCGCCCTGCTCTTCAAATTCAGCCATCTCCTGTTCGACGGACGCGGCGCGGAACTGCTGCTGGAATCGCTCCGGAAGGGGAAGTTCGAACTGCCGGAAGAAGCGCCCGGACTCTCCTCCCCCATGCTCAATGAATGGGAAAAACAGTTCTCCTGCGGCCGGCAGATTCAGAACCGTCTTCTGGAAATCCGGAAGGAAGGGCCGACCGCCGTGCGGCACGCCTGCGACACCGCGGCCTCGGCCTTCCGGGTCCTCTCCCTGACGGAGGAGGAAACCGACAACCTGCGCCGACGTTCCGACCGCGATGCGGGCCCCTTCATGCTCACGCCCTATCTTCTCGCCCTCACGGCAGGAGCCGTTCACCATCTGCTTCCTCCGGGCGGGGAGAAGGAGCAGTTTCTCATCCCCATGTCCATTGACATGCGCGGTCAGGACACCATCCCGCGCGACGCCGTTTTCTTCAACCAGTGGAGCATGCTTCCGATCAGCATCCGCCGGTCGCTTCTGGAAAATCCCGCCGCCTCCATTCCTGAGATCCGGAAGCAGATTTTCATCCGGACCGGCGAACGGATCGCCCTCGCCTACCGCGCCGCGACGCGTCTGATGCGGATCGCGCCTCCCGCGGCTCTGCTCGGAATCGTCCGGAAAATGGGCAATTCCACCACGGGGAGCTTCATGTTCTCCTTTGTCTCGGGCACCTCGCTGGAACAGGCCAAGTTCGCAGGCGGAACCATCACCAATCTCTACCATCTGCCCGCCATGCCGCCGATGACCGGACTGGGCGTCTTCTTCAACGCCTTCAACAACCGTCTCAACGCCGTGATCTCCTACCGCAGCGGAATCTTTCCCGAATCGGATATCGAACACTTCACGGGCGAACTGGAACGGACCTTGAAAGGAGAATCATGAATCTCTTCGAACAGATCGTTCTGGAAAACGCGGACTGCCGGGGACCCGCCGTGATCGACCGGGGAATGACCTGCAGTTATCCGGAACTTCTGAACGAGGTGCGCGCCTTCGCCTCCGTCCTCCGGGAAAACGGCGTCGTTCCGCCGGCGCGCGTCGGCATCCTTGCGGACGACTCCTATGAATACATTGCGGCAAGTCTTGCGGTTCTCTCGCTGAATGCGGCGATTGTGCCGCTCTCCACGCGCGCCTCCGCGGAAGAGCTGCGGGCAATGCCCGAAAGCGTCGGACTCCATTTTCTGCTCTGCGGAAGCGCTTACCGAAAACCGGAAGACAACCCCCTGCCCGTTCCGGAACACTTTCGGGAAGAATTCTTTCTGCGGAACTACCGACGGGCCGTCCAGCCGATTTCCCTGCCGGGAGGAAACATTCCGGCATTCATCCGCTTCTCCTCGGGAACGACCGGAACAAGCAAAGGCGTGGTGATCTCCCACAAGTCGGTGCTGGAACGGACCGCGGCATGCACGGGACTCGGGGTCACCCGCGGAGAACATGTGCTGTGGGTGCTCGACATGGCCTTTCATTTTGTCGTGACCATTCTGCTGTTTCTTCGCAAAGGAGCGGTCATCGTCATCTGCGGACAGCCGATTGAGCGGGGAATGGCGGAGGCGCTCCGCACCTGGCCGATTCGTCTGCTGTACGCAACGCCGTACCACTACCGCCTGATGACCCGCTCCCCGGAATATTCCTCCGATTCTCTGAAGCAGGTGCGCCTGGCGGTCTCCACCGCCATGAAACTCGAAGCGGCCGATGCGGAAGCCTTTCAAGCAAAATTTCATCTGCCGCTCTCCCAGGCCTACGGGATCATCGAGGTCGGACTGCCCTGTCTCAACTCAACGGACCGTCCGGAAAAGTCCGCCTCCGCGGGCAGACTTCAGGAGGCCTACCGCATCCGCATCGACCGGCCGGATGCGGAAGGAAACGGCGATATTCTCATTCAGGGCCCCGGCATGTTCGACGCCTATCTGACCCCGTTCCGCACCCGGGAGGAACTCTGTCCGGACGGCTGGTTCCGGACCGGAGACATCGGCCATCTCGACGGGGAACGGTATCTCTTCATCGTCGGACGGAGCAAGAACGTCATCAATTTCGCCGGCATGAAAATCTTTCCATACGAGGTGGAATCCGTTCTGAACGAGCATGAACTTGTCCGGGAATCGCTTGTCCGGGGCATTCCGGCGCCGGGCTTCGGCGAACTTCCCGTCGCGGAGATCGTTCCGGCTGCGGAAATGCCTCCCGACTGGACGGAACTGCTCCGGAAATACTGTTTCTCAAGACTGGCCCCCTACAAGGTGCCGAAACAGTTCCGCCTCGTCGGGGAGCTGCCCCGCACCGCCAGCGGGAAACTGCGGCGAAGCTGAAGAAGCCGCCGTCTTCCCCGCGGTCAGAGCAGCGAATATTCCTCGGCCTCCTCCACCGGCAAGGAGAGCGGACGATCACGGAAACAGTTCACCACAATTCGAAGCTCGTCCAGTAGCTGCGCTCTTTTTTCCGGATCGGACTCTTCGGAAAGCAGATCCCGGAAAGGACGCGGCACACTCACGCCTTCCTCCCGCAGAACACTTTTGGTGATCCGGTACGAGAGAGAGGCAACAGCGGTTCCGGACTCTCCTTTTTCCAACCCGACATACAGAAGAAGAGAGGTCAAGCCGATCGGATTCCGAAGGCTTTCCGGAGATCCCCCCTGCGTGCAGGCGAAATTTCCCAGCGAATAAAACACGGGACACCGTCCCTCCGGCACGGCTCGCTGCACCACATGCGGATGATTGCCCACGATCAGATCAGCTCCGAATTCCCGGATTTTCCCGACCAGAAACTCCGTATAGGGATCCGGAAGACGGTTGTACTGTCCTCCGCTGTGCATCAGAACGATCACGAAATCGGCGCCGGCGGAACGGCTGCTGCGGATGTCCTCCCGCAGACGCTCCAGATAAACCGAAGAGGACTCTTCCGTTCTGTTTTTCCTCATGTTCTCCCTTATCCTCTCCGGCGAATCCAGAAGATGAATGGACCCCGGAAGCGTCTCCTGTGGCTGGAACAGATTGACCGCCCAGGATTCCTCCTCCTTCAGGAAAACGTGATTGGCAAAAGCGTTCGTCCCATAAGTGTACGAAAGAAACGCCACCCGGATGCCGTTGATCTCCCGGAGACAGAGCCCATCCCTCTCGCCGGCGGACCGGGCGGTTCCGGTATGCGCAAGACCGGCCCGGTCCAGCGCGTCCAGCGTCCGTTTCAGTCCGGACAGACCGCGGTCCAGACAGTGATTGTTCGCCGTGGAGACCAGTTCAAACCCCGTATCCTTCAACGCATCCAGAAAGGAATCCGGCGTATTGAATGAATAAAGAGCGCTGGAATATCCGGCCTCCTCCCCGGCAAAGGGAGACTCCAGATTGCCGATCCGGAAATCCGCATCCGACAGAAGTCCGCTCACCTCCCCGAACACCGGATGAAACTCATAGCCGGAAGAGGTCCGGCACGCCGCAAGCTGCTCCCGGTGACAGAGGATATCCCCGGTGAAAACCAACCTGGCAACCCCTTGTTTCATCGTTCTTCTCCTTCTTTCAGATCCGTCAGAATCGCATGCGCAATGGAGTCGCCGTACCGGAGCATCGAACCGCGGTCAACCGTGATCTCCCCGAAGTTCGCAAACGGAATCTCGATGGAGCGGGCAAAACGGATGAACGGAAGTTTTTCGGCAAACTGGCTGATCGTCCGGCCCTGCGTATAATTTTTCTCCGTGTTCCAGTCGACTCCGAAGGCGATGTTGTTCTTCTTGAAATAGGGGGCGCAGGACACTTGGTACGATTCCAGAATCTCTCCGAAGCGGTCCATGGCGCGGTCCATCTTCGCATCTCCGCTTCCGACCATATAAGAGACCTCGTTCCAGTCCCCGTAGATCCAGGGACAGTGCAGATCCAGAATAAAGTCGATTTTTCTCTCCTCGATCATCCTCCGGAGCGCACGGGTCTCCGGATAGAGCCCGGGATCCTGATAATCTCTGGCATGATCGTGCGGAATGCGGTTTTTTCCCTGATCGCCCTCCTCCACACCGTCCTTGTCAACAAAAGGAACGGCATAGAGAGCTGCGGTCCGCCGGAATTCGCGTCCGAACTCCGAATCCGCCAGCACCGCGCGCAGAATTCCTTCCAGAGCGT
>CALXRL010000084.1 GCA_944390735.1 uncultured Victivallales bacterium | reverse complement strand
TATCTGGCGGCGGAGGATTCCGGAAATGTGTTCGGAGTTGTCAACCGGTTCCTGCCGGTGCTTTCGGCGAAATATGCGCTGGAGAAAATCGGGATTCCGTTTGAGCGGGCGGTCCGGGGGCGGACGGTCCGGGATCGTCTGTATGCCGATTATCTGCGCGGAGCGGAGCGGCGGCCCGTCTTTCAGGCGGAGACGTTTGAAAAACTTGTTTCCGGCAATCTCCGGATGATTGAGGGCATGGTCAATGCCGATGGCGGCTGGGGATGGTTCAGCGGTTACCGGGAGCGTTCCTATGCGGATACGACCGCGTATGTGGTTGACGCCCTGCTTGCCGCAAAGAGAATGGGGCGGAACGTGGATGAGAATCGGATTCGTCGTGGAACCGCCTGGCTTTCCGCGCATGCGGAAAAACGCTTTGGCGAGATTCGTCAGGGGAAATCGACGGTCTCCCATGTGGATCCGCTTGTGCTGAAGACGCTTGCGGAAGCGGGGAAGCGTCATTCCGGACTCGAAAAGCTCGTGTTTGAACAGAGAAGAGAACTTTCCACCTACGCTCTGGTACTGTATGCTCTGGCGCTGGACAAGAAGAGTCCGTATCTGCCTCCGGTTCTGGCATACCTGGACGAGATGCGGAAAAGCGACGATTCCGCCGGAACGGCGTATCTGGATATTAAACCGCAGTGGAGCTTCTTCTGGTACGGGGACGACACGGCGACGCAGGCGGCGTATCTCCAACTGCTTCTGCGGCAGAATCCGAAGGATCCGATGGCGGGCAGGGTGGCGCGTTATCTGACGACGAACATCCGCAATGCGCCGTCGCGCAGTTCGATCCGGGCTCTTGGAGCGGCGGTGGAGAGTCTGGCGGAGTACATCCGCGTCACGGGGGAAGGCGATCCCGATCTGAACATCATGGTTCACCTTGACGAAGGATATGTCGGGTCCTTCCGCATCACGAAGGAGAATCTCTGGAACGGGGAGTTTCATCTCACGATTCCGGCGGAGATGCTTCCGGCGGGCGGGCATGTCATGACGATCTCGTGTGCGGGGCGCGGCTCGGTGTTCTATCATACGATGCTGACATATTTTACGCTGAAGGAAAAAATCGCTCCCGCCGGCGGAGAGATGCGTCTGGAACGCAGATACTACGAGATTCTTCCCGGAACGGAGACCGCAAGGACAGCCGGAGTCGGCGGACGGCCGCAGATCCTGAGGCATGAAAAGGAGAAACGGATCGAACGGAAGGATCTTTCGACGATCCGTCCGGGCACGATCGTCGAGGTCGAACTGATCGCGGACACCAGGAACGATTACGACTATGTCGAATTCACGGATCATCTTCCCGCCGGATTCGAATATGTGAAACCGGTCAGCGGCTATCTGTCGTGGAATCCCGCGGTTTACGCGGAGTTCCGGGAGACCGGTCCCCGTTTCTCCCAGCGGGAGCTCGGACGCGGAAAGAACAGCATCCGTTACCGGATCCGGGCGCAGCTGGACGGAATCTATCAGGCGCTTCCCGCCTCGGGCCGGGGAGTCTATGCGCCGGAACTCAAATGCAACACAGGAAATACACAATGGACCATCGGAGAGGAACCGTGACAACAGGGAAAATGGGTTTTCCGGGAATGGACCGGAAATGGTTGTGGATCGCATTAGGCGTGATCTTTCTGCTTCATCTTGGCGTGAACACTTTCATTGCGCTGGAACATCGCGAATTTTTCCTGCACGACGACGGATCGGAATACATGGAGCTTGCGCTCTCCTTTTCCCGGACGGGGAAGATGATTTCGGAGACGAACCGCTATTACGAATCTCCGCGTTCGTATCCGATGCCGGAGGCGTACCGGTCGCTTCTTCTGCCGTTTTTCGGAGGATGTTTCATCAAGGTGCTGGGCAATCCGTGGATTGCGCTGGCACTCTGTCAGGCGGCGGTGATGACGGCTCTTTCGCTGGTGATGTTCCGGATCGGGGAACGGATCGGATCGGAGACGGCCGGCTGGCTGGCGCTGCTGCTGATCAATCTGCATCCGCTGTTTGCCGTGTATTCGATGCGTTTTTCCTCGGAGAGTCTGTTTACGCTGTCGCTGGCGGTGTTCACGCTGGTGTTTCTGGGGAAGGAGTCGTGGGGGAAGTATGTCCTGCTCGGGATCTGCGGCGGACTTTCCGCATGGGTGCGCCCGACCACGATTCTGCTTCTGCCGGCGCTGGTCTGCGGACTGCTATTTCTGCTGTATCTCAGAAGAAAGGTCCTTTCCGGGAGGAAGCGGTGGATTTCGATCGCGCGGATCGGGGTGTTTTCTCTCGCCTTTTTCCTCTGTGTTCTGCCCGGAGGAGTGCGGAATCTCCATCATTTCGGCACGTTCAATCTGACAACCTATCTGGGGGGATTCAATCTGTATCTCGGGTACAACAGCGACAATCTGAATGCCTACAGGAGCCGCAGCGGCAAAGAGTTTCTGGCGCATCAGAACAAGGCGTGGGAGCGGTCGATTGCGCAGGTGCGGAATCTGCCCGAATCCTGTTCGGGAAAACCGGCGCTTCAGGATCGCATCCTGAAGGAGAAGGCTTTCGAGGAGATTCAGCGGATGGGGATCGGAAATTTTCTTTATCTGGGATTTGCGAAGGCGTGGCATTTCATCCGTCCGTGGCCGCTGTACGGAGCGCATGGTCTGGTTTCGTTTGCCGTGGTGGCGTTGTGGGAGTGCGCTCTCTTTCTCTGCGCCGGATTCGGCATCTGGCTGCTGCGGCGGAAAACGGAGCTTCTTCTGATTGCCGCTCTGGTGATCGGGACCGGCTGGGCGGCACATGCGGGAGTTCATGTTCTGATGCGTCACAGAGTGCCGTTTCTGGATCCGTTTCTGGTCCTGTTTACCGCGTATGCTCTGGCGTGGATTCTGGAAAAAGGAGTGGAGCGGTGGAAGAGAAACCGCGCCGGGCAACCTATGCGCTGAGAGCGGTCCGTTTTTTCAGTTTTCGCTGCTTGAGGAAACTGTTTTTCAGCATCAGGAGATACTGGAGGATCACATGGGTCGAGAGTTTGCTTGCCCCGTGTTTCCGCATGGCGAAGACAATGCCGGTTTCCGCGATCCGGATTCCCGGCAGGAGAATCAGGAGGGAGAGGATTTCCAGCATGATCTTGAATCCCCGGGGATCAAGTTCCGCCCGGACTTTTTCATATGCCTCTTTCCGGATGGCGAAGAATCCGGACATGGGGTCCTGAATCCGGACGTTCAGAATGAGCTTTGCCATCAGAGCGGCGGTCCGGCTGGTGAGGACTCTGGAGAACTTCCATTTTTCGGCAAAGCCGCCGCCTTCGACGTAACGGGACCCGATGACCATGTCGTTGTGTTCCATCGCCGAAAGGAGTCTGCCGAGATCCTCGGGCCGATGCTGTCCGTCGGCGTCCATGCAGAAAAGAACGTCGCCCTGAGCGCGGTCGAATCCGCAGAGCACGCTTGCGCTCAGACTGCGGGGCCCGTCGTGCAGAACGGCGCGGACATTCGGGATGTCTGACGCGAGCGCGGACGCCTGTTCAAAGGTTCCATCGGGACTCCGGTCGTCGACGATCAGAATCTCCGGATCGTTTCCGTACAGTTCCCGAATCCTCCGCACCATGGCGGAAATATTCAGCGCTTCATTGTAGGTCGGCAGAATGATGGAATATTTCATACATATCTCTCTGGCATTTCAGGTATTATACCACGAAAAGGGATGGCGTCAATTGCGATTTGATTTTTTTCCGATTTAATTTGACATTTTCCACAACCGCCGCTACCTTGAAAAGAAAAATCCAGCGGAAAATCAGAAAAAAACATCCAGAAACGGAGGCTAGCATCATGAGCAGAAGACAGGAAATCCATCCATCCGCATTCAAAGCCAATCCCTTTGAACTTTTCAACAGCGGCTGGTTCATTCTTACGGCGGGAAACTTTGCGCAGGGGACGTTCAACGGCATGACCATCAGCTGGGGATCCGCCGGAACGATCTGGGGCAAGCCGTTTGCGATGGTCGTGGTGCGCCCGCAGCGGCACACGTTCCCCTTCCTCGAACAGGGCGACAGTTTCACGCTCAGCGCCTTCGGCGCGGAGTGGAAACAGGCGCTCAGCTTCTTCGGCAGCAAGTCCGGCGCAAAATACGACAAGTTCAAAGAGACCGGTCTTACGCCCGAATCCTCCCGGAAGGTCTCCGCTCCGTCCATTGCGGAGGCGGAACTCGTCCTGGAGTGCCGCAAGACCTATTCGGACTGGCTCAAGCCGGAGTGCTTCGCGGATGCGGATGCCGCGAAAACCTGGTATCCCGACAAGGATTTCCACAAGATGTTTTTCGGCGAAATCGTCGCCGTGAGCGCCACGGAAAAATACGTTTGAACCTCAGTTCAGAATGCCGGTGATCTGGCCGTACAGATTGTGTCCGCCGTAGAGCAGTGGAACGGCGGAGCAGTAGTCCAGGCGGTCGGAATCGGATCGGCTCAGGATCCGGACAAGGGAGAAGAGAACCTCTTCCCCCTTTTTCGGGGAATCGGCGGACCTTGTGTTTGCGAAGCCGGGAAAGAGCTTCCAGGGCACGGCGATTTCGATCGTCAGAATGCCGTCGCGGATGCGGGAGCGGTATTGCAGACCGGGAAAAAGATCCGGCGGCATCCGGTGATCGTGAAATCCGCCCCAGTAGTTCAGACTGCGGTAGTCGCAGAGCACCCGGTTTTCAAAGTTCACGACCAGTTCCCAGTAAAGCCCGATTCTGCGGTCGATCCGCAGAAACGCCTCCAGACAGTCCGCTTCGTAAGGCATCTTCCCGACCTGCCGGTACTGCGTATTCCGAAAGACGGCGGAAAGGTAGAGATACCGCCGGTCCCAGAGCAGGCGCCAGACAGGGTTGTCGCGCGTGTCCGGCTTCCGCTCCCCGATGGCGTACTGGCCCCGGAGAGTCAGCGCATTTTCCCATTCGAACTCCTCCGCGATGCCGTCGATCCGGATCGGCCGCTTCGCGGAAGGAATGTTCAGGCGGGGAGGAGAATAGTCCCAGCGGGAATCCCGCCTGGCCGTCTCGATGTAGGAACGGATGACTTTCCGGGCCTCTTCCGGGGTCGGATGGCTGTTCCGGAGTGTCCCGGCGGCGTTCTGACAGGCGCTTCCGCCGAGAAGATCCGTATGATATTTCGCGGGACCGGGATGCGCCTTTCCTTCCAGAAAAATGGCGTGCGCCTCCCGGAGCAGAGCCGCATCGTCCGCGGCGGAAGGCGCGGCGGAAGGCGCCGCGCACAAAGACAAAGAGGCGGAAAGAAAAATCAGCATTCCGGCACAGAGATGGAAACTGGCTCCCGTCTTCTTCTCCAGACTTCGTGGCATGATGGCTCTCCGGATCATGGTTTTGAGTCAATCCGGATGTCGGAGAACTGATACTCGCCGGGATTCATGGAGAAATCGACGGTAAAGGTTTTTGTCTCCGGCGCAAACGCGGAACCGGGAACCTGGAACTCATACGATTTCCATTCGGGCGAGAGACGGAAGGTTCTGCTTTTCCCGCCTTTCCAGTCGGTTCCGCGGATGAGGATCCAGAGATCGCGGTTTCCCCCTCCGCTCCGGGCGGTGAAGGAGAGCGTGACCGTTCCCGGACGCGGCACCGGACGCGGATCGGTGACAATCCATCCGCTGCGCCGCCGGTTCCCCTCCCCGTTCATGAGGATGCACTCCTTCCCGTCGATCTTCGTTTTCCGGATCGCGGCCCGATGGACCGGCTTGAATCCCGGAACGGGCGGAAGCGCCTCCTCTCCGGGACGCGGCTCCTCCAGAAGAAGGAGATCCTCCCAGGTGCCGGGACGCTGCCACGGGAAAATGTCGGGAGAGGTGACAAGCACTTCCGCTCCTTCGCTCCCCGCTTTCAGAATGTTGTTCACCATCAGACAGGCGCCGATGACGCTTCCGTTCCGGAATTCCACACCGGGCAGCTCCCGCGCCGGAATGAAACACTCGTACAGAGTTCTGCCTTTTTCGTGTTTGACGGCGAGTCCGGTTCCGGACCGTTCCGCCGGGACTCCATGCTCGGGAACGGCGCTGTGATGAATTTCCGCTTTCCCTTCCCGCTGGGAGAGGACGACCTCAAAAACGCCGCCGTCATACTGGGCGTCCGAAAATTCTGCCGTATTGCGGGTGTCAAGAAAAAGCTGGACGGAGTCCCGTTTGAAGGAGGCTTCCCCGGTCTTCGGGGGCAGGAAATCCCGGTCCTCCACATCGACGGCAAGGAAGAGTCCGGTTTCGTTCCAGGCATAACCGAGGCGATAGGTGTAGGAGGGCAGATTCTTCCTGCTGACTCTGTGAGAGGTCATTTTGTACCGGGAGAAACTCCAGTCGGATCCGATTTTCCGCTGTCCGGTGCGGTAGGCGAACGGTCCGCCCGCAAGGAAGCGGTATTTCATCGGTTTGGCGCCATCCACGGAAACGGAGACTTCGAATTCCCCGCCCCAGCCGTCTTTGCGAAGCGGCGTCTCCAGATCGAATTTCAGCGTGGTCTTTTCTCCTGTTTTCAGGTTCGCGACACGCTGTTTTTTCCGGGGATCGACATTCCAGCAGCCGGTCGTCCGGGAGATGTTCACGACCGCGTTCAACGGCTCCCGCCGGAGCGACTGAATCTCCACCAGAAAGCGGTTTTCCAGAGGCAGCAGTTTCCCTTTCACCTGACAGATTCCCAGCGATTTCAACGCGTTCTGAACCTCTTTCCGGTAAAGATAGCGGCGCGCTTCGGTGTACTGTTTTTTCTCCATCCGGTCATGAAGGATCTGCCGATGCCGGAGGAGTTGAGCCGAATGGGAAATCTTGACGGCGTCATCCAGATTGAGAAGCTGATCCCGGAGCAGTTTCAGATCGGAATCGCGAACCTGCTGAAGAATCTCCGTGATCCGTGCATCGGCCGCCCCGTCCGATGCAAAAACCAGCAGACCCTGCCCGGGGACGGTGAGTTCAAATTTCCGGTTCTTCCCTTTCCGCGTTTCCCGTGTGACCAGATCGGTCATGGCGTCGCTGTTGAGACGGAAGGAGACGCGGACTGGAAAACTTTCCCGGTTGACAAGATAGAAGTTTTTCCCGCAGACTCGGAGGGCGACCGGATCCTCCTTCCGGGCGGCATTCCGGTATTTTCCGGGCGGAATGCTCCGGAACGCGCGGTAGAACGGACGCAGAAGATCGGTGACTCCGCTGTCCGGATTTCCCCACCAGCCCAGATCAATTCCCTGAAGATCCATATTCGCCAGCAGATTGGTCAGAGGCAGAAGAGCGAACTGCGCGTTCGGATATCCGTTGGCCCAGGTGCCGTAGTGGAAATTCTTCCGGCTCCAGCTCCACTGTCCCATTTTCCAGAAGAACTCCTTGAGTTTTGTATCCGTGAAGCGGTACTGTTCCAGATTGTTGTGGAGGTGCATGTTGATGTTCCGGAATTTCCGTGGAGCAAATGCGTCGGCGAATTCCCGGGAATAGAGGACATAACTTTCCTGCCGGGTTTTGTCGGGACGGATGTGTTCGAAATCGGGACGGATGATCGGAACGATCTCCAGTCCGTCGATTTGCGAGAGCATCTTCAGGTCGTATCCGCTTTCCAGCAGGGCGTTCCGGACGGAAAAACTCTCCTTCACGGAATCCGCCATACTGGTTTCGCAGTTGACCCAGAGCTGGAGACGGAGCCGGCTGTTGCCTTTCCGCAGCTCTTCGACCGTCGCTTGGCAGACCTCCGCAAAGGCTTTGCACCGCCATCGGATCCATGCGTCCCTCCGTTCCGGCGCGGTCAGGAACCGGAACCGTTCGGCGAAGCGGGTTTTGGATGTGCGGCTGACAGGAACCTGGATTCCGGTCTCCTTTTCGAACTGCGCAATGGTGGAGTCTTCGTATCCGTAATCAAGACCGACCAGAGAGAAAATAATGTTGCTTTCCCGGAAGGTGATGCCCTGAAACATGGGATTCGACTGATATTTGTCCCGATAGAATGCGGCAAAGCGTTTCGCATTCCGGAGAAAGAGGGGATGAAGCGGATTCAGAGTCGCCGTCGTATTGCCGCTTCCGAAGGAGTTGTAGCGGGAGGCGCGTTCCACGGCCTGTTCGCCTCTGGCACAGTAATCGTTGAAATCCTTTGCCAGATTCTGTTCTCCGATGAATCCCGCCATCGGGGCTTTTCCGTTGAATCCGAATCCGAGGCGTCCGAAGAACCGGATGTTTTCGCGTTCAAAGACTTTCGCAAAGACATCGCACCAGCCGAAAACGTGTCCGTTGGTTCCCGGCACGTTTCCCTGAGGCATGGATAGGAAGGAACCGTTGCGGTCGCCGAGATAGTCATAGAACTGAAAGGTCCAGTTGGTGTAGCCCATGTGATGTGCGTATTCGGCCATCCGTTCAGCCTTTTCGCGCCAGAATTCCAGCGTGATGCTCGTTTCCAGATTGTTCATGTTGAACCACATGCCGTCCATGGCGATGTCCTCGTCCCAGACGCCGAGGGCGCGGTCTCCGGAACTTTCGTACTGTTTCGGCAGAAGATCGTCCTGTGTTTCGTAGACGCGGATCCGGGCGACCGCCCCGCCTTTTTCGGAGACTCTCTGCTTGTAGTTTTCACAGATCAGAGCCACATTTTCCGAACAGGGCAGCCAGAGCAGCCGGCGTTTCTGCATGGTCCCCGTAACAGGATGTTCGCCGCCGGTGAAGATGGCCGTCCCGTTCATCTGACCGCTCATGGTGATTCCGAACCGTTCGGCAAAAAGAGTGACGGAAAAGGCGCGCTTGGCATCATCGGGATATTCGATTTCCAGAATGTGGTACCGGTTCGGATGACGAAGCTTGTTCAGACGGCAGGTGAAGGCGGAGCGGTCCGCGTTGGAACTTTCGCGATACCGTCCCGCGGGAGAGGAAACGACTTTGTCGGTCCCGTCGGAGAGAAATTTTTCTTTCGGAAGTTTTCGGGTAAGGTCCATCTCCTCCAGCAGAGTGAGACGCAGTTCTCCGGCTTTCATCCTGCTGCGGATGGAACGCTTGTCCAATGCGAGAAGTTCAAAGACCCGTCCGGTATCAAGAACAAGCTGATGCAGTCCGGCCTTTTCCGGTCGGAAGGAGGTCCTGACATCCGCGAACCCGCCCGGTCCGGCGGTGACGCGGAACGAGTTATCCGCTTTTTTCGTGCCGTCGGGCCCGAGAATTTCAAAGCGGATGTTTTTCTCCATTTTCTGTTTGGAAAAATTCCGGAAGCGCAGCCGGATAAGATTGTTTTTCTCCGTATTCAGCGCATAGTCATGGAGTTCGGCGTCCAGCGGACGGTGCTTTGCATAAAGGTCAAGCAGCTCCTCCCGGGAAAGGGCCTTGTCATAGATGATGAAGTTGTCGATGCTTCCGTTCAATCCCTGTTTGCGGTTCGCGGAACCGAAGGCAAGCTCTTTGCCGAACGGTGCCAATTTGAGATTTCTGTTTTCCCGTTCCGAATAGTTGAAGTCGATAAGAGAAGCGGTCTTTTTTGTTTTTCCGTTCCAGGTGAAGGCGAAGAAGTGCCATTTCCCGGGAAACATCCGCTTGTAATATGCGGCATTTCCGCCGATTCCCTGCGCATAGACATGGCTTCTGGAAATGCGGACGGGAACGAACGGAGCTCCGGAGAAAAGAAGATCCCGATAGGCGTCGCCGATGTTCCCGATGGAACCGTCGGGAAGGCGGTCGCGATCGAAATAGTTCAGAACCGCCTCCATGGGGGTGTCGAGCTTCAGCCAGAAAACGACGGTGCCTTCCTCCGGCTGCTTTCCGATTCCGTCCAGGGAAAAGACCAGCGATCCGTCCGACGGGATGAAGACCGCTTTCCCGTTTTCCATACCCGGTACGAGTTTGACATTCTCCGCTTTCACCGGAGATTTCAACGTTCCGCCGATGAGGGCCTGCAGTCCGTGTTCGCCGTTCAGTTCGAACTGTTTTTCGGCTCCGGAGAGCAGGAGTCCTGCGAGAAGCACCAGAGAGAGAAGAGATTTTTTCATAGGAAGTCCAATCTTGTTGTTACATGGTATCATAAATTATTCGCGTTCGACAGCAGAAAAACTGTCCGGCCGGATGCGCCAGAAATAACGGATGTCGCCGTTTTTCCCGGCGTTGAGAGCGGCATTGCTCATCCATGAGGCGTGTCCGTCGGCCCAGTTGAGATTGATTCCCAGGGAATGGCGGTTGCCGACCGCATTCGGATCGGAAGCATCCGGACTCCAGCAGACAGGGATGTTTCCCTGTCCGACGCTGAGATCGGAAAGATCGGCGGTCAGAATGGTTTCCGCGGGAGTTTTTCCCTGAATATCGGTCAGGAATTTGCATCCTTTCGCGTTGGTGGAATACCATCCGATATGGAAGCTGTAAGCGTAGGCGAGCCCGTAACTGGCTTCCGGAGAATTGGTCAATCCCGCGATATTCACGATCCGGTTGGATTTCCGGCAGAAAAAAATACTGTTCCGTGCTTCCGGTTTATTTTCATAGACATATTTCTTTTCCGCTTTTGTTCCGACATACGGCGCAATGGCGAGTCTCCATGCGTAATGAACCCCGTTTGATCCCGGAGTTGCGGAACAGGGAACGCGTTCTTTGTTGTCCATGGCGTACTGGAGAAATCCGGCGCCCTGCTGTTTGAGATTCGAAAGACATTTCACTGCCATGGCCTTGTCTCTTGCGGAGTTCAGCGCAGGAAGAAGCAGTCCGGCAAGGATCGCGATGATCGCAACAACGATGAGGAGTTCTATCAGAGTAAAATTCCTCGAAACGGAAGGAGAGAGGAGATGCGGCGGATTCTGATCGGAGAGGATTCGTTTCTCTTTTTTTCGTAGAACTGTTTTTTTCATGGCCGGATTCCTTTTTCTGAATGGTTCTGGGAAGGGGGTTCCTCGAACGCTCCGTATTTCCAGTTGAGTCCGCTTTCGCGGAGAATGAACTCCGTGGGGATTTTCATGATGTGCGTGTATCCGGAGGGATTCCGAATTTCGGAAAGCAGGAGCTTTGCGGCGATGATGGCGGCTTTTTCGCGGTTGTAGTAAATCGCGGTGGCCATCGGAACGGGACAGGGACGGATGTTGATGCCTTCGATGTTGTCGAAGCCGACGACATGATAGTCCCGGCTCGGCTGGAGTCCCATGTCGCTGAATGCCCGGATCAGATCGAATGTGATCAGATCACTGGCGGTGAAAATGAGTTTGTTCCTGCATTTCCGGACAAGTCTGAGTCCCAGTTTGTAGACATTTTCGTATTCCGCGGCCGGAATGGTTTCGATATTGCGGTATCCGGCCTCTTCCGCCGCCGCGATGCAGATGTTTTTCCGAAAACAGGCGTTTTCATGATTGTGATGAACAATGAGCACTCCATCGAAATTCCAGGCTTTGGCCGTCCGGAACATGGTCCGCAGTCCGGTCATCTGATCGGGCAGAACCTGATGGAACGGCAGATTGTATTCGCATTCCCCCTGGAAAAGCACGGTCGGAATTTTCAGGGTGTCAAGCAGATAGGACGCATTCAACGTGGAGAGCGTGGTGGAAATCAGAAGTCCGTCCAGTCCGAGCAGGGAATCTCCTGCGGGATCTCCGACTGTAAAGGTCTCCGGAGGCACCATCCGGAGAGTGCAGTTCTGCGTCCGCAGATACTCCATGGCGTGAATTTCCGGTTCAAAGAGAAGTTTTTCCATCCGTTCATTGGGTCTGCGGCGGAAATTGCAGCCGATCACCATCGGTCTTTCCCGCGGCACCTCCTCCCGTCCCACATAGGTTCCGCTTCCATGACGACGGTACAGAACCCCTTCCTCCGTCAGATGCAGCAGCGCCTTGTGCGCCGTGCTCAGGGAGACCTTGTAATAACGCGCAAGCTCCCGGCAGGACATCAACGGTGTTCCGAATGCCAGATTTTCCTTCCGGATCCTTTCCCGGAGCTCCTCCGCTATTTCCAGATAAGGGACTTTTCGTTTTGCGCTTTTCATTCCTGACCTCTCCGGTGTTTGCTTCCATTATAGAATCTTTCGGGGAAAAAGGCAATCCTTTTTTCCCAAAAATCTTTTTTTCGAGTGTAAAAGAGGGCCTTTTCCTCCCGGGAAAGTGATCTGAAAGTGTTTGTTCTTTTTCCGTTTTCCGATTTCCTCCGGAGCGGGAAGAGAGCGGCAGGGACGTTCCGGGCCACGTCCGGAAACCGCAAAAAAAACGTTCCCCGCGGCTGAATTTTCCGCAGGGAACGCAACGAATCCCATTCCAGATCTCTGGAAGGAGGCGTCAGAAGAGTTCGATCCGTTTCACATTGGCGTAGCAGGCTCCGTTTGCCGATTCCAGCGCTTCAAAACGGAAGTACCGGGCTTCGACAGGAGAGTCCAGATTCACAATCTGCATCACCGGATTGTTGAGGATGTTGTCGAAAGTGCCCTCCGCGACGACGGTGTCGATGGCATCCGGTGAATCGCCGACAAGGAAGCGATAGCAGTAGACAGGGCCCATGCCGCACTCGGTCGCCTTCGGCGGCGTGAAAAGGAAGCCGTGAATGGTCTGTTTGCGACCGGTGTCGACGGAGATCCAGTGGGGATAGGGAACACCTTTCGCAGTCAGCCAGATGTGATTGTCGGATGTGATGACATGTTCTTTTTTGTTGTTGTCATCGAATTCGCTGTCGGCGGCGATGACGTTCCATCCTTTGAGAGCCGTTCCGAAGCGGAGAGTGGCCTCGGGATTGCTCCTGATTTCCGGATAGGCGTTTTCAACGCCGGTCTTGAGCATGGAAACGGCACGGACAATTCCAGCTTCGCGCACCTGGAAGGGTCCGGTGTATTCCGGCGAATCGGCCGTCGGAACGGTGCCGTCGAGCGTGTAATGGATGCGAACGCCGTCATTGGGCGCCGTCAAGGTAAGAATGCCGTCCTCGTCGCGGGTGATCGACGGAGCAAAGGTCAGGGGCGGCTGATAATACGCCGAAAACTCCTGAATGCAGGGACAGGCAAGAGCCTTGGTGATTTTGAGTTTCAGCGCATCGGTTTCCACGGTTTCCGTGCGGAGAATTTTACGGAACGAAATGGTGGTGTCGTCGATCAGCTTTCTCCACTGGCCGCAGGCAGTTCTGTATTCCATGGTGAATTCCGCGACCCGTTCCCCGAGCGGAGTGTATTCCTTCAGCGCAACCACGTTGAGACGGCGGATTCCGCCGAGTTCCACGACCGCTTCGCATTCGGTGACGCCATCCTCGGGCGCCCAGAAGGTGTCGGAGGAGCCGTCGGTCATTCTGCTGCCGGAGAAATCGTCTCCGCGCTCGTTGGAGGCGATGACCCGCGCGCCGGCGGCAAAGTTCGTGCGGAAGATTTTGTCAAGCACGATTTTGAATTCATGGATCCGTTCCGCGTCGATCTCGGGAATCAATCCGCGCCGATCCGGGGGGAAGTTGAGGTTCAGACAGGAACCGCGCCCGACCGAATGATACCAGATGTCCAGCAGATGTTCCAGGGAGTGCACCTGGGAATCCTGTTCCTTGTGATAGAACCAGCCCGGACGGATGGAAACGTCCACTTCGGAGGGCCACCAGTGCCTGCCGTTGACATGGCCGTGCTGAAGCCCGTTGTCTCCGCCGGCGTCCCGGTATTCGTTCAGAGTCGCCCAGTTGGGGGAACCGGCATACCCGCGCTCGTTTCCGCACCAGCGGATGTCGCGGTGATCGCCCATGTGACCGAAAATAACGGCGTTCGGAGCGCATTCCCGGATGATCGCGGCGGCTTTGTCGTAATCATAGACCTGGACTTTGCCGTTAGGACCTTCTCCGCAGGCGCCATCGAACCAGGTGATGAAAATGTCCTCGCCGTTTTTGCCGCCGTAGGTGGTCAGAAGTTCGCGGAGCTGATTGCGGTAGAACTCATTATAAGCCTCGCCGGAACCGTAGGTCTTTTCATGCCGGTCCCAGGGGGAAAGATAGAGTCCGAGCTTGAGACCATACTTTTTTGCCGCTTTCGCCAGATCGCCGACCACATCGCCCTTCCCGTCGCGCCATTTGGAGTACTTGACCGAGTGGGTCGTATATTTGCTGGGCCACAAACAGAATCCGTCGTGATGCTTTGCCGTCAGAACAACCCCTTTGAATCCGGCTCCGCTGATGATTCTGCACCATTGTTCGCAATCCATTTCCGTGGGATTGAAGACATCCTCCGGCTCGGTGCCGTCGCCCCATTCACGCCCGGTGAAGGTGTTGACGGTAAAATGGATGAACGCATACATGGCGATGTCCTGCCACGCCAGCTGCTGTTTCGTCGGAGTGGCCCCGAAGGGCGCCGGTGCTTTGTTCTCTGCCATTTGATTCCCTTTTTTTTGAGTTCCGTGAATAAAATACAATACTTGCAAAACGGGAAATCGCAAGCATGATTCATTATAAAACTTTTCATTCCTTCAAACTTTTTGTTTCCGGTCACGGAAAAAGGAGCATCTGCGCGCGTACCGGATTCCGGATAGAGGAGGCGGAAGCTTTCCCGCGGAATCGAAAAGCCGGAAGAGGATCCGGGCCGCGGGATCGAAGGGAGAAGTTGTCCGGAAGAAAAAAAAGGACCGGACCCTTTCGAGAGATCCGGTCCCGCTTTCCGCTTATTCCTTTTCGCGTTCGATGGTACAGATGTTGCAGTGTCTGCAATCCATATCCATCGGCGGATCGCAGGTACGGCCCTCTTTTTCGGCCTTTCGCTTGTTGTAGATGTTCATACCGGCCAGGAAGAGTCCCAGCATGATGAATCCTCCGGGAGCCATGCTCATCAAATTGAAATCCGTCGTCCAGGGAGTGATGACCTTGATCTGGAAGAGCGTTCCGCCCGTGCAGAACTCGCGTGCGAGTCCAAGCATCACCAGAGCGAGCGTGAAACCGCATCCCATGCCGAGTCCGTCAAGCAGGGAGCGGAAGATGCCGTGCTTCGAGGCGAACGCTTCCGCGCGGCCGAGCACAATGCAGTTGACCACGATCAGCGGAATGAAGATCCCCAGCGCATCATAGATGGAGGAGGGGGCATACGCCTGCATCAGAAGATCGACGATCGTCACAAACGTCGCAATCACCACAATATAGCAGGGGATGCGGATCTTTGCCGGAACAAGGTTGCGGATCGCGGAGATGACGACATTGCTGCAAGCGAGCACAAAGGTTGTGGCCAGTCCCATTCCGAGCGCGTTCGGCGCATTTGAAGTGGTCGCAAGGGTCGGGCACATGCCGAGCATGAGAACCAGAACCGGATTCTCTTTCCAGATGCCGTTGATGAAATCCTTCCACATGGTTATTTTCCTCCCTTCAGAATCTCGGATCTGTGTTCCTTGAATGTGGAGACCGCTTCCCAGGCGATGCCGCAGGCGGCGTTCGAACTGATCGTCGCCCCCGTGACATGTTCCGCTTCCCCGCCGTTCTTTTTCAACGCCCAGGGCCGCTTCTTCCAGGAATCCCCTTTGGTGAGCGAATGACCGATGTACTGATCGAGAATCGCATTCGGGGGCAGCTTGGAATCCTCCTTTTTCCTGCCGAGATTAAAGATGGTTTTGATCTCCTTCCGGTCGGTGACACGGGTTCCGAGTCCCGGCGTCTCGCTGTGGGAGGAGATGATGTAGTTTGTAACTTTTCCTTCCGGGGAAAGTCCGATGAGTCCTTCCACCCGTCCGCCGTAGCCGTAGCCGACGGCCGCCTGCGCGGCGTAACCGACCACTTTTCCGTTTTTCCGGGCGGTATAGAAGTCGACTTCGTTTCCGCTGGAGCTCTTGAAACTCTGTTTGGTTTTCACAAGATCGTTGTCGAACGGGGGCAGCACGGTTTTAAGGCCGTTGAACACCTTGGCCTCCTTCGCCTTGGCGATGGGGGCGGCCGTCTTTTCCGCCACGAACGCCAGAGCCGCCGTCGCAACGGCACAGATTACGCAGAGAAAAAATGCCAGATATACGATACTGATTTTTTTCGGAGCACTCATTTTGCACCTCCGGAAGCGTGTGTCCATCCGAACGGACGTTTGAAACAGAAGCGGTCAATCAGCGGAACAAGCGCGTTCATAATCACGATCGCAAAGCTCATTCCCTCGGGGAATCCGCCCCAGATGCGGATCACGCAGGTGATGATCCCGATGCCCGCGCCGAAGATCACACAGCCGCGGCGGGTCAGGGGAGAGGTCACCATATCGGTCGCCATGAAGAACGCGCCGATCATCGCTCCGCCCGTGAGCAGATGGAAGAGCGGACCCGGCGTCGTCGACGGGGACGTCGTGTGAACGATCCAGGTGAAGATCGCCATCGTTCCGAGAACCGCCACCGGGATCTCCCAGCGGATCAGCCGGAAGGCAAGCAGCCCGATCGCACCGATCAGAATGGCCAGCGCCGACGTCTCTCCGAGCGATCCGCCCATGTTCCCGATGAAATAGTTCCAGTAGCTGTCCGCGGTCTGGAGCGCCGCAAACGGATCCACGTTTTCCGCGCAGTTCTTGGCGACCGACAGCGGAGTTGCCGAGGTGGTCGCCTGAAACGCTCCGGCTTTTGCCAGGGTCAGCGGGGTCGCCGTGGTCACGGCGTCGAAGGCTCCGACGAATGCTCCCGGCGTGGGGGCGACCCACTGCGTCGTCATCGGGCCCGTGAAGCCGATCAGAAGAGCGACACGGCCCACCGCCGCCGGATTGAACGGATTCTGTCCGAGTCCGCCGAACACCTGCTTGGCAATGATGATCGCGACAAACGATCCGACCGCGCACAGCCACCACTGCGAATGCGACGGAAGATTCAGTGCCAGAATCAGACCCGTCACCGCCGCGCTGAAGTCGCAGAGCGTCGACTTCTGTTTCATCAGACGGCACCAGAGATATTCAAGCAGCATGCAGAATGCCACGCAGTAGACCATGACCTTCAGCGCGGGAAGGCCGAAGAACCATACCGCCGCAAGCACCGCCGGCAGAAGGCACAGCAGAACCTGAAGCATGATCTTCGAGATGCTGGAATTTTCATGCAGGTGCGGAGAGGAACTTACAATGAGGCTCCCCGGCTCCGGCAATTTCACTGTATTGTTTTCTTCACTCATTCTCTATTCACCTTATTTTTTGCGCCGTTTGGCGAGGATTTCAGCTTTGGCCCTGCGGAAGTGCTGCACCAGCGGCCGCTTCGCGGGACAGACGTATGCGCAGATCCCGCATTCCATGCAGTCCATCACATAGTTGTGCTCCGCCATGTCGAATTTCTCTGCCTCGACCATCACGCTCAGCTGCGGAATCAGCAGATTCATCGGACAGGCGGCCACGCAGCGGCCGCACCGGATGCACGGATTTCCCATGAACTGTTCCACCTCTTCCGGCGCCATCAGCAGAACGCCCGAGGAGTTCTTCGTGATCGGCACCTCAATGTTCGACTGGGCAAACCCCATCATCGGACCGCCCATGATGACCTTGGCGGGAGGTGTTGTGACTCCGCCGCAGAGCTCCAGGGCCTTGCGGATCGGCGTTCCGATGCGGAACAGGAAGTTCGCCGGATCGGCCACCGGACTGCCCGTCACCGTTGTGATCCGTTCGATCAGCGGCTCGCCGAGCACAACGGCGTTGTGCACCGCCGCCGCGGTTCCGACGTTCATGACGACACAGCCGACATCCATCGGAAGCCCGCCTTCCACCACCTTGCGTCCGGTCAGCGCGTAGATCAGCTGCTTCTCCGCTCCCTGCGGATAGCGGACGCGGAGGGGAACCACGTTGATTTTATACTTGGAGGCAAGCTCCGTCATTTTCTGAATGGCATCCGGCTTGTTCTCCTCGATGCCGACAAAGACGCGGTCGACTTTCAGGATTTTCGCGGCAATGGATGCTCCGATCAGCGCGGCTTCGCCCCGGTCCAGCATGAGACGATGGTCGGCGGTCAGATACGGCTCGCACTCGGCTCCGTTGATGATGAGGGTGTCGATGTTCTTTTCCGGCGGAGGAGAGAGTTTGACGTGAGTCGGAAACGCCGCGCCGCCCATTCCGACGATTCCGGCGTCGAGGATGCGTTTCTTGAGCAGCTCCCTGTCGGTGTTCTCCCAGTTCGGTATGGGATCGAGTCCGGCGCCCCATTCATCCTGACCGTCGGCGATGATCTCCACCGCCTGTTCCGCCGCGCCGGTCACCCCGATGATTTCCACCACATCTCCGACCGTTCCGCTGGTGGGGGAGTGCAGCGGAACCGAAACGAATCCGCCGGGTTCCGCAATGCGCTGTCCTTTTTTGACCGCATCGCCTTTTTTGACACAGAGCGTCGGCGGCGCGCCGATGCTCTGACGGATCGGGACAATGTATTTTTCAAGCAGAGGGGCGATCCGCAGTTCCCTGGATGCCGTGAGCTCCTTGCCTTCCCGCGGATGCACGCCTCCGCGGAACTTTACAACTTTCTGTGTTGAGTTCATGCCGCACCTTCGTTCTTTTTGATTCCATCCCGAACCGCCTTCAGGTGTTCCTCGGGAGTAAGCAGACATTTTGCGGGACACTGCGCCTTTTCAACAATGGAGGCGTCGGGCGCATTCGAGTAGTTGACCCGGACCATAAAGCCCTGACTGGACATTTTTTCCGGCTCGGCCTTGACGCATTTCCGGCAGGAGATGCACGCTCCCGCACACTTTTTCCGCCGCAGGACCGGTTTTTCCAGCGAGTTGCAGTACACATGAACCGGAGCCGCCGCGGGCACCAGTTTAATCATTTTCCGCGGACAGATCTCCGCGCACTGGCCGCAACCCACACAGAGTTCCGGATGCACCACGGCAAGTCCGTCGATCACTTCAATGGCCCCGAATTTACAGGTGCGGGCACATGTTCCGAATCCGATGCAGCCGAAACGGCAGGCTTTTCCGCCCCCGTTCAGAAGATTCGCGGACCGGCAGTCGAGCACACCGTTGTAACCGGCCGCCATTTTGGAATTGGAAAGAGTGCCGCTGCAAAGCACCACGGCGACCATTTTTTCCTTCTTTTCCGCCGCCTGACCGAGATAGGCGGCAATTTTTTCCACGGTCTCCGCCGCGCAGACGGGGCATCGTCCCGCGGGGGCCTTACCCTCCACAATGTTTTTTGCCAGATCGGAACATCCCGCGAATCCGCATCCGCCGCAGTTCGCTCCGGGAAGCATTCCCGCCACTTCGTCAATTCTGGGATCCAGCTCGACCGCGAACTTCTTGGCGGCCACGGCGATGAACGCCCCGAGCACCATTCCCGTAATTCCTACGACAATCACCGACAAGATAATGGTATCCATTTCAATCCTTTCTTATTTGACAAGTCCGGAGAATCCCATGAACGCCATCGCCAGAATGCCGGCCGTAATCAGGGCGATCGCCGCCCCCTGGAACGGTCGCGGGATCTTCGAGAGCTCCAGCCGTTCACGCAGACTGGCAAAAAGAATCACCGCAATGGCGAATCCGATCCCGGAACAGAGTCCGAACACCGTGGAACCGAGCACCGTCCGATTCGCATTGACATTCAGTTCCGCGGCTCCCAGCACGCAGCAGTTGGTCGTGATCAGCGGCAGATAGATGCCGAGCGCCCCGTACAGAGTCGGACTGAACTTCTGCATGATGATCTCCACCAGCTGCACCAGCGCGGCAATCACCACGATGAACAGCAGGATTCTTGTGAAACTGATGTCCACATTCCGGAGTCCCAGCGCGGGTATGCTGTGCTTGACCGAAATCAGGCAGTTGTACAGCACCGACGCAGCAAACGAAGCCAGCGTCATGACGAAAATCAATGCGCCGGACATCCCCAGTGCCGTTGACAGTTTTTTGGAAACGCCCAGAAACGGACAGATTCCAAGGATCCTCGCCAGTACCATGTTGTTCACAAGGATGGCGCCAATGGTGATGACCAGCCATTCGTTCAGGCTCATACCATATCTCTCCTTTGAGGTTGTTATGTATGATGATGAAAGATCAGAACAAATATTTCTTAATGTAGTCCATTTGTATGGAAAAATCAAGGAGTTGCGGGGATTTATTTCCACCTGATTTTCCCTCTTTTTCCCCCCGGGAATTCTGCTGTGAAACGGTTTGAGGAACAAATATCCTTCCGCCGTTTTTTTTCACGGGAGGCCCCCGGGAGCACGCAGGAGCACTGTGAGCTTTTTCACGGAAGACTCCTCCCGATTCCGAACACATCGGCGCCGGGAGGTCTTTTTCCGTTCTTCCGGGATCATTCCGGGATCCAGAAGGTCGTCTGGGCGGTCAGCGGTTCGGGTTTTCCCTCCACCTCCAGGACCGCGGTCCGGAGCGAAAGATCCGGCGGAAGATCCAGAAGAAACAGTCGATCCGCCTCCTGACGGAAACGGATCGGAGTGCCGTCATCCAGCCACCATGCGCGCAGAAGAGGATTCTTCAGTTCGCTCCAGCAGAATTCTCTGCCCGGTTCATGTTCAAAGACAAGGTAGATCCGGTTCCCTTTCACGGTAATCAGACGCGCCGTATTATTCCAGGTGAACGGACTGCGCTCCGTGTCGGTGATCGCCTCCCGGTTCCGTTTGAGCCAGTCGCCGACGGCGTCCAGAATTCTCACGGACTCCTCCGGAATGGTTCCGTCGGCTTTCGGACCGACATTCAGAAGAAGATTGCCGGAGCTTCGGGCACAGGTCATGAGCATGGAGACCACCGCGGCGGGATTTTTCCAGGAACGGTCGCCGGCATGATAGCCCCAGTTGTCGTTGAGCGTCATGCAGGCCTCCCAGGCCTGTCCCGGAGCAGCGGGATTGATGGTCTGTTCGCAGACCTTGATGTCGAACGGGCTTCCCAGGCGGTTGTTTATCAGCATTTCCGGCTGAAGCTCCCGGAGCATGGCGATGGTCTCCCCGCCGTCTATGTTTTCCGGAATACAGCCGTCGAACCAGAGATAGTCGATTTTACCGTATCCGGTCATCAGCTCTTTCAATTCCGCCCGGTAATATTCAATGAAACGTCTGCGGTGAGCTTCGCTTTTCCAGTCCTTTTCGCCGGGCCAGTCGCGGAAATACGCTCCGGGATAGTCCGGATGCGTCCAGGAGGCGGGGGAGTAGTAGAGTCCGACCTTGAGTCCGGCTTCCCGGACCGCCTTCACATACGGGGCAACAAGGTCACGCCCGGGCCCCAGATTCATCGCGTTGAAAGGGTTGACCTTCGAATCCCACAGCGCGAATCCGTCATGGTGGCGTGTGGTGAGAACCGCGTATTTCATGCCCCAGCGGAGGGCTTTTTTCATCCAGTCCGCCGGATCGTAGTGTTCCGCCTTGAACGACTTCACATAACAATTCCGGTACTCTTCCAGCGGAATGCGCTCCCGGTTCATCACCCATTCTCCGCGCGCCGCCTGCGAATACGCACCCCAGTGAATGAAAAGTCCGTACCGGGCCTCCTGAAACCATTTGAAACGTTCCTGCATAGTGTCTCCTTTTTTCTGAATCCGAATGGTTTTCTTTTGGAACCACCGTCTACTATATCCCCTTTTCGGAAGAAAACAAATCCGTCCGGGATTTCGCGGAAAAAAGAATGCCGCATCCGGCGGAATTCCGGATGCGGCGGAAAGGAAAAAGGGAACGGATTCTCAAGGTCAGAGAGAAACCCCCTGTTTTTCCAAAAGCGCCTGAACTTTCTTCACATCGACATTTCTCGGAAGCACATGATCCTTCACGGCCACCGCGGCGGCCGTTCCGACCCCGAGTCCGACATTCATGCAGATCGGCATGACGCGGAAATTGGAGTGCGCCTTGTGCGTGCCAGAAATGTTTCTGCCGGAAAGCAGAAGGCCGTCGATTTTCTCCGGAACGCAGGCGCGATAGGGAATGGTGTACTGGCCCTTGTCGCGGAAATACTTCTGCGCACCGTTTTTGTCAAGACCGGATCCCTCGACGTTGTGAATGTCAAAATTGAACCGGTTGCGGGTGGCGATCCAGTCATCGAACACGCGCGCTTCGACGATATCCTCCGCCGTGATCGTGTAAAGTCCCTTGAAATGCCGGGTTTCGCGCACGCCAACGTTCTGGGCGGATGTCACAAGGTAGCAGTGCTCGTATCCGGGCGCGAATTCGCGCAGGAAGAGGACGATGTCGCACATCTGCTGCCGGGTGATGATTTCCGCTTTTGTCAGATCATCGGCGTCGGCGCCGTTGATGTCGGTGGCGTTCGTCATGTTGACGCAGACCTCGCCGGGAATCCAGGTGGAGTAGAGCAGAACATGACCGGCGGGAGCTTTGAGATGCTTTCTGGCAAGGGCCTGAATCTCTCCGGCGGGAACCTGCACTGTGGTTTCAAAGCTGGGAGGAAGGATTGCACGGGAGTAGTCGACGCCGCCGATACGGAACATCAGCGTGACCGGCTGGCACTTGGAGTCGCCTTCGCGCCCGAGCTGGAACTCCGCGCCGGCTCTGGCGGCGATGTCGCCGTCGCCGCTTGCGTCAATGACGACCTTGGCAAGAATTGCCTGTCTGCCGGACTTGCTCTCAATGATGACCCCCCGGATCCGGTTGCCTTCCATGATCGCATCGCAGGCAAAGGTGTAGAGCTTCAGGATGATTCCCGCCTCCACCACCATGTCAAGCATGACTTTCTTGAGAATCTCATGATTGATCTGCTGTTTTCCGGCGCCCTGCCCCTCGGTGAAGATGCCGGCCTTCTCCTTGCGGCAGCGTGCAACGGCCTCTTCAAAGATCGGCGAATCCGTCGCTCCGGTGAAGTGCGACATCATTCCGCTGGTGGCCATTCCGCCGATGCAGTTGAATTGTTCGACAAGCACGGTTTTCATTCCGTTCCGCGCCGCGCCGAGCGCCGCGGCGAATCCGGCGGGTCCGCTGCCGATGACCAGCACATCCGCCTGTTCCACGATTTCGATTTTCCGTTCCGGTTCCACATAGTATTCCATGAGACTTCCTCCTGTTTGCGGTTTTCTCTTTCATGGATCTCGAAATTAATCTACCGTTCTTTTGCCGGAAAACCTTTGATTTTTTTGTTTTTTTTCTTGAATTATCACGGATTTTGATTTTCCCGGCGGGAAGTGACGTTTTTCCCGGCATCCGGGAGGACGGGGGCAATATCCCATAACTTTCTTCCCGTTCTCATTGAAAAACAGGAGAAGGAAGATATATTAACCCCCGGAGAGTGTTGATAAGAGGGTCTGCGAGTTCCAGGGTGCGGTGCATGGAGTCGTTTGGTGATAAGCGGGAGAGCGTTGGATGAATCAGGTTCGGTTGCGGGTATTTTGTCTGATGCTGTCCGATGTGCTGTGCTTTCTGCTGGTTCTGTTTGCGATGTCCTACCTTTACATTCTGCTGGGAGTGAACGAGGAGGGGATGGCTCTCTACACACGGCTGTGGCCGTGCTGTTTTGCGCTGCTCTGCTTCTGCACGGTGGGGCATCTGTATCATGGAAACATCTTCTATCCGGGGGCGGCACTGGACCCGGTGGAGGAGCTGAGAAAGATTTTCTACTCCGTCTCCCTGACCTATTTTGTGATTTTCTTCTGGATGTTCATGACTCGGCAGACGGGGGGATACTCGCGTCTGATCCTGGTTTCCAGCTGGGGGGCGACGGTGTTTCTGCTGCCGCTCTTCCGGATTGTCCTGCGCCGGATTCTGAAGGTGCTGAATCTGGGGCAGATGCCCGTGCTGATCGCGGGAGCCAGCGCCACGGGACAGCGCATTGCAAGGGAACTGAACCGGGATTCGCATTTCGGATTCCGGGTCGTCGGTTTTCTGGATGATTTTCCCAAGGAGATCGCGCCCGATCTGAATCTGCGGGTCCTGGGCGCGCTGTCCGATGCGGGAAGGGTCGCAAAGGAGACCGATACGGATTATGTGATCTGTGCGCTTCCCATCACGATCATCCGGGATGTGGTCAACAACTTCTGCGGGATATTCCGTCATATCACCATCATTCCGGACAATCACATTCTGCCGATCTCCTGGGCGTTTCCCGTGAATCTTCTGAACAGTTACGCCTCGGTGGAGATCTGCAATCAGCTTCTTCTGAAAGTTCCGCGGATCTGGAAGATGCTGTTTGAAGCGGTGCTCTCCGGCTTTGCGATTCTGACTCTGAGTCCGCTGCTTCTCATTCTTGCGGTTCTGGTGAAGCTGACGAGTCGGGGACCGGTGTTCTACCGGGCAAAACGGCTCGGACTGGGCGGGAAACCGATCCGCGTGCTCAAATTCCGCACGATGTACACCAATTCGGACAAACGTCTGGCCACCCTGCTGGCCGAAAATCCGGAAATGCAGAAGGAGTGGCGGGAGAAGTTCAAGCTGGATCACGATCCCAGGGTGACGCCGTTCGGAAGATTCCTGCGCAAGAGCTCGCTGGATGAACTGCCCCAGCTGCTGAATGTTCTGCGCGGAGACATGTCCCTGATCGGTCCCCGGCCGATTGTCACGGCCGAACTGCACTACTACAAGGACAATCAGGAGCTTCTGAACCGCGTGAAGCCGGGCATCACGGGCCTCTGGCAGGTCTCCGGACGAAGCAATCTGGATTATGAGACGCGGGTTCGTCTGGATGTGAACTATGTGGTCAACTGGTCGGTCTGGCTGGACTACTACATCCTGCTGCGGACCGTGATTGAAGTGCTGATCGGCCGCGGAGCCCGATAGGAAATCCTCCCCTCATGAAAACCGCACTGATTCATTACTGGCTGACCAACCTGCGCGGCGGCGAAAAGGTTCTGCTGGAACTTGCCGGACTCTTTCCCGATGCGGATCTGTTCACTCATGCCTGCAGCAGAGAGATGGCCGAACGATTTTTTCAGGGTCGCCGCATCCGGGAATCGCTGATCGCCCGTCTTCCGGGAGCGCGCCGGAACTGCCAGTCCTATCTGCCCCTGATGCCCTGTGCCCTGAGACAATTCGACTTTTCTTCTTACGATCTGATTCTCTCCAGCGAATCCGGTCCGGCGAAGGGAATCCGGAAACCTCCATCGGCAACGCACATCTGCTACTGTCATACGCCGATGCGCTATCTGTGGGACATGTACGACGACTATTACCGCAGCACCGGCATTCCGGGAAAAATCGCAATGCGTCTCTTCCGGGATCCTCTCCGCCGATATGATCTGCGTTCCGCCGACGCGGTGGATCATTTCATTGCGAACAGCCGCTTTGTCGCGGAACGGATCCGCCGGATCTACGGCCGGGAGTCGACCGTGATCCATCCTCCCGCGGACGTCTCCTTTTTCCGGAAGGGAGCCTATGAGAAAAAAGGATACTATCTGTTTGTCGGTCAGCTGATCGACTACAAGCGCGCGGATCTGGCTCTGGAGGCGTGCATGAAAATGAACCGCCGTCTTCTGATCGTCGGCGAGGGGAATCAGCTTCCGGCCCTCCGGAAACGGGCGGGGAAAAACATCTGTTTCCGGGGAAGACTCGAAGGGGAACCCCTGCGACGGGCCTACGCGGAGGCGGAGGCGCTTCTGTTTCCGGGAATCGAGGATTTCGGTATTGTTCCGCTGGAGGCGCAGGCGGCGGGAACCCCGGTCATCGCGCTGGGAAAGGGCGGTGCGCTGGAAACCGTCACGCCGCAGACCGGACTCTTCTTCCCGAAGGCCGATGTGCAGAGTCTCTGCGCCGCCATCGAGGAGTTTGAATCGAAAACCTTTCAGCCGGAACTTCTGCGGACCCATGCGGAGTCCTTCCGTCCGGAGGTGTTCCGGCGGAACATGCGGAACTTTCTCAAGCGGGTTCTGCCCGGACTGCCTCTTCCCGATCCCGACGCACGGGAGACTCCGGCCGGCTGACCCGGCAGAATACACGGGACAGAAAAGACGCATCTCTCTTTTCAAAGCGTTCCGAACAGACGGTCTCCCGCATCGCCGAGTCCCGGCAGGATGTATTTGTCCGCATTGAGCTCCCGGTCCAGCGCGGCGGAGTAGATTTTGACATCGGGATGATCCCGCTCCATGACCGCCACCCCCTCCGGCGCGGAAACGATGGTCAAGACGACAATATGCCGGTATCCGCACTCCTTGACCGCGGAAACCGCCGCGGAAAGCGATCCGCCGGTCGCCAGCATGGGATCAATGACGATCGCAAACGCATCCTCCGACGGTCTCGGAAGATTCAGATAATATTTGACCGGATGTTTGGTGCTGTGATCGCGCTGAAGACCGATAAATCCGACCTTCACCGTCGGAATGAGACTCTGAATTCCTCCCAGCATTCCGATGCCAGCGCGCAGCACGGGAACCACCACAAGATCGTTTTCCTCCACGGCTCCCATGGTTCTTTCCAGAGGCGTCTCCACCGGAACTTCGCTCAGATGCAGATTCTTCAGCGCCTCATACGCAAGGAAACAGGTGATCTCCTCCGCTCGTTCCCGAAACTCCTTCGGGCTGGTGTTTTTATCCCGCAGCACCGTCATTTTGGCTTTGATGCAGGGATGATCGACTGCAAAAAACATGAATTTGATCCTTTTGTTCTGATCTGTGTTGTCCGGTCCGTGTCCGATCCGGCGGAGGAAACGCGGGGTCCGCCGATCCGGAACGCGGAAAAGCGGAAAATTCAGGATTCCATGCCGGATTCCCGGTTCATCCGACGGAAGAACTCGTGCATGAAATCCGCTCGTTCGACGGCCAGGACCCGTCCGGTTTCCGTCAGCATGCGGCCGGAAACATGACGAAGTTTGACAAGATACTCCCGGTATGCGGAGTCCTCCCTTCCATACTCCTTCCCGGCAAGCGCCTCCTGCTCCGTGTTGTGAAGACGCGCCCCGATCCGTCCGGCAAAATGAAAGGACCGCCCGATGCCGACCGCTCCGATCGAATCCAGTTTGTCGGCGTCGTACACGATCTTGTCGATCCGGGAAACCGGAGCGTTTTTCCCGCGGAACCGATGGCGCAGAACGCTTTCGGAAACGATTCGGATCAGCGGTTCGTCGGTGCATCCGCACTGCCGCAGGATGGCGGCCGCCTTCGGTGCACCCGCCTCCGCGTGACAGATCGTTCCGCCGGAGGCCAGCTCCTCCGGACGCGCCACATCGTGAAGCAGCGTGCCCAGCTCCACCGCCAGATACGATCGCCGATCCTCCGCGGCCAGTTCCTTCCCGGCAATGTTCCTGGCATTGCCGAGAACCCGCAGCGTATGGTCGAAATCATGACATCCCGGAACATTCTCCAGGATGGAACGAACCGTGTCATACACTTTCTGAAACAGGGGATCGGTCATATTCCGCACCTTTTCCGCCGTTTCGCGGAGAGCCGTCCGCCGTCCGGGGGAAAGGACCGGGATGTCTCCGCGCAAAGGGGAAGGAAGTCCGTCACGGCTTCTCTTCCGGCGTCTCCGCGCCGTTCTCCCCCTCTCCCGAGGAGTTGTGCGTGAAGAGAACCTTGGGCAGCTCCTGAAGCGGATTGCTGTGACGCGCCTTGGGAATCACGGTAAGCCACTGTCCGTTGTCGAGATCCACGACATGATAGTGCTTGGCATCCTCCTCCCGGTCGTAGCCGATGGTGGTGTTGCGCGGAATGATGTTGTGCTTGTCGATGATGGCATTGCGGATCCGGCTGTGCTCGCCGATGTCGACATCGTTCAGAAGAATGCTGTTGTGAACCGTGGCGTAGCTGTGGACGAAAACGGAGTTGAAGAGAACCGAATTGGTCACCGTGCTGCCGGAGACGATGCAGCCGTCGCAGACAATGGAGTTGATGGCCTTGCCGATGCGGGGCAGTCCGTTGGTGTCCACATCCTCGTTGTGAACGAATTTTGCGGGAGGCAGACTGAAGTGATAGTTGTAGATCGGCCACTTGTCGTTGTAGAGATCGAGCTGCGGCTGCGTGGCGCGGAGGTCCATGTTGGCTTCGAAGAAGGCTTTGAGGGTACCGACGTCGCGCCAGTAGGGCTTTTCATTGATGGCCTGTCCGGGAATCTTGTTGGCGTAAAAGTTGTAGGCATAGAGCCGTTTGGTATCGACAAGGCTGGGAATGATATCCTTTCCGAAGTCGTGGGAACTGCCTTTTTTGTCGTAGTCGTTTTTGAGGAGACTGAGCATGTCGTTGGCGTTGAAAATGTAATTTCCCATGGATGCCAGCGCCATGTTCTTGTCGTTCGGGAGAGGGGTCGGATCCTTGGGTTTCTCCTGAAATCCGACGATGCGCCAGTCCTTGTCCACCTGAATGATTCCGAACTGACTGGCCTCCTGAATCGGCACCGGAATCGCCGCGACCGTGGCAATGGCGTGATGGCATGCGTGGAAATCCACCATCTGGCTGATGTCCATTTTGTAGATATGGTCCCCGCCGAACACGGCGACAAGATCGGGTTTGAAGTCTTCAATGAGGGAGGCGTTCTGATAGATGGCGTCGGCGGTTCCGCGGTACCACGTCCGGTCGGTCGTCTGCATCTGCGCGGGAACCGGAATGATGAAGCTGCCCCGGACCTGCGTGGAGGAGATGTTCCATCCGTTGATGATATGCTCCATCAGACTCTGCGATTTGAACTGCGTCAGAACAAAAATGCTGTTGATGCCGCTGTTGACAAAATTGCTCAGCACAAAATCAATGATTCTGTATTTCCCTCCGAACGGCACCGCCGGTTTGGCTCTCTGATCGGTCAGGGGGGCCAGGCGCGTCCCCTCTCCGCCTGCAAGGATCATTCCAAGTACTGACGTTCTCATGATGTGCAATCTCCTTCTGCTGGTTGTCTCACAGGGATACAATACATTCAAAACGGCAGGAATCAACATTTTTTCGCCTGAGAAAATCAATTTCTTGCGGATTTTTCATGAAACGCCAAAAATTCCGCGGGAGAACCGGAGGAAAAAAATTCCGGCGTTTCCATTGACATTTTCCCGGGATGCGCTTATCTTAACACAAAATTCTGAAACAGAGGAAAGAGGAACGGGGATATGGCCAGCGGGGAATACAGATGGCGCGGCGGATTCTGTCTGGAAGTGAAGCCGGTGCCAAATACGATTGTCATTTTTGGAGCATCGGGCGATCTTGCGTGCAGAAAACTGATTCCCGCGCTGTTTCATCTTTTCCGGAGGGGACTGCTGCATGAGAAGTCCCGAATTGTCGGCTGCGCGCGGACGACCATGGATGACGAATCCTATCGCACGCTGCTGCGCAAATGGATCGGCGAGTCCGGGGAGGGTCTGGAGGAGTTTCTCGAGCGGGTGCACTATCTCCACGGCGACTATGCCGATCTGCCGTTCTACCGGGAGCTTGCCCTCCGGCTCGACGGAGTCGAAAGGGAGGCCGACGCCGATCCCGCCATCACAGGCCGCATCTTCTATCTTTCCACGCCCTCGGCATTGTATGAGACAATCGTGGAGAGACTCGGGGAATCGGGTCTGACGCGCGAGGATCCCTCCGGGGTTCCCTGGCGCCACGTCATTCTGGAAAAACCGTTCGGACGCGATCTCGAGAGCGCCCGCGCCCTCGACCGGAATCTTCACAGGACCTTGAAGGAGCGTCAGATCTACCGCATCGATCACTATCTGGGCAAGGAAACGGTCCAGAACATTCTGGTACTCCGGTTCGCGAACACCATTTTTGAACCGGTCTGGAACGCCAATTACATCGACAACATTCAGATCACCGTTGCGGAGACCGTGGGGGTGGAGCACCGGGCGGGCTACTTCGACTCCGCGGGACTGCTGCGCGACATGTTCCAGAACCATATTCTGGAGATGCTTTCGCTGGTGGCAATGGAGATTCCCGGCTCCTCCGAAGCGGACAGCATCCGCGACGAGAAGCTGAAACTTCTGAAAAGCATTCGTCCGTTCAACCGGAAGACGCTGGCCGATTCGATTGTCCGGGGCCAGTATACGGCGGGGGAAATCGGTTCCGCCGCCTGTCCCGGCTACCGGGAGGAACCGGGGATTCCTCCGGATTCCCGCACGGAAACCTTTGTTGCGATGCGTCTTTTCATCGACAACTGGCGCTGGCGCGGCGTTCCGTTCTATCTGCGCAGCGGCAAGCGGATGCCGCGGAAAACCAGCAGCATCGTCATCAATTTCAAGCCGATTCCCCATTCGATTTTCTCACCGCTGAAGGCGGAGGATCTGACGGCGAACCAGCTGATTCTGAACGTCCAGCCGCAGGAGGGACTGACTCTGACCATTCAGGCGAAACAGCCGGGGCCGAAACTCTGCATGGGAGCCCTGAGCATGGATTTCAAATACGCCAGCATTCTGGAGGACGGTTCCGGAATGCCGGACGCCTACGAACGGCTCCTTCTCGACTGCATGCTCGGCGATCAGACGCTGTTCATCCGCAACGACACCATTGAATATGCCTGGTCCCTTCTGACTCCGATCCTGCAGGAGTGGGAGACCGGTGCGGAAACCGCCGGGCCGGTGTATCCCTACGCCGCGGGCTCGTGGGGGCCGAAAGCCGCCGAGGAACTCGCCGCCCGCGACAATGTCTACTGGCGAAATGAAACAAATTGACCGCGACGCCATGCTGAAATGGAAAAAATGGATTCCCGCGGCGGCGGCAGTGATTCTTCTGCTTTCCTCCGTTCCGTTTCTCGGGAGGCTTCCGTGGTTTGACGAAGTGCTCACCATCGGCTGGCTCCGGTTTGATTTTCTGCGCATTCCGTTTCTCTACAACATTCCGAACAACCACATTGTTTATACGATGATGCTGTGGATCTGGAGCGAGTGTTCGGCATGGTTCTCGGCCGATACGCTTCCGGTGATGCGATCGCTCTCCCTGCTTGGCGGATGCACGGCAGTCTGGCTGATCGGACGTCATCTGACGGCGCGTTTCGGACTCCTCAGCGGGCTCTGCTGCACGTTTCTTCTGGCGGTTTCGGGGACCATGAGTCTGTTTTCCACAGCGCTCCGGGGATATGCGTTTGCTCTGCTCTTCTGTTTTGCGGCGTTCCTGGCAGCGGAGCGCTGGAAAGTCCGCGGGCTTGCCGACCGTTATGGCGCGCTCTATTTTCTGTTCTGTTATCTGGCGGTGGGAGTCATGCCGACCGATCTGTTTGCCCTGGAGGCGGGGGCGCTCTTTTTCCTGCCCCGTATCTTCCGTTCGCGCAGGGAGCTTTTCCGGTGGATTCTGCTGGCGGGGATTCCGGTAGTCTCGCTGCTACTGTTTTACGCACCGATTTTCGGAAAACTGCTGAAGGCCTCGCGCCTTCGGGAGGGGTGGTTCTCCTGGGAGGGCGCCTACTGGAATTTCTACGGGACCTGGGCGTTTCTGTTTCTTCCGGTTCTGGTGTTTGCCATTCCGGGAGCGGTGATGCTCTGGAAGAGTCACAGGGAACTTCGGCTCCGGCTGCTTTGCTGTCTGCTGATTCTGGTGCTTCCGCTGCTGCTTGCCGCGGTGGCGCAGGTGCCGCCGTTTCCGAGGGTGTTCTTTCCGTTTTTCGGGATCTATCTGGTGATTCTGGCGTTCTGGCTGTCGCCGCTGACGCACGGGAAAAATCTTTTTTTGCGTTCGGCGGTGATGCTGTTCTCGCTGCTGTGGGTTGTTCTGGCGGGGAGCATGACTCCGCATGTTTCGCAGAAGATGTTCGGGGAACCGCGGAAGGATGATCTGCTTCATTCGTACCCGGTCTGCGCGGAATTCCGGCCGGATTGGACGGCGCAGGCGATTCGGAAGCTCATCGGGGACGGCGCCGTCTTCGTGGATTTTGATGCGGATCCGCCCTCCCTGTCCATGCTTCTGGTCGCCGGAGGGTTCCCCGAGGAGAGGATTCTCTATGACCGTCCCGATTTCGGACCGGTGATGCGTCTGGAGCCATCGGATCTGATTGTCTGCGGAGGAAAGGAGGCGTTCGAGCGCATCCGGAAGCGATTTTCGCTGGAAGGAGAGTATCAGCTTCTCTTCGACGAGGGAATGCAGAAGATCTATCGGAAGAAAAATCTCTCCGCTTCCGGGGAACAAATCCCGTCATTCTGATGTATTTGCCTTGAAGGTTCCGTTCCGGAGGGATTCCGGAAAGGAGTGGGAAATGAGATTTTCCGGAAACGTACCGGCCGGGAATCGCGGCGACGACGCCTGACGGCGTTCCGCTCCCGTGAAAAAACGATTTTGATTTGAAAAAAGGAGATCGAACTATGAAAAAAGTTCTGACACGTTCCGCACTGACCTTTGCGCTCCTGCTGGGAGCGGGAGTCTTCTTCTCAGGCTGCTGTTCCGCCCCGACCTGTGCGCAGACGACGGAGGCGCGGGAACCCGCCATCACCGGGACAACCTGGAAATTGAGACTCAACACCCTTTCCGGCTACCGGAAAACCATGGAGAAACCGGAACGCGACATCACCTTCCGGATCGAGAAATCGGGCATGGTCTCCGGCTGTGCGGGACTCAACCGCTACTTCGGACCGGCGGTACTGGATCCGTCGAAAAAAATGCTGAAGTTCGGAAGCGGACTCGGCGCGACCAAAATGGCCGGCAGAGGCATGGTCTGCGAAAATACCTATCTGCAAATGCTTCCCCATGTGGAGACCTACGAGATCAGGGGAACCGTCTTGCGCTTCCTCGACAAGGATGGAAAAGAGCTCGCCATTTTTGACCTTTCCAACGAGCTCTGACCGGATCGGAAGAGGCGGACGCGACCGCGTGTGACAAGTCGCCCGGGAGAGGAAAACTCCGGCGGAAGATGCGGATCTTCCTCTCCATTTTCCCTGGATTTTTCCTTCCGTTTTCCGGAACGGATCCTCTTTCCGGCTCTTTTGCGCGATGGGCAGGACCGGGAAAGAGTTTTTGCGCTTCTTCCGCCAGTCGGAAACGCGGGGGCTTCCCGGCAATCTTCTCCGTTTCGGAACAGCCCCTGGAACGTCGCACAGACGAGAATTCCGCATCGAAACGGAACATCTCCCGGCGGTAGCCTCCCTCCCCCGCAATTCGAATGTTTTTTCAGAAACTCTGTTCCGCCCCTGTTGACTTTTTTCCGGAAATAGAGTATAATATAGTTGCTGAATCGATTACGCAACCATAAACCACAGGGAAAATTCATGGTCAGACTGAAGGACATCGCACGAGCCGCGGGGGTGACATCGGCAACGGCTTCGACGGCATTGTCCGGGCGCGGCCGCGTCAGTGCGGACATGCGGGAACGGATCCGGAAACTTGCGCGGGAAATGAATTATGAACCCGATTCAGCGGCTCTGCTTCTCAAGAAAAAAAACATCATCGACGTCGGCTTTCTGATTGCGGACGGGCAGAGTGCCTCCTTCGGCAGGTTCACGGAGTATTGCGCCAGTCACAATCTCCGCCATCAGCTGGAAATTCTCACGCCATCGAACCGTCAGTCGCTTCCGCTGATGCTGAAGAGCCGGACCGCTGCCGGCGTGCTCTATTCCGGCTATGTGTGCGATGCGGTCCGAACCTTCATCCGGGAGAATCCGGAGTATCCGTTTGTGGACATCGGCGACACCTTTGAATATTCGGTGCACTCCGATTTCGCCAGCGGGGCCCGCGACGCCGTCCGATACCTGGTGGAACTGGGTCATCGCGACATCGCCCTGTTCACGGGCAATCAGGAGTTCTACATTCACCGGCAGACGCGAAAAGGACTGCAGCAGGCGGTCCGGGAGTTTCATCTTCCGTGCGGTCCCGACATTCCGGTCATTCTGGAAACGACGGATCACTATATGGAACGTTCCCTGCGCTGGGCGGAAACACTTCTTTCCGGTCCGAACCGGCCGACCGCGGTTTTCTGTTCCGGTTCCGTCAATGCCTTTGCCCTGTTCTATACCGCCATTCGCCGGAATCTGCGCATTCCGGAGGATCTCAGCATTGTTTCGATCGGAGATGCGACCTCGCTGCATCTTCAGTATGTCCCGCTGACAACACTGGAGCACGATCGCGAGGCGCTTGTCGACGCCGCGCTGGAAATGCTGTTTCAGCGGATCCGCGGCGAAGCGCCGGAACAGAAGGAACGAAGCATTCCGGCAAAATTCGTCATCCGGGAGTCCACAGGACCGAAAAAGGAAACCGGACGGAACGGAGAAAAAAGGTCGAAAGGCCCTCAGAAAGACTCTTTTTCTTCCGATCCATCCGGAGCTCCTCCGTCCGGGAATTCCGGTCCTTCCTGAACGTGGAACAGAACAGACAAATCAATTGGATCATAGCAGAAACGAACGGAGAACTGGATGAAAAAACAAATTTTCACCGCCGCTCTTGCGGCATTCGCGGCCCTCGCCCCGGCCGCGGAAAAAACGGAACTGCCTCAGCGCTGGCAGTATCAGCCCGCAACCGACAGCAAAACGCTGCCGGAAAAAACCAAATGGAGTCTTCCCGCAGGAGGATACAAACAGGCGAAACTGCCCAAAAAACAGCAGTGGAAACAGAAGATCGCCGCCGCGGACAATATCTGGATGCGACAGGAATTCACTCTTCCGGAGCAGCAGAAAAACGATCGCTTTGTTCTGGATTTTGAACGCATCAACGGAAATGCAATCGTTTTTGTCAACGGGAAAAAGGTCGGAGAGCGTCTCGGCCCCTACGGAACGCTGGAAATCACAAAATTTGTGAAGCCGGGCAGGAATGAACTTCTGCTGTTCAATACGCGCAATTATACCGATGTCAGCCGCACGTTCGAAACCGATCCGCTGCGCTATACGGCACGCGGTCCCGGGGCGCTGTACGGAGAACTGCCGGTGAAGCAGTGGGCACTGGGAATCGACCATGTCAACCTGATTCGTCTTCCGGTGCCGGCGGCGGTCTCCGACGCCTGGGCGGAGACCAGCTGGACCAACAGGGAATTGACACTCCATCTGGAATTGGACACGGCAAAGGCGCTCTCCGGAGCCACCGTCGTCTGCGACATTCTGGATGCGCAGGGCAGAAAGGTCCTCTCTCTGGAACAGAAAAATCTGAATTTGAAACAGGGCATCGAGACGATATCCCTCCGGAAAAAATGGGAAAATCCGATTCTCTGGGAACTCGACCGCGGCTATCTCTACACCGCCGACATCAAACTGAAAAACGCCTCCGGAAAACTTCTCGACACACAGAAGTTCCGGTTCGGTTTCCGGGAAATCCGGGTCGAGGGCCGCGATCTGATCCTCAACGGGCACAAGAGCCGCTGGCGGACGGAATGGTCCCAGTTCGGCATCACCGAATATTCCGTCGGACTGTTCAAGCTGCTCGGACGCAACATGATTTACTACCAGTCCAATCCCACCGGATGGTGGCGCAACTGGCCCAACGAAGTGTTTCATTACGATCAGAAGGAGCTGGATCTCATGGACCGGGAAGGCATCGCGGTGTTGCTGCCGGTTCCCAGCTGCAACTTTGTCCGCGAACGCTTCTTCTCGGATCCGAAGGTCCGGAAACAGTATGAGGAGGAGACGGCGCAGTTCATCAAACGCTATCGGAACCATCCGTCGATTATCGCGTGGTGCACCTCGATGAACTCCTTCAATCCGCGGAGCGGACTGCATCCGGACACCTTTGGAAAACGGGAGAACTATACGCACATTCAGGCGAAAGTGCTGAATGAATCCTTCAAAATTGTAAAGTCCATTGACAAGACCCGTCTGGTCTACGGACATGCGGAAGGGAACCTCGGCGACATCGCCAGCGGGAACACCTATCCGAACTTCGCCCCGCTTCAGGAGGTGGAAGACTGGCCGGAACTCTGGGCGAAACACGGCAATATGCCGTGGTGGGCATGCGAATACGCCGCCGTTTATGACGGCAGCTATTTCAAGGGGAAACAGTTCCTTCTGACCGAATACGCCGCCATCAATCTCGGCAAGGACGCGTACCGTCTGGAAACCGGAAAACAGCTGGAACGGACCCGCGATCTCGGACTCGAAAATTCCGGACATGGCGGAGGAATGGTCGCGGTCTCCCGATATGCCCCTCTCTATTTTCTGGTCCAGGGCAGCTACATCAAGGCCACCGACCGCGCATGGCGAACCTGGGGCATCGCCGGATGGCACTATTTCAACTTCGGCGTCGGCTACGGCGAACCGCCGGAACTGAAAGGAAGAAAACGTCCCTTCGGCCGCTATTTCGCCATGAAAAAGTCCGTTTCCGGCCGGCCGGCATGGGCGAACGAGCTGTTTGATCTGCATTCCAAATACATGCAGCCGCTTCTGACCTACATTGCCGGATCGCCTGTCCACACGGACAAAACCCACAGTTTCCAGGCGGGGGATAGGGTCCGGAAACAGATTGCCGCGGTCTGGGACGGCCCCGGGGATCTGACTCTTGATCTTTCCTGGACCCTTCAGGACAAATCCGGGAAAACGGTTGCCTCCGGAAAGGGAACGCTTCCGCTCAAGGCCGGAGACATCAAATTTCTGCCTGTTGAATTCCGGGCGCCTTCTGTGAAATCGGTGTCGGAATACACGCTCAAAATGAGTGCGAAAGGATTCCGGGACAAACCGGTCACGGATTCGTTTGCATTGGAAATTTATCCGCGCACAGCGCCAATTCCGGCTCAGAAACGTGTTGTGGTATACGATCCTTCCGGAAAGTCTCTGCCGTGGATCCGGTCGGTTCTCTCCAAAACGACCGTTTACAAACCCGGAATGAAATGGAACTCCGGAGATGTGCTTGTCATGGGCCGCGAATCCGTCAAACCGGAAATGAAGCTTCCGTTCAGCGCGCAGGATGTCAAGAACGGACTCCGGGTTCTTTTCCTGGAACAGCGTCCCGAAATCTGGGAGGCGATGGGTTTTCGAACCATGGATACGGGTTCCCGCGTTGTCTTCTTCGGTTCCGATCCCGGAACTCTCCGAACCGGTCTTCCCGAACAGGGACTCCGTTACTGGAACGGCACGCCCGATCTTCTGCCGGAATTCAAACATGCGCGAGCCTATGATGTGACCGTGGCGCCGAAAAGCAGCAACCGGAACACCGTTGCCTCAAGTGTGATTGAAACTCCTGTTTCCGCAGGATTTGTCCCGCTGCTCTCCGCGGAATTCGACATGGACTACACGCCGCTTCTGCGTATGAATTACGGCAGGGGAATGATCCTCTTCAGCACGCTCGACTTCAGCGGAAGGGAGGGAAAGGATCCCGCGGCAATGACGCTCGGAAAAAATCTGCTCAGGTATGCGGAACAGGCGGTGAATCCGGACGGCGACGTGCTCGTGGTATATGGTTCCGATGAAAAACAGAAAGCGCAGATTTCCAGAATCCTGAATGCGGGAGGGACGGTCGTTTATGTCGGACTGGATGCCAAACAGCTAGCCGCAAAGGGCATCACCAGCGAAAAGAAGGAGATCCGGCGTGTCGCGTTCCCGGAAACGGGGATCTTTGCAAAGCTGTTCCCCTGGAATCTGCTGCGGTGGCGCGATCTGCTGACGGTCAATGCCATCACCTCCTCGAAATGGAAAGGCGAAATCGGCTGTGACGGCATTTTCCTTCTCCGCAAAAACGGCAAAGGCCGGGAACTTTTCCTTCAGGTTTCGCCCGCCATGCTGGAAAACCGCTACAAGGATCCCGCAAAGCAGGAGTCGATTCAGCTCAGTGTTCTTCGGCTCAAGCAGCTTGTCAACCGTGCGGCAACGGCTTTCGGAGCAGAAGCCTCCGACGAACTGGCCGCCCGCGTCACCAAGGTCAAAAAGGGTGCCACATTCCAGAATCTGGATTCCTGGTTTGTCTTCGGGCCGTTCTACGCAGGAAGAAAAACGAAACCGGCCGATGCGCTGGCTCGCGAATGGCCCGGCGAAAAACAGGCCCTTTCCGGTGATATGAATCCCAATCTCACTTACAGGACCGAGGATGGAAGAACTCTCGATTTCCGGAAAACGGTCAGTGCAAATCCGGATGGATTCAACGATCTGGGACGGACTTTTGAGAGCAATCGTTCCGATGCCGTCGGTTATGCGATCAAAACGATCCGTTCCGATTCCGACCGGAAAGCCATGCTGCGTCTCGGTGTGGACTATTTCTTCCGCGTTTACGTCAACGGAAAACTCGTTTTTGAACGGACCGAAAATCACGGTGCTCCGAAACCGAACATCTTCCGACTCCGGATCGATCTCAAAAAAGGCGACAATGTGATTGTCATGAAGATCTACACCGGAAGCAAAGGGTTCGGGTTCTGGTCGAATCTTTCGGAACCGGGCGTAGACTTCTCGAAAATCGACGCCGAAAAAGACCGGGAACTGATCTACGATCCCGAAATCAAAATAAGGAATCCCTATGAATTCTACTACTGGTAAAAAATCTCTTCTCTCCGCGGCGGCGTTTCTGCTGGCCGCCGCGGTGTTTTCCGATTCACCTGAAACGCTTTACAAGGATGGGTTTGAATCGGTTGTTCCCGGAAGAGCGCCGCTGAAATGGGGACGGGCATGGGGTTCGCAGGGAAAGGATCTTTTTTACGTCTCCAGTGAACGATCCGTATCCGGGAACAATTCGCTGATGTTTCAAAGGCTCGATTCACCGGGACAGTGGGGAGCCGGTATCCGGCTGCCTTCCCCGAAAAAGGGAATTCAGAAAATCGAATTCAAATTCACTCTCGACGGTCCCGCTGATCAGACTTGCATCTCCTTCGAGATCCGCGATGCGAAACAGGGGGGGCTGCGTCTGGTAAGCACCTCCATGAAACGACAGGTTCTCAGTGTTTATTCCCCGGTCAAATCCGCAAAAAAGAAAAAAAATTCCGGAGTGCTCGGACGAATCTCCAATGATCGATGGTATCAGCTCTCCTTCTCTCTGCCTCTGACGCCGGAGGATGGTGATTCCGCTCTCTGCGAACTGACCGATCTTGCAACCGGAAAACGTACCGTCGCGGAAATCCTGTTTCGTCATCCGAATGCAGGACTTGGAAGTCTCTACCTGAATTTTCCGCCCTATACCAAAAACTATCGGGTCTTTCTTGATGACTTCAATGTGACACTGAAAAACAAGTAATCTGATGGAATCCTGTCTTTCAAGACAGAAAAATGCGTCTGCATTTTTCTCGGGTCAAGGACGCATGTCCTTGTCGCGATTCAGCGGCGAAACGCTGGTCGTGCGAAGCACGAAATCCTTTTTCTTTTTGCGAGAGAAGAAAACCGCTTTGAAAAGCGGTTCTTCTCCCCTCGCGCTCCTCTCTTTCCCCAAACTTCCGACGCCTTTTGCGCTGCACGCAAAGGCTCCCGCTTCGCAGATCCTGTTCGGAAGGTGAAAGAAAATCCTCAATGGCGGAAAAATGCGTCAGCATTTTTCTCGGGTCAAGGACGGATGTCCTTGTCGCGGTCCAGCGGCGAGACGCTGGTCGTGCGAAGCACGAAATCTTTATAAAAAAGCGAGAGAAGGAAACCGCGTTGAAAAGCAGTTTTTCTCCCCTCGCGCTCCAGAAGAAACTAATCGTTCAAGCGCCCTCTCCAGAAGGGACGATCCTGCAAATTGTTTCCATTGGTCGGGATCAGCTCCATTATACGCGATTCCACATGTCCGTCGACAAACACCATGTTCATCGCACGGTTGGAACCATGACGAATCCGATTTCGTCCATAGGATTCGGACCAGATGTTGCTGCGGGTCAGAGCGGAAGGACAACCAACGCTGGAACTGGTGTTTCTGCGTTCTCCGTCCGTCACGGCCATCTGTTTGGAAGGCATGAGAACACGCCGAATGTTCATCGTGCCATTTCGGACGATGTAATCCTGCCCGTAATCACTGATCCAGGTGTTTATCATGTAGTGCGCCATGAAACCGAGAAGATTGTTCGACTGATTCCAGGGCAGATTCTCCTGCGCGGGACAGCCGAAAATATCATGCGGACGACTCGGTTCCGTATTGCTCTGCGACATCCAGTGCAGTTTGTTTGCCAGCGGTTTGTTCGCCTTCAGCGCATAGAGTCCATCCTGCCAGCGACCGGATCCGGTATAAGATCCCGAACCGCTGTTCAGAAGCCCGTTGGCTTTCGGAAAACGCCCGTCATTGTTGTCATTGTACTGAAGCAGGACGAATCCCACCTGTCTCAAGTTGGATGCACAGGCAATATCCCGCGCCTTGGCACGAGCCTTGTTCAACGCAGGCAGCAGAAGCGCCGCAAGAATGGCGATCACGGCTACTACGATCAGGAGTTCTATGAGGGTAAAATAAAAAGTATGCTTTTTCATTTTCTGCCTCCGATTGTTTTCTCTTCTCTTTCAAGATACTCCAATAACTGTTTGTTTTCAAATCACGGGAAAATCGTTATTTTCCCCAGTTCTGAATTTTCAGTTCGGATCCGTAATACATGCCTGGATTTCCATAACTGTCACGGTCGTAACGCAGTTTATTGTAACTCATCGACTGGACATGACCGTCAAACATCACCATATTTGCCCGGTCATTATGACGGACATAGGGAGGATAATAAGCACCCGAGCTGTTGTAGGGAGCAACATCGGTTCTTATTTCCCAATAGGTGGTATTACCTTTGCCATCACGCACTTTTCCATTGTATGCAGAATCCACAGGAATGGTATCCACAAACACACCAAGTTTGGAAGAAGGACGAAAACGGAGATATTCCGGCGTCCGATGCATAATCATGCCTTTTCCCTCGGAACCATCGTTGTTGTCCTTGATATTTTCTCCGAAACCGTTGGTGTTCAGTCCATAAGTGGTCTGAGTTTTTACAGGCTCGGCAGCACACTTGAAAATATTATCCTTCAGTTTATAGAGATCTTTTGAGCGGGAAATCCAGGACGATCCCCACATGTGCGCCGCCATGTTCCAGTCATCAAAATCAGAGTTGTAGAATGTGAGAATCTTAGCAATCTGGCTCATATTTCCGGAACAGGAAACGCTCAGCGCTTTCTTCCTGGCCTTGTCCAGAGCCGGTAACAGCAGTCCTGCCAGGATGGCAATGATGGCAATTACCACAAGGAGCTCTATCAGTGTGAATTTACGAGTTTTCATAAATTTTCTCCCTTTTTTTCTTGATTAAAATGTTCTGAATTACTTCATGGAATTGACCAGTTTTCCGTTTCTGCGGTAGCGGTACATGTTTTCCCCGACTTCGCGGGCGGCCTTTGTCAGTTCGGGATAAGGAGTATCGGCAACATCCACAAAACCGATCTGATAACCTTCCCCGTCATAACGGCCGGTCAGCGGCTGATCGCGGAACTGGAACCAGTGAGCTCCGACAAAATTCGGATGCACCAGCGCTCCCTGAACAAAGCGCGTATAGCTGTTGGCTCTCTCCTTCTGATCGCCAACCGGGGCAAGACTCGAACTGAACATTCCACGGTCATAGGTTCCGAAATGGAACTCGCCGATCAGAACGGGACGGTCGCGGAAATCCCGGCTGTTGACATTGTTCACACTGTTGCTGTAAGTATTGACACTGACCACGTCGCAATATTTCGTCGCAGCGGCCCATGCACTGTTTTTCTGACGGAATCCGACAAAGCGGCAGCCGAGATACAGACGATACGGAGCCGTTTTTTTGATTCCTTTCCGGCAGGTTTCGAAATACCGGTTGACGAATTTCGCATAGAACTTGTCACTGTCTTCGCGGAACGCCTCGCTCTTCGGCAGCTCTTTGGTGCGGGAGAAAGCAAGCGCATTCCAGTCGGCATACTTTGTTTTCCAGGCCGCGTTGAGTTTTTGAATGGTTCCATACTGCTTTTTCAGGTCGTTGAGGAATTCCACCTTTGCCGGCTGCTTCGGAACCGCCTGCATCACGGCGGAAATGATATCGTTGAAACGGAGTTCATTGTCAATGAAGTAGCCGATGCACATGGGATCATTCAGCGACTGTTTGATCGCCGGGTCCTCCGCCGCGCGGTCCCGCAGAATATTTCCCATTTTCACATCGAACTGCGGATCGAACACATCGTAGAATTTGACTCTGCTCTCCGCAAAGCGCGGAAATCCTTTTGCAAAATCGCTGAGCTGCATTGTGTAAGGAGTCCGGCCCTTGCGCATGAAATCGCCGGCGGCCCAGTTTCCGATCGTATTGATTCCCCACGCCTGAAGACGCTTCGTCAGAACGAGATAGAAATCATCCTTGTACTCTTTTTTCCCGTATTTTTTCTCAAGATTCCATTGCGTGAACGGAAGAGTTCCATTGGCGGGAACTTTCTGAGAAAACCATTTTTCATGACCGCGTCCGTTGGTGGCATCGGAATGATCGCGCAGCACATCGAGTCCGGTGGACCAGAAGAGACGGCCTTCCGGATCAACAAAAAACCATTTTCCCTGATATTTTTCCACGCGAAAATTTCCGGTGGCTTTCAGCTTCGGTCCCTTAGCCCAGCCGCCGAACCGGTCCCATTCCGCCGGAGCGGGCGTCTTTGCCAGCTCGGCAAGCTCGCGTTTGTGTTCCGCGACCAGTTCCTGATCGTTGTGAATCTTCTCGGGCCAGTCGATATGCTTGTACTGTCCGTAAATGTCGATAAAGGGGAAATAGTTTTTTGCCATGACCTTGCGGGAAGTATCCGGGGTGCCTTCCAGACGCAGATTGGTCAGACGGCAATTCAGAAGTCCCTTGCGTTCCGCCTCAAAGGGCCACTGCATTTTGAATTCAATGCCGTTGATTTTCGTTGTATCAAGCGGATTTTTGAAATTGCGTCCGCCCTCGGGTGCCGTGAACAGCGAGGCATGCGGCAGATAGAGACGCATCGTGCGCTTTTCTCCCGGATTGAGTCCAATGCCGGTATTGACCTCCCGATGCGGAAGATCCACATGACTGGAACTTTTTCCGTTGCGCACCCCGCTGGAAATGTGCATCGTCATTCGCAACTGGCGGTCCCTGGAAAGATTCTCCACATCGACGGCAAGATAACGCGCCTTTGAAAAATCAAATTTTTTCCCTTTCGGCGGCTGGATCAGCAGTCCCGAATCCCATTCCGCGGTATGGCTGGAAATGGAAATCGCGCCGTTTTTCTCTTCAACTTTCGCCTTGTAGCGCGCAATCAGCTGTTCCGGTTTGACAACCAGTTCCTCCGCGAAAACAGATCCCGCCGCAAACAAGGAAAGCAGCAGCAGACACCAACGTTTTTTCATATTTTCTTGTCTCCTGATTTTTTCTGATATGGTTTGAATAGTTTTGATTCAGCCGATTGTCCGTACCGAATTGCGTTCGATCAATTTGACCGGAAGTTCAATTCTCTGCGGGGTGTCAAGGTTGTCGCTGAACACCAGTTCAACCGCCTTTTCCGCGATTTCGCGAAGCGGAGAGGCAATGGTTGTCAGCGAAGGACGCTGAAATTCCGAAATGCCGGGATTTTCAAATCCCATCAGCGAAATATCCTCCGGTACCCGCACCCCGGCGAGCTCCTGCAGCAGCCAGTTCACCTCAATGACCCTCATATCCTCGCCGGTCACCCAGAGCGCCGTGGCACCGAAATCCAGAACCTGCTTCACGGCAAGATGCAGCGGAACGGCATCGGACACATTGTAAATCTGATCTTCGGAGACACCGTGTTCCGTAAAAAAGTTCCGCAGCCCCCGCATCCGGCCGACTCCGCTGTAATCCGATTCGTGAATCACGGCAACCCGTCGGTGCCCCTTGTTGTACAGATACTCCCCGGCAAGACGACCCGTCGCTTCGCAATCCAGAAATACCGTGTGAAAATAGGCGGAATGGTTGTCGCTGAGCCAGATGACCGGAACATTCTTCATCTTTTTCAGAAGCTCGATGGTCCGTTCTTCCCATGCGATCCCGATGATTCCGTCAAACCAGCAGTTCCGGAGATTGTCGATCCGATCCTCCGTAATCATTGTAATTCCCGCGTCGGCCCGCGAAAGCGCGAAGCAGATGTACTGCGTCAGCGTATTCACATAACCACCCATCACGGTCTTGTACGGCGGTTCCGTCACCAGGGCAATCTGCTTGTTCCGGACCCCAACCCTCGGACGAAATCCCAGTTCCCGCGCTGCGGATAACACCCGGCAGCGTGTCTCCGAAGGAATCAGGGAGCTGTTGTTGAAAACTCTGCTCACGGTTCCAGTCGAAACCTTCGCCTGCTGCGCAACTCTGGCAAGAACTCCCGAAACGCTGCTCGTGCTGTTGTGTATTTTCGACTTGATCATTTTTCTGTTTCCACTCTTTTTCGTTGTTGTTCTTTCTTACATTATACTCCAAAATCGTGCAAATGTCAACCGTTTTTTGTAAAAAATTAATTATTTATGCAATTTTTGCATAGAAAGAGATTCCTTTCCATCGGGAAATATAGAAGGGACAGAGAATCAAAGAGTTGGAACCGAAATTCCGAACAAGAAAATTTCGTGGAAAGGTCGCAAAAGGAGTATCGTCATAAATTCGTCATTCGTGAAAAATGACGGAACCGAGGGTGGGAAAAAAGAGATTCGCTTCACTGAATGTGATTTTTGTTCTCCTCGTCCTTTGCATTTTGAGGAAGAAAAATCAGGGAACCTTCAGGAAAGAATCCCGGAAAGTCGATGAAAAAAAATGAATCAAGCAGAATGTTTTTCGAATCCGTCAATGACGAACCTGATCCGTCAATGACGAGTTGAAGATATGTTACCCGTTGATAATTCTGGAGATACGGCTCAGACAGAGCAAAATGACACAGGCAATCAGTCCGCCTGCGGGAAGCGCAAGGCCGGCGACAATGAAAATGCCGATCGAAGCGCCGAACAGAGTCATGGGAGGAATCAGAACGGAAAAAAGTTCATTTCCGCTTTTTTTCCGGAAATCAAAATACGCATACCCGCAGCAGATCCCGACAATGACGGATGCGGTAAAGAGGGCAAGCAGCGCACTCCGGCTGCTCAGCAGGGAACAGAGAGCGATCAGAACGGGAAGAATTCCGGCGATCAGATGCAGAATTCTTGTGTTTTCGATCCGTCCTGAAAGGACTCCGCCGGAAATCGCCCCTGCAGAAAAGATCCCGATCAGACAGGGCAGATTCGAATACAGGGAACCGGTCTTCACCTGAAACAGAAACAGAAGCAGCGAAAAGGTTCCCAGCGTATAGAATCCGTTTTCAAACGAGGTGAAGAGCATTTTCACATCCAGCCGGAACGAGAAAAAATAGCGCAGAATCAGATAGAGAAAAAAGAGCCCGACCAGAAGGACAATGTAGAATTGCAGCATGGTATCATACAGTTTCAGCGGAATCTGAATTTTTTTTCCGGAGAAGAAGGGATTGTTCCGCCAGCTGAACCGGACAATTTCCGGTTGGAGCTCCCGACTTTCCATTCCCTGATACTCCCTGCCGGATCCGGCATTTCTGGATTCCGACTGAAGAAGATTGCCGACTATGTAGAACAATCCCGGAGGAGCCACTTTTCTCACGCCGGTCAGTTTTTCCAGTCGTTTTTCCAGAAGGTTCGGAGAAAAGGTCAGAGCTCCTCCGTCCGAGGCGATGAGAATTCCGGTCCGTCCTTCTGTGAAAACGACGGTGCGGAACACCTGTTTCACCGTCGCAATGATTCTTGCGCGCAGCTGCCTCACCGCCTCCGCGGAATAACCGGGAGGATTCGGAAGGCGCATTGCAAATATGCCGTCCCCCTTCATCTTCTGTTTTGCCGCCTCCAGGGTCTCCAGCATATAATAACGATGCATTCCCAGGGAATAAATTTCCGAAATTCCGATGACCACAAGATCGTACTTTGTCCGCTTTTTCTTCAGAAACTCAATCGGATCCTCCGTGAACATGCGGATCTTGTTTTTGGGAAAGAGAGCCGAAGCAATCACCTCGGCCGCAACCGCATCCGGTACAAGGGCATCGACTTTTTCAATATGCGGCATGATCTCCATGGACACCGCCAGCGATGTCCCGGGCGTGGTAATCAGAAGCGCATTCTGACCCGTGCGGTTGTTCTGAAGACTCGAAACCAGCACCAGCAGTTTGTCGAAATCAAACGCATATTCATACAATCGCCGCGCCTTCCCGTTGAAAAAAATCCCGTATTCCGTAAATTCGTATTTTCCAATCGACGAATTCAGAAAATGCTGAAAAAAGCGCTGCGGCGCCTGCTTCACCATCAGAACCACGCCTGCCAGAAACAAGCCAAGCATGCAGAGAAAGAGAACGACTATCCCCCCCTTCCCCGCAAGACGCAACTGCACTTTTCCGATTCCGCAGAACAGCGCCACAAATAAAAAAACCACTCCGAACGCAATCGGACAAAAGAAAGAACCACGAAACGGGAACCAGGAAATCACTTGAATCAGCGCGGCGCCGGTCAGAAAGCCGCCGAGTGTCCCGTAAATAAACGTCTCATTGTCCTCATACAGAGCGGCACGGCTGAAAAATGTTCCGTAAATCAGTCCCGTGGAGGCTCCGGCAATCGCGGAGGAGAGCAGATAGATCAGAAGAAGAAGGCCGTCCGATTCCGGGAAAATCAGATTTCTTCGAATATCCACCGTCGATGAAACACAGATCAGCAGAAGAAGACTCAGAACAAACACCGCCAGCAAACTGCCGGTGAAAAGATAAAGAAATTCAGATGCCGTCCCTCTTTTTCTTTTCCGCGGAATCAGAAGAAGAATCGACGTCAGAGACGTAATCAGCATGACGGGTACCGCCACCGCCGGAAGAATGAACTCCGATCCTCCCGTGGACGACATCACATACCGGAACAGTTCCGTATAGAGCGAAAGAATGAAAATTCCCAGAAAAAACGATTCTGCAAAAAAGCCCGATTTCAAAAACTTCCACACAGGCAGACTCTCTCAACTTTTTATTTTCCGCTCTTCCGCGGAGCAGGCGCTCCTTTTGCAGGTGTTTTCGCCGGGGCTTTTACAGACGTTTTTGCCGCTCCTTTTGCAGGTGTTTTCGCGGGAGTTTTACCCGCGGAATTCTGCGGTTTTCCAGACTGCGGAGCTTTCGTTTCCGCGGAAGCTTCATTTTTCTTTTCCGCGCCTTCCTCTTTTTGTTCCTTTTCCGCGGAATCAGCCGAAGCAGGCGCGGCGGAGACGACGGAGGAGGCTCCCATGACGCCCTCCGCAGGAATCGCGGAAGCGGGAGTAAACGCTTCCGATCCCATGTCCTTGAACGGCACCTTCGGATACGGAAGTGTGTCACGGAACGCAAACTTCACCTCGTAGACAACCGGTCCTTCCGCGATGCGGGGAGGATTGAACAGCATGCGGATTTTGTCACTGTCCAGCGGATCAGAAATCTCCCAGACATCGGCGTCATACCGGTCATTGTTTCTGGCGATTGCGCGGCAGGGATATTTTTTCCCGTTCCATTCAATATAATAATCCATGCTTCCAAGTTTTCGGCCCGGATTCAGCTGAATGACCAGTTCCGCCCAGACGCCTCCCGGCGTATCCTTCTGCTTGTCGGAAGCAATCTCCGGCTTTTTGCCGGAAACCTGCGCAGAGAGAATTTTTCCGGAACGGAACGGAAGCTTCTGTCCCTCACCGCAAGCGATCAGGGCGCAGAAGAAAAGCAGAAATAATAGTTTGTACATTCGAATTCTCCGTATTGGAAGATGTTTTTATTTCACTTTGATTCCATGATTCTCCCGCCACCCCCCTTCCCGGCGGTCTTCGGAAAAACGGATCAAAGCGGATTATTTTTTCAGGGATTTCAGAAACGCCTCCATCCGCTTGAGCGCCTCCCGGATCCCTTCCATGGAAGTGGCGTAGGAACAGCGGACATATCCCTCTCCTGATTTTCCGAATGCGCAGCCGGGCACCACCGCAACCCGTTTTTCCAGCAGCAGTCTCTTTGCAAATTCCGTGGAGGACAAGCCGGTCGAAGTGATATTCGGGAACGCATAAAACGCTCCTTCCGGCATAAAGCAGGAAAGTCCCATTTTATTGAACCCTTTGACGATCACATTCCGGCGGTTCATATATTCGCGCCGCATGCCTTCCATATCGCGTTTTCCGTTTCGGAGAGCCTCTTCCGCCGCCTCCTGCGCCGTGATGGATGCGCAAAGCATGGAGTACTGATGAATTTTCATCATTGCATCAATGATTTCGAACGGACCGCAGGCATATCCGACACGGAAACCGGTCATGGCAAACGCCTTGGAGAATCCGTGCAGGAAGATGGTTCGCTCCTTCATTCCCGGAAGCGAGGAGATCGCGGGAAGAATATTGCCGGAATAGGTGAGTTCCGAATAGATCAGGTCGGTCAGAACAAGCAGATCATGCCGGATTGCGATCTGAGCGATTTTTTCCAGCTGTTCCATGTTCAGCGTGGCACCGGTCGGATTGCAGGGAAAATTCAGAAGAATGGCTTTTGTTTTCGGAGTGATCGCCTTTTCGAGATCGGCAGGATCCAGTGCAAAATTGTTTTTTTCATATGTCGGAACGGGAACGGGAACGCCGTGCGCCATTTTAATCTCGGAATAATAGGAGACATAGCACGGTTCGTTGTAAATGATTTCATCACCGGGATCGGTGATTGCGCGGATCACGAGGTCCAGCGCCTCGCTCACGCCGACTGTCACGATACATTCGTGCACAGGATCATATTCAACCTTGTAATTTTCCGCGACATATTTGCAGATGGCCTTTCTCAGCGAAAGCAGACCGAGATTGGAAGTATAGCTTGTTCTTCCCCGTTCGAGCGAGTAGATGGATCCTTCGCGGATGGTCCAGGGCGTCACGAAATCCGGTTCCCCGATGCCGAGGGAAATGACATCATCCATGGTGTTGACCAGTTCAAAAAAGTCGCGAATTCCGCTTTTCGGCAGGGAAGCAATATGTTTTGCCACCCGGGAGGAGAGATCACGGGGTGACTTTGAGTCGTTCATTTTCGTCTTCATTTTGCAGTAATTTTCCCGATATTTTGTATTTTTTCAAGATAAAATGAGTGGAGGTGGAAATCACGCCTTCCATGGGCGCCAGTTTACTGGAGACAAACTCCGCTACATCGTTGAGGGTCTCCCCTTTGATTTCAAGCATGAGATCGAACATGCCGGAGGACATCAGGGAAAGACTTTCCACTTTGGAAAACTTGCTGATTCTTCTGGCAATCCGGTCGAATCCGCCGTTCCGTTCCGGTTTGACTTTGACTTCGATAATCGCCTTCACGGCATTTTCAGGGAGTTTGGAATCGTCGAACAACGCTCGAAAACCGACGATCACCCCGTCTTTCTCCAGTTTTTTGATCGTTGCGGCAACCGTTTTCGCCGTAATGCCGAGACGTTCCGCGATGTCTTCGTTCGAGAGCCGGGCATCCTCCCGGAGAACTCTCAAAATGTCCTGTTTGTGATCCATCTTCCAAATCTCCTGTGGTTGACTGCGATCAGTAATATAGCATCAAAAGCCAATACATAAAGCTGAAAATCGGAGTATTCAGCAAAAGACTGTCCACCAGATCCAGCACTCCGCCGATTCCGGGAATGATCGTTCCGGAATCCTTGATCTCGCACATGCGTTTCAGCGACGATTCCGCAAGATCGCCCGCCGCCCCTCCGAAAAACAGCACCGTTCCGAAAATCAGACTGATCCAGAACGGAATCTCCCTTCCGAACGCCCACGGAAAGACCAGAAGACTGAACGCAATCGTGAGAATCAGTCCGCCGAACAGCCCCTCCCACGATTTTCCCGGACTGATCGACGGAATCAGCTTGTGATTCCTCCCTTTCGTGATCTTATTGGAAAGAGAACCCGTCACATACGCTCCGATATCCCCGATCTTGGTTCCGATCACCAGATAAAAGAAAAGCTTGTGAATCTCCCCTCCCCGCACCTCTTCCATCGAATAGAGCCACGCGAGAATGGTAAACGGAATCAGAAACAGAAAAAACGCGGCCGCGGAGACCAGAACCTTCTTCAGAACCTCGATCCTGCGTTCCGCACAAAGAATCTTCCACCAGAGCGAACAGACAAACACCACCGGAATCAGCAGCAGAAACAGCAGAAAAGCCGATGCAAATTCGCTGGAAAAGAGAATCTGCAGATAGAGAACTCCGATCACCCACACCGCCATGACAATCCCGGTATAGACCGAATACGACTCCATTGCCTTGTTTCTCAGCAGTTTGCAGAACTCCTGAATGGAAAGAAACGCTCCAGCGGCCGCCAGAACCGTAAAGCAGCATCTTCCGACCGTTCCCGGAACGAACACGGAACAGAAAAACAGCAGCAGAAGCACGATGGAACTGCATAATCTTGGAATAAACATTATTTTCTTCCTCCGAAACGTCTGTCTCTTGCCGTATAGGCTTCGATTGCCTTCCGGAACTCCGCGGCGTCGAAATCGGGCCAGTAGGTGTCCGTGACATAGAACTCGGCATAGGAGAGTTCCCACAGCAGAAAGTTGCTGATCCGCAGTTCCCCGCTGGTACGGATCATCAGATCCGGATCGGGAACATCCGGCAGATAAAGATAACGGGAAAAGAGGGTTTCGTCAATGACGGATGGATCCAGTTTTCCGTCTTTGACGTCGCAGGCAATTTGTTTTGCAGCGTCGACAATTTCAGCTCGTCCCCCGTAATTCAAGGCGAGAATCAGGGTATATTGATAATCTTCCGCCGTTTCAGCAATGGCTTTTTTGAGTTCATTTCTCGGTTCTTCCGGCAATCCGTCAATTCTGCCGGTTACCAGAAGACGGATTTTATTTTTCTTCATCTTCGTCAGATTCTTCCGGATGAATTCCGTCAAAAGCAGCATCAGGGCGTCAATTTCTTCGCGGGAACGCTTCCAGTTTTCCGTACTGAAGGCATAGAGGGTCAGGAAGGAGATCCCGTATTCGGAAACGGTTTCAAGCAGACGTTCCACACATTCGGCGCCGGCCAGATGGCCCTCCGCATGTGATTTTCCATGTTTCTCCGCCCATCTTCCATTGCCGTCCATGATGATGGCGACATGACGGGGAATTTTCAGCTTTTCAGGATTTTCCATAGAACCGGTCCTCCAGCATGATGCAGATCGTATGATAGATAGGAAGATGCAGTTCCTGCACCTGATAGGTCTCGCATGCGGGAGCATGAATGACACAGTCGGCATACTTTTCACATTTTCCATGACCGCTTCCGGTGAAGAGGATCCGCCGAACGCCGATTCCGCCGGCAACCCGGAACGCATTCAGAATATTGCGAGCATTTCCCGATGTGCTCAAGCCGATGACCGCATCTCCCTTTTTTCCCATGACAAAGAGTTCCTGGGCCAGCGACATAAGAGGATCCACATCATTGGAATACGCAGTGGAAAGCGCGGGCTGGGAAGAGAGATTCATTGCGCGCAGTCCCATCTGAAGGGAAGCGCAGAGCGCGGTTGCATCCTCTCCGAGGGATGCGGACATCTGAAACACCTTTTCCGGCGGAACCGGACGCTTGAGCAGAAATCCCTTGGAAAGCTCTCCCACAATGTGATCCGCGTCGGATTGACTGCCTCCGTTCCCGCAGGTGAAAACGGTTCCTCCGTTCATAAACGTCGTCTCCAGAATCGAATATGCCTGCATGATCTCCTCTTCACAGGCCGACAGCACCGGATAACGATTCTCCAGATCCTTCCAATAACGATTCTTCTCCATAAAAACGATCTCATCCCGGTTCAGTTTTCAAAAAATACAGAGTATGTTAATAAACCATACTTTTCCGGGAAAGTCAAATCCCGCATCCATTTTTTTCCGGAGCGGAAAATAAAAATTATTTTGCGCAAAATTATTCAATTCCGGCAAACCGGCTGCGTTTCTCCGGAAAATTCACGGAAACGGGTCACTCCGCGGACATTTTATTCGAAGAAGGAAAACGGGCAATCAACTGTTGATAACTCTGTTCAGAACCGGTGAGGAAAAACTGAACAAATCCGGTCCTGTCCATAACCGGGGATTTTCCCACAGGGGAGCAACAGATTGTGAACATGGATCTTTTTCATATTTCAAGCTCGAATTCCGGGGTTGTCAACAGTATGGACAGACATACTAATAAGAAAAAAATAGAAAATTAAGAATAAAATAGAGTAACAGACAACGGAAAAAATGTTGAAAACTCGGGAGGCTTTCCCTTTCCGACGAACAAAAATGAAAGAAAAGAATCCCCGGAAAAATTCCCGGCCTATCCATGGATAAATTTCAAATTTTCTGTTGAAAAAAGAATTTCAGAGGCTAAAGTACAAGGATGAAGAAAATGCTTGACAAGGATTGTTGAAACAGAAAAGCAGAAAGGCGCAACCATGAAAATCAGCGTGAAAAAAGAGGTTCTTCTGAAGGCGCTTCAGAAGATCTGCAACATCATCGGCAACAGAACCACTTTGCCTGTGCTGGCGAATGTTCTTATCGAAACCGGAGATGATGGCAAGCTTACGTTCACTACCACCGATCTGGAATTGAGAATTTCTACTAAAATCGAAGCGGAAATCACCGAACCTGGTTCCACGACCATTCCGGCAAAACGGTTTTTGGGTCTTGTCGCCAAATTCAAAGGCGATTCGGTTACGATTGAAACCAATGAAAATCACCATTCCAAAATTACCTGCGGAACCGCCGAATTCATGCTTCTGGGACTGGATCCGAAGGATTTTCCCGCGCCGATCGAATTTGTTCCTCAGCGTAAAATCAAATTGAAACAGAGCGATTTTGCAAGAATCATCGACCGCATCTCCTATGCTGCAAGCATTGATGATGCCAGAAAATTCCTGCACGGCATTCTTCTTTCGGTCAAGGAGGGAAATCTGACGGCTGTCGCCACCGACGGAAAACGTCTTGCGCTTGTGGAAAAACTTCTGGACGAAGCTCCGGAAGGTGACGACGGCGACATCATCATCACGATCAAAGCCGCGACCGAGGCCAAGCGCGCGCTGGAGAAGGATGGCGACGTCTTTATTGAAATCGGAAGCAATCAGGCCATTTTCAAAATCGGAGACACAGTGATCGTTTCGAAACTGATTGAAGGAGTTTATCCGCAGTACCGGGCTGTGATTCCGACCGCGTTCTCGAAGAAGGTGGAACTGCCCTGCCGGGAGTTCGTGGATGCGCTGGAAATTGTGAGCGTTCCGCTGTTTGACTCCTCGGCGTATGTGAAGCTGACCTTCTCGGCCAATACGCTGAAATTTGAAGCCAACAGCATCAACATCGGCGAAGGGCACGAAACCATGCCGATCGAGTATGCGTTTGAGGAGATTTCCGTTTCGTTCAATCCGCAGTTCCTGGCGGATCCGTTCAAACGGCTGGATGTGGAAACCGTGACGCTGAAGATGAACGATGCGACAAGTCCGATCGCCATCAAGAGCAACGACGGCTTCCTGTACGTCATCATGCCGATGCGGAAAAACTGATTTTCCGCTGACTGCCGTCCGGAAAATTCTTTTTCCGGACGATGCGCGGGACGGGCGGAAGAGAAAGAGGTCCGTCCCCGGATCTGAAACAGAATGCTGAAGTCGCTGTCTCTGAGAAATTTCAGAAATTTTGAATCCGCCGATTTCGAACTGGAGGGTTCCTCCACGGTGTTTCTGGGGGCCAACGGCCGGGGAAAAACGTCACTTCTGGAGGCAATCTATTTTCTTTCGACGCTGCGCTCTTTCCGCACCTCGAAAATCCGGGAGATGAAGCGGATCGGTTCACGCGGATTTGAACTGGCATTGAAAATGATGCGCAGGGAGGACTGGGAAAGGGAACTGCGAATCGAGGATTTTTCTGAACGGCGGCTCTTTCTGGATGGTCAGCCGGTCAGGCGGGCCAGCGAATTTGCCGGCCGTTTTCAATGTGTGGCGTTCCTGCCGGATGATCCGGTGATCGTTACGGGCTCGCCTGTTCTTCGCAGACGCTTTCTGGATATGTTTATCTGCATGCTGGACGGCGATTATTTCCGGGCGCTTCAGAAATATGCCTCCGCATTGAAAACGCGCAACAGCCTTCTGAAAAGCGGACGGGCGGATCGCTCCCTTCTGAACGTTTACGGCGTTCTTCTTGCCGAGGCCGGTTCGCTGATTGTCAACAGGCGTATTCAGCTTCTGAAGGTTCTGGAGGAGAAGACGGTGCTTCTGCTCCAGGAGATCCGTCCGGAGCTGGAAGATTTTCAGATGATTTCCAGACATTCCGCCGAAACGCTTGACCGGGAGAGATTTCAGGAAAAGCTCGAGAAGACGATCGACAAGGAGCTGGAACGCTGTGCAACCTTGACCGGGCCTCATGTGGATGATTTTGATCTGCTGGCAAATGGAAAGGCGCTTCGCTTTTACGGTTCGCGCGGACAGTGCAGAATGGTCTCCCTCGCCCTAAAACTCGCGGAATTTGAACTGATTTCCGAACAGAGCGCAAAGGTGGTTGTTCTGGTGGATGACGCCGTTGCGGACCTGGATCTCAAGGCAAAGGAATCGTTTCTTTTGAAGACCCGGAAGGCCGGACAGGTTTTTTACGCGTTTACCGATCTGCCGGATGACGAGGTGTTCCGCGCTTCCAGGATCATTTCCCTGTAAATTCGTTTCTCGGGGCGGTCGTCTGACCGTCTCCGGCGGAAACGGCCGCTCCTGCGGATGATCCTGCGAGCCGTCCGCTGGAGAGCGCCCATTGAATGTTGTATCCGCCGCAGGGACCGACAAGATCCATGATTTCTCCCGCAAAGAACAATCCTTTTACAAGACGGCTCTCCAGAGTCTTCGGATTGATTTCCCTGAGTTTGACTCCGCCTTTCATTGCCATGGCTTTTTCCATCGGCCCTGCCCCGATTGCGGTCAACGGGGTTTCGGAGAGGAGGGTGCAGAGACGTTCGCGCAGAGGAGCGGTCAGTTCGCTGATTTTCCGGTCGTAACATCCCGCAAGACGGCAGAACGCATCGGAGAGGGCGTGCGGAAACCATCCGGCGAGAAGAGTCCGAACCAGCTTTTTTCCATCCCGGGTTCGCAGCAGATCCAGTTTTCTGCGCCAGAATGCCGCGTCACGCGAGGCATCGGCCCGGAAGAGAAGAGTGGTTTCTCCTCCGTTTCTGTCGCAGCTTTCGGCAAGGGAAGCTGCCAGATCAATTGCGCAGGGACCGGAAAAGCCCTCGTGAGTGAAGAGAAGCTCTCCCCGGTTGTGAAAGCGGGTATGGCCCCGGCGGAAGGAGAGTTCCGAATCCGGCAGGGAGATGCCCGTCAGGTTTCGAACCCATTGATCGCGGATCAGAAGAGGGGCCATTGCCGGATAAATCGGTGCAATGCTGTGACCCAGTTTTGCGGCCAGATTCAATCCGCTTTCAGTTCCGCCAAGTTTCGGCCAGGCGGTCCCGCCGGAGGCCAGAATGACGCTTCTGCATTCCGTCATTTTTCCGTCATTTAACGTTACACCTGAAATTTTTCCGTCATTGACGATGATATCCGTGACTTCGGTCTCTTTTTTTCTTGTTCCTCCGGCATTTTGAAAAGCGTTCAGAAAAGCGTTCAGGATGTCTCCGGCCCGTTCGGACACGGGGAAGTAGTGAAATTGATTTTCCAGTTTCAACGGAACGTTCCACTGCTTCAGAAACGGGAAGAGCCAGTCATGATAGGCAAAGTCAAGGGCCGGTTTGAGAAAACGTCCTTCTCTTCCGAAGGCGTTGAGGAAGGCGGTTTTGTCCAGTATGTTGGAAACGTTGCATTTTCCTCCGCCGCTTGCCAGGAGTTTCAGACCGAAGGTGCGGAGACGCTCGCAGAGCAGAACCGAAACACCGGATTCCGCAGCCGCAAGAGCCGCGGACAAACCGGCGGGACCGGAACCGATGACGACAACATCATAAGGCTGTTTCGTCATTTTCAGGGTTGTGATCCGTCATTTCTGAAAATTTTTGAGTTGAGGATCCGTCATACCGAGTTCTTCAAAGGCTTTTTGACGAAGGTAACAGCTGTCGCATTTCAAACAGGGCCGTCCGTCGGGTCCCGGATTGTAGCAGCTGTGGGTCAGGGAGTAGTCCACACCAAGAGAGAGTCCGAGACGGATGATTTCCGTTTTTTTCAGATATTGAAGCGGAGCATTGACCCGGAATGTCCAGTTTTCATCAATTGCCTTGGTTCCAAGCGTCGCCGCAAGTTCGAAGGCTTTGATGAATGCCGGACGGCAGTCCGGATATCCGGAGTAATCCAGACTGTTGACGCCGATAAAAAGATCCCTTGCCCCGATGGTTTCCGCCAGCGCAGCGGCAAAGGATAGAAAAATGGTGTTTCTGGCCGGAACATAGGTGACGGGCACTCCGGAACCGCCGGGAGCGGGAACGTCAATTTTGTCGGAGGTGAGGGCGGAGCCTCCCCATTCCCGGAGATTGAACGAAATCAGATGGTGCTTTTCCACTCCGCATGATTCCGCGATCCTTTTGGCGCACTGAAGTTCCACATCATGGCGCTGGCCGTAGTCGAATGTGAGGGAATGAAGTTCAAACCCTTCCTTTTTTGCGATGGCAAGACAGGTGGCGGAATCGAGTCCGCCGCTGAGAAGGACGACTGCTTTCTTTGTATTACTCATGGTCTTCCTTGTTATTTGGTGAATTGAAAATGGTCAGCGATTCGTTTTTTTCGAGGAGTTCCTGCTGTTTTTCAAACCGGTTCTTGTAATATTCGTAAAGCCGGTACTGACTGCGGGTTCCTTCCGTTTCCGGAGAGATCACAGGACGGGAGTAGCGGTTGGCCCCGATCAGACGGCGCCCTTTTCGTTTGTCGTTCATCCCGCATTCCAGAATGAAATCCAGCTCCCGCCGAAGGGTTTCATTTTCGATGGGAAGAAGAACTTCGATGCGGCGCCGGATGTTTCGCGGCATCATGTCGGCGCTTCCGATGTAGTAGAACGGATCGCCGTTGTTTGCAAACCGGTAGATGCGGGCATGCTCCAGAAAACGGTCCAGAATGCTGATTACCGTGATGTTTTTCGCATACTGTTTCGCAAGACAGTATGGATTGATTCCGCAGATTCCCCGGACAATCAGATTGATTTTCACATGTTTTTCCGCCGCGCTGTAAAGATGATCAATGATCTCATAGTCGATGAGTGAGTTGACCTTCATTGTGATTTCGCCCGGATTCTGAGCGGTGGAAAGTTCCGCCTCCCGGTCGATGTAATAGATCAGCTTCTCCTTGATGTTGAAGGGGGCCACCAGAAGTTTGTTCCAGTCCGGGGGACTGGAGAAGCCGGTGATGACGTTGAACAGGGCGGAAACGTCGCTTCCGAGAGATTTGTCGTCGGTGAAGAGTCCGAGGTCCGTATAGAGCTGAGCCGTTTTATCGTTGTAGTTTCCGGTTCCAAGGTGCATATAGCGATGGATGCCGTCCTCCTCCCTTCGCACGACAAGGAGGGCCTTGCAGTGGACTTTGAGTCCCGCAATGCCGTAGACCACATGAGCTCCGGCATTGGCCAGTTCCATGGCCCAGTTGATGTTGTTTTCCTCATCGAACCGCGCTTTGATTTCGACCAGGACGGAGACCTGTTTCCCGTTCCTTGCCGCACGGATCAGCGCTTTGACCACCGGAGAGTTCCCGCTGACACGGTAGAGAGTCTGCTTGATCGCCAGAACGTCCGGGTCCGAAGCCGCCTCGTCAAGAAAACGGATGACCGGATTGAACGATTCGTAAGGATGGTGCACCAGAAAATTCCCTTTTGCCCGAATGAGGGAAAACATACTTTCTCCTTTCGGCGCGTTGACCGAGGGGAGGGGGGGAAGAGGCTTGTCCACCAGCTCCGGAAAGTTCCGGAGACCAGCCAGACGGAACAGATCCTTCAGATTCAGAATTCCTCCGATCGAGAAAATGTATTCCTGCGGAGTATGAAGCATTTCCGCCAGCCATTTCCGGGATTTCTGGGACATCAGAGAGGAAATTTCCAGACGGACAACTTTCCGCTGCGCCTTTTTCTGCAGGGCAATCTGCATTTCCGTCAGAAGATCCGCGATGGATTCCTCGTCGATGGAAAAATCCATATCGCGTGTGATCCGGAACGCGGAACACTCCAGAATGGTGCATTTGTTGAACAGAAGATCAAGATTGTTGGCAATCAGTTCCTCGCTGGTGAGGAAGGAGGCCTTGTGTTCAAATCCTTCCACTTCGATAAAACGCGGCATGATGGAAGGAACTTCCAGCACCGCGAAGCGCTCGCGCGGATCCTCCTCCCTGGTCAGACGGACTAGAAGTTCCAGTCCGAGATTCGGAACGATCGGAAACGGATGCGAACTGTCGATCCCGATCGGCGTCAGAATCGGAAGATAGTTGGCAATGAACATCTTGCGAAGTTCCTCCCTCTTCGATCTCGAAATGGATTTCCAGGTGAGAAGGGAGATTCCGTTTTTCTGCAGTTCGGGAAGAATCTCCCGGTACAGATAGCGGTACTGACGGGCAACCAGCGTGCGGATGCGGGTGTCGAGCTGCTGTCTCAGTTCCGCCGGAACATAGCCGCTGTCGCCGTAAACATGCTTGTATCCGAGTTCCAGCTGCTGGGTGACGCCGGCCATGCGCACCATATAGAACTCGTCCAGATTGCTGCTGAAAATGGCGATGAATTTCAGACGTTCCAGCAGCGGATTTTCCCGGTCGGCCGCTTCTCCCAGAACTCTTGCATTGAATTCCAGCCAGCTGATATCGCGGTTGATGTAGCGTTCTTTTTCCTTTTCTGCCATTTGAATTCCTTTCCCCCTTTCAGACAAAGATGATTTTGGAGGCAAACGCATAATTGAACATATCTGTGTCGATATAGTCGAGCGGTGCCGAGTGGGCCGCTCCGCCGATGTTGACGGTTACCAGATTCGGCGTGATTTTGACACTCATGCGCTCATCCGGTTTGCATGCAAGCGCAAGACCGCAGGCAAGACGCAGAATCGCCGCCAGTTTGTTGATGATCGCCCGGGTATCCGGCGGAAGCGCCATGTAATCCGGATGCTGCTGTTTCGGAATGGATTTCCGGTGATAACGGGCAATCATTGCAATGATGCGCCGTTCTTCCAGCGTGATGCCGGGCAGCTCCGTATTCAGAATGATGTAGTAGCTGTGCTTGTGATAGGCCTGATTGTTGATGAAAAGACCTGTCTTGTAGAGCAGCGAGGCAACTTTCAGCATGACCAGCTCGCGATGGCCCATTCCGTGAATCGGCTGGAGTTTTTCAAAAAGTTTTTCCGCCAGAATCGCGGTGGAGGCGATCAGACGCATATCGCCTCCGTACCGTTCCGCGGTCTGGGAAGCCATTCCGAAGATCTGCGGTTCAAAGGGATCGGTTCCCGCGATGATGTCGTTGATGAAATCCTCGGTCAGGGCATATTTTGTGGAGATCGTGGGAGCATAGATGATTTTGGCTTTCGTCAGTTTCAGGAGGTTGGAGATCATCATGCAGCAGGGCAGGACCGCCTCCGCCAGATCGGGTTTGATATTGAATTCCCGCCCGAGTGCGTCGACGGTACGGTGTTCCGCCATGTCGCGCAGTTTCCGGAACTCCTCCGTAGTCAGTTCGATGACTCCCCGTTTGATTCTCTGTCTGTTCTGCATGGAAAGCATTGCGCGGGAGGAGGCGCCTGTGACGATCAGGGCGTCGCACTCCAGTTTCTTGGAGAGATATTCGAGTTCTCCGAATGCGTAGTCGATCACCGGTTCCAGAAGTTCCATTCGGGCCGCCGGGGAGGAGGTGTCCGAAAGAAGTTCGATTGCGCGCAGAGTGCCGAGTTTTACCGTTTCCGTGAAACGCATGATCCCGTGATCGTAAACACTGACCTGACAGGCTCCGGTACCGATATCGGCAAGAAGAAGATGCTTGTCGTTGAAACCGAAATTCGGCGGAATGACCGATTGAACCGCCAGGTAGCCGAGACGGGCTTCATCCACTCCCGTGAAGATCTGAATATCAATTCCCGCAAGAAATTTGATTCGTTCAATGAAAACGTCGGCATTGAGAGCCTCCCGGACCGCGCTTGTGGCGATTGCTTTATAGGTCTTGATCCTGTATTCATGAAGTTTCATTTTGAATTTCTTCATGATTTCGCAAAGCATTCGCACGGAATGATCGCTGATGCGTCCGGTTTTGAAAACGTCGGCGCCCAGGGGAACCGGAATTTCCAGATCCTCCAGTGCTTCATAGGTGCCGCTGCGTTTGTCAATTTCGACAATTAGGAGACGGGCGGAATGGGCTCCGATGTCGATGGAGGCGAGAAGCTGTTTCATTTCCGGTCGGTTCCCCTTGCCAGGATGGTTGCTCCAACCGCGACCGCGTGGTCGCCGAGCATTGAGATCCGGACCTCGATATCATTCTGGGATATGCCGAACAGATGGCGATTGAACGAGGATTTGAATGGAATAATGACCTGTTCCCCCATTGCCTCCACAAAACCGCCTCCGAGAACGACGCACTGCGGTGCAACGGTGGCAACGGTGGAAGCAGCGGCGATTCCGAGCATCCGCAGACCCTTGTCCACCACTTTCCGGACGGAGGGATCATCCTCGTTATAGGCACGGGCGAGATATTTGCTTTTGATATTTTTCGTCTCGGGATTGAATTTTTCGATTGGCAGGAGAGTGGTGGCTCCGCGTTTGAACACCTCTTTTTTCAGCGCTTTGACAAATGCTTTTTTGCTGCAGTAGGCTTCGACGCATCCGCGTCTTCCGCATCCGCATCGTCTTCCTCCCACGCGGATGATGGTATGGCCGAGTTCGCCGGCCAGACCCTGATTTCCGGTCAGGAGACGATCTTCAATGACAATTCCTCCGCCGAGACCGGTCCCGATGAAAAAACCGACGGACGAATGAAACTCTTTTGCCGCGCCGCAGAAATGTTCTCCAAGCTGTCCCAGATTTCCGTCGTTTCCGAGCTTGAAGTCGCGACCAAATGTTTTTTTCATGATCCCGAGCATGGAAACCTTTTTCCAGCCGAGATTCACTGCGTAAAGGCAATCTCCGGTCAATGGATCCACCGGAGAGGGGATTGCTGCGCCGAAATAGGTGATGTCCGACAGATTCAATTGCAATTTTGAAAGCGCCGCCAGAGCTGTTTCCTTCATTGCATTGGCTGTCTGTTCCGGGCCCGCGGAGGGATTTGTCGGGGTTTTTGCATCCGCGATGACTTTATTGTCGGCATCGGTTACAACCGCATAAATTTTTGAGCCGCCCAGGTCGATTCCGAGTGCAAGATTGTCAGACATGGTATCCTCCGCGATTTAAATATTCTAGTTCTGAAAAACGACTTTCGCCGTTCCGTAAAATATAAAGCTGAAGCCCTTCAAATTCAACCCTGCTCATCTCCTTTTATGAAAAACCTTATCAAAATTTAACGAAGAGAGCCTTTGCGTATAACGCAAAAGGCGTCAGAAGTTTGGGGAAAGAGAGGAGCGCGAGGGGAGAAGAACCGCTTTTCAAAGCGGTTTTCTTCTCTCGCAAAAAGAAAAAGGATTTCGTGCTTCGCACGACCAGCGTTTCGCCGCTGGACCGCGACAAGGACATCCGTCCTTGACCCGAGAAAAATGCTGACGCATTTTTCCGCCTTGGAGTATTCTCTCTCACCTTCCGAGTAGGATCTGGGAAGCGGGAGCCTTTGCGTGTAACGCAAAAGGCGTCAGAAGTTTGGGGAAAGAGGGGAGCGCGAGGGGAGAAGAACCGCTTTTCAAAGCGGTTTTCTTCTCTCGCTTTTTTATAAAGATTTCGTGCTATGCACGACCAGCGTCTCGCCGCTGGATCGCGACAAGGACGAAGTCCTTGACCCGAGAAAAATGCCGGCGCATTTTTCCGTATTTCAAGAACGTTTGCGGAATACAGTTTCAAGCAGTTTCAACAACTCGGCGAATAAAATGACTGTAAAACCGGTTGCCAGAATCCGCAGCCAGAGAATCAGGGGAAGAGGCGTTGTATTGAAAAACGCTCCTCCCCACTGCGTAATGACAACCTGCAGAGCAAACGTCAGAGCAAAGACCGAAAGCATAAGATGATTCTTTCCGAGATTCCGGAAAATGCTCGTTGCCGAAAGTTCCCTGCTGTTGAATGCGTTGAAAAGCTGGAAAATGACGAAAAGTGTGAAAAGCACCGTGCTTTTCTGATTTGCTTCGGCTCCCAGGAAATTCCAACGTTCCTGCAGGAGGAAAACCAGCGCAATGAAAATACCGTTGCAGAGAATGGATCGTAACATTCGTCTGGAAATGATATTGGCATTTCGCGCCACGGGCCGCCGTTTCATGAGATCTTCTCGAATCGGCTCCAGTCCCAGCGTCAGTGCCGGCGGACCGTCCATGATGATGTTCACCCACAAAAGCTGCAGGGCCGTAAACGGCGTTTTGAATCCGAGAAGAATGGACGCCAGAACCACCGCGACCGAGGATAAATTGACCGTAAGCTGAAATTGGATGAACCGCTGGAAATTTTCATAAATTCCCCGTCCCCATTGAACCGCTTTGACGATGGTGGAAAAGGAATCGTCAAGAAGAACAATGTCGCTGGCCTCCTTGGAGACCTCGGTTCCTGCCACGCCCATTGCAATGCCGACATCGGCATTTTTAATTGCCGGCGCATCATTGATTCCGTCGCCGGTCACTGCAACCACGTTTCCAAGGGATTTCAAGGTGTTGACCACCCGCATTTTCACCAGCGGAGTGCTTCGCGCAATCACCCGGACTTTCGGAAGCGTTTCCGCGAATTCCCGGTCCGACATCTTTTCCAGAGTTCCCGCTTCCAGTGCAATGTGATTGTCATCGAGAAGATCAAGCTCGGATGCAATAGCCGATGCCGTGACAATGTTGTCTCCCGTCAGAATTTTCAGATCAATCCCGGCTTCCCTGCATCGGCGCACTGCCGCCGGCACATCCGGACGCAGAGGATCCGAAATCGCCACGAACCCATCGAATTTCATTCCGCTTTCGATCTCTTTTCTGCATGCGGAAAAATCCTCTCTGCATTCCATGTCCCGATGCGCAAATGCAATGACACGGGAGGCTTTCTTCTGGAAATTTGCAATCGTCGTTTCCACGTTCCGGCGTTCTTCCGCGGGGATGCTGCACATGGAAAGAATTTTTTCCGGACTTCCCTTCGTATAAACCCGCACGGAAGTTCCCTGTTTCAGAAGAGTCGTCATGTTTTTGGTTTCGGAAGAGAAGGGGAAGACATGCACGATTTCGGCGTTTTTCCGTTCCTCCTGGTAGGAGGTTCCACATTTCCATGCCGCTGCCAGCAGCGCGCATTCCGTGGGATTTCCAATGAAACGTGAACTGCCGTTTTCCTGAAAGTATGCTTCCGCTGTCGAGTTGATGCAGAAATTTTTCTCCAGAAACGGATGCTTCATCTGTTCAGGCGGAAAGAGGGAGCCGTCGGCATAAACGGCCGTGACGGTCATCCGGTTTTCGGTCAGGGTTCCCGTCTTGTCGGAACAGATCACGTTGATGCAGCCGATCGTTTCACAGGCGATCATTTTTTTGACCAGTGTGTTCTGCTTCGACATTTTGATGATTGTGATGGCCAGCGAAACCGCGACAATGGTCGGAAGTCCTTCCGGCACCGCCGCCACAATCAGAACGATGCTTGTGATGAATGCTCCTGAAATGGTCTCCAGAGAGGCGGTTCCATTCATGAGAAAGGTGATCAGCTGAATCAGGAAAACAAGAGCGGCCGCGGAGGAGCCCAGCAGCGTGATCCGTTTTCCGAGTCTTGCCATTTTTTCCTGAAGGGGTGTTTCGCTTTTTTCCGTGGAGGCGAGTTCCCCGGCGATCCGGCCGAATTCCGTGTGGTCGCCGACCGCCGTGACGATCATGCGTCCATGTCCCCCTGTGATGAAGGTTCCGGAAAAGAGCATGTTGCGCCGTTCCGCAAGAGGGGTGGCGGCGGAGTCGAAAACCAGATCCGCCTCCTTGCTGACCGGAACGCTCTCTCCGGTCAGGGAGGACTCATCCGCGTGAAGATCCATGGAGGAAAGGAGACGCCCGTCCGCAACGAGCCGGTCGCCCGTTTCCACGCACAGAATATCACCGACAACCACTTCCCGCTGAGGGATCATCCGCACCTCTCCCTCCCGGACCGCTTTCACTTTCATATCCTCGTTGATCCGGTTCAATGCCTCGAAGGCTTTCGCGCTTCTTCCCTCCATGACAACCGTGATGACAACGGAAAGGAAAATCGCCGCGAAGATTCCTGCGCATTCCAGAAAATCCGAATCTCCGGTTGTGCAGGCGCGCGCTATGTTGACTCCCAGGGCGATCAATGCTGCAAGAATCAGCAGAATCAGCATCGGTTCGCATGCGGCGTCGCGGATCCGTTTCCAGAGAGAATCCGCTTTTTTGCGTGTGAAGGCATTGGTGCCGTAAATTCGTCTGTTTTCCTCCACGCGCGATGCGTTCAGACCGGTTGTTTCCTCCACATTGAACTGGCGGAGCGTCTTTTCCGGCGACTCCATGAACACTTCCATTCTGATACCTCCGTTGTTAAAAAAAGACCCGCGTCCATACGGATGCGGGTCCTGAACAAACAAAAAGACTCCGTACAACCGCGGACGGTTATACATGAGTCTCATTTTTTAAGGCAAGCCAGACCTGAACGGCCGGTATGTTGACTTGCCGCGTACCGGAGGTACGCAAACTACTCCCTCATGGGTTTCCTATATCATATCATTTCTTTCGGAAAATGCAAGTGGAAAAATTTCATTTTCTGAAAAAACAGATGCGAATACCCGGTACGGGAGGGCAGGGGGTCATAGAAGCTTTGATGCTGGCTGGCACTCGTGACCGCCGAGAGTTCAGGGAAGATATGGTGTTTCTTGATCCCGAGCCTGTGAAATGGGAGAGGAAGAACCTTGGCTCCAAGAAGCGATTCCGTCGGTCACGCTCAAAAAGTCCGGCTTCCTCCGGACGCTGTCGATCCTGGCACTTGCAGGAGAGTTGCGGGCCGTTCCGTCTGAATTGTTCAGAAACGGCGGGAAGAGCTTGAAAGAGAGTCGGAAACGGGATTATCCGGGGTTTCCCGTTCGCAGTTTTCCGGGAGGAAAACCGGTGGTTTTTGAAATGACTCTTGAGAAGTAGGCGGGCGTGGAGAATCCGCACCGGTCCGCAATTTCTTCTGCGGAGAGAGTCGTTTCTTTCAGAAGGGCAAGAGCTTTCCGGATCCGGCATGAAGCAAGATACTCCGATGCGGAGATCCCGTGGACCCGGGAGAAGGCCCTGCTGAGCGAAACCCGATGAATTCCCAGCAGTTCGGCAACCCGATCGATATTGAGTTCGCGGTCTGTAAAGTTTCCGTCGATAATGCGTTTTGCATTTTCCGCGATGCTTCCCGCGGATCTGCCTGCGGCGGGCAGGGCGGCTCTTGTGAGAATTTCGAATGCGGTTGCGAGAACTTCCATGCGTTTTTCGTTCCGGGGAGATTCAATATTGAGTTCAATGCGGCTGAAGAGTTCCTGGGGACACTCTCCCGCCTCGTTGATTCCCGGCTGAATACGGAGTCCATCAAAGAGTCCGCCGGCTCCGGGCCCTTCGATCGTGAGCCAGCGGTAGTGGAAGAAGGGCTTTCCGGGATAGTATTTGTGAAGAGAACCGGGAGGATAATACCAGACGG
>CALXRL010000083.1 GCA_944390735.1 uncultured Victivallales bacterium | reverse complement strand
AAGCTCATCACAGACTTGCAACATGATTTTTTTCTTGTCACTCCGGGAACTCTTTTGCCTCCGGCGGGCAGCTTATTCCGCTGGACTGAAGCACTTCACAGACCTGCACCATGGATGCGGCTTCGCCGATCCTCTGCCTCCGGCGGCCAGCTTATTCAGCTGGACCGAAGCTCATCACAGACTTGCAACATGATTTTTTTTCTTGTCCCTCCGGGATCTTTTTTGCCTCCGGCGGCCAGCTTATTCAGCTGGACCGAAGCAGGTCACAGACCTGCACCATGGATACGGCTCCGCCGTTCCTCTGCCTCCGGCGGCCAGCTTGTTCAGCTGGAGCGAAGCTCGTCATGAACCTGCACTATTATCACCAGTCGCAGACCGCCCCATCCGCTCGATAGAGTCTCGGCGTATACGGATCAATCGCCGGATGCGCCTTGCAAACATCCTCGTTCAATTCAATTCCCCATCCCGGCTTGTCATTGAGCGAAAGGTAGCCGTTTTCCACTTTGAGCGGCTCCGTAATGACTTCATTGCGCCAGTCGTTCAGGAAAAGACGCTCCTGAATCAGAAAGTTCGGCAGAATCGCATCCAGATGAAGAGATATGGTTGTAATGACCGGACTCATCGGTCCATGCGGCGCAACAAATGCGTTGAACGCCTCCGCCAGACGAGCCGCTTTCAATGCGGTTCCGAATCCGCAGGAATGCCCCAGATCCGGCTGAATCACACTCGCACAGTTCCGGGTCAGAAGACGCTTGAACTCCGGCAGAAACGAGAGACGTTCTCCCGTTGCAATCGGAATGTTCACTCTGGCGGCGACTTTTGCAAGCCCCTCCTCATCCTCCGGCTGACACGGCTCTTCGAAAAAGGTGAAATCCAACGGCTCAAACAGCTTCCCGATTCGAATGGCCAGATCGGCATCATACCGCCCGTGACCATCGAACATCAGCAGAGCCTCCGGCCCGATCGTCTCCCGGATCGTCTCCGCCGCCTTCCGGATTTTCCGGAGATTTCCCGGATCATTCAACGGCCAGACCGGCAGCGCCAGACTGAATTTGAACGCATCATACCCCGCCGCCATCGCGATCTGAGCCTTCTCCCGGATGACAACCGGATCCAGCGATCCGCCGCTCCAGCCGTTGACATAAACGCGCATCTTGTCGCGACACGCTCCGCCGAGAAGTTTGTAGACCGGCTGTCCCAGCGATTTCCCCAGAATGTCCCACAACCCCAGCTCTACTGCCGCGACTGCCGAACCTTTGATGACCCCGCCCTTCCAGAAAAGCTGCCTGACCATCTTCTGCGTCAGATATTCGATCCGCCGGGGATCCTCTCCGAGAACCAGCTGTTCGATGTCCTTCAAGGCTCCAAGTACCGAATTGTCATGACTTTCAAGGGTTCCTTCCCCCAGGCCGCAGAGACCTTCATCGGTATGAACTTTCACGTACAGATAGTTGCGGCTTGAAAGCAGTCCCACTCCGGGCGTCGGCGCCCCCACAAGAATCGGTTCGATCCGTGTAATTTTCATTCCGGAAATCTCCTCTTCAGCGTTTCACGCGTCCCGATGCGTTGCCGTTCATCAGGGCGATCACCTCTTCCCGGCTCGAATAGTTGTAGTCCCCTTTGATCGAATGCTTCAGACAGCTTGACGCCGCCGCAAAACGGATCGCTTTTTCCGGAGCGCGGAATTCCGTGCTGTTCAGGGCAAAAATCAGTCCGGCGCAGAAGGAATCTCCTCCCCCGAAGCGGTCGACGATGTTGCGGATCTCGTACGGAGCATACTCCCCTTCGGCGTTCAGCGGTGCGAAAAACACCTTTCCGGAGGCTTTTTCAAACAGCATTCCGCCCCAGTTGTTGTGATCGGCGGAATAGCTTTCGCGCAGGGTGATGGCGACATACGCCGCCTTCGGGAACCGGGCGGAAAGTTTTCGTGCCACCTCGCCGTAACCGGCAATGTTGATTTTCCCGCTCTCGACCGATGTCCCTTCCGACGTGATGCCGAACACATCCGAGGCATCTTCTTCATTACCGATGATGATATCGGCGTATTTCACAATCTGTTCCATGCACTCCGCGGCAAGCTCCTTTGGAGCGCAACCGTTTTTCCAGCGCCAGAGTTTTTTCCGGAAATTCAGGTCGCAGGAGATCCGGATCCCCCGGTCCGAGGCGTATTTCACGATGGCCAGCGTGGATTGGAACGCTTTTTCGCTGAGTGCCGGAGTGATTCCCGTCACATGAAGATGTCTGCAATGCTCCAGCATGGCATCGAAATCATACTCTTCCGGTCCGCACTCCGAGATCACGGAATGCTCCCGGTCGTACACCACATTTGATCCGCGCTGTGCCGCGCCGTGTTCCGCATAATAGACTCCCATGCGTCCGTTCTTCCGGTACAGAATCCGGCTGACGTCCACCCCCAGTCCCCGCAGCTGCGCCGCAAATGCGCCGCTGACCGGATTCTCCGGCAGGGCCGTCAGATAACGGCTCTTTTCTCCCAGCATCGCGAGGGAGGCGCAGACATTTGCCTCCCCTCCTCCGAATGTGGCTTCCAGAGTTCCGGGCAAAGCCTGGGCCAGCCGGGTCTTTCCCGCGGGGGCCAGGCGCAGCATCACTTCTCCAAATCCGGCGATCCATTCTTCCATTTTCACTGTCTCCTGAGTGTTTTTGTTTTTTTTCTTATATCATGAGAATTTATTCTTACAATATTAAATTAACGGAAGGAAACGGAAAATGCAAACGGAAACGTTTGATTTCCGGGAAAAAAACGGTAATTTATGAGGGAATACAGAAAGGGAAGAACCGTGGCGAAAGAGAGCTCTTCCGCTTCGTCCGCGGGCAGGATCGAACGATGACAGACAGAACGCAGATCAAAGATGGTGACAAGAGTTTTTCAAAACTCTTCGACCTCATCGAACTGGTGGCCAGAAGCCGTTCCGGACTCAAAGGCCGGGAGATTGCGGAAGCGTGCGGTTTTCCAACCAGCACCACGTTCCGAATGCTGAAGTTTCTGGTGGAGAAGGGATATCTGCGCAGTTCCGGGTCGCGCTACTCCCTCGGCCTGGGACTGGCGAGGCTTGGAAATCTTGCGGCGGCGCAGAATCCGCTGCTGAAAATCTCGCGTCCGCTTCTGGCGGAGCTCTCGGCGAAAACCATGGAAACGGTGCATCTGGCGGAGCTGAAGGACGAGTGCATTCTGTATGTAGACAAGGTTGAAGGGGTCCGGCCGGTCCGGATGGGGTCGCTGATCGGCAATTGCAGTCCTCTTTACTGCACCGGCATCGGGAAAGCGATTCTCGCGTTTCTTCCGGAATCGCAGATCGAGGAACTCTGCCGGAAAATCCGCTTCGTCCCGTTCACGGAGCAGACGATCCGGACGCCGGACGCTTTGAAACGGGAACTCGCGGAAATCCGGAAGCGCGGATATGCCGTCGACAATTGTGAACATGAGCGCGGAGTCTACTGTCTGGCGGCTCCCGTGCTGAACTATGCGGGAACGGCGGTCGCCGGAATCAGCGTCTCCGGGTCCGAACTCTATCTCCGGGACAAAACCGATGAATTCGCCCGGCTGGTCAAAGAGACCGCGGAAAAAATATCCTCCGAATACCACGGATGAAAAGGAGACTTCCAATGCGAAGAAAAGATCGCGAAATCAAAGACATTTCCGTCATTTACGGAATTCTCGACAAACTCGAATACGGTCATCTCGCCCTGTGCGACGGCGGAAAACCCTACGGCATCACGATGAATTTCGGTCACGAAGTCGTCGACGGCGTGCTCACCCTCTATTTTCATGCCGCGCAGGAGGGACGGAAAATGGACTGCATCCGCCGGAATCCCTCCGCCTATTTCTTCGCGGAGACCGGAACACAATTCCACGAGGGGGAAAAGAACGGACAGAAATACTGGACCATGTTTTACTCCTCCGTCGCCGCCGAAGGCACCGTGGAACGGATCGACGATCTGGAAGAGAAGTATCATGCGTTGAAACTGCTTATGAAACATTTCATCGGCGACCAGCCCTTTGAAGTGCCGGAAGCGGTCGTCCGGCACACGGCGATTCTGAAAATGACGGTCTCCTCCATCTCCGGAAAGCAGAATCCCGGACCGGGGGTCCGCCCCGAATCCTGATCCGCTCCGCATGAAACGACCTTTTTTCTCTTCCGCGGACTCCCGTTCTGACGGACGGGAGTTTTTTTCTGGCCGCAGGGGGAACTGACGGTTACGGAACGAGGACCGGATTGCGGATCTCAAGTTCGCCGTTTCCGCCGGAACGCCGGATGCGGTATTGAAGTGTCACGGCTTCCGGATTCACCGGCACGGTTCCTTTGAGAGTCTCCCAGGCGCCGCCGGTCAGCCGGAAGCGCCGCGACTCCGTCCTGTTTTTCCCGGATCGGACGGCAAAGGAAAAGGTCAGATTCACCTCCGTTCCCGCTTCTCCCCGGACGGAGAGGGCAAAACGGTTCACCCCCTTTTCCAGTCCGCCGAGATCGGAAAGAAGCACCTGGCCTCCGGGAGGAAGGGTGATGGTTCCGGACTTCACATCGGCTTTGGCGCCGGTGCGGAGTTCATAGCCGTCGGGAATTCCGTCCGCGTCCAGATCGGTGGAAAACGACGGCATGACGTTTCCTCCGGACTCGGCGGGTGCGGAGTAGAGAATTTCCGCCCACTCCTCCTGGGTCCGGACGGGGATGCGACACTCTTTCAGCCAAGCAAGCAGCTCCTCATAGCCTTTGAAATAGGCGTCCCATCCGCCCTTGACGCGCTGAACCCACATATGCGAGATGAAAATTTTCACCTGATGCTTTGCAAGGGATTCGGCGATTTTCCGTTTCATGGCGGGAATATCCTGTCCATTGTCAAGTCCGGTAAAATCGGGACGCATACGAAACCGCTGAATTCCGGAAGCGGGATCGTTGAAGAAGCAGTTCAGGCGCGAACTTCCCGGAACGCAGTCGGCGGACCGGTATCCGAACTCCCGGCCGTAGATTCCGGAGATTTTTTCCGCGGAGACAAAACACTCCCATCCGCCCGGCTGGATCCAGGAGCGGGGAACAGGCAGTCCGGCGGCCTGGAAGTTCGCACGACTCACCGACCCGAGAAACCGGAGAAGCGCATCCGACGGCTGAATCGCCGCATTGGCGGCAAGCAGAACGAACTCCGCATTCTCCTGATCGGGCGGAATTGCCTTTCCGCCCCAGAAATCCGCCAGCCGACGCTCTCCGTTGCGGATGCGGATTCCATACACCTTCCCGTCTGACGGCATCAGAATCTTGCGTGTGGATCCCAGTTCCCGTTTCATGGAGTCCGGAAAGGCGCAGAGGACCCCGCCGCGGATCGACGCGCGGAAGCGTTTGTTCCGCGGATGCTCCCGATTCAGTTCATACCGGAAACAGACCTGGCGGTTCTTCGGATCGGCGTGATCGACGAACGGCAGCCGGGAATACTCCTCGAACTCCCGAGGCGTCCGCGCCCGGATCCGGTACACGGCATGATTGGGCAGATGATCCATCAGACTGTGACCTTTCCCCGCCAGCTCCCGCAGCACCCGCGCGTGATTTTCATTCAACTCCTGAGACACCAGCGCAAGACTCATGCGATAACCGTACCGTTCAAAGAGTTCCCCCATCATCCGCCACTGTTCGGGCGGTTTGTTGTCATCAAAGCGGAAACAGACGCCACCGGTTTTCGGAACCGGACGCGCCTCGGCAGAAAACAGGGAGACTCCGGCAAACAGAAAAAGAGTCAGGGTCAAAGAGTTTCGCATAAACGGGATTCCTTTCCTTCGTTGATTTGAGTATGACTTTTGAGTTCCGTCCGACGATCGGTCCCGCCTTTTTCTTCCGACGGTACGGATGCTCATCCGCCACGGCATGAATTCCCGACGTCCGTTTTCCGGAAGAAAGGAAAACGGCTCCGCACTTCGGGATCAATCCGACTTTCATTTTACACGCGCTCCCCGCTTCTGTCAAGAGGGGACGGAAAAAAAGAGAAATGCCGTGTTGAAATCAGGAGAGATAGTCGAGATCCAGATTGAGACTTTGAATCTGATCGAACTTCTCCGCCGGATAGAACTGTGTGGAAAAGGAGATGTTGTGAACCGGCTCCTTCAGTTCGATCTGAGCGATCAGCTCCCGGACCGCGGTACGGACCAGACTCTCCTCGTCGGCGAACAGGACCCCGACCACCTCTTCGGGATGTTCGGACCAGGTCCATTCGTTGTAAAAGCCGATGATATCCGGCCGGTAGCCCGGAATCCGTCTGGCGTGCTTCACAAAATGTTTCAGGGAGTACTTTCCGAAAATGACCACGGATTCCGGACGCATCCGTTCGGGAATGATATCAACCTCGTCGAAATTGGCGGAATCGACCGTTTCCCCGCGGATGCCGGCGATTCTGCACGCCTCCTCGAAATTGCGGCTGTACACCTTGTTCAGCACGGCGCGTCCGGGAGGGAGCACGAACAGAACGCTCCGGTTACCCCGTTCGGCCAGATACCGGATCGCTTCGGGAAACGTCTCCGTGTAATCGCTGTATACGGAGGTGAAGTTCAGCGTGCCCGGAAGAAGCGCGACCAGCGGAAAATGGCGCTCCGCAAGCAGCTTGTAAAAGTGTTCGTTGTCGGAAGGAACGCTGGAGGTGAAGAGAAGACCGTCCACCCGGTAGCTGAGAAAATCCTTGACGCATTGATAGGTCCGTTCCGACTCCCAGCGCGAGATTTCGATCAGCAGCCGGTATCCCGCCCGGGCCGCCTCATCCATGGCGACTTCGGCGACGGCGGCAAAATAGAGATTGGTCAATCTTCCGGTAATCAGTCCCAGCGTTTTCGTTTTCCCCTGCCGGAGGGCGCGCGCAATGTTCGACGGCTGATACCCCAGCTCCGCCGCGGCCTTCAGAACCCGTTCCGCCCGTTCCCTGGCGTCGCGCCGTTTTCCCATGGTGAGTCCGGCGAGAGCGCGGGCCGCGGTTTTCTCCGGCACGCCGGCGCGTTTTGCAACATCCTCAATGGTGACCATGCGTTCCTCTCTTCCTTCTTCCGTTCCAGTCTGGTTCCGCCGAAGGATTTCCGCGTTTTTCTTTTCCGGAGACCGTTCCCTCCGGTTCGAAGAGCCTTCTCATTTTCCTGTCCGATTCCGATGTTCCTGAAGGAGAGATGCGACTCGGGCATTCAGCTCCATCATGTCCAGTTTTCCGCTGGCAAGAACGGGAATGCGGTCCACCAGCCAGTAATTCTGCGCGCGGGGAATCCAGAGATTCGGGATGGACCGTTCCCGCAGCAGGGCATTCATCTCCTCCGGCGTCATGCGCATGGCGGAGGTGTGAAGCACCACCAGCGCCTCCCCCTTTCCGGGATCCGGAATGCCTGTCACGGCGAAGACGCGCTCCTCGGTACCGTTCAGTTCATTCATGACGCATTCGAGCATCTCATGGGGGACCATCTCTCCGGCGATCTTGCTGAACCGGGAAATGCGGCCGCTGATGGTGATGTAGCCGTCGATGTCCATTCGGGCGATGTCGCCGGTATCGTACCAGCCGTTCGCGATCACCCTTGCGGTCTGAAGGGGATCGTTCAGATATCCCTGCATGACATTGGGCCCCTTGACCAGCATCAGCCCGTCGGTGTCCGGAGGCAGCTCCACGCCGGTCACGGGATCGACGATTTTCACACAGATTCCGGGCATCGGGGACCCGATGCTTCCGGCTTTCCCGATCACTTTCCCGAGCTCCAGGATGGAACTGCCGATGTTGATGGAAACGATCGGGGAGAGTTCCGTGCATCCGTAGCCCTCCACCAGAACGATCCGGTTGTCTGTCATTTCGGCGAAGCGTTCCGCGATATCCTGCCGCAGCTTTTCCGCGCCGACGATCGCCAGACGCACCGACCGGAACTGTTCCGCCCGGCAGCGCTTGATGTAAGCCTGCATGAAACTGGGAGTCGCCAGAAAGATCGTCAATGCGTAGGTTTCAATCGCGTTTCCGACCGCGACGGCATCCAGAGGCGACACCACATACACCACCTTGCACGCGATTGCCAGCGGCATCCAGTAGCCCGTCGTGAAGCCGAACGAGTGGAAGAGCGGCAGATTCCCCAGGATCTTGTCCTTCCGGGACCACCCCATCACGCGCATGAAGGAGTAGATATCCCCGTTGATGTTCCGGTGCGAAAGCATGACCCCCTTCGGTTCTCCGGTGGACCCGCTCGAAAACAGCAGAACGGCCGTTCCGAAGACATTGCGGTGAGTCACGGGCGCCACCAGATTCATCAGCTCCTGATGCGGAAGAAGGGCGCTCAGCACGCTCCAGAAGAGCTTGTTTTTCTTCGGAATGGCCGCCGCGACATCCTCCAGAAAGACCATTCCGGGGACCGGATCGCGCCGGATCTTCTGCAGGAACTTCCGGCTGGTCAGAATCAGCGTGATTCCGGCTTTCCGGATGGAGCAGTCGAGCGTCTCCGCGGAAGCGGTGAAGTTCAGAGGCGACGGCACCTTGTCGGCCATCAGCACCGCCGTCACGGAAAGCGCCGACGCCACCGTGTTCGGCAGCATCACTCCGACATATTTCACATCCTCCGGCACCCGTTTCCGGATCTCGCGGGAAAGCACAATCGAGGCCACCAGCAGCTGGAACGCGGTCAGCGATTTTCCACCGGCATCCTGCACCAGCACGCGGAAGGGATGGCGGGAGGCCACTTTTGCCAGCTGATAATGCAGGGTCCGCTCCTCCCTGCGCGGCGTCTGTTCCGCCTCCGCCCCCAGCTCGCTGACCGCCTGACGGAGCTCGAACGCGGAGACGTTCTCCCCGGAAAGCGGTTTGCCGAACGAGATGATCGCCGGATACGGAATCTCACGGGGAAGACGGAATCGGAGACGGCCGAAATAGTAGGAGAAAATGCTTCCCCAGATCATTCCCAGATAGACCGGAACAATCGGCACCTTCCGATCCTGCGGAAGCATCCGCGAGAACCCCTCCTTGAAATCGTCGATCAGTCCGTTCCGCGTAATTTTTCCCTCCGGGAAGACGCAGACCGCCTCGCCGTTCCGGAGAGCCTCGCGGACAATTCCGAACATGGCCTTCATGCTTTTGCAACGTCCGCGCGCGGGCACCTCGATAACTCCCGTGATCCGCGCAAACGGATGGATCAGCGCATGCCGGTAAAAATCCTCATGCATCAGAAAGCGGATCTTGCGGGAGGTGCAGGAGGTAATCAGCAGACCGTCCACAAACGACACGTGATTGGCCACCAGCAGCACGGGGCCGCTTTCAGGAATGTTCTCCGCGCCGGTGATCCGGACCCGGTACAGAGTATGCGTCAGCGTGACCACCGCAAAACGCACGGCCAGATCCGGCAACAGGAACATGGCGTATCCCGTCACGGCAAGGGTCAGAAGCGCAATGCAGAGAAAGAGATGCTCCGGGGAAAACGAGGGAATCCGGGATGCCAAATCCGTCAGCCATTCCGGCGTCTCCCGCGGCAGTTTCATGGAACCGATCTGAAGCAGAAAAGCGCCCGTCGCGGCAAGCAGCACCACCAGAAAACAGATCGCATTCGAGCAGGCGAGCGCGGCCCCACGGACCGCCGGTTTCAGCGCCTGCTGAAGAAAGGTCCGAAGCGGAATCACGAAAAAGCCGCTGCAGATTCCGGCCAGACAGAGCCAGAGAAGCGCCGGCGGATGAAGCAGCAAACCTCCGATGCTGGCCGCCTCCCCCGGCCAGTATCCGGCCAGCGGCAGAAAAACGGCCAGTCCGATCGCGCCGTACGGCACCAGTCCCAGTTCAATTTTGTTTCCGGAAAGGCGTCCGCAGAGATAACAGCCCGTTCCCATGCCCAGTGCCGGAGCCAGCTGAAGCGCCGCCACCTCCAGATCCCCTCCGTACTCCTTCAGGCCGTATTTGGCGAACATCACAAGCAGAGTCTGAACCGCGACTCCGATCCCGAGAAAAAACGCATCGCCGAGCGCCGCCAGAAAGATGGATTTTCGTTCCGTGAGCGCGCGCCAGCCGAGCACAAGACTTTCCATCAGAGCTCGTTTCGTCCGCTCCTTCTCGAATCCCTGTTCATATTCCGCGGTCGGGATGACCCGGAACGCGAATCCGATTCCCAGCAGGGAGAGCAGAGAAAGCCAAAGGCCGGACAAAAAGAACGGATCCGGTGCCTGAAATCCGCCCGCCGCCAGCGCGACCGACGCCTTCTCCGAACAGAGCTTCAGCAGCGGCGCCGCGCCGATTCCCGTGATGGCGGCAATGAAAGACGCCATCCCGATGTCGCCGTTGGCCTTGGAAAGTTCGCGCTCCGAAAAGGTCTCCGGAAGAATTCCATTGAAGGCGGGACTGAAAAAGGAGGTCTGCGAAGTCATCAGGAACATGACCGCCAGCAACGGCGCAACTCCCCACGCTCCGGCGTTTCCCAGACAGAACGCACCCAGCACCATCACTCCCAGTTCCCAGATTTTGGTCAGAATCAGCACATAGCGTTTCTGAAACCGGTCGCTCAGCTTTCCCGCGGGCGCCGTCAGCAGAACAAACGGTGCGACATAGAAAATTGTGATCGTGAACATGAACGCGGCGTCGCGGAACGGATCGACTCCGGAACCGATCACGGCAAGAATCGCCAGCATTTTAAAGGCGTTGTCGTTGAACACGCCGAGAAACTGCACGCAGAGAAGCGGCCGCACCCGTCCGCCGTACGGCGTGGAGGAAAGATACGTACGCATGGTCTCTTACTTGCGGGGAATTTTCAGCGACTGTCCGACACGCAGGACATCCGAAGTCATATTGTTGGCTTTTCGAATGGCATCCACGGAGACGCCGTAGGCTCTGGAAATCGCGGAAAGAGTCGCGCCGCGCTGCACCACGTAGACTTCGTATTCCGTCACGGTGGCGGCAGTCCGGCTGTTTTTGGCGGGGGTGTCGGCGGCGGCCTTGAGGCGGTCGGCCAGTTTTCCGAGCTGCTGTTCGCGTTTTTCGGAATCCGCGGCGATCTGCTTGCGCAGTTCCGCGAGGTCGCGCGTCAGCATCTCATTGTTCCGGGCGATGGCCTCCAGCTGGAGCTGGAGATTCTGGACGGCTCCGCCGAGCTTTGCATTTTCATCCTGAAGATTGCGCACCTGTCCGGCCAGCGTTCCGACCAGCTCCTCGTAGTATCGGACAGCCTCCTGCGGCGTCTTGAAGACGGTCTGCGCCTGAATCGCGGTCAGCAGGAAAAAAGCGCAGACGGCAAAAAAAAGTTTCTGTTTCATAGCTTGAACTCCTCGTCGTATTGATGAATGCTCCAGGCGGATTTTCTCCTGATACAATAATTCAGATGCGGAAGATTGCAATCCGTTTCCATGAAAAAAACCGGGGAATGATTCTCATTTTTCCCTTGAAAATTTGTAATTGCGTGTTATTTTTAGACGATCAGCGTATCGGTGTTCCGCACTTTGAATCGACCGGCGCTGACGGAAGAACTGCAGCGTCCTCTTGCCGCTGCAGCCCGGAACGCCCCATCGGGCCCGGGAGCGTCAGGAATCAGGGAGCACGACGATGAAAGAAGAAAAGAAAACAAAAAAAGTTCTGAAAAACAAACTGCCGAAAGCCAAAAAGCAGTTTTACTATGATCTGCTCATGAAAGCCAGAAACGAATTCATGACCCAGGTCAAATTCCATGCGGACGAAGCCTTGACCTCTCAAAAGGACTCCGCAGGGGAACGCGCGGGAATGGCAACTCATATGGCCGATCTGGGAAGCGACAACTCCAGACACGATCTTGAACTCGGACTCATGTCTTCCGAAGTCGACGTCGTGGAAATGATCGAAGAGGCCCTTCAGCGCATTCACGACGACGAATACGGAATCTGTCTCGACTGCGGCGACCTCATCGCGGAAGCCAGACTCGCGGCGAAACCGTACGCCAGATACTGCACCAGGTGCAAGGAAAAGCGGGAATCCATGGAGGATCCCGGCCGCAGAAGCAGATAACGTCGCGAAAGCTCCGGAAAATTGGTTGACCTGAAAAATCTCTGCCGGGACAAGACAAACCGCACGACGGCCTATGCCGCAGCGGTGGCGGTCGTCTTCTATCTGATCGACCAGCTTACCAAAGAGTGCATTGTCCGGAATGTTCCCTATCATTCCGTGCAGATCGTCATTCCGGAGTTCTTCAACATCACTCACATCACCAATCCCGGGGCCGCGTGGGGAATGCTCGCCGGAAAAGGATGGCTCCTGCTGCTGATCTCGATTGCGGCGCTCGCGGGAATTATTTTCTTTCTGAAAAAACTTTCGGAAAACTATCCGGAACGAATCTACGGACTTCTGCTGATCGCTTCCGGAATCGTCGGAAACTGCACCGACCGGATCTTCCGGGGAGAGGTTGTGGATTTCCTCCAGTTCCATGTCGGGCGCTTCTACTGGCCCTCCTTCAATGTGGCGGACTCCTGCATCACCTGCGGAGTGGCAATCTTCGTGATTTCCACGGTGGTCCGGCCGGAAAAGAAATCTTCCGAACCGGCGCAGAAACCGGCGCAGCCCGCGTCATGACCGATCCGGTTCCGCCCTTTCCCGTCATCATGGGGCCGACCGCATCGGGAAAATCGGCTCTGGCGATGGAACTTGCCCGCAGATATCGCGGAGAGATCCTCTCCTTCGATTCCATGCAGGTGTACCGGGGACTCGACATCGGAACGGCAAAACCGACCGCGGCGGAACAGAAGGAAATTCCCCATCACCTCATCGACATTCTCGACATCGGAGAACGCGCCGATCTGTTCACATTCCGCGAGCGGGCCGAACGCCTGATTGCGGAGATCCGTTCGCGCGACCGTCTTCCCATTCCCGCCGGCGGAACCGGACTCTATCTGCGCGCCCTCCTCTACGGACTCGACAACATGCCGGCCGACGAAACGCTCCGGAACCGCATCAACCAGCAGTTCGACAACGATGCCGGTTTCGAAATTCTGAAAACCATCGCGCGCGAAAAAATACCCGACGATTTCGCAAAATGGCATTCGCACCGGCGGCGACTCCTCCGCGCCTACGAAGTGTTTCTGCTGACGGGAAAGTCCTTCACCTCGCTTCAGCAGAGCTGGAGAAGCGCCGGCCCGCGCCCCGATGCGGTTTCATTTGTTCTGCTGTGGGAGAGAGACGAACTGAAACGCCGCATCCGCGAACGCTGCCGTTCCATGCTGAACAGCGGCTGGATCGAAGAGACGGAACGTCTTGCCGGACAGGGGCTGTTTTCCGCACCGACCGCATGGCAGGCGCTCGGCTATCCGCTGATCGGGGAATATCTGCGGGGAAACTTCTCCCGCGGCGAGCTGGAGGAGCGCATCGTCACCGCCACCTGGCAGTTCGCGCGCCGTCAGCTGACCTGGTTCCGGGGCCAGCATAAGGAAGCCGTGATTCTCCCCATGCCCCAGCCGATGGAGCTTCTTCTGGAACGGATCGCCGCCGCCCTCGGAAAAAAACGCTGAGCGGACGATTCTTTCGGACCGGAGGAGAATCCTTCTCTCCCCAAAATGCGGCATTCAGCTTCTTCGGACGGGAACACCGGTATGGGCCTGAATCCGCGACAGCCACCTTTCAATGGCGCTTTCCGGTGCAAATTCATGAATCTCCAGAGGAGTTTGAATGCCCAGACGCGCACATTTTCCGACCCCGAGCGGATGATACGGCTCCAGATGAATCTCCCGGACGTTCTTCCGCGATTCCGCCAGCGCGGCGATGCCAAGCAGATGCTCATCATCGTCGTTCACGCCGGGAATCAGAGGGCAGCGCAGGATGATGGATCCTCCCGCCTCGTCGATCTTCTCCAGATTTTCCAGGATGCGTTCATTGGTCACGCCGGTAAAGCGCCGGTGTTTTTCCGGATCGGTCGCCTTGATGTCATACAAAAAGAGATCCAGACAGGGAAGAAGAGCCCGGTACTGCTCCCAGGGAGCGTAACCGCAGGTTTCCATGCAGATATGCAGACCGGCACGTTTTGCCTCGGGCAGCAGCTCGCGGAGGAAATCGAAATGGACCATCGGCTCCCCGCCGGAGAGGGTCATTCCGCCCGAGGAGTTGTCATAGAAGAGTTTGTCCTTGAGCACCTCCCGGAGGACCTCCCCGGCGGTCATCTCCCGGCCGACAAGTTCCAGAGCGCCCGCATAGCATTTTTCCGTGCACGTTCCGCACCGGGTGCAGTTTGTCCGGTCGAACCGGTGCATTCCCCCGTCGATTTGATGGCAATGATTCGGACAGGCCTGCACGCACCAGTGGCAGCCGATGCACTTTTCCGGCGAAAAGAAAATCTCCTTCTCCCGCCTCTGCGACTCCGGATTGTGACACCAGAGGCAGTGCAGCGGACAGCCTTTGAAAAAGACGGTGGTCCGGATTCCCGGCCCGTCGTGAACAGCAAACTTTTCAAGATCAAAAACCGTCGCAGTCTTCATGAGCAAACTCCCTGTTCCGCGAAAACCATAGTTTCCGGAATATACTCGCCCGGCCCCGGGGAATCAATCGGAAAATCAAAAAAGAGGGGAAAAACTCTCCGCTTCCGCACGGATCCGTCCGTTGACATGCCGGGGAAAGCCCCTCCGGCTGAAAAGTTCCTCAAAATAATCCAAATGAAGACTTGATTTTTGCGCGGCGGCATGATATTTAGACCTAAGGATTTTTTTCGCGGTGAGCAACCATCTGCAACAGAACCCCGGAGGCACCAGGATGAACAACATCTATAAATTCACCGGCAAGGCGGAAACTTATGCGAAGTACCGTCCCTCGTATCCGCAGGCGTATCTTGACTATCTGTTCAAGTCGGTGCCGCTGAACAGGGAGTCCGTGATTGCGGAGATCGGTTCCGGAACGGGCATTCTGCTGAAGCAGCTTCTGGAACGGCATCCCTGCGTCATCGGGGTCGAGCCCAACAACGACATGCGCGCAGTGGCGGAGCGAACGCTTTCCTCCTATCCCGGATTCATCTCCCATGTCGGGACGGCGGAGAACACGCTGCTGGAAGACCGAAGCGTGAATCTGGTGGTCGCGGCACAGGCTTTTCACTGGTTCGATCCGGAGCTCTTCCGCAAAGAGTGCCGGAGGATCCTCAAACCGGACGCCCCAGTGAATCTGGTCTGGAACACCCGGGACAATCACAGCGAACTGGTCATTCAGAATGCGGGCATCTGCAAGCTCTACTGTCCGGATTTTCATGGATTCAGCGGCGGAAAGGATTCGCAGAATCCGGAGGTCTTCGAGCATTTTTACCGGGACGGAAAATATGAACTCATGACCTTTGACAATCCCCAGTCCTTTGATCTGGAAGGCTTCATCGGCCGAAATCTTTCCGCTTCATACGCCCCGCTGCCGGGATCGCAGTCCCGGGAAAAATTCATTGCGGCGCTGACCGAGCTTTTCCACTCGCTGGAGGGAGACGACGGAAAAGTCGTCATGGCCTGTTACACCAGAAGTTATCTGGGGATGGTCTGAGCGGGAGTTCCCCGTCCGGGGATCACGCTGGATTCGTGTTCCGAAGCGGCAAGGGAATGAAAGACGAATTGCGGCAGATCCTCGCCCGAAGCCTCGGACAGAAGCTCCTCGTTGGTCACGCCGGTCAGAACCAGGGCGCTGGTGAGACCGGACCGGTTCGCGCCGCGGATATCCGATTTCAGGAAATCGCCAACCATCAGAATTCTCCGACGATCCGGGATTCTTCCCGGAAACATCTTTTTGAGAGCGTAATCGAAAATGGCCCGTTCCGGTTTTCCCAGCGTCATACGCCGGATCCGGAATCCGAGGTCCGCCAGGAACTCCGCGATGAAGCGACTGGTGGCTCCGGCTCCGATTCCGATTCCTCCATGTCCGTTCGGCCAGTGGGTGTCCGGATTCGGAGCAATCAGCGGCAGCTCCGGATGGCGCATCAGAAAATTGACCACCGCCTCGATCACCACGCACCAGTCATAATGTCCCTCCCCCACAATGACCGCCCGGCACGATTCGATCTGTTCCGGATCATACACGGGCACCATGCCCGCCAGTTCCGCATAGCTGACCGGCGCCCCCAGCTCCCCCATGACAAACACCCGGCATCCCTGAAGCGAGAGCTCCGCGGCAAGAGGTTTCAGCACCAAAGCGCAGGAGATGATGTCCTCCGGTTCAAACTGAAATCCGGCCGCGTTCAGAAAGGAGCTTTTCTCTTCCCGGGAGTGATTCCCGTCATTGGTCAGAATCCCGAACGGGAAGCCCGTCTCCCGCAGGGAGGCTACGAGCTCCAGTGCCCCGGGCAGAGCCCTTCGCCCGCCGGAGAGCAGGGTTCCGTCGATGTCCAGAAGGATCCCGTCGTAGTTCCGGCAGGCGCCGGAAAACCACCATTCGTTCAACGATTTGAAGCGCAGCATAGTTCTTTCCGATTGTTTCGATAGCGTAAGGTACAGCCTCTTCGAAAAAAAACAACCGCCGCAGGAAAAAAACCGCGGGAAAGAAGAGGATTTCCTCCCTTCTCTCCCGCGGAACGGAGAAGCGGAAAACGAGCCGGAATTATTTCAGGCGGAGAATCCGCTCCCGCACCCGGGAGGAGATCTGCTCCGCTCCGGCATGGTGCATCACCAGAAAGAGCTTTCCGCTTTTCCGGCAGATCCCCTTTGCAATCGAGAGCGCATTGTGACTGTTGACGCGCGTGACAAACACCACGACATCCGCCCAGTTGGCGAGCGTCTTCAGACGAACGGCGCTCCCGCCCCCGCTGACGCCGGAATGGAATCGGAATTCGGCGCCGCTCTTTTCAAAGGCCTCCTGATATTTGTCTTCCAGGCGGTCGAGTCCGCCGACCAGAGCGATCCGCAGATGCTCCAGGGCGCATCCGCCGTTCTCCAACCGGCACCTTTCGTGCATCCCCGCGGGGCAGCAGGGGGAATCCACGGTCACGGAGCAGACGGTGTTGCCGATGCGTTTTTCAGGAGTGCGCGACTTTTTCATCCGTCAGCCCCGCTTCCTGTTTCAGCTGATCGCACCAGGAGGCGATCCGGGAATCGGTCAAGTCGTTCTGATTGTTGTCATCGAGGATCAGTCCGGCGAAACAGCCGTTCTCCGCCGCGCTGGAGGAGAGGAATTCATAGCCATCCGTCCTGGTGAATCCGATCACACGCGCCCCTTTCGAGCGGACCTTCCGCCAGAGAATGCCGACCGCATCGGCGAAGGTGTCTCCGAATCCGACCTGGTCGCCGAGTCCGAAGAGAGCGAGCGTCCGATCCTTCAGATCCGCCGCGTCCAAAAGCGCTTCCGCCGCGATCCAGTCGTCCTGAAGATCGCCGGCCCCCCAGGTGGAGCTGCCCAGAATCAGAAGATCCGCCTGAAACGAACCTCCATCCGCTTCCGCCACCGGAATCGCCGTTCCCCCGAGCGCCGCGGCGATTTTCTCCGCCGCAGCTTCGGTATTGCCCGTCGTACTGCCGTAAATGATTTTGATTTCCGCCATTGCAAGACTCCTTTCTTTTCCGGTTTCCTGTTAGAATGAGAGAAGCATTCTCAAATCCGTCCCTTTTATTTTATCCACGCAGAGCGCCACGTTTCCGCACTCGCGAAGCGCATGTTCCGCCGTTTTTTCCGCGAATCGGAAGCAGTTCATTTTCACCATCGACTCGCCCGCCGATCCGAAAACCCGCCAGAGACCGCGCGGAACGCTTCGTCCGCCGCCGGGCGTCCGGACAAACCCCTCGACATCCTTTTTCGGATAACCGAGAAAGAGTCCGATCTCATGCGGAAACTCCGGAGAGGAGAAGCGCTCCCGAAGACGCAGCAGATGCTCTTCCGCCGTCCCGCATCCCCCGTACCCGAATCCCGACAGAAACGCCCGGTTCTCCGGACGCAGCAGCATCCGTTCCAATGCCCGTTTTTCATAAAAAAGAACCTGAAGATCTTTTTCCGTCTCCTTCAGCACCATCCCTTCCAGCTTGAGAATCGACTGCATTTCCTCCGCAAACGCACGGAAGTGCTCATACCACTCCGCGTTCCGCCGGCACACCCCTTTTGTCAGACGAAGCAGAACCGCAGGCTTCACCCCCATAATCACGGCCGCGGTCTTCACCAGAAGATATTCCGCAAGATCCCGCATACCGTTCTGATTCAATTCCTTTCCATTCATCAATTAGTCTCCTCTAATATAAAAGCATAAAAAAATTTTCTTCCACACACAGTATAGCATAGAAAAAGAAGTTTTCAATTAGATAAAACTAATTTTTTTTATTTTTTTCCGTGCAGAGGACGGAATTCTCCGGAGAACCTCGGGGAAAAAGGGGCAGACTTGGTCCGGGACCTGCGGAAATGGACAGGGGAGCGGAAGAAACGGACATGCGGGATCTCCGCTTGCAGACTCAACCGACATGCGGAACGACGGGGATGGTATCGAGATGCGGAATCCCCCCGTCGTGCGGAAAAGGAGGGATGTGGGAGAATGGAGCGCGATTCATCGGCGGCGACGCGGGATTTCCAAAGGAAATGCGAATGCCTCCGATTGCCGTTCCCCTTCTGCCCGCCGATGGACAATGGAAGGGCAATGGAGCGATTTTCCCCTCGTCGCGAACAGAACGACCTTCCCGGAAGGAGATCGGAGAGATCGGAGAAAATCGGCTCTTTCCTCCGGTTCCGGTCTCGAAGGAGCATCCGGCAGAAACGATCCGCCTCCGAAGCCGGAAACGCGGGAAAGAAATGACCTCGACAGGACACACCGTCAAGGTCCCTCGGCAAAAGAACAACCGAAAAATCGAAGCGGAAATGGGGAGAGCAAACCGGGGCGGCGATCCCATTGCGTTCGCCCAGGGAAAAGATCATCCGTTTTCCGGTTTCCAACGTTCATTTTTCGGGGATCATGCGGGGAATCCTCCGTGCAGCAGGCGGTCATGCGGAAGAGATGCCTTCGGGAGCGATTTTCCCGAATCTCTTCCGGAGGCAATTTCTTCGCTCCATCTCCCGGGACTCCGTCCCCTCCCTGAGCGGCGCGACAAAGGGACAATCACGGGTTCGGAGATCCTGTTCGACGTCCGGCCCGATGCGGGGAAAACGCTGAAATAATGGAAATTTTCTTATCCCTTTCTCCTTTTCCCGTCCGGTTCTTTCGATTTTATTTCATCACAAATACGTGGAATATCAAGCATTTGGAAATTTCGCATTCTTCCAACACGGAAAAAGAAGAAAAATCCCATTGAAAACAAAATAATTTTTCACAATTTTGATTTTTAAAAACAGAAAAGGAATATTTCCACAAATTTTAGATTCCTCATTTGATAAAATGAAAACCGGGCATACATTATAAGCAGAGGGAAGCGGCAGCTTTCTCCGCTATCTTAAATCCAGAAGACAAAGGAAACAAGGAAAAGGAAACGAATCAATGAAGAAATTTTTTGCAGCATTGGCGGTTCTTGCAACCGCTCTCGTCTTCACGGCCTGCACCACGACCAACACCAGTGACGCCGGCAAGATGAATCTTTATCCGGATCTGTACAAGCCCGCTTATGCGTATCGGCCCATCTATGAAGTCAACACGCAGACGAAGGTCTCCGGAGAAGCCAAGATTCACGTTCTTTTCGGAATTTTCTCCTGGGGAGTGGACAAATTCGCGGACAACGCCAGCGTTTTCGCCGAGGATGGCACCTTCTCCTGGCTTGCGAATGTCTTCCCGTCCGCCAAGAATCTCTCCGGAAAAGCGGCGTTCTACAACGCCTGCGTCAAAGCGAAATGCGACGCGGTTCTTGCCGCACGCTATGAAATTGTAACCGAAGATTACTGGGTTTATCAGTTCGTTCATACGAAGGTTTCCGGATATCCCGCGGTCATGAAGGGACTCGACAAGGTCAAAGTTGTCTCCTTCTACATTGACAGGACCGGAACGCCTGTGATTCTGAAGGGCAATGATGTGTATGAGAATATCTCGCCCTCCCTCAGTGTGAGCGGCTGGTTCTGAACTCATCCGAAATGTCTTTCAGAGAGATAAGATAGCTGGAAAGGAGGCGAAGAGCCTCCTTTCTTTTTCATCAGGGAAAGGTTGTTTTTATGAAGATACGATTTCTGCTGCTTCCGGCGCTGCTGCTTGCTTTCGCGGGCAAGGCGGAGGAGGGAAAAAAGGCGGGCACGGAGAATACCCCCGTGCCGGTCACGCTCAAGGATACCGGCATCCGCAAAGTCAAGGACTACGCCGGTGACTGGATCGCCTACTGGATGCAGTACAACCGGATCACGGCAAAACTGGATACAAAATTCATTCTGACGCAGAACGGGGAGTGGTATGTCTCCATCGACGGGGCCCCGCCGGAGAAGAAGGGCTCCTGGCGACTGGTGGATGAGTTCCTGCTTCTGAAACCGCTCGGCGCCGCCGATAAACATGAAATGCTGGCAAAACTGGTCGACCGGGATCATTTTCTCATGCAGTCCGAGACCCAGCCGAATCTGGCGGTGGTCTACCGCAGGGCCACCGCGATCCGACAGGGAAAACCGGAACAGATTCAGGGCTCCTGGCGCTTCACGGAACAGGATCCGGCAACCCGCAAAAAACGCCGCTCGCCGTTCCTGCTGAATTTCGACGGAGCCGGCCGTTACACGGTCACTCTGCTGGTCAGCTCCTTTCCGATCCCGAAAGGCGCGGAAGCCGGAACCTATACCATTCAGGGAGATGTCGTCATTCTGAAGAACCGCTGCCAGACTCCGGGGATCTGGAAGGACATGAAATTTCTCCTCTCGTTCGACAATCTCGTTCTGGACTCCAGAAGAGGCTACGTCTACGGGGAAAAACAGTAAGCGGCAAAGGACGAATCCGCCCTTCCCTTTTCTTCCGGAACGCCCCAGCCAAAAGCGCGGAGAATCGGAACGGCTCAGCGAACGCGCCTTGAAAAAAAAACACGGAATGATATATTCACGGAAGTGAAACGTTCTACAACGGAAAGGCGGTGAATGATGAGGGTGTCGTACAATGCGGAACAAATCGTTGAAATGGTGAAAAATCTCTACCGGGCGACGGGCGGGGAGAGTTATTACGATGAGCCGCTGGTCAGTTTTGCCTCCGCCGATGACGAATGGTATCGGAAATACAAAACGCTGATCGGCCCTTTTCACTGGACGCCCGCGGAGGCGCTCCACTTTGACAATCCGGAAGCTGCGGCCCGAAGCGTGATTGTCTGGATTCTTCCGGTCCGGGAATCAATCCGAAAGGCGAACCGGAGTGAAACCCGCATTCCGGCGGTTTCCTGGGCGGCGATGCGCTCCTTTGGCGAACTCGTCAATGAAAACATGCGAAAACAGCTCTGTCTGCTGCTGAAAAAAAGCGGATATGCCGCAATTGCGCCGCATCTGGAACAGCTCCGGCAGGGATATGACATTGTCAAAATGAATTTCTGTTCCCACTGGTCGGAGCGGCATACGGCATTTGTGGCGGGACTCGGAACGTTCGGTCTTTCCGCCGGACTTATTACGGAAAAGGGAGTGGCGATGCGTGTCGGATCTGTGGTAACGGATCTGGAACTTCCGCCGGCCAAACGCCCCTACGGGGATGATCCGTTTGCCTGGTGCACCCGCTGCGGAGCCTGCGCAAAACGGTGTCCGGCCCACGCCATTGGAAAAACTTTCGAGGAACGCGACAAGCCCGCATGCGGCGCCTACATCGTTGCCAACGTGAATCCGGAACGCGAAAAACGCTACGGCTGGATGGAACTCAATTTGGGATGCGGTCTCTGTCAGACCGGGGTCCCGTGCGAACACAAACGCCCGTGATCCGGCGCCGTCAAGACGTCTGACGGAACAAAACGCGAAGCGTCAACCGAAGCATCGGCCGATGCGGAGTCTAAACTAAGGACCTGTTTCAAAAACGCGGTCATTCTTTCTGATGAAAGATGCTGTCCCATTGCGGAAGAGCACAAACAGGTCCTCAGGGCTTGATCGGACGCAGCGCGATATGCGGAACGGTCCTTCCGATGGCAAGCCAGTCCTTTTCAAAATCGGTTTTGAACTCCTTCACATCGTCGAGGAGCTCCGATGGCGCATATTCAAACAGGCCGGAGGTTTCCAGATTCCGCCGGGTCGATTCCATGTAGTTGGGATCATCGGTTGCGAAATGCAGGATGCCGTCCTTCTTGAGCACACGGTTCAGCTGCATCATGAAGTCCGATGCCATCAGTCGGTTTCCCTTGTGCTTGTGTTTCGGCCAGGGATCGGGGCAGAGGATGTGAATCCGGTCGAAGCAGGAATCGGGGGCGATCAGGGAGATCAGGTGCCGCGCCTCCACGCGCAGCAGCTCCAGATTGGAAACGCCGCTGCGCCGGGCCAGTTTTTCCACTTTGCGCAAACGCCCCAGCATGACATCCGCGCCGAAGATCAGCGCATCCGGTTTCGACTGCGCAAGACGGACCGTGAATCCCCCGCTTCCGCAGCCGAGATCCAGCTCCACCCGCTGTCCCGGCGCGGGACGCACCACTTCGTCAAGCAGACAATATCTTGTATTGAGAATATGAATCACTCTCTGCCCCTTATTGTTTTTTCTTCTGTTCAAACGGCGGAGTTTTCAGGAGATCGAAAAGCTGCGCCGGCATTTCATAAAAGAGATTTTCGCGCCCGGCGACGAATTCGGCCGCCGCTTTCCGCGCCTCTTCGGTATGTTTTTTCCGAGGGGCAAGCGAGGATTCCACGGAAAAGAGAATCTTCTGCGGTTCGCGTCCGGAGCGATAAAAACGGAGGGTTCGGATCACCCCGGAAGCATCCTCCGCGGCAAACGAGGCAAACGGCCCGTTCACCGGTCCGTAGTGAGAACGGACGTTCGCATCGGCAATGTAATGGCGGGAGAGGAGTCGGCAGATCGTCAGAACCGTCTGCCGGGAAACCACCGGATTTCCCGGTCCAAACGCCGTGAAATTCGGCGATTTCGCATCGCGGAAGATCATCCAGACCGGATTCTTCTGCGGCACTTGCCGGAATTCCATGCGGATCGTATAGGCGATGTTCCGGAAAACAGGAGGCTGAAGCCAGGAGCCCGTAACCGGATGAAAATCCTCAAATACACTCGGAGTGAGGAACACGACGGAGGAACCGTCTTTCCGGGTAATGGAAAGATAGCGTCCGTCGGGCGCCCTCTGATTCCGCGGAGTCCGATCATCCGGGAGATTCACGAAATGCCCGCGTCCCATCACCAGATCCAGCAGCGGTTCCGAAGCTCCGTTTCGAATGACGAACCGGCCCCCCGGAACAATGTTCGGATCCGTCTCCTCCGCGGCGACGCGGAGACGGCTCATCGTGGTGCGATCGGCCGGCGTGATGATCTTCAGCGCCCTCATTGTCCGGACGGCATCCAGAAAGGCGGCGACTTTCGTTGCATCCGCGGGCAGATCCCCTCGTTCCGCCACCACCCAGATTCCGTTTTTCCTGCGAATGGTCGTGGTCAGGGCACGCCAGGAGATCCGGATCTCTCCGGCATCCTCGGGCCGGAATTTCGGGACAACATCCGCGGTCCGGATCGAAACCCGGGACATTCGCAAGGTCTGAATCCGGCTCCGGAGAGCGAATCCCGCCGCCACACAGGCGACCACCAGAATCAGCGTATACCAGAAAAAACTTCGGGAGTGTTTCATCTTCTGCGTCCCCTTGAAAGTCTGACAACCGACCAGATGACACCGCACAAAGCGACCAGCGTCGGCACCAGCACAATGTTGATGATCTTGATCCAGGTGTCCAGCCGGTCCAGATCAAGTTTGAGACTTGCCCGCATCTCCTTCAATTCCCGTCGGGCCGCGGAGAGTTTCAGCTGGAAGGAGCGCATTTCCGCCTGTCGTTCAGCTGAACCGGCACGGCCTTTTTCCATAGCCTCCCGCCGTTTCAGGTACTCCAGATTGGCTTTTGCCTCCGACAATTCGCGCTCCAGCTCCACGATGCGGTTCTTATATTTGAGTTCGGCGCGGGCTTTCATCTCGTTGACCTTCGTCAGGGGACGGCTCATCGGCACCCGGCTGCGGATGGACGCCAGAGCCCGGGATCCGGTCAGGCGCTCCATCACATTCTGAAGCATGGCGACATTGTCGTTCGCGCGCCGGTAGGCCCGCTGTCCGAGAACATCGGTGTAGGGCGTGACGCAGACGTCATTGAAAAGCATGTCGGAATCGCTGAACAGGAAAATTTCCGCCTCGGCCGCCCCCCGGTTCCGATGAGGCGTTCCCTCGGGAATCGCACTCCGGTCCGGCGGACCATCCGGATAGGCGGTGGGAAGTTTTCCCGAAATGCGGAGCGCCAGCGGATATTCCGTGTCCGAACGCTTGAAGTTCTTGATGACCAGCTCCGGCCGGTTCCCGAGAAACGAACTGACAATCTGGGAATTCGGAGAGGTCTTCAGCAGCGTTTCATATTGAACGTCGTCCACCGGAAGCAGACTGAAGAATCCCGTAAAATACATCGAAATGGCATTCAGATTGGCAAACAGCGGATTCGTGCGGGAGATCTGCTCCGGCGTCAGATTCAGAGCCATGGGATTGGTAATCATCCGGTCGGGCAGCGTTTTCCGGTAGGCCGTCACCATGTCCGCCACCATCATGGCGGGATTGTAGCTCACGCCCCATGCGGCAACCAGAGGCTTCAGATCCGACTCCAGTTTGTTCAGAAGCGAATAATCGGTCTTCGATTTCAACACGGCGTAGAAGGAGCGCGGATCCAGAAACACCGCGGCGCGACCGCCATTGAGAAGATACTGGTCAACGGCATAGAGCGCCTTCGGACTCAGCTCCACCGGATGAATGATCAGCAGGGCCTTGACATCCGCCGGGATCACCGGAACGTCCGAAGAGAGCATCCGCATTTCATAATCCTTCTCCAGTTCGGACATGGAGTACCAGGGTCTCTCCATCTTGACCGCCTTCAAATCCGTCTGCCGGAGACGTGAAAAATCAGGAGAGACCCCCATGACCGTAAACGGCGAAAGAATCCCGATCACCGGTCTGCTGTTCGACGACACATCCAGCGTAATCCTCGCCACCTCGTATTCCAGCTGCGACTCCTGCTGCGGCGCCAGAAAGGGCAGCGAAGCCACCGAATCCGCATGCGTCGCGGAAAGTCCCAGGAAGAAGCGATCCCCCGTACTGAGCTGCAGCGGCGTGATACCGTCCATCATGGCGGCCTCCTCGTCGGGCGAATCCTGTTCCGGATCAATGAAGAGCAGACGCACCTTCCCGCGGGAGGCCGATGCAAACTCCTCCAGAAGCCATTTGACGCGCTCGGCATATTTCTTCAGCGGCTGAGGCATCGCGGGATTCGAGATCGACGCATAAAAGCGCAGCGTCACCGGCACCCCCGGATTCGCCGCGATTCTGGCCGCCGCAGGCGAGATCGAATAGGCGCGGTCGCTGCTGACATCCACTTTGCAAAGCCAGGTCCCCGCCACCAGATTCAGCGCGGCCATCAGCACAAACGCATAGGCCACCTTTCCGGCAAATTCCAGATAGAAACGGCGCATCGACCGGTCGCTGAACGCCCCGGGCGCCGTCACGCTTCCGCATCCGGACGCCGCCAGACGCAGCGAAAAACAGGTCAGCGCCAGAAAAAATCCGGTCAGAGAGAGGCAGTACACAATCTCGCTGGAATCCAGAAGTCCCTTCTGAAATCCCTGATAATTCTGAAGAAACGTCCCCGCCGCCAGCGTCGAAAGCAGCCAGTCCGGAAGCCACGCGGATGCGGCATTCTGCAACTGCGGAGCCCCCATGAAAACGAAAATCCCGCACAGCAGAATCGAAAGCAGAAAACTCGCCGTCTGACTCCGGGTGACCGACGAACAGAACGATGCCATTGCCAGATAGACCGACCCCAGAAGAAGCGCTCCGAAATATCCGCAGAGAATCGCCCCGATGTCCGGCGATCCGAGAAGCAGCGCCGTCAGCGGTATGGAAAAGGTCAGAAGAAGCGCCACGGCAAGCAGCAGCAGCCCCGCCAGAAACTTCCCGATCACCAGCTCAAACAGATTCGCGGGAAACGAGAGGCTCAGTTCAAAAACGCCCACCCGTCGCTCCTCCGACCACATCGGCATCGCAAGTGCCGGAACAATCAGAAGGAAAAGATACGGCAGCCAGTCGAAAAACGGTGTGATGTCCGCCTGTCCCCCCGCAAAAATGTTCCCCACGACAAACGAACAGAATCCGGAAAGCACCAGAAACAGAATCAGAAAAATCCATGCCGTCGGCGAAGCCGCTGAAGAGAACAGCTCCCGCAGTGCAACCGCTTTTATTCTGTGATACATGATTCGGCCTCCTCTCTTCCGCGCCCGGGAGACGCCAGGTTTGCAAACACCTCATCCAGATGGCCCGACCGCTGTTCCAGCCCGAGCAGTTTCAATCCATTGGCGGACGCGGCATTCACCAGGGAGGCGACCGCGTCGGAAGAGCTCCCCCCAAGACTCCTCGCCCGGATGGTCATCTCCGTTCCGGACTCGCCGCCGCGCTCCAGCGCCAGCAGTTCCACATCCGCCAGAGAGCGGAAGGGCTCCTCCAGAAAAGCGTCGAAACGCATCACAATCACGCCATGTTCGGGATCCAGCGCACGGAACTGCGCGGTGGACCCGTAAAAGACCCGATATCCGCCGCGAATGGCAAGCACGGAGTCGCAGACCGCGTCAATCTCCTCCAGAATGTGGGTGGAGACGATCACGGCGGAGTGCTCCCGGATTTCGTCAATCAGCGTCCGGATCTCCCGTTTCTGATCGGGATCGAGACCGTCGGTCGGCTCATCGAGCACCAGATTCTCCGGTTTGTGCATGATCGCCTGTGCCAGACAGACCCGTCGGCGGAACCCCTTCGAGAGCGCCTCCAGCTCCTCGTGCAGCACATCGTGCAGACAGCATTTCTCCACGGCTTCCCCCATGGCGCACTCCAGTTTTTTTCCCGCCAGACCGCGCATTCCGCCGCAGTAGCGGAGAAACGCCGTCACATTCATTCCGGTGTAGAGCGGAGCATTCTCCGGCAGATATCCGATTTTCTCACGCGCGGCGCGCGAATCCTCATTCAAGTTGATTCCGGAAACGATGACCGTCCCCGAAGTCGGCGGCATCACGCCGCAGAGGATCCGCATCGCCGTCGATTTTCCGGCCCCGTTCGGCCCGATAAAGCCCAGCACGGAACCGTTTTCCGCCGTAAAGGAGAGTCCGTTCAGCGCGTGCTTTCCGCCATACTGCTTGTAAATATTGTTCACTGTTATCATAAGAAAACCTCAATCCGCCGGTCAGGAAATTGCAGTCGTAATGCAGGAATATGGATCAACGATCCGCCGGAAAATCACTCGTCATCCGGCTCGAAGCGCCTGCGCCAGAAGGGCGGAAGCACAAACGACGCCTTATGTACCGCCATGGAATACATTTTCAGACGTTTGGTAAACGGACCAATCGGCCGGCGATAGGGAACATCCACCCGATGATCGTCGCATCCGATGCAGAATCCAAGCGAACCGCCCGGATAACTCGGAATCGAAAAGGTATAGTATCCGCTGTATTCAAACAGCTTCCGGAACCGGCGGCATTGCGCCTCGGTCACGGAGGGATGCAGCAGATAGGATTCCGACTGGGCTACCAGGATGCCGTCCGGTTTCAACGCGCGTTTGCAGTCGGCCAGAAAACGATCCGTGAACAGCGCTTCGCCGGGCCCCACCGGGTCGGGACCGTCGACAAACACAATGTCGTACACTCCGGGACAGGTCCTCACATACGCCGCCCCGTCCTGAAACTGAACATTCACCCGCGGATCGTTCAACGCCTTCGCCGTCCACGGGAAATAACGGGAACACTGGTTCACGACCTCCTCGTCAATCTCGCAGAGGTCGATATGTTCTATGCAGGGGTGCTTCAGAAGCTCCCGCGCCAATGCGCCGTCCCCCCCCCCGATCACCAGAACATTTTCCGGTTCAGGATGCGCAAAACAGGGAACATGCGCAAACATCTCGTGATAAATGAATTCATCGGACTCCGCCAGCTGGATCTCCCCGTCCAGCGCCAGCATAAGACCGAATCCCTCCCCCTTGAAAATTTCAAGAAGCTGATACTCGGTTTCCACCGTCGCCACCGTCTGCAAGATCCGGACGGAAAGCGCCCTCCCCGGCCACAGCGGACAGCACTCCGTGAAATATCCTTCCTTGAACACCGTACTCATGGAACGCCTCCCTGTTTACGCCATCCGAAGCGCCGGATGGATTTTATACGATTTTGCCCCGAAAATCCGCAGCGCATTCGTCGCACAGACCCTCGGGTCGATATAGCGCCTCGAAAAAAGATCAATATGCACCGATCGGGATGCGCGGTCCCTGCGGATCACTATCGAAGAATCCGCGTTCACCACCGAAAGCACCGTGATTCTTCCTTCCTCAAACTCATTCACCGCCGGCGAATCCGCCGCGCAGTGCATCACAGAGGCAAGAACCTTCAGACACTGCGCCGAAAGCCCGTACTCCTCCCCCGTACAGGAGGAAAGATCAATCGAACACGAAATCCCGTACGGCTGCGCCGAAAGGAAGAGCTTTTCCAGATCATTCGAGGTCCGTCCGTTCGACGCGTTGTCCCGCTCGGCAATCTTTGCCGTGTAATTGAACGACGTTCCGCGCCACATGTCCGCCGAAATCAGCGCATCCTGCGCGCGCAGCGATTTCTTCAGCTTCTCAATCCCCACAAACGGAGAAATCGAATCGCCGCAAGTGAACACATCCACCGCGGCATAATCATACTCCGGCCAGGTGTGAATCGAAAAATGCGATTCCGAAATAATGACAAATCCGCTGACTCCCTGCGGCGCAAAGTAGTGAAACGAGGATTCGATAATGTGCGCCCCCGATGCTTTCGCCGCATCCAGAAGCGCCTGCTCCACCGCCTTGGAATCCGCAATGATCGTCGGGTCACAGCCGGAAAGCTCCACCGTGATATGTCTTCCCAGCGCAAACGCGTCACTCATTTCCGCACCCCCGTTCTCTCAACGCATCCGGTAAAACGCGCCATCGCACGATCACTGGTTCTGGCGGTCGATATAGTTCTGCACATTTCTGGAAATCCAGGTGCGGAACGAATCCGCCACGGCAAACGATTTGCGCTGTTTGTACTGTTCCTCGAAACGAGCCTTCTCCTTTGCCAGAACGGCAGCGGACGGCTGAACACGCTTCCCGACAAACACCAGGAACACGCCGTCCGGCAGATCCACGGAGCGGGAAAGTTTTCCGGTCATCGTTTCCGCCGCAAGCGGAAGAATGGTTGCGGCATCCGTCTTCGGCGGCTCGGAAAGCGAGAACGCAGGCACACTTTTCACCACGCCGCTTCCCGCAAGAGCCGCCAGTTCCGCCGCAGGATTCTTCGAAGCATTCATTTTCAGCATGAAGTTGCGCGCATTCTCCTTGGCGATCACCACGCCGCGGCTCCGGATGTAATTTTCACGAACCTTCGCCGCCACTTCCTTGTATTCCGAATTGCGCGACGGCTGGAATCCGGTCCGCACCGCCACATACGCCGCTCCACTTCCCGTGACCGAACGAGTGATCGGGGAACGCTCCTTCAGCGCAAGCACCGCATCCACCAGCAGCGGATCCACCGACTTGGATTCCCGGTTGAACCACTGCGTCTCCAGAACGGGATACGATTTCTTCCGGGCAAGCTCCTCAAACGCTCCGGCATAATCCTGCGGCTCCAGATCGGCGGTGACATCGTACAGAGCCTCCCGGAACGCACGCGCATCCTTCATGGCAAGTTTCGCGGCCTCGGCGTCTTTCAGCTTCGCCGTGATCCGGGCCGAAACGGCGGAAAGGGGTTCGGTCTTGCCGTTCCTTGTGAATTCACTCTTGTTCGCATCGTAATATTTCTTCACGGCGTCCTTGGCGAGCACCACTTTCGGAAGATAGGTCTTGAAGGAGAAGCGAACCAGTTTTGCCTTGTAATTCGGAAGAGTCTGGAAGGAGCTCGGATTCGCCTTGTGGTAGTTCTGAAGCTCCGTTTCCGTCGGCTTGACGGTTTTCCGGGCGGCCTCAAACGGGAAGAGAATGGTTTTCACCTCATAGCGTTCCAGCATTGTCCGTTCAAAATTTTCGACTTCATTGGCCGTCACGGTCACATCGGCGACGGCAAGACGGCTGAGCGCATTCAGCGTCAGAACGCTCTTCACGGCGTTGTCCAGATCCAGCGCGTTGTATCCGTACGGATGCAGCATCTCCTTTTCATATTTCTCGTAAGCGGGCGCGCTGAATTTTCCGTCCTTCTGAAACGCGGGAAGCGCACGGAGATATTCGCCGATCTGCGCCGTGGAGACCTGAACCCCGAGCTGCCGCGCAATCGACAGACTTGCCGCAACCTCGAACGCGGACTGTTTCGCAGACTCTCCGAACACGCCCATATCCGGCTTCATATTGTACTGAACCGCCATGACCAGACAGATGTCCTTCATGGCCTCCATCAGCTCCGCGCGGGTAATGTCCTGATCGAACGCCTTCCCCACCACCGCGTTCGGCGACATCGGATTGCTCCCGAACAGAATATTCCCGCTCGCGCCGGGCGTGAAGAACCAGACAAACGAAATAATAATGATGCCGGTGAACAGACCAAACAGGATACGACTGTGCTTCACAAGCACATTGTTCATTTTTGTGATGACCATGTGTGTTCCTTTTTCGATGTTGATATCTTATTTTTTTCATTAAAAATCGAAAGATACCGGATAATCTAATCCGTCAAGGTCGTTTCTGCAAGCAGCATCCGGAAAAGTTCGGAAAAATATTTCCGGCGCGGGAACGTTCGGGAAGCACCTTCGCCGGCAAAAAGAGCGCTTTTCCCCGAAACTCCGCCTCTTTCCCCGGAGAAGAGAGCCCTATTCGAAATCCGCGGGCCGGAACATGGAGGTTAGGCGCCAGCTCCCCCCCGCGGCGCGGCGGATCAGCGCCACCCCGCCCCGTTCCAGCCAGATCCGGAACACATCCTTCCGCTCCAGACCGACCGCATCGGCGATCAGCGACATCAGCACTCCGCCGTGGGAGAAAACCACCGCGCATTCCGCATCGCAGGCCGTCAGATCCCGCATCACGCCGCGCGTCCGGGAAATGAAATGGCCGATGTTCTCTCCGTTCGGAAACGTGAAATCCGCCATTCCCATGTTCCATTGATCAAACGATGAGCCGTAGCGCTGCTGAAGCAGATCAAATTTCAGCAGACTCCAGTCCCCGAAATCAAGCTCATTGAGCCGGTCATCCGCCACGAACTCCCGAAGACGCAGATCCGACTGCGACGCAATCTCGCGGGTATGCCGCACCCGCAGCAGGGTTCCCGAGAAGACCCGGTCATATTTCTGACGCGACAGCCAGCGCCCGACGGCGGAAGCCTCCGCCCTCCCCTCTTCACTCAGATCAATCTCATGCGTTCCCACAAACGAATTCGCACAGGCGGACGGCAAGGCTCCGTGACGGACAAAAATCAGCTGTTCAGACATTTCTCAGACTCCATTTCATCCGGTACAGTACTGCGGCAACACCGTTTTTTCAATCCGGATCCGTCGATTCCGCTCCGATTCCGTTCCGGGGGGACATAATTCCGATCCCCGCCGAGTCTCTTCCATTTCCCGTACACCCAGAGGAGAAGCACAAAGCCGACACTCGTAAACAGAAAATCCCAGACATAAATGTACTGATACCCCAGACGGTCGATGAACCATCCACCTCCGGCATTCGCCAGAACCAGCGTAATGGCGCTGACCATCGCCATCGCCGAACTGAACTGCCCATATTTGTCCCGCGGCACCAGACGCATGTTCAGCGGCAGGGTGCTTGCAATCTGCAGCATGTACACAAACGCAAGCGCAATGGCTACCACCAAAAAGGTCGCGTAGCTGTGCACCCAGAAAAAACCGAAAATGTTCATGCAGATAATCAGCACGCTGCCGATCATGTACACCCGGATCGGATGGATCTTATCCACCAGAAGCCCGACAAAGTAAAACAGAGGAATCGTGATTCCCGACCCGACCGCGATGATGAATCCATACTGATCCAGCGAAATGTGAAGCTCCCGCGTCGCAAACAGAAGATTGAACATGCTCCGGCAGACCGTCGACGCATTGTTCAGCGCCATCACCAGAAAATAGACCAGAAAAAACGGAATGCTGAAACACTCCCGCACATAGACCGAAACAAATCCGAATGGACTGCGGTTCTTCACCGGCTCCGGCGGCGGATACTCCCCCTCCTTCACATGCAGACACATCAGAAGAAACGACACCAGATAAAGCAGCGCCACAATCGTGAAAATCCAGGGCAGATGCGTATCCGCATGCGGCAGAACCAGCAGATTGAAGACAAAACCCGCACAGGTGCCCGCCACCCGGAAAAGCGCCATGAACCGTCCCAGAAACTGCGTCGGCACCACATCGGCAAACAGATAATAAAAAACCGAGGCGATAAACAGATTGAACACCTGATACGCAATCGCAAAAACGGCAATCACCACAATGATCGTTTTCGCCGGACTCCCTCCGGGACCGAACGCCAGATGGTGAAACCAGAGTCCGATCCGGTCACTCCAGCCGAGCAGAATCAGAAACAAAACCACAAACGGACTCGAAAACAGAAGATAGGGAATCCGTCTCCCCCAACGGCTCCGCGTCCGGTCGCTGGAGGTGCTGACAATCGGATTGATGATGAAATTCAGCAGCGACGGCAAACTCCCCACCAGAAGCCCGATGGTCAGATTGCTGGCATTGTGATTCTTCAGCATCAGAGGAAGCAGCGTCGGGGTCAGAGCCTCCATCATCCAGAAACAGAAATCCCCCCACAGCATCCAGACAAACAGCAGAATCAGGGCCGTCTTCGTATACGAAAGAGTGCCGATCTGATACAGGACCGGAGCTGTCTTCACTCCGGCGGAAGAGTTCTGATCCATAAATAAAATCCTTTCCTCCGGCGGAAACCCCGGATTTTCCGGAAGAGAACTTGAAGCTTCCTCCTTTTATTTATAGTATAGTTTTTTCTTCTGTCTTCTTTCATATTCTAACATATCAAGCATAAATTGTCAACCATATTTTCAAAAAAAGAAAAGAATTTTTTTATTTTATGGTATAGTTTTCTTTCAAACGGCAAGGAGGACGAATTGACTTTTCCCCTTTTTGCGTCTATAGTAAAACTGAACCATAAAAAAATGGAGATGAGATGACGCAGCAGATTCCGGAACAGGATCGGGTGAATCCGAAAAATCAGTCGCGGCAGACGGATGGACGCGAACGGCGCGGATGCCTCGAAGAGCGTGAACGACCCGAACGGCCAGAACGGCGCGGACGGAAGCCGGATCGGAGACGCGACCTCTATTTGCGCATCGCCGCGGATATTGATGCGGGCATTCTATCCGGAAAACTTCCCGGTGTTCTGAAACTGGCGCAGCGATACCAGGCCTGCCATGGAACCGTTCAGAACGCGATCCGTCTGCTTGCCGACGCCGGCTACATTCTCGTACGCCCCCGCAGCGGCTGCTATGTGCGCCGGCGCCTGGAGGTCGTGATGGCGGGACTCTATCTGGAAAGTCAGCAGGTGCTGAATCTGCCCGACGCCTATACCAATTTCATGGCGAATCTGGGACCGCTCTATCAGAGTCTGCACGACACGCTGGAGGAGGCCGGAGTGCCGCTCTCCTTTGAAGTGATTGATGTGGGAAATGCGGAAGCCGTGCGCCGTCTGATGCGTCCGAACCGGCATGTGGTCGTCAACTTTCCGCTGCAGGAGCCGGAACGGTACTATCCGCTGCTGGAGGGGTGTTCCTGGACCCGCGTCTCCGGAACGTTTGATCCGGAGTGTCCGGCGGCGCATTTCGCCTGTGACAATCCGGCGATCGGCCGTCTGGCGGCGGAGCGTCTTCTTCGGAAAGGGTGCCGGAACTTTCTCGGGATCGGCTCCCGTTCGATCGGGCTGTTTCGTCAGCGCTTCGAGGCTTTCGCGGAGGTGCTGGAGAACAACGGGGCTCAGGCGGAACATCTGGAGATCGACTCCTTCCGGATGAATCTGCCGGAAATCCTGTCGCGGATGAGAATCGCGCTGACGCCCCGGGGCCGGGAGGCGGAGACCGGCGGGATGGGAATCTTCTGTGCGGCCGACGCCTTCATGCAGCCGCTGCAGCAGGTCCTGGAGCACCTGCCGGAGGGAACGGAGAAGACGGTGATCGTCTCCTGCGACAACAATCCCTATTTTCTCCAGAACGTCACGCTGCGCAGCGATGAGATTGACATCGGCATGAAGGAGATCGGAAAGGCGGTCGGAGCGCACATTCTGTCGGATCCCGACCGCCCGGAAAAACGGGTGTTTCCCCCCGTGCTGCGCGAACGGTGACAACTCCGTCGCGGAACACGGGAACGATTATTCCACCAGCTTCAAACTACCCAGCGAGCGGGGAGAGTTCCAGTAGGAGGGATCGACATAACGGGTCATGGCGACATGCTGCCGGTATCCGTCGTCGATGTCGTCGGCCATGACGTTCATCCCCAGAACCGTGCCGACCTTCGGGTCCGCATGGAAAATGGAGAACGGAAGAGCCACTTCCAGCACATATCCATTCTTCCACATGCGTGCCGCGGCGGAAATCTGTTTTTCAACGCCCGGACGCATCAGACCGCCAAGAGAAGCGGCCTTCAGCTGAACGCCAGCTTGGCGGGCACGGTCGGTCGGGGTCATCAGCAGGAGGATTTCATGTTTGGTGATCCGATTGGAACGTCTGGATTCCTCGGGAATGGAACTCAGGAACAGGCGCATGTTGTCATTGTCGCGCCAGTCGCGGCTGGCGAAATCGGAGAAACAGAGCTGATCGTCCTCCACCAGAAAGGCCGCATAGAGAGTTGTCTCATCCCAGCGGAAGGCGACTTTTCCGCTCCAGTCCTGATCCGAAGGCTGTCCGGGATCCCGCAGAATCCACTGGAATTTCTGGTCAATGGGATAAAACTCCTCTTTTTTCCATTCGGAGAGATCGCCGTCCACGGTTGCCTTTCCCCGGGAGGCGGTCAGCTGCGGATTTCCTTTTTTCGCCTGTCGTTCATCCATGCTGTTCCACATCGGATAGTCGGCGGCCCGCTGAACGGCGGCGATCTCCCGATAGGGGAATCTCCCCTCCAGACGAACCCGGACAGTATACGGCTGCGTCCGCTGAAGCAGACCGACATCGGCGGCAAAAGTGAATTCATACTCCGTTCCGGGCACGGCATTTCGCGGAGCCGTCAGACGGAACGCTCCCGTATGCGTGCTGCGCGCGGAAACAACAGCCTTCTCCGGAACCTCGCATTTCCAGCCGGGATTGGTGGAGAGAACGGCCGGACGCACTTCCAGATTCTCCGCGGAAGAGTTGAACACCACCCACGGAATCTCTGCGGATTCTCCGGCCTTGAGCGTAAACCGATGCAGCGGATGACTGAAATTCCGTTGATCCAGCGCATTGCAGAGCACATCTTCGCGCAGGAAATGCGGAATGGAAAGCCCTTCCACATAGAGGACATCCTCCTTCAAGGTCAGAACGCCATCCGCCGGCAAAGCGACCGGAGCACCGAACTTGTCCGTGACCCGCACGCCCTTCGGAAGAACAAAATCCGCCTTCCGCTCTCCCTCAACGGACCATGCCGCCAGCAGAGTGGAACCATCCGGGCGCTTGAACAGATGTTTCTGAATCAGATCGGAACAGGAGGTGCCGCCCGCGGGCTTTGTTCCGGCAGTTTTCCGGATGCACTCCTTCAAGGTGCGGTATGCTCCGAGCGGTTTGAAATTCTCATCCACGATCCAGAAGGTCTCGGGATCCCCTTTGCCGAAGAAGTCATACCAGTAAACGCGCTCGATTCCGTGCGACTGGGCCAGAAGATAGAGACGGGGCAGAAAATTCTCCTGATCCACCTGAGAAAACCCCGCAACACCGGTGAGTTCTCCGGTTTTGCGGTTGAACTCCCCCTCCTTCTCAAAATGGAACCCGATTTCCGTCGCCCAGACCCGGTCGCTTACGCCGTTTTCGCGAAGGACTTTTTTTGCCGCGATGCTCTTGGCAATCCCCGCTTCCGGAGTTCCGCAGTACGGATGAATGCAGAGCGCATCCAGAACCTTCATCGCACCGGTTCCGACGAATTCCCGGACATAGTTGTTCAACCCCTCCGCGATGCCGAAACTTGCCCGCAGCGCCTCCGGATCCCCGGATTTTGTTCCGAGAGCGAACGCGGCGTTGAGCGGCCCCATATCGGCGGCGGCGCCAAACGCGGCCCAGCCGGAATTTGTCTCATTGCCATAATGGAAATCCGCGCGGCCTTTCAGACGCTTTGCCAGATATTCCGCCCATTTGTAGGCTCGTTCCAGCTTCTGCGGACTCTGATAAAATCGTTTCGGGAACCAGGCGATCATGACAAGAGGACGGATCCCGAACGCCTCCATCGCCAGAATGGTTTCCAGTTGCTGATTGACGGTCCACCGGGCACCATTTTCATCCTCCAGATCGCGGAACGAGGTATCTTCCCGAACCGTGGTGATGCCGGCATCCTTCAGCATCCGGAGGAGTTGCCATTGCACATCGGGATCGTACCAGCTTGTGTGGACATTCATGCCGAACACATTGACGGACTCCCGGCGGACCGGAGCGGCCTCCCCGAAAATGCCCGAAAGATGCGTCGAACCCGCGGAACCTTTGATCTCCGTCCGGAACAGAACCACCTGTCCGCGAATCCGGGACGCTTTCCCCGGAAACGGAACCGCGGACGCCCGGCCGCCGGCGGGAGCGGACAGAGTGGTCCCGGCGGAAAGAATCACCTTGCCTTCCGTGTTCGTCAAGGTGGAGAGCAGTTCAAATTTCTCCGTCGCGGCGCCCTTGTTCCAAAGCGTCACTTTCGGAAGTTCCGTAAAGTCGGAAACGTTGCGTTCCAGCGAAAAAACGGCCTTCCCGATGACCGGAACCGTCTTGCGGCCCGCCAGACTTTCCGCCGCCGGATACGCCATCCCCAGGCAGAGAAGAAGAATCCCAATTGTTCGTTTCATAAAGTGCATCCTCTGTTATTTCTGTATCAAGTATTTGGGAAGGAAGTCGACTTCCAGTTCAATGCGGTTTCCGGAAAGTTTTTCCGGCATTGGCAGATTCCGTCCGCTCCAGTCGCGCAGTCCGGCTTTTTCATACGGGAACGGGAGCTGGAAGGTGACCTTGCATTTCCGGTTCCAGATCTGCGGATCGCCCTGCGCACTCCAGACGGCAAGCATACGGTCGTTCTCATCGCCGTAGAGATACAGCTTGACGATTCCCGAACGAAGCGGATCCGCGCCCTTCTCCACGGGAGAAACGGAAACCTCTTTTGTCAGAGCTCCGACAAACGGACGGTTCCGCAGCATGGAGGCAACAACCGCAGCCGCCTGATACGCCGGTTTCGGAGAGAAATCCCGACGGATCAGACCGAAATTATGCTCTCCTTCGGCCGGATCCGTTCCGTCATTCTGAAAGTCATACCAGTAGATGGGAACATTGCCGTCAGTTTTTGCCCGTCCCAGCAGATAGAGCCGGGCAAAATACGCCGCCTGAACCAGTTCCGTGCAAACGGCCTGCCCCGCTCCCGGATGCTGGACATACCAGCCGACCTCCGTGACATACATCTGCGGATGCCTTCCGTCCGGAAGCGTTTTCCGACAGGAAAAATTCCGGTACAGATGATCCATGAAAATCGGAACGCTCACACGCGGAATCGGTCCCCCGTTCGCACGATATCCAAAATCAGGATCGAATCCGGGGGACATGTAGGGATGAATGCTGAATCCATCCATGAAATCCAGGCCGCCCGCGCCGGCAATGGGCAGAATCATCCCTCCGCCCGGACCACCTCCGGCACCGGCACCGCCGCACGAAATAACTTTTGCCTTCGGATTCGCCGCCTTGATCTTCGGATAAACGACTTTCAGAAGAGGCAGGTACTCCCGAACCGGATGGGCGGAATTCGGTTCATTCCAGATTTCCCACTCTGTCACCAGATTGCCGAGAGTTCCGACGGCATAGGCAACGGCATTTCCGAATGCCTCGTACATCTCCGGAGTCGTCGGGAACGCCTTTCTGAATTTTCCGGGATAGGCCACGTTATTATTGTATCCTGTGACAAGCAGCGGACGGATTCCATAGGCGGGAAGCGTGCGGATCATTTTTTCCAGACGTTCCGGGATCTGATACACGCCCGGTTTTCTCTCCAGCGCATCCCAGGGAAGGTCGTCCCGAACGCGCGTGAATCCCGCAAGTTTCAGCAGTTCAAACGTATAAGGGAAATGTCCCTTCTTCTCTTTGCCGGAAAAAGCAAAATGAGTGCAGGTTCCCATCTCGCGCGGACGGTCGTAATCCGGCGGGGGCACAACGGCATAGGGAACCGTTTCCCGCATGATCTCCCGACCGTTTTTTCCGGCCGTTACGGTAATTTCATAGAATCCGACGCTGTCCAGAAGAATCGGCAGATCCGTTTCCGGCCGTGCAGGAACGGACTTCCCGCGGGAATGAACTTTTTTTGATGCGTATTGTCTTGCTTCCGCACGAAGCATCACATTCCGGGGGTCTCCGGAAACCCTGACCCGGAGAAGTTTGTTTCCCCCTCCCGCGGAGACAAGTGGACGCAAAGGCCCCGCAAATTCCAGACTCACTCCGGAGGCGACCCCTCCGACGGCAGTCGCCAGCAGACTCAGCAGCAGAAACTTTTTCATCCAGTGGTCTCACTTAATAATCATGTTTGTCGCTGCCGAAGGAATGACGGAACAGATTGTGGTCCACATGGGAAACCTTCAGATCCGAAAAGGCTTTGCATCCGGTTGCGGAGACATGTCCATCCAGCCAAGCCACGTTGGCATTGCCGTTGTGTCGAAGGTAAATGCCCCCTTCCACGCCGCTGACGCTGTTGATCCAGATATCCGGCATATTGTAATTCAGATTGGTGCTCGTAAGCGCGGTGAGTTTCGCCGTGTCGACCAGCAGATGGTACCGGGAGGCCTGATGGATCCGGTTGATATTGATGTAATAGATTCCATTCACCGTCATGAAAAAACTCTGGTCTTTGTAGAGCCATGCGGAAAATCCCGGCACATGAATTCCATACCCTTTGTAGTAGTTGCTGCCGTCGTCGATACCGACTTTGTTGTTCAGTTTCTGAGTGGTCTGCGGGCAGAGAACCCGGTCAAAATGGTTCCCCAGTTTGAGATAGTCGCCGCAGGGAACCCCCGCCGGACACTTTCCGGAAAGCAGCTGAGGCCAGCGGTCGGCACCGGTGGATCGGATAGGCATAAAACCGTCAAAATCGTTGGCATAGTATGTGAAGGACAATCCATTCTGCTTGAGATTGTTGAGACACTGGGCCGCTCGGGCCTTGTTTCTGGCCGACTGAAGCGCCGGGAGAAGAAGTCCCGCAAGGATTGCAATAATTGCAATCACAACAAGGAGTTCAATCAAAGTGAAATTCTTTGCTTTCATTTTCCGTTTCCTTTCCTATTGGTTATCGTTTGAATGCTTTGCCGTTCCACGATCACGGGGGGGAGATTGACCTGGTTGTCAAACTCCGGGACGCGTCCGAGAATGCCCTGAGCGATGTGCATGACAACCTCCGCCGCTTTCTGCACGGGAGTTGCAATTGTGGACAGGCCATAGACTTCCGCATCGGGGATGTCCCCGAATCCGATCACGCTGAGATCTTCCGGAACCCGGACAGAGAATTCCTTCAGATCCTTGAGAAAATGAATCGCCGATTCATCGCTGGCGACAAAGACTCCGGTGATATCGTAGCGCCCATCCGCGATTTCCCTTGCAAAATGCCGAATGGAGTTCCGGGAGCTTTCGCCGCTTCGGATCTTGCAGTCCAGGAGAGTCACGCTGCAGTGGCTGGATTCCGCGCAGAGCTGGAAATTGGAGGCGCGGCGCATCACGCCTGCAAGATGCGGCTCACTGAGCAGATGCGCCATCCGGCGATGTCCATGCTGATAAAGACAGTTTGCCGCCAGCATGCCCGATTCGCCGTTTTCGCAATTGACGTAGTAGATGTTCTGAATGGAAAGCGAGTCGCCCCGGATAATGACCGGAATCGGCGAATTCATGATCTGCAGAAGCTGTTTCGGCGAATACTGATCCTGCGGCATGGAGTCCAGAATCAGAATGTCGGAGACGAACTTGTCCAGGGAGTTGCAGATATCCTTTCGAAAGTCGTAGCGGAAGACTTCGGGTTCGAATCCGGCTTTTTCCGCCGCCTCGACCAGATAATGCGCATGCAGATGGATGCTCTGACTGTTCCAGTCCGGCTGAAGAATGATGACATGCGGCTTTCCGATCCGCTCCTTCCGCACGACCATTCCCTGACGGGAAAGCGTTTCCAGCAGTCCGAGCTCCTTCAAAGTTCCGATCGCGGCCGAAACGGTGGACTGACTGACGTTGTATTCGGTCATCAGCTGCCGCACGCTGGGAAAAATCGTTCCATTCTCCATCGTGGCGATCTTTTGCCGGAGACGGTGGAACAACTGATCGCTTTTCTTGTTTTTTTCCATAGACTTCTGCTCTTCTGTTCTTGGAATCAATACAGCATTCTTTCCATTCACGACATTGTTTTATCAAACCATCTGTATTGATATTCGATACAGCAATAATTATACAACAGAACCGGAAAAAAAGCAAGAGGGGTTTTCCGTTTTTTTTCGATTTTTCCGATTCCGGCGGCGGAGATCGGGAGTTTCGGGAAGCGTCCGTTGATTAGGAGAAATCCGGCGGGAAGCGGAAACAAAACTTGCGAAAATCTATTCTTCTGCTACATTATTCAGAAACAAAAAATAACAAACGCATCTCACGGACCATGATGAAGAAAACAGCCGGAATTCTCCTGAAAACAGCCATGCTGATTCTGGCGCTGATGATGCTGCCGGCGCTTCTGGACGCGGGAAAAGCGGGCAAGGGTCCCCTCTCGCCGGAAATGCTGCCGGACTACAACTACATCCGGATTGTCAAGCAGCTGCTTCATCAGAATCGTTTCCGGGAGGCCTCGGAACTCTGCGGGGACATCATCGCCCGGAAGCTGCCGGGGTCGGAGGAGGCGAAAGCGCTCAAAAAACTTTGCGATCAGGAGATCTCCTATGCGGCGAACCGTCTGCGCCGGGGAGCGAAGGGATTTCTCACCGGAAGTTCGGGGTCGCTGGAGGAAGCGGGCGGAGCGCTGATATCCGATATGATTATCTATGGAGACATCCGGGATCTTGCCATGCAGGGCTGGCTGAAGATGAACGGTCAGGAGACGGATCCGCTGCTGATCACCCTCTCCTCGCTGGGACTCTGCACCGAACTCATGGAGTGGGCGGACTGGATGCCGGCGGTTCTCAAGGCGCTCCGGAAGGCGGGAGCTCTCACGGAACACTTTGCCGGGACTCTTCAGAAGTGCGCGTCCAGGGCGCTGAAAACCGGAACGATGGATCAGGCGACCGCGGTTCTTTTCCAAAATCTATCCACATTGCTCAGGAGCCACTCCTTTCAGCGGAGCGCCTGTCTTCTGCGGCAGGTGCAGACGCCCGGTGATCTTGCGCTGTTTCTGAAGATCGGGGAACGCTCGCCTGCGACGCCCTATCTGCTGATTAAATGCGGCGGGACGGACGGAGCCTTTGTTCTCCGGAAATTCGGAGGAAGCACCACCGGCATTCATTTTCTGGAGCAGGCGGCGCGGAAGGGACCTGCCGGGGTGGCGTTTCTGAAACGGTATACGCCGTACAAAGCAGTCAAATGGGGAGCGCACCTTTCCAAGATGATCTACCTGGGTCATCTGTATGATTTTATTGCGCATGCGGCGGAGACCTTCCGGGCGGCGTTCTGGGGATTCTGGCTGCTGGCGCTGATGATGGGGGGCTACGGGCTCACGGTTCTGTATGATTTCTACCGGGTGGTGCGGAAAATCCATCTTCTGCGGGAGCGCCGAAAACGATCGGTCCGCTTCCGGGAGCGGCCTTCCGGGGAATCCGCGAAAGGGACGTGAGAACCGGAAAAGGAGCGCCGCCTGCCGCGGCAGAGGAGTGCGGGAAAGCGACGCTTTGAACGGAACCGGCTCCCGGAGATTTTTTTCCAACCTTGATGTTCTGAATCTTGCTGAAGGATGAGTTTTGATGACTGCTGGAATCATTGCGGGACTGATTTCCGCGCTGCTGCAGGCGATGTCCTATCTGTGCAGTGCGGATTTCATGCTGAAGTACAAATCCTCGCTGCGGCTGGTGATTTTTTCGCAGCTGGGGATGGGAGTGATCTGTCTGCCGTTTCTGCCGTTTTTATTTCTGTGGAAGCTGGCGGAGAATCTGCCGGAGTTTCTGGCCTGGACGGGCGCGTGGATTCTCTGTTTCACGATTGGTCAGACGGCGTTTTTCAATACGCTGCGGACGATTGAAGCCAGCCGGATGTCCTCTCTGCTCGGGTTGAAGATCATTGTTCTTTCGGTGATTTATGTGCTGATTATGCGAACGCCGCTTTCCCCGCTGCAATGGGTTGCGGTTCTTCTGAGCACGCTTGCGGCGGTCGGGATGAACTGGAGCGGGGGGACGCGCTTTTCCTTCAAGGGGATTCTCTGGCTGCTGGTCACACTGATTGCCTATTCGCTGACGGACATGACGGAGACGCATCTGGTCTCGATGCCGAAAACGGGGAACATCATCCGGGACAGTTTTGCAATCGGGACGGTCTGCTACTCGCTTCTGGGGATTCTGACGCTTCCGTTTCTGCTGAAGTTCCGGTGGACGGGAAAACAGTTTGTCAAAGCGGCGCCGTTTGCGGTGACCTGGTATCTGTCGCAGGTGGCGCTGTTTGTCTGTTTCGGTCTTCTTGGAACGGTTTTCGGGAATGTGATTCAGGCGAGCAGGGGACTGATCTCCATTGGGCTTGGAATTCTTCTGCTCTATCTGGGGCTCGGGAGACTGGATTCGAGGATTACGCCGGCCATGTGGGCGCGCAGGATTGCCGCTGCGGTTCTGATGACAGCTGGAATTGTTCTTTATTCCATTGCCGGACTCCGCTCCTGAGAGTTGCTCCGGCAAGAGACGCGGAAGGAAGCGAAAAGGAAGGAGAATCTGTTTTTTTCCATCCATGCCCCTTGCCCTTCGGGAAAACGGACGTATATTATCTTCCAAACACAAATCCAAACGCGAGGAGGTTTCCCATGGCGAAAAAAATTCTGATCATTGCAGGGGATTTTGTCGAAGATTATGAACTGATGGTTCCGTTTCAGGCTCTCCAGATCTGCGGATTTGAAGTTGACGTTGTCAGTCCCGACCGGAAAGCCGGGGAGACGGTCCGGACCGCCATTCATGATTTTGAAGGGGATCAGACCTATTCCGAAAAGCGCGGCCACAATTTTATTCTGAACGCCGATTTCAAAAAGGCGGAGGAGAAACATTATGACGCACTTCTGCTGCCTGGTGGAAGGGCGCCTGAATTTCTGCGTCTCAATAAAAAAGTGCTGAAGCTGGTCAAGGCGTTTGCCGAAGCAGGGAAGCCGATTGCGGCCATCTGCCACGGACCGCAGATTCTGACGGCAGCGGATGTGATCCGGGGAAAAACGATTTCGGCCTATCCGGCATGCAAACCGGAAGTCCTCGCGGCAGGAGCAGCGTATGCCGATCTGAAAATGGAGGAGGCCGTTACAGATGGAAATTTCGTGACGGGACCCGCGTGGACGGCGCACGTTGAATGGCTCAGGCAGTTCATTGCCCTGCTCCGCAGAAGTTGACCGGTTTTCCGCTTATGACGATCTTTCTGTCCCACCGGGGGGAATCCGACGACGCCCCGGAGAATACGCTGGAGGCCTTTCAACTCGCCATGAAGCGGGATTCCGACGGAATCGAACTGGATATCCGACGGACTTCCGATGGTGCGCTTGTCTGCGTTCATGACGCAACGCTTGAGCGTGTTGCAGGAACCGCGGTGGAAATTGCGGAAACGCCGCTGAGCCGGATCCAAGCCATCCATCCGGTGCCTCTTCTGCGCGATGCGCTGGAGCTGCTTCTTCCCGGGAAACTCATGCAAGTGGAGTTGAAGGGGTGCGGAACGCGCCTCATTCCGGCGTTGAAACAGGTTCTGAAGGAATGGAACGGGAACAAAGCCCAGTTGTTCCTGAGTTCTTTTGAGGAGGAGACGATCCGGAGTCTGGCCGATGAAATTCCGGATCTGCCGCGCATTCTTCTGCTGGATCTGGAAGAGCGCTTTGGCGTCTTTCCCGATGCGCGGCGGGTTGCGGAATACGGAAAGGAACGGGGAGCGTCGGGGATCAGTTTCAAAGCGTCGACTCTGGCGACCGCCGAATTTGTGTCGCAGCTGCGGCAGGAGGGGTTGCGGGTCGTCTGCTGGGGGATCTCGTCGGATCAGCTGGGAATACAAATGGCGGAGATTGGAGTCGATGCCATGACCTGCAATCATGCGGTTGCCCTGCGCCGGGTCTGGAGAGAAAAAAACGCTTCGGGGAACGCGCTCCACTGAGTCTCGAAACGGGAAATCTCTCTGTCCGACCTGTTCTTTTCCTTCGATCTTCCGACCCTTTGGCGCGCTCGAACCCGTCTTGAAACGGGAGATCTCCAATCCGGAGGATGATTCCTCTTTCCGATTTTCGATTTTTCCGCGTCGGAGGAAAGATCTTTTTCGGGAGCAGACCTGTCTTTCTGGAATTCAGATGCGGCGGGTCTTTTTCCGACAGGATCTCTGACGACTTGTATGCGCCCAGTGAGGGCCATCTGGATTTGAGGCAGACAGCGTGGTATGTTCTTCCACAAACCGGAATAATGGGAGGACGGCATGGGACGTGAAGGACGAGATTATTGGGAGGAGCAATTGTCC
>CALXRL010000082.1 GCA_944390735.1 uncultured Victivallales bacterium | reverse complement strand
GCTGGCTGGCGTTTGACGGACCTTTGGCGGAGAGTGTGATGCTTTCGTTCCGGTATCCGAGAGTTCAGGTGGCTTCGGAATATCCGGCAGAGCTTTTTGAGGAACTGGATGAGATTATGTCGGAGGTCTCACCGGAGATGATCCGGCGGAAAACCTGCCTTGTCATGGAGATTCTGGCGTCGATGGCGGAAAAGGAGGAATCCCTGTATTCGATGGAGCGTTTGGTGCCTAAGTGCCTGGCGCTGATCCGGGGGAGTCTTTCCGATCCGGATTTCGGGCTGGAGACGTTGTGCGAACGGTTTTCCGTTTCCCGAGCCACTCTTTCCCGGCTTTTCCGGAAGGAGACGCATTTTTCTCCGGGACGTTTTATTTTGAATGAGAAGATGGCGCGGGCGGTTGCTCTCCTTTCCGGAACTGATCTGCCGATTGATACTGTTGCGAAGCAGTGCGGATTCCGAGATCGCCCCACCTTTACCCGTTTCATGAAACGGGCAAAAGGGATGAGTCCTTCGGAGTTTCGTGAAAAATACTTGATGAAAACCTCGGAATAACGTTTGTCTGTCGCTGGCGAGGAGCCGTCAGGAAAAACTTTTTCCTCCTTTGAACATAATGGAGAAAGTGTGGTCTAAATGTTTGAACTTTTCTCGGAACTTCGCTTGCGTTTCCGATCCGGAGCACGTACAGTGTGGGTGCGGGAGAAGTGGAGTGCGGGCGATCCGTTCCGCAGTAGTCGCCCGCTGCCGTGTCCGGGGACCCCGCGCCCCGGCAAGCAGTATGAACACATGAAACAAGATGACAGGAGATTCTTATGCAGGACAGTCTTGATATCTCTTTACCCGAACGTTTGAAGGTTCCCGCGCTTCCGCTGAACGGAACTTTGGTTTTCCCGTATGCTCTGACCCCGCTTGTGATAGACGGGGAATCCTCCATTCGTCTCGTGGCGGAGGTCGCGGCCGGAGCAGAGAAGCTCATCGCGCTGTTTCCCGAACTGCCGGTGCAGGAGAACGGAGAGAGCGTTCCCGATCTGAAAATTCCGACCTTTCGTGCGGAGGAAAAAACGCTGTCCGAGACCGGTGTGCTCGGTCGCGTGGTCAAACATGTCAAATTCCCGGATGGAACCGACCGGGTCCTGATTCGCGGTCTTTCCCGGATCCGCTGCCTGGCGTTTGATGCCCAGAATCATTCGGCCGAGGTCGAACGGATTCATGAGGAATCGGGACAGGACGAGGTGGAAATCGTTGCAATGATTAAAAACGCGGTCCGTCAGTTCCAGGAGATCATCTCCTATTCCCCGAATTTCCCCGAGGAGCTGAAAATCGCAATTCTGAATCTGACCGACAACACCAGAATCACCGATCTGATTGCGGATACCGTCAATCTCTCCTATGCGGAAAAGCTGGAGATCCTGACTCTTCCGACTCTTCAGGAGCGTCTGCAGCTCCTGACGATTCTGCTGAACCGGGAAGTGGAGGTCCTGAAACTCGGTTCCGAAATTCAGAGTCAGGTGCACAATGCGCTCGGGAAATCTCAGCGGGAATTCTTCCTCCGCGAGCAGCTGCGCACGATCAAGCAGGAGCTGGGGGAGGAGGCGCGCAATCCCGACATCGTTGCCATCCAGGAGCGTCTGGAGAAGCTGAAGGCGCCGCAGAACATTCTGGACACGGTCCGGAAGGAGATGGAACGTCTGGATTCGATTCCGCAGGCGTCGGGAGAATATACGATCGCGTACAACTACATCGACTGGATCCTCTCTCTGCCATGGCAGACCTATACCGAGGACCGCATCAATGTGGCCGAAGCCGCGAAAATTCTCGATCACGACCATTTCGGTCTGAAGGACGTGAAGGAGCGCATTCTGGAATTCCTTTCGGTGCTTCAGCTGAAACAGGACCGCAAGTCGCCGATCCTCTGTTTTGTCGGACCTCCGGGAGTCGGAAAGACTTCGCTTGGAAAGTCGATCGCAAACGCCATGGGCAGAAAATTCGTGCGCATGTCGCTGGGAGGAATCAAGGACGAAGCGGAGATTCGCGGCCATCGGAGAACCTATCTTGGCGCTTTGCCGGGACGCATTCTTCAGGGCTTGAAGAAGGCGGGATCTTCGAATCCGGTCTTCATGCTCGATGAGATCGACAAGATCGGCAGCGACTTCCGCGGCGATCCGGCCTCCGCGCTTCTCGAGGTGCTGGATCCCCAGCAGAACTATGCGTTCAACGATCATTTCCTCGAACTGGACTATGACCTCAGCTCGGTGATGTTCATTGCCACGGCAAACCTGCTGGATACGATTCCGGGGCCGCTGCTTGACCGCATGGATGTCATCACGCTGCCGGGATATACTCCTTATGAGAAGCGGCAGATCGCACGCAGATATCTGGTGCCCAGACAGATCCGTGACAATGGTCTGGAGGGACGGAAAATCTCCTTCCCCCTGAAATCCATCGACCGGATCATCAACTCGTATACGCGGGAAGCCGGTGTCCGTTCGCTGGAACGCACCATCGGAACGGTTCTCCGCAAGGTCGCCCGGAAAGTCGTGGACGGAACGTTTGATCCCGCGGCGGATTCCGTGGTCACTCCGGAGGCGGTCCGGAAATATCTCGGCGTGCCGAAGTTCCTGATGGATGAAATCGGGAAAAAACCTGAAGTCGGAACCGCAACCGGTATGGCCTGGACCAGCGTCGGAGGAACGATCCTTCAGGTCGAGGCCATCATGATGCCCGGAAAAGGAGAACTGAAACTCACCGGATCCCTCGGCGACGTGATGAAGGAAAGCGCCCTCACTGCGTTCAGCTTTATCCGCAGCAAGGCTTCCGAGTTCCATATCGATCCCGAGGTGTTCCGGAAAAATGATTTCCATATCCATGTGCCGGATGGCGCAACCCCGAAGGATGGCCCATCCGCCGGAGTGACGCTCTCCACCGCACTCATCTCCCTCCTCACGGGCAAACCGGTCCGAAGCCAGTTTGCCATGACAGGGGAGATCACGCTCCGGGGAAGAATCACGGCCGTGGGCGGAATCAAGGAAAAGGTCATCGGGGCTCTCAGAGCCGGCGTCCGCGATATCATCCTCCCGGAGGAAAACCGGAAGGATCTCGAAGACGTTCCCGATGAAGTGCGCGAAAAACTCCACTTCCATTTCGTCTCGGAAGCCGGGCAGGCTTGGAAACTGGCAATCGAAAACATGGGAAAAGCATGAAAAAACATCTCCTCGCCTTGCTGACCGTTCTCCTCTGCGCCGTCGCCGGCGCGGAGGAGAAAAACGCTCTCTCCGCAGAACAGTTCGTCAAAATCGTGAGAACGCCCCCAGGACGCGAAAGCTGGGGGATCCTCGAAGGAACCGCCTCCCACCGACGGCGCGGCAGCTCAACCAGAGAGGCCCCCCTGCGTTTCTCCGTCATCTTCACAAAGGCCCGGACGATCGCGCAGATCGTATTCAATGGAAAAGAAATCTATGACGTGGCTCAGTCCTATCTGCCCCCATTCGCAGGCTCCATCGATACCAGAGACCTGCAGAAGGATAAAACCTTGACCGATTTCGGCCTCCGCCCCGAGGACCTGACCATGAATTTCATCTTCTGGCCTCTGAAAAAAGAACTCCAGCGCGAAAGCGTCAAAACAATCGACTGTCGGGTCATGGTTTTCGAATCCCCAACAGGAAAGGAATCCGTGAAGGCCTTCATCAGCGCCGATCACTTCTTCCCCTTGAAAGTCGAATGGTATAACCTCCCCGCCAGCCAGATCTCCGGAAACGCCTTCCGGACTCTGGAAGTAACCTCCTTCAAAAAAAACGGTGAACTCTGGGTGCTGGGCTCCTTCTCCATCTACGGCCCCGGCTGGCGAACTTCAGTCCGATTCCCGGAAACAAAAGCAGGTCTGACAAAAGACGGCGTCGCAAAAGAACTTTTCCGCTGAATTTCTTCTCTTTCATTTGGTGGCTGTTTATTTTTCCGTATCCTGCTTCGGGGTTTTGGGTTGGTGGCTGTTTGTTTTTCCGTATCCTGCTTCGGGGTTTTGGGTTGGTGGCTTCTCGCCCCCAACACCCCTCGGCAGGACCATGGGCCCTGCACCCATCGCCGAAATTTGAAATTTCGGCTTCCCGTTTTTTCCGGCAGTTGCCGGGCAAAGGGCAAACCGAATGGTTCGCCCTCTGCACTCCCTGCTCCTTTTTTCCCGATGCAACCGTTTTTCCGCCGAAAAGGATGAGGGGGTCCAGGGGGAAAACCTTTGGTTGGCCCCCTGGTCGACAGGTGTCGAAACACTCACAGGAGCAAAAATTGAATTTTTGCGACGGGTGCAGGGCCGATGGTCCTGCCGA
>CALXRL010000081.1 GCA_944390735.1 uncultured Victivallales bacterium | reverse complement strand
GGATCTAAAAAAGAAAATTCTGGTTATTTGGTATGAAAAGAACAAGAGTCCTGAACGAGCTGTTTTCTTTGATTTCCCATTTCCTCTGGTTGGCATTCTCTCTTTTTTTATGTTTGAAAAAAAAGATAATTCTCCTCTTGATGAGAAAAACGACATCAAGGCTGTTGCCGAAATTGTGATAAGGAATATTCCGAGAAAAGACACGGAGATGCTTCAGGCCATTTTTTTTCATGTGAAGAGAAATGCTTTTTTTGCTGTTAAGACTTCAAGCTGTACAACATCTTCCCTCTCGGTGGAGAAGGAGCCTCTGTGTTTCGGCTTATTGGGAGACCGGAAAAAATGGGGCGCTTCAGACAGGGATTCGTTGCAAGAATCCCGCTGAAGTCACCTCTCTCCTCGGGAAAGATCATTTTACTGAAAAAAAGGATCTCTGTCCGACGGAATATGTTTTGCGTATGGGGCGTGCCGAAACGGCTTTTCAGCTGCCGAAGATCTCCCGGCACTGTTTGAGACGTTCCCGGATCGGGATGTTCTGCGGGCATTTCTTTTCGCAGGCTCCGCAGGAGATGCAGGCAGAGGCCCGTTCGCCAGTATCCCAGGGATTTTTCCCGATGGAATTGTACCGGTTCTCCGCTGCTGTGTCCAGATTGTAGACCTCTTTGTAGATCAGCGCTTCCAGACATTTCGGGATCGCCACCTTTTTCGGACACGCCGGTGTGCAGTAGCCGCATCCGGTACAATAGAGATTCCGAAGTTTGGAGCATTCCTCGGTCACCGCTTCAATGGCGTCCAGTTCTTCTCTGCTCAGCGGATCCGGCAGATCCGCCATGGTTGCGTTTCCATCCACCATTTCCCGCGTTCCCATTCCGGAAAGCGCACAGCTGATGCCGGGCGTGCTCAGGACAAAGCGGATCGCCAGCTCCGGGGTCGTGATTCTCCCCCCGAGAGCATTTTCAAACACTCCGCCTTTGAACGCAAGGCGCCCTCCGCCGACCGGTCCCATCACGACAACTCCCATCCCGAGTTCCGCCGCATGCCGGATCCCTGTCAGATTGCTCCGGTCCAGCAGATTGAACTGGCAGAGTACCGATGAAAAGGCCCGCGTGTCAAGAATCTCCAGAATCGTTTCCGGATGCGGATCGTGAAACGAAAAGGAAAGATGACGGATCACCCCCTCGCTTTTGAATTTTTCCGCCATATCAATCAGGTGCAGGGGAAGAATCAAATTATGAAACGACTGACTGCTCAAAGCGTGAAAATGATAGAAATCAATGCAATCCGTATCCAGTTTTTTCAGCTGATGTTCCAGAATCCGCTTGAAGTCATCCTGGGATTTCACTTCGCCAAGCGGCAGTTTTGTGGAAAGTCTGACTTTTTTCCGCCATCCGTTTTTCAGCGCCATTCCGACCGCCAGTTCGCTGCGTCCGCCGCAATACATGTAGGCGGTGTCGACGTAATTGATGCCTTTCTCAAATCCGTATCGCAGCAGATCCACGGCTTCGCCCAGATCCTCTGTTGCATTTTTGTCCTGATTTTCCGGAATCGGCAGCCGCATGGCTCCGAATCCGAGGGCGGAAATTTGAAATCCTGTGTTTCCGAAATTCCGATATTGCATGCTTTCTCCTGAATGCGTGGTTTTCTGTCTGATTCGGAGGGGGCTCCGAATCCGAATAATATAGAGGAAGGAAAAGGAAGATCAAGTCCTGATGCGTGAAAACTCCGCGTCCGCCGCCTTTTCGCATGAAAATTCAATGACGGGGTATGTTTTTTGAAAAGAGGGTGTATATTATTCCTTCAAGCGTTTTCGGAGGCATATTTTGAGCGAGGAATTTTTTGATGTCATCGTCGTCGGCGGAGGACATGCCGCATGCGAGGCCGCATTGGCTTCCGCAAGAGCGGGCGCATCGACTCTTCTGCTGACGATCAATCTGGATCATATTGCGCAGATGAGCTGCAATCCGGCCATCGGCGGAATCGCGAAAGGACACGTCGTCCGGGAGATTGATGCTCTCGGCGGGGCGATGGGGCGGGTGACCGATGCTGCGTCTCTTCAGTTTCGGCTTCTGAATCTCCGCAAGGGACCGGCGGTCTGGTCGCCTCGTTCCCAGTGCGACAAGGTCTGCTATCAGAAGGCGATGAAGCGGGAGCTGGAGCTTCAGGAAAATCTCCAGATCCGACAGGGAACCGCCTGTTCCTTTCTGCTGGATCACGGCCGGATCTGCGGCATCGTCAGCGAACTCGGCGAAGAGTTCCGTTCCAAAGCGGTCGTGCTGGCAACCGGAACCTTTCTGCACGGCAAGATGCACTACGGTTTGCGGAACATGCCGGGCGGACGCGCCGGGGATCCCCCGTCTGTCGCGCTTGCCGAGGCGCTGAAGGATCAGCTCCAGCTGCATGTCGGGCGCCTGAAAACCGGAACCCCGCCGCGGATTCTCGGAAAGTCCATTGATTTTTCGCAAATGGAGACCCAGTCCTCGGATGAGGTCGAAGAACATTTCGCCTTCTTCCCGGAGGATTCGGTTCGTCCGCGCGTGGAGCATAAGGATCTGCCCTGTCATCTGGTCTATTCCAATCAGGCGACGGCGGAGATCGTGCGTCAGAATCTGGATCAGGCGCCGATGTACCGCGGCGTGATCGAAGGAATCGGCGCGCGCTATTGTCCGTCGTTTGAGGACAAGGTCGTCCGGTTTGCGCACCACGAGCGTCATCTCCTCTATATCGAGCCGGAAGGGGAGAACACCGATGAATATTACATCAACGGCATTTCGACCAGTCTGCCGCCTTCCATTCAGATCCGGATGCTGCGGACGATTCCGGGGCTGGAGCAGGTGGAGATCTCGCGCTATGCGTATGCCATTGAATATGATTTTGTCTATCCGGAGGAGTTGTCGCGCAGTCTCGGGGTCAAGAGATATCCCGGACTGTTTCACGCGGGGCAGATCAACGGGACAAGCGGATACGAGGAAGCCGCGGGCCAGGGACTGGTGGCCGGACTCAACGCGGCGCGTTTCGCCGCCGGGCTCGAACCGGTCGAATTCGGACGAGACGAGGCGTACATCGGCGTGATGATCGACGATCTTGTCACAAAGGAGATTGTCGAACCCTATCGTCTCTTCACGAGTCGTGCGGAACACCGTCTGGCGCTGCGTCAGGACAACGCGGATTTCCGTCTCTGCGAAAAAGCGTATTCGCTCGGACTTCTTCCGCAGAAAAAATACGATCAGTTCAAAGAGTATTCCGCCCTGTGCGATTCCGCGGAAGCCGCCTGCCGTGCCCGCAGGAGTCATGGCAGAACCTTCTGGGATTGTCTCAAGGATGCCCAGGGAAGTGTGGATGCGGCCCATCCGCCGTTTGACAGTTCCGAAATCGGACTTGACACATCGCTCTACCTGCATCGACGGGTCCTGAGGCAGCTGGCGATCCGCGCACACTACGAGGGATATCTGAAACGGGAGGAACAGTCCATTGCCAAACTGCACTCGCTGGAAATGTGGCGCATTCCCGGCGATTTCGATTACGAGGCGATCAAGGGACTCCGCAACGAATCCCGGATGAAACTTCTGAAAACAAGGCCGACCAGTCTTGCGCAGGCGGGACGCATCGACGGAGTGACCCCCTCGGAGATCGCTCTTCTGCAGGTCCACCTCATGCGCCGCCGCAGAGAGGCGGAGGCGGAAACGGATCGGTCCGATGCCTGACGGTGAGATCAGAGCGGCTTTGATTCCGGCCCATGGAACGCTGCGGCGGCTGCTGTCGCAGAAACTGGCGTTTGCGTCGCTTCTGATCGCTCTTCTCTATCTGGGAATCGCGGTGTTCGCGGAGGGATACACCGCGTACTGCACTGCGCACGGGATGGAACCCGTCTATCAGGTCCGGAACGAGGCGGAAAGGAATGCTCCGCCTTCCCGGAAACATCTTCTGGGAACCGATTATCTGGGGCGGGATGTGTTTTTCCGGGCGGTGTTTGCGGCGAAGACCGCGGTGAAAGTCGGGGTGATCGCGTCGGTGATCGCGACCTTTTTCGGGGTTCTGTTCGGAATTCTGGCGGGATATTTCGGGGGGACGATGGATGATATCGTGGTCTGGATTTACAGTACGTTTGCGGCGATGCCGTCGCTGCTGTTCATTCTGGCGTTTGCTCTGCTGGTGTCGAAGGGGTTTCTTTCGGAGTCGATGAAGAGCGCGTTCGATGCCATCGCCCATGCTCTGCGCACGGAGCCCGGAATGCTGGCGGTCTATCTGGGAATCGGCCTGACGGGATGGGTCGGTCTCTGCCGGGTGGTGCGCGGCGAGGCCATGCGGATCCGGGATATGCCGTATGTCCAGGCGGCCAGAACGCTCGGAGTGGGTCACGCGGCCGTTCTGTTCCGGTATGTCCTGCCGAATCTGATGCATATTGTCATCATCTATTTCACCATGCAGTTTGCGTTTGCGATCATGACGGAGGTGATTGTGAGTTATCTCGGGCTCGGCGTTCAGTTTGAACCCAGCTGGGGAACGATGATCGCCGACGGGCAGGAACGGCTCTGGCGCGGCATCTGGTGGGAAGTGGGGGCGGCCACCGCGTTCATGTTTGTCCTTGTGCTTGCGCTGAATATTCTCGGCGACGCCCTGCGCGACGCCCTGGATCCCCGGCTGAAAAACTGAAGCCGAATCGGAGAGGTCCCTGGTCATGATGAGCCGAAAAGTCTTCAAGGAGGCGTTCGTCTGTTCCCTGCCGGTGATGATGGGATATCTTTCCATGGGGGCCGCGTTCGGCATTCTGCTGACGGCGAACACGGGATTGAATCCGCTCTGGTCGCTGCTGATGAGTCTGACGATTCTGTCCGGCAGTCTCCAGTTCGCGGCGGTTGACATGATTGCCGGTTCCCTTTCTCTTCTGGAGATCGGGATTCTGACGCTGTTCATCAACTTCCGCTATTCCATGTACGGTCTTTCGCTGATCCGGCGTTTCCGCGAGGCCGGTCCGCGGCGATGGTATCTGATCTTTGCCCTGACCGACGAGACCTATGCGCTTCTGCTCAAGGATCGTCCCGGAGCCGGTCCCGGCGATTCCGACAACTTCATGCTGACCCTCGCCGCCCTGAACCACTCCTACTGGGTGGTCGGCTGTGTGACCGGTTCCATCGCCGGAAAGCTGTTGCAATTCAATACCAGGGGAATTGATTTCAGCATGACGGCGCTCTTTCTGGTGATTCTGACCGATCAGTGCCGGGAAATACGAAACCGGATTCCCGCGCTGATCGGCGGCGCGGCAACGCTGCTTTGCCGTGTGCTCTTCGGTCCGGACAACATGCTCATTCCGGCCATGGCGCTGATCCTGATCGGCGTTCTTGCGTTCCGCCGGAAACTGGATCCGCCGGAGGCGGAACGGGGAGGGGACAGGAGATGAACCGGACTCTTTTCGTATTCCTTGCGATCATGGTGATGGCCGTGGTGACCTATCTGATTCGTCTTTTTCCGTTTCTGGTCTTCGGGCGGTCGGAAAAACCGCCGGAGATGGTGCTGTACATCGGGCGCGTGATCTCGCCTGCGGCAATCGCCATGCTGGTCATTTACTGTGTGAAGCAGGTGAATGTGACGGCTTTCCCCTTCGGAGTGCCGGAGCTGATTGCCTCCGCGGTGGTGGTGCTGCTGCATTCTTGGAAGGGGAATCCGCTTCTTTCCATTCTGGCGGGAACCGCGGTCTATATGCTTCTGGTTCAGAAGCTCTTCGTCTGACGGCGCTTTGCGGCGGAGGATGTTCTTGCGAGGGAGATGCTCCCGGGATCGGAGGACTTTCCGGATGTTTCCGATGCTTTTCCCGCCTCATTTTGAGGGAAGAACGCGATATTTCCCGTTTTTTTCGGAAATGCGGATTGAAAAAGTGGAAATATGATTTATTTTTTCCACTAAACCCAATGCGGAGGATGCTACGGAATGAAATACTATTCAAAAGAACATGAGTGGGTGAAGCTCGACGGCGACGATGCCATTGTCGGCATTACCGGATTTGTGGCCAAGGAACTGGGAGACATCACCTATGTCGAGCTTCCCCGGGAGGGCGCCGACTTCATCGTAGGGGATTCCATCGGAATTGTGGAATCCGTGAAGGATTCCGTGGATGTCTTCTGCCCGGTGAGCGGCACCGTGATTGCCGTCAACCGAAATCTGGATGACGATCCCGGCATCATCAACCGTTCCCCCGAGGAAAAAGGATGGATCTGCAAGCTGGAGAACATCGACCTGGCGGAATTCGATGATCTGATGGAAGAGGAAGATTATCAGAAATATCTGAAAACGTTGTGAGCGTTTTTTTTCTGCATTCCGTGGTTCCGCAGCCTTCGCGGTGATGTACGGTTTGTTGAATGCAGCAAGAGAGCCGGACTTCCCATTTCCGGCTCTTTTTCTTTCAGAAAAGGATGAGAGGATGGTTGAAATACGGAATTTCGGAATCTGCGGCGCAACCACGCGCCGGATTCTCGATGATGAGGTGCCTGCGGCTCTGGCGTTCCGCCCGGAACTGACGATTCTGCTGGTCGGGACGAACAATACCTGCAACTCGCATGCGCTGACGGAGATGACGGTGTTCCGAGCCGAACTGCTTGCGATTCTGAACGCCATGAAAAATGTCGGATCGCGTCTGATCCTGATGACAATTCCCCCGTTCTGTCCGGAGCTTCTGCTGGAACGGCACGACCGGAAGGCGTATGGAGCGTTTCCGCCCGAAGAGCGTGTGGCCGCGGCGAACCGGATCATCGCGGAGACGGCGGAGACCGCTTCCGCCGTGACGGTCGATCTGCACGCGGCGTTTCTGACCGGGGAGCTTTCCGGAGCGGATTCGTATCTGACCAATCCCGCCAACAGCGAATATCGGGACGGGGTTCATCCGAACCGCCGGGGATATGAGCGGATGGCGGAACTGCTGGCGGATGCGATTCGTTCGCACCATCTTCCCTGTTCGCGAATTGCATGTCTGGGGGACAGCATCACCTATGGACAGTACATGGCGGGAGCCGGGACCGCTACCGGGGACACCTATCCCGGACAGCTCTCGTCTCTTCTGAATCGGTTATAAAAAAGGAGTGTGGTTCCATGATCGTCTTTGTGATTCTCCTTTCGCTGCTGACCATTTCCCTCTGGCTGCTTCCGAGGTTCCGGGAGAGCTGTGATCCGAATGTCATTGCGCTGAAGTCCTCCGGGACCGGATGTCTCGGTCTTCTGGTGCTGCTGGCGCTTTCAGGCGTTGCGGTCTCCCTGCTGCGGCCTCCCGAGATTCTGATCGTGCTGGTGCTGATCGCCTTTCTGTTTGTGCCGATCATTGCCCTGCTGTTCTCCTTGTTTCTCGCTGTAAAGCTGCATGGGTGGATGCATGGGCCGGGAAAAGCGCCGGCGGTGCGGGCCGCGCTCTATTTTCTCTGTCTTGTGGGGATCGGAGTTGCCGTCTGGGGAACGGGGACCTGTCTGAAGATGCGGGAGTTCAGCGAACGGTGGCGGATGGATTGCAAGGGAACCGGAGAAATTGCCTCCATTGCGCTGGAGCAGCGGCTGCTGCATCCGGTGATCTGGAAGTTTGCCGCACGGGTGGTCGTTGTCCGGAAGGACGGTTCCCGGGAAACGCTCTCCCTGCCGGAAACATTCAACGGGACCCGGCTGGTGAATCTGTATCAGCTTCCCGCGGTGGAAGGAAAGTCGCCGACTCTCTTTCTGTTCGCGGATGCCATGCGTGTGGTCGCGGTGGATCCGGCCGCCATGCGTCTCTACCCTGTCCGCCGGGAGAAGAATGCGGTGTTCCTGGGGGAGAAGGAGGTGACCGCATGGAATCTTTTCAAACGGGCAAACTATCTTGGCGCCATGCGGGGAAACAAGTTTGTTCCCCCGGAGATGAGCCGGGAGACTCCGCTTCAAAGCATGCTGGAGTGAAAAAGGGCGTTTTTGCAAAAATTTCCGGCTTGTCGGAGTGAGGCTCCGGCGATTTCCTTTATTCCCTGTCAGCTGCCGGGCGACTTCTGGGAAAAGACGGCGGAGAAGAAAAACGGGCACTCAGAAATGAGCGCCCGTTTTGTTTTCCGAAGAGCGGATGCAGAGGACCATTTCCGCTTCAGGGTTTCGGCGGAACCGCCTCGGTCTGCGCCTGAAGCGAGGCGGGGGAATTCGCCAGAATATGGGTGACTTCATAATAGCCTTCCCACCACTGTCGAATGGGTCTCTGCCACTCTTCGCAGACCATTTTTTCCAGTTCATCCTGTTCGAAGACCATGGCTTTTCCGCCGGCCTGTCCGACCATGGCGCAGCTGTCGTTTCTGGTGCGGATGCGTTCGAGGACCTGACGGGTTGCCTCATAGGCGAGCCGCGCGGCGAGGATTCGGTCGAAGGGACTCGGATCTCCTCCCTGCTGCATCGGTCCGAGGATGGTTTTGCGGACATCGAACCAGTTTCCGCCTTCCTGATCGAAGAGGGCGGAGATGAAGTTGATGTCGTACGTCGGGTTGGCCCGTTCATTGCGGATGATCAACGCGGTCCGGCGTCCCGCGCGGAAGCTGTTGACCAGCGAATGCGTATGCTTCTGAAGCATGTCGACATTGACGCCCATCTCGTGCATGTAGATATATTCCGCGCCGGTCGCCATTCCGCTCATCATGGCAAGGAAGCCGCAGAAGCGGCCCATGACCTCGACGATGAAAAGACGGCGGGCGCTGTCGGACGAATTTTTGATCTTGTCGATTGCCTGAACAATCGTGTTCAGCGCCGTATCGCAGCCGATGGAGAGCTCCACTCCCGGAAGATTGTTGTTGATGCTGGCGGGAATGCAGATCAGCGGAATCCGGAAGATCTCGAAATTCTTTCGTGCCGCATGCAGTTTGGATGCCAGGGTGTAGGCGGTCCAGCCGCCGATGATGATGAGACCGTCGATCCGGTTCTTTTCCAGATTGGTCGCGATTCTGTAATAATCGGATTCCTTCGGGAGGGTCCGATTGGTTCCGAGCTTGGTTCCGCCGGAACCGGCCCAGCTGTCGACCTCCATCCAGGAGAGCTCGCGGAAACGCCCTGCGATGAGCCCCTCCACGCCGTCCTCGACGCCGATCACCTCGTGCCCCTCGTTCATGGCGACCCGGACGATGGTGCGGATCGCGCTGTTCATTCCCGGAGCCGGCCAGCCGGATGTGATGACCGCAATGCGGGAGTTCTGTTCCAGCTTCTCCTTCGCGGGACTGACCTGCGCCTGAACATTGACCAGATCGCAGGTTTTTCCCCAGGCGATTCCGCGCATCTCTTCGGCCTTGGCGTAGTCGCCCGCTTTCAGCGCCGAGGCGATGGCGCGGGTCTTTTCCACCGATTCGATCAGCGGCGCCGCCGCAATCCGGTTGTTGTTGGAGACCACAATGACCGATTCGTTGTTCGGATTGTCCTTCAGAAGTTCCTTGACGGCCTGATAGCCGTAGGCCGTGCTCATATACCGGTCGTAGGCGCTCGGGGCGCCGCCGCGCTGAACGTGTCCGAGAATCGTGATCCGGCACTCCAGATTGAGTTTCTCTTCAATAATCTTCTGAACCTGATCGCAGGTGATGGGATTTCCCTGGAGATCGCGCGCCCCTTCCGCCATAATGATGATGTTGTCGCGGCGGCCGGCGAGATGACCTTCATGCAGCAGATCGCACATCTTGTCTTCCCAGCCGGGTTCCGGGGGCCGTTCCGGAATGAAGACCCACGAGGCGCCCGAGGCAATCGCGCTCATCAGCGCCAGATAACCGCAGTTGCGGCCCATGACTTCGACAATGAAGATCCGCTGATGGCTGTATGCGGTGCTGCGGAGCGAGTCGACCGCGTCGGTGATGCGATGAAGCGCGGTATCCGCTCCAATGGTCATGTCGGTATTCGCCATATCGTTGTCGATGGAGCCGACCATCCCGACAATGCGGAGTTTCGGACAGGCCGCCTGCTGTTCCGGCGTGATGCGGCCGCCTTCCACCAGTTCCGCAAGGAGTCCGGACCAGTCCTGACTGAATTCATCCGCTCCGCTGAGACTGCCGTCTCCTCCGATCACCACCAGACTGTCGATTCCGCGCTTGACCAGATTCTCCGCCGCTTTCAGCAGTCCCTCCCGCGTGCGGAACTCCTTGCTCCGTGCCGTGCCGATGATGGTTCCTCCCTGCTGCATGATCCCGGAGACCGAGGTCCAGTCCATCTGGACGATCCGGTCTTCAATCAGTCCCTGATATCCCTCATAGACCGCGTAGACATCCATTCCGAAGGCGATTCCGCCGCGAACCACCGCGCGGACCGCCGCGTTCATTCCGGGGGCGTCCCCGCCGCTGGTAAGAAGTGCGATTGCTTTTTTCCGTTCTTCGTTCATTCTGGTGCTCCATGAAAAGAATTTTCTTTCTAAAAATACCACACAAATCCGCTTTTTTCAAAATAAAAATCGGTTAAATATCGGATAAAATCCATTCGGGAACGAGGAATTTTTTCTCTTTTCCGATCTCTCTTTGCACGGGGCTGCGCCCCGTTCTTCCGAAGTCGCGCGGACGGTGTCCGGACGGGTCCGGCGGTTCTGTCTCCGGCGCGTCTTCCCGTCGAATCCACACGCATTTTCCGCGTTCCGCACGCTTACCGGCACAGAAGGACAATTCCTCCGATTGCCAGCAGGAATCCCGCTCGCTGCGTTCCGGAGCTTTTCTCATGCAGAATCAGCGCGCTGTAAAGGAAGAAACCCGCGATGCAGGAGCTGACCACCAGCGGGTATCCGAGCGATCCGGCATCCGCTTTCGCCAGAAAATCCAGCGCACGGTAGAACAGCAGATAGCTGGCGGTCAATCCGACCGCGTTCAGCGAGAGCGCCAGCAGCAGAAGTTTCCGGAGTTCTCCCCTCGCGGCCGATTTCATGCCTCGGAACGTTCCGGACGCCAGACTTCCCGTCAGCCAGGCGCCAAGCGTTCCGGCCTGTGCGAAGAAGGTCCGCTCCACGCTTCCGATTTGTTCTCCTCCGCTCAGATAGGAGGGCAGATTCCCGCAGCACTGATTGATTCCGCACAGCACCATGGCCAGCAGCGCATACAGGAACCAGCTCTTCTCCTGCCGGTGTGTTTCTGATTCCTCCGGTTTCCGCTTCTGCTTTCCGATTCCGAACAGCAGAAGACTTGCGGTAATCAGAGCGATTCCGCCGATCCGGGGACCGGTGGGGGCGACATGGAAGAACAGAATGCCCATCAGAAACGGAAACAGAAGTCCCGACTGCACCATCGACCAGATGATGCCGTTGGGCCCCCGCTTCATCGCCGCTCCCATCGCCAGAAACATGAAGTAGTTCAGAAAGCCGTTTCCGAAGAGACAGATCGCGGTGATTGCCCGCGTCTGCGCGGAGAGCTCCGGGCCGGACGTCTGAACAAGCGCCGCGCCGCTCAGCAGCAGAAGACTGACCGTGATTCCGATCAGCGTCTGGAAAAGCTGCAGAACCGGAAGACTCAGTCGGTGTCTCGACGCGTAACTGACGACAACACCGATCCAGATCCAGCTGATGCCCGTGAGAACGGCAAACAGAATTCCGTGGAACATCGTGAGCGTTCTTTCCGGTTTCAGTGCTTCCGTCCGGAGGGAGCATGGGAGGATGCCCGCGTGCATTGGAGCAGAAAGACGCCGGAGTCGGATGGGGTCGTCGCGGCAAGCGGTCCATGGATTGTTCCGGTTCGGAACACCGGTTCCAGATCGCGGGTGTCGTCCAGCAGGAGAAGCTCCAGACGGGAGAAGCGTTCCGGAGAGTCCAGTTCGAATTCCAGTTCCGCCGCGCCGGTTTTGAAACAGGAGACAAGGACCCGCAGGTCGCCGTTCTCCTGTTCGGCGGCAAGAGCGGAGACTCCCGGAGTGCGGTGGACGGTTTCCGTTTTCACCCGCTTCGGGAAGCGGGCCGTTTCCCCGAAGGCTTTCATGCCGTAATAGGATTTGGTCGGCCGCGAGAACGGATCAAAGAGTCCCCAGTTGGTGGCTGTTGCGGTGTAGTAGCACCCCAGATCAAGCGGGGTGTCCTGCCAGCCGATCAGGACGGCGTTCAGAAACGCGGCCGATTCCAGACCCTTCATGATCGGATAGGCGGTGGCCCGGTACGATTTGTCCTCGCGGAGTTTTTTCCAGTCCAGCGGGAAGTAGTGCCATTCGTTCAGATGGATTTCGGTGTTGCGGTAGCCGTTTTCATCCAGTGCTTTTCGCACCTCCGCCGGGGAGGAGAGCAGCTGCGAAGGGTCTCCCGCATACGAGTGATAGGAATAGAAATCGAGAGGGACGTTGTGTTTGGCGCAGAATCGAAGAAACTCTCTGGAATGATCGCCGAACCAGCAGTGGGCCGGACCGCCGAACTTGAGGTGCGGAAAGCGCTGTTTGAGAGCCGTGGCGGTTTCGGCGAAGAAGGCGTTGAATTCCTCCGGACTTCCGTTCCACATGAGAGGGAGACCGTCGCAGTCGGTGCATTCGGGTTCGTTCCAGATCTCCCAGAAGGGGATGTCGAAGCGGAAGCCGTCGGCCCAGCCTTCCGTGTAGTGGCGGATGATGTGCGACACGATTTCGATCCATCGGCGCGGCTCCGGCGGATCAAGAAAATATTTATGGACCCCGTGCTCGATGGAGGTGCCGAGACGGTAATAGATGGCGGTGCCGAGTTCCATGCAGTTCCGGAGATAATCGTCGGTCTGTTTGAAATAATAGTTGCGCGGATCCTCCACATCGGCGTGGAAGTTGGCAAAGATCAGCGGAACATCGACCAGACGCGTTCCGGCGTTTTCCAGCGGGGCGTCGTGAAGTCGCGTGACCGGCAGATGCAGTTCGCCGAACTCCTTCCGGATGTTCCCGCCCGCTTTTTCATTGACGATGGCGGGCGCCAGATTGCCTCCGTTGACTTTTTTGATGCTGCCGATGATCTCTCCGGGATTGATGCGGATCGTTTCTTTCATTTCCGGTTTCCTTTTTCTGCATGGGACAACGTCTGTACTACTCTCCGTTCCCCCTCTCTTTTTTAGTATACCGCCCGAAGAGATCATTTGCAAATTTAAAATGGTGATTATAGTGATTATTTCCTTTTTTTCTTTGAATTTCCGTTTGCAAAAAAGAGGGATTTCCGCTATATTTCCGGAGGGGGAATTCGAGAGGAAAGGACGGGTTCGAAGGTCGATGAAAACAATAGCACTGGATCCGCGGAAAAGCATTCGCTCCCAGATTGCGGAGTATTTCCGCGCGGAGATCCGGAATGGCGGACTGAAAACGGGGGATCGTCTGCCGTCGGCTCGGGAACTGGCGGGGCGCTTCGGCACGGCGGAGGCGAATGTGCACCATGCGCTTGCAACACTGGTGAAGGAGGGAATGCTGATCCGCCGTCCCAAAGCCGGAACGATCGTGACCGACGGCGTGGAAAAGCTCCGCTGCGCGGCAATTTATCTGAACTGGTATTCCATCCAGCGCGGGGAGAATTTCACGCGTCTTCTGATTGAGATGCTGGAAAAGCGGCTCGCCCGGAGCGCAATCCGCTGCATGGTGATCTACGATACGCCGTCGCAGAACGGACTGAAAGAGTTGAAGCTTCTGGCGGAACGCCGGCAGGTGCAGGGGGTGATTGTGCGTTCTCTGCCGCCGGAACTGCATCCGTTTTTTGCGCGTCTTCCGGTTCCGTTTTCGGCGGTGAGTTCGATGCGTATTCCGAATCGGGTCTCCTTTTTCTCTCCGGAGAGCATCCGCTGCATCATGAAGCGGATTCGCGCGGATGGCGTCGGAAAACTGGGCATTCTTTCTTCGGCGAATCTGGATCTTCATCGGAAGGGAACGTCGGAGAATGCGCTTCAGCCGGGGTTTCTGGCTGCGCTGCGTGAACAGAAGCTGGAGGTGCGGCCGGAGTGGATTTTCGACAGCGGCGCTTCGGCGGGATCGAAAATTCTGGACAGTTCCCTTTTCGCCTGTCATGCCTTTGAAAAGATCTGGACGCTCTCCGAACGGCCGGAGGCGATTCTGGCTTTTTCGGATGATCTGGTCAGCGGGCTGACCATGGCGTTTTATCATCTTGGCGTCCGGGTGCCGGAGGATCTTCGCCTTTATGTTCATAAGACGCGGGAGAATGAACTGATTCTTCCATTTCCGTGCACGCTGCTGGAGAATCGGATCAGCGAGCTGGCGGATCGGCTTGTCCGGCAGCTGATCGACCAGAGCGAAGGGCGGACTCCGGAACCGGCGAGCCTCTCCTGCACCTTCCGCGAATGGCCTGCCTGACACTCCTGCGGATCCCTCCCTCCTTTTTTTCAGAAAAATCGCCTCTTTTTCAGAAAAGGGGATTGACAAAAACGCGGAAATGTGATAAAATGATAACTGTACTAGAACACTGGTCTATATCGAGGAAGAGAAATGGCGGAATTGAAATACGAGCAGATCAAAGAGTATCTGAAAGCGGAGGCATTGAAGCCGGAAGCCATCTCATCAATGCCTTCGGTGCGGACGCTGATGCGGCGCTTCAACGTGGCCATGGCGACCGTGAATCAGGCTTTGGTGGAGCTGGAACATGAGAAAGTGATTGTCCGTCGGCAGGGGAGGGGAATTGTGGCGGCAAGAGGGGGCGGCTGTCTGGAGCAGCTCCCCGAGGAGAAGGAGAAGCCGCAGATTCTTCTGGTCTCTCCCGATTATCCGGCGGAGACGATCTGGCGTCTGACGTACATGACCGAGCAGTATGCTGTGCAGAAGGGATTCGGCGTTCTGCAAAGCCGGATTTGCGAGGGCGCATGCTATGCGGCATTCTGCGACCTGGCACGACGGACCCGGAATTGTGCTGCTCTGCTGATTATTTCGCCCGCGGAACGATTTTCGTTTGAAACGCTGGAGACGTTCGGGCGCCTGAAACTGCCGGTGGTTCTGATCGACC
>CALXRL010000080.1 GCA_944390735.1 uncultured Victivallales bacterium | reverse complement strand
GGACAATTGCTCCTCCCAATAATCTCGTCCTTCACGTCCCATGCCGTCCTCCCATTATTCCGGTTTGTGGAAGAACATACCACGCTGTCTGCCTCAAATCCAGATGGCCCTCACTGGGCGCATACGTTGATGCAGCGCTTTGATCAGGTGATTTTTTTGTTGCAAGTGATCATTCACGCATCCTGTTTTATCTGCGGTTTTGTTTCTATGCAGATGATTATTCACTCTAAAAACCAGAAGCACCTTTTTTAGTGGGTGAGTCATGAAAACAATATTGTTCTTTTTCCTTCTTTCTTTTTCCTTTTTTTTTTTTGTTATTGACATTGCTGTTACTCCTGTTTCTGGTTGGCATTGTTCGGATTCTTATTTACTTGTAACTTTCTCTAGTGCAAGAGGAGCGGGTTCTGTTCGCGCTATGCCTATTTATAAAAGTGGTGGGGGTTCGTTTCGTTTATATACGGTTGGTACTCCATATAAATTTTCTACGTCTCTTATTACTATGCGCTGTAACAATTCTACTGATACAATTTCTGTTGATTATTCTCAGACTAAGTGTTCTCAAGGTTTTTGTAAAAAGTGCCTTGTTGAATATTGTACATTACACCAAAAATCCAGCCATAACCACCCTTGCCCAGATGCTCCTGATTGCAGTATTATGACGTGTAAATACCATAAGGTCGATTATTGCTATACACACAATAACACTCATAATTTTGCTACAGTCAACTGTGGGAATGCTGTTCATGAAAATTGTTTTTCTTCTCTTTCTTCAGTTGAAGCTTGGATGTCGTCTGTTGTAACGACATGCCCAACTTGCAAAGGTGTTAAATGTTCTATTTGTGGTCACACTTGCAAAGTCTGTCCTGATGGTCCAGACTGCAACAAGTTTACATGTTCTGTTTGTGGAAAAACTTTTTGCAGTGTACATCAAAAGCATTATGGTATCACTGTAAAGTGTGTTAATGGGTTTACACATAAGGCGTGTTTTTCTTCATTGACTGCTGCTCAAGATTATCAGTCTTCCGCATCCGTTTTTTGTAATAAGTTCTGTCAAAGTTATGTCTGTTTTATTTGCGGTCATAACTGCGAAGACATTGAAAGACCCTATGTTACTTGTCCCAAGTGTGGGGTAGTATATCGCAAAGGCGATCCCCATGATTGTTCTTCTCCGACTCCAGACCCTGATCCTGATCCGACTCCAGACCCTGATCCTGATCCGGACCCTGATCCTGACCCTGACCCGAACCCTGATCCGGACCCTGATCCTGATCCGAACCCTGATCCGGACCCAGATCCGAATCCCGATCCGGACCCTGATCCTGACCCTGATCCGAACCCTGATCCCGATCCGGACCCTGATCCGAACCCTGATCCCGATCCGGACCCTGACCCGGACCCTGATCCGGACCCTGACCCGAACCCTGATCCTGATGGCGGCGAAGATGGCGGCGAAGATGGCGGCGAAGACGGCGGCGAAGACGGCGGCGAAGACGGCGGCGAAGATGGCGGCGAAGGATTGAGTCCTTCCGAGCCGTTGGATAAGCTCGATATCGAATCTTCGGCAATCAATCGCATTATAGATAAGCTGACTCCGAATTTCGGTAAACCGTCTGGGAGCTCCTTTTCTCTGCGAGTCCCTTTGGATTGTACCCAGTGGGGAGGTCGTGACTTTTCTTTCACGATTGATGACTGGTCTTCTTTACAGCCATTCATGACGTTTTTTAAAGCGTGCAGCTATTTTATTTTCAGTCTGATTTTTCTTTTTGGCATTGTTCGCGCTCTGCGTCAATGGTGAATTGTTATCAGAAAAGAGCGCATCAGATCTTTCCCAGGGAAAAAATTGTTATCAAAACGGGTGTAAAATGGACACTATTATCGGCTTCTTAAAAGATTTTTGTGATTGGATCGTTGGCGCTGTTTCTGCGGTCCTTGAATGGTTCCTTGACCTTATTAAAGAGTTCATCGAGAATCTTCTTTCTCCTTTGGCTGATGCGCTTCCGGATTTGAGTAGTCATTGGGATCTTTCGTTTCTTGGTCCCTATATTTGGTTTCTCGAGCAGTGGATAGCTTTTGATTACGGTTTGATGCTCCTCACTGCGTATTTTGCATTTTTGCTTATCATGATTCCGATCAAATTGATCGTGAAACTTTTTATTCCTACGGTGGGTTAAAAAATGGCTGTTGTCATTTTAACAACTGGTGTTCCCGGCTGCGGTAAAACCTATGTTCGCGCCGCTCGTTTTTTGGTTGATGATTTTCTCGTCAATACTCGCGGTATTCATTTTTCCAATTTCCCGTTAGAGGTTGACACAATCGCTCAGGATGTTTCAAAAAAACTGTCCAAAGGTTTTTTTAAGAAGTTGAAACGGGTTACACCGGAGGATATCAAACGGCGTATCCAGATCATCCCTGACGATGTTTTGCAGAGCTGGCGGCGTGAAGAGTCTGGACCGTGGGACTATTTTAAGGGTGTCAATCTTAAATATGCCCATATTGCGATTGATGAAATTCATAATTTCATTTCTTCTTCTAAATCCGACGAGTATTTAAAACTCTGGGATGAGTTTTTGGGCGAAGTTCGGCACCGTGGTTGTACGTTCGAAGGTGTTACGCAGGATATCGGGCAGGTTGGTCAGGTACTCAAGGGCAGGGCGGCTGTCCGTCTTGAATTGATCCCTGCTGAAGATCTTCGGTACCCTTGGTTTAAAATCAAGATGTCAGATTGGTATGAATTAAAAGCGTCTCTTTCAGGTTTTTACCATAAAACTGTTTTTGAGTTCGAAAAACGGAAAATGTTTTCGTCATGGAAAACAAACCATTGCCGCCGTTTCCTTATTACTCCTGATTATTTTAAGTATTACCGCTCTTATGAGGCATCTTTGCAGGAAAAAGAGACCGGTTCTACTACTGTTGAGGATAGAACTCCGCTTTATGAGTTTCAGAAGCGCAGCCGTTTGTCTCTTATTTGCTGGTTTCTTCGCCGGAACTGGTTCACTCTTTCGTGGCGGTCTCTTCTTGCCGTTTTTGTTTTCTGGCTTTGTTTCTGCGGTGGACTGAACTTTTTTATTCAGGTGTGGCTTAAGGCTACTCAGCGAATGCATAAATCAAATACATCAGTAGAGCGAGTGGAGAAGAAAAATTCTGCGGTTCCTTCTGCAACCTCTGTTTCAGACTCCGGATCAAGCGCACCTTTTACATCTTCTGTTTCCGCTTCTCCATCTGTTTCTTCTCCTGCTCTGATTCCTATATCAGAGGACGAGAAAAATAAACCGGCAATGTTTTTTGATGGCTGTTGTTGGCTTCGTTCCGGGGTTAAAATTTCCCCGGGTTATATTTTCAAGGTTAAAACAAAGGATGGAATCATCGATGAAAAAAATAGTCGGATTGTTGTCCGTATTGATGCGGTCGAGCGTTGTTATTACCTTAATAACGGCGATATTATTTACATGTTCTAGCTGTTCTCAGCTCAAGGACATAAAACAGGACGATCCATTTCGGAAACTCTATGCGTTCAGCTCTGAGCATGTGGAGACAGAAAAAAAAGGCGTTGCTGTTTATCCATCACTTACTCTATCCTGTTTCAAAATGCCGTTATCAGTTTTTTGTCGTATTCTGTCCGATAAGTTTCTGATCGGGCTAGTTTACTCCGAAGCACTTCAAGACAAAACAATCACGGCTGAATTTAAAAACACGGATTTGCTCTCTGTTTTGAATATTGTTTCTCGCTGTCTTTCCGTTGATGTTGTCCGTGTCGGTAATTCGTATTTTCTCGGTTCTCTTCGATCGGATGACCGCGCAATTTTTTATTCTCGTGTCCTTGGTTTTGATCAATCATCACTGGATCAGGTTCTGAAATCCGTTGTTTCTGAAAAAGGAAAACTTACTGTTTTTCCTGACGGTCTTCTTGTCGTCACCGATACGGAGCCGGGAATAATGAGAGTTTCGGAAGTCGTTTCCTATCTCCAGACAAGGGATACTGCTACATGGATTGTTCAATTATGCTTTGTTTCCCTTCGGAAAGACGCGCTTTTAGAAGCCGGTCTGGGTGTAAAATCTTCCGGAACGGTTTCTTACAATATCGCCGATTCTCGTCTTGATTTTAAAGATTTTTCGCTCGATGGTCTCTTCAATCTTTCTTCATCCAGCAATTTTGCTGATGTCTACGCTTCGCCTATGTTTCTATTGAGGGAGGGCAGTAAAACACGCTGGCAGGACGGGCAAAAAGTTCCTATTCCGCGTCGTACCGTTTCCGCTGAGGGAACTGTCAGCACTACCGGTTATGACTACATCAATACCGGTTTTATTGTTGATGCGGTTGTATATCAGTCAAAAAGGGGAGGGCGGCTAAAGCTGGAAATAGAGCTCTCAGATATAAAATCATATGTGGAAGAATCCCCGTTGACGTCGGTTTCGTCTTATTCTTTCGATGCTGATCTTGAGCTGTTCCGGCCATATTTAATTGGTGAGCTGACATTTTTTAAATCTCTTGATACACAGAAACAAGTCCTTACATTGGGTTCTGACAAGGGAAAAACAGTACTCCAAGTCTGGGCGCAACTTTATAAAATTTCCGGTCCATCCCGTGAAACGTTTAGTCTTCATAATACGAAAACTTTTATCGGTCAGAAAAAAGTTGATAACACTTTTCCCCGGAGCACAGTTCCGATCCGTGAGGATCGCGCAAAAAAACGATAACAGTTTTTCTTGCTGCAGTGGCTTCCTTGGGAAAATTCTGATATCATTCCGGGGCAGGGGGGCAGGCGGGAAAACAAGGCGCGTGCGGCTGAGTCTCGCGCCTTGTTTTCCTGCCTGTCTCCTGCCCTCTTCTTTGTCCACGCCGCAAGAACCGTGTTACGTTTTTTTTTGCGGATGCTCCCTTTTTTTGGGGGAAAAGTTCTCAGTAACTTTTTCCCCCGAGAAAAGGAGGCAGTAGCATTTTTTACAACAGGTTCTCGGAAAGTCAAATATCGCTTGCGAAACGGAAAGAAAAAGTAAAGTTTTTCGGGGTGCGCAGCATTTACCTGCCCCGAAAAACTTTATCTTTTTCTTGCAGTGGTATTTTACTTTCCGTGGTTCTGTTGTAATTAAGGCGGCTCACCGCCGCAAGTTCTCAATATCAGCATCCGCACTCCCGTTTTTTTGGGAGGCTTCCGCACTCCCGGAGGGAGATTTTCCGTTTCTGGGAGGTCTATTTACAACGTCGCATAATATATATTATGTTAAGTCGTATATAGGAGAGGGGGTGTCAGGGAGAATCTGGGTTTCAGATTCATTTTTTAATAAAGCACCTTCTCTTTTTCTAAAATGTCAATAAAATGTCAATAGCTTTGTCAACTATCAACAAGACTTGTTAAGAAGAAGAAAGGATTTCAGGGGAATACCAGACCAATCAATAAAAAAGCCCATGAAAACAGCAGTTTCATGGGCGTTATATCAAGGAATACGGGCAGGGGATGTTCAGAGAAAGAGCCCCCCTCCCCGGCTGAGAAAAAGAAAGGTCCGGGGGAGGGTCAGTGAGCTAAATATGGATTAAATGATTTTTCAATCCCGATGGTCGTCTGATCGCCATGGCCCGGGAAAACGGCGAGTTTTTCGGGAAGAACCAGCAATTTTTCACGGATGGAACGCATCAGACTGTCGTAATCGCCTCCGGGAAGGTCGGTCCGTCCGACGGACCCGGAAAAGAGGGTGTCTCCGGAAAAAAGAGCGTTCATGGACTGAAAATAATAGCAGACTCCTCCGGGGGTATGACCGGGAGTGGTCAGAATGGTGAAATCCTCCATGTCGGGAGGCCATTGAGTCGGCGGAAGGTTCTGGGCCGGAGGCAGATAGGGAAGAAGCGCATTCTCCGGACTCCGATACAAATCCAGATCGGCCGGATGGAGAAAGACCGCGGGTATTCCCAGTTTTCCAGCCACCTCCCCTACCCCGCTGATGTGATCCACATGGGCATGGGTCAGAAGAATCCGGTACTGCGCGACATTCCGGAAAGAGGCTGCTGTCTCCAGAAGTTTTTCCGGATCACCTCCCGGATCAATGATATACAATGTACCCGCCTCTTTCGGATAAACAAAATAGCAATTTGTCTCAAAAATTCCGACGGTTTCCACCAGGATTGCCGGTGCCGTATTGGCTTCTTCCATAAAAGCCCCCTTCCCTGCCGGGATGTTTGTTCTTTTATTTTTTCTGGGCAATTTTCTTCTGCCAGGAGTCCTTCAGCGCCACGGTCCGATTAAAGATCAAAGCTCCCTCTTTGGAATCCTGTTCGTCCAGACAGAAATAACCGGTTCGTTCAAACTGCACGCTGACTCCCGGTTTGACTGTTTTCAACGCCGGTTCCATCAGGCAGGAAACGATTTTCAAGGAATCCGGATTCAGATAATTCCGATAGTCCTCTCCTTCCGGGATCGCTCCAACATCTTCAATGGTAAAGAGTTTGTCATAAAGTCTGGCCGTAGCCTTTTCCGCATGGGCTGCGGAGACCCAGTGAATGGTTCCTTTGACTTTCCGCCCGTCCGGAGCATTGCCGCCTTTGGATGCCGGATCATAGGAACAATGGATTTCCGTGATCTTTCCATCGGCATCCTTCACCACCGAGGTGCAGGTAATCAGGTAGGCATAGCGAAGACGCACCTCCGTTCCCGGCGCCAGACGATGGAACTGCTTGACCGGAACCTCCATGAAGTCGGTTTCCTCAATATAAAGCTCTTTGGAAAACGGCACCTTGCGCACCCCTGCCCCCGGATCCTCCGGATTGTTGACCGCCTCGATCTCCTCCACAAGATTCTCCGGATAGTTGTCAATGACCAGTTTCACCGGATTCATGACAACCATGTAGCGATTTGCTGTTTTATTCAGTTCCTCGCGGATGCAGTAGTCCAGAAGCGCAATGTCCGTCAGACTGTTGAACTTGGTCACACCGACCTTTTCGCAGAAATTCCGAATCGCCACAGCGGGAACGCCGCGCCGCCGATAGGCACAGATGGTCGGCATGCGGGGATCATCCCATCCGCTCACCCTCCCCTCTTTCACCAGCTCCAGCAGTTTGCGTTTGCTCATGACCGTGTAGGTCAGGTTCAGACGGGCAAACTCGATCTGCCTGGGATGGCACGGCGTTTCCAGCGCATCCAGAATCCAGTCGTACAGAGGACGGTGAATTTCAAATTCCAGCGTGCAGATGGAGTGCGTGATGCCTTCGATCGAATCGGAAAGGCAGTGCGCAAAGTCGTAGAGCGGATAGATGCACCAGGTGTCCCCGGTCCGATGGTGAGACGCATGACGGATGCGGTAGATCGCCGGATCGCGCATGTGCATATTCGGCGACGCCATGTCAATTTTAGCCCGCAGGACATAGGCCCCGTCGGGGAATTCGCCTTTGCGCATCCGTTCGAAGAGATCCAGATTCTCCTCGATGGAACGGTCGCGGCAGGGGCTCGGCCGGCCGGGAACCGTCAGAGTTCCCTTGTACTCGTTGAACTCCTCTTCGGAGAGGTTGCAGACATAAGCCTTGCCGCGCTTGATGAGTTCCACCGCATAGTTGTAGAGTTTTTCAAAATAATCCGACGCATAGAAGAGCTGATCCCCCCAGTCGCCCCCGAGCCAGCGGACATCGTTCAGAATGGATTCAACGTATTCGGTATCCTCTTTCGTCGGATTGGTGTCGTCCAGGCGCATGTGGCAGACGCCTCCATACTGACGCGCCGTGCCGAAATTCAGACAGATGGATTTCGCATGACCGATATGAAGATATCCGTTCGGTTCCGGAGGAAAACGCGTGACGATCTGCTTGCCGCAACGGCCCGTCTTGAGATCGTTATCAATGATTTCCGTGATGAAATTGGAATTGACCCCGTTTGATTCTGCCGTATCCATGACTGGCAATCCTCCTCATTGTTACTTGTTTCATCCCGGTAATATAAATTCAAATCTCCCGCTTTTCCAGCGAAATGGATCATTTTCCTTCAATTTCGGAGGCAAGAATTTCAACGGCGTCCTCCACAAGACCGTGCGGAAGGGCGGTTTTTTCTCCCCGGACCGTATACGCCTCCTCCGTCCATGCCGGATTTCTCCGCAGGATGGCATCCAGCTCCAGGAATCGCAATCCTTTCTCCCGCTTCAACTTCCGGAGATTCTCCCCGAAATGTCTATCCATTTCCTCATACAGGGAGTAGGTCCGCGGCGCAAGCGGAAACGGCGTGGAAAGAAATACGGTGCGGATCTCCTTCCTGTTGAGAAAGAGTTCCAGCAGCATGGCAATGGCATTTCTTTCTTCCCGAACGCCCAGCGTTCCATGCCGGTCCAGCGCCAGCGGAATCAGGAACGCCGCATCCGCCCGGCTGTTTTTCAATCGGGCGATGACTTCCGGAATCGTCTCCAGCGCGGCGCTTCCCGACGGCATTGCCGAGCGTTTCCACTCCACAAACTCCAGAGCAATCCCGCTGCGGTTCAGCCGCTGTTCCAGTTTCTCCTTGAATCCGTTGAAATTTTCCGCGACAACCAGCACCCGGGTCACCGGACGCAGTTCCGATTCAATTTTCTTCAGCAGCTCCCACGCCCGCACCTCATGCAGACTCATCCGATGAAGAATCACCAGCACCTTTCGTCCGGATTCGTCGCACAGTCCCTTCCCCGAAGTTTTCAGCTCCGGCAGCTCCTTCACCGGCGAAACCACAATGCCGCAGCGGTCGAATTCCAGTTCCGGGACGGCAATGGAGAAGTCCGCAATGAAACGATGTGCGATTTCCTTCCCCTCAAGATGAAACGAGCGTTTGATGATCGGATTCTGGGCAAAGCGGTCGTCGTGTTCCATCGGCATGGCCGGCACGCGCAGCGCCTCCCGGAAGGAGGTTATGAAAGGATTTTCCCCCTCGATCCGGGCCGACAGAAATGCGGTGTAGTTGATCGGAAGACCGGAATTCAGTTCCAGCGTGAGATCCGCATATTCGTCGTCGTACAGAAAACAGGGGCTCCAGATTTTCATGGAGAGATCCGGCCGGAGCGGAGCTTTGTCCCCTACCCTCTCCTTGCGCGGCACATCGAAGGCGGAATAGCCGGATGCGCGATCCGGAACAATTCTCAGAACCGGATCCTTCAGCGACTTCATTGCGAAATATTCCACAGAGGAGTCAAGGGATTTTCCGTTGATCTCCCAGTGAAATTTGAACAGATCCCGGTTCAGAACCTCATAATGATCCAGAGAGTAAGGATTGTGTTTCCCGGTAAAGAGCGCAAGGGAATCATTTCTGCGGACAATGGGATATTTTTCCCCTGTCCTTGCGCGCAGTTCCAGAGGATCGACCGGTGAGGCCGGAGCGAAATCATCCTCGCTGAGCAGCTGGAACTTCCCCTCCCCTTTCTTTCTCCAGGAGACCGCCGCCCAGTTGGTGATCGGCCCCTTGTAATAGAGAAATTCGAAAAAATTGGAGCCGTGCTTCAACGGAAGCGTGAGTTCATCCACCGTTCCGATCGAGGCGGTGTCAGGCGCCTGAAACTGTCCGAACCGACGCAGAACCGTCTTGCCGTTGACCCGGAAAATCCGTGTGGAATTGGTGTTCAGCCGGAACTCGTAGTCTCCGTCTTCCGGCACGGAAAGCATGCCGCTGAAGCAGGTCAGAAGATTGCGGTCGGTATCGAACGGCCGCCGCGTGAAAAAGATCCGGGAAACGTTCCGTCCCCAGTTCCGGTTTTTGAAATGGGAAAAAAACGTGCTTTCCAGCAGATCCGTCGCATGACTCCGGGTGGATTCCGCCTTCCGGTTCAACCGTTCCGCCGCCGTGCGAAACGCCTGGCTGGAAATGGCCGGCTTCCGCTTCTGAAGAACCGACGGCAGCTGGGATGCGATCTGATCCAGCAGAGAGACCTGTTCCGTCAAAGCCGTCCCGATCGCCTTCCAGAGCTCCCGCTGCACACGCAGAAACGGAATGTTGCGTTTCAGGTTCTCCAGCTGATTGATCCCCGACGGATGATCCGGATACCGACGCATGACATCCTGCTGACGAAGACGGAAATTGGGCGGAATCGACTTCTTTTTCGGATCCCAGGAACTGAGGGGCTGCTGGGACGGAAATCCGTAGTAGACAAAAAAGAGCTCCGGCGCGGAACTCCCCGGAAGAAGCAGATGATCGCTGTCGTACTGATGAATCCGGACACGCTTGCCGTCGTCATCGTAAACCGTCACCCCGTTTGCGGTTGATCCCGGCACGCAGAGCGTTCTCAGATCCAGAAAGGCATCCCGGTTCCGAACCGTGTTGCGAACGACAAGGCAGTATCCGGCCTGTTTTTCGAGCCAGTGTTCCGGGACGGCAAAATTCCGTTTTTCCGTTTTGACACCTGGAGTCCGCGGTCCGGTCATTCTTCCGACGGTTTTCCCCGGAGCGGAAAGCTCGTCCGCCTGACGACGGGTCTCTCCGGTTTTCCGTTCCGCTTTTTCCACGGATTCCAGTTCCCGATACGCAAGAAGACAGAAAAGAATTCCGCAGAAAAGAGCCAGCAGAAGGGAACAGGCGGCTTTCATCGGGCACCTCCGATTTTCGTCAGTTTAAACGCGGCATCCAGCCGGATGTCCGGACAGTTGAACTGGAGAAGCTCCGTCCCCCGGCTGCCTTTCACCGCGATCAGGCGGGAGGTCAGAAGGCGATTGGTCATCGTGTCAAAGAACTGCAGCAGATAGTCCCCCGGCTCCACATGGGTCCGGATCCGGGCCCGGACCCCGCGCGACAGCGGCACCTCGCTCTGATTGGTCCGATAACGGAACAGCTCCTGTGCGTGGTAGATCCATCCGCAGAGGAATGTCCCGTTCTGATTGAGGAAAAGCCCCTCCAGACCGATTTCCGGAATCATCACCGTCTGTTTCTGCGAGTGAAAAAGCGCCCTGGTCATGAACAGCACCGGCTGTGCCGGAAGTCCCGGCGGTTCGCTTTCCACCGGGAAGGTCCCGTAAATCAGAGAACCGGTCCGCAGATCCATTCCGTTCAGGAAACGGGCAAACCCCGTGTAATGCGCATACAGATTGCGGATGTGAATGAAATCGTGCCACCAGAGCAGCGGCGTTCCCGCGTGACGGGTGAAGAGTGCCGCCCAGATTCCACCATGGACATCCCCCGTCGCCAGGGAGATTTCAGAACCGGACGAGGTCCCGCCGTATTCGGTAATCAGGGCCGGTTTCGGAATCTTCTGGATCTGCGACTGATGCTTCTGCATCTGATTGACAATCGGAACATTGGCAGAACGATAGGCGTCTCCGCAGACATGATCCAGCTCCTTCGGCTCAATGGTCAGAGCCTTCCACCCCATCACATTGCCGATGTCTCCGCAGACATGAGTGGCAACAAGATATTCTCCCTGTGTTTCTCGTTTAATGTCGTTTGCTGTCATTTGATGCCATTTTATCATCGTTTTATCGTCGCGACGTTTATGGGAATTGCTGACGAGGTCGACTTCGCTCCAGAGCTCCATGGCAAAGATGTTCGGGTATGCGCCCCATCGGGCCGCGATGTACCGGTTGCGTTTGCGCGCAAATTCGATGGCGCGGGAATCGGACCAGAATTCATCGGCGTTCTGGAGAAACGCGGAATTCGCAACGGCAAAGATGCCTTTGGCATTGTAGGGAGAATCATACCATTCGGGATCGCAGATGTCGGCGATCTTGCCGTGATTGTCGAGCACCAGATTAATCATCATATGATATCGGTTTGCGTAATCAAGAAGATAATCCAGTTTCCATGCGTTTACCAGATTGTAGTTGCCGACTCCATAGAATCCCGATCGGGAGGAGCTCCACTCAATGGCGTAGGTCCAGGAGGCCATCCAGATTTCCATGAGATTGATTCCCGCGGCGGAACAGCTCCGGATGTATTCCTCATAATCGACATTTCCGCGATCCGGAAGATGTCCGAATCCGAAACTGTTCTCGCTCCGCTGATCGGTGTTGGAGTGAATATTGATGCCGATCGGATAGAAAAAACCGCCCCGTTCAAATTCAAAATAGTGCGGATTTCGTTTGCTGACCCGCACGAATCCGGGAACGTTCGAAGGCGTCACCTCTATTTCCCGCCAGTCGGTATACAGCGTGAAGGCGACCACGGGATCCAGAGTGGCATCCATGACCCGCAGACGAATCCGGTGGATTCCCTTCTCCTTCGGCACAAACCGGAACTCCCAGAAGGGCAGTCCCTGAAGAGCCACCGATTCCCTTGTAAAATGAATTTCCCGCCGGCAGTCCTGGGAAAAGAAGGCCGGATAGCGTTTCACCTTTCCTCCGGAAGAGGGAGAGATCACCTCGAAATCCACCGCGATCTCATCGGGATTGAACGCATTGAAATACTCTCGGGTCAATTGAAAGCGGGATTTGACAAGTTCATATTCGGCTGCGGTTCGCGGCATTGTCCAGGAAGTCACGGCCAGATCCGGCGAGAGGCGTTTCCCTTCCAGAAACGGAGTCCGGATTGTGAATTCCGCCTGCTGCATCTCCTCGCTGTAAATGCTCAGACCGGCGGCAAAGATTTTGGAAGCGAAACTGCCGTTCCATGCGGCACGGTGTCCCATCGGCAGGAGTTCCTTTCCGGGCAGATCCAGCCGCACGCTCAAGCGGGTCCACTCGTCGGGTCGGAGAGAGAACTCTTTTTCCGACTGAAACCAGGCCCCTTCCTTATCCTTGACGAAAATCCACGCTTTCAGCGGCGAGGTGGTATTTTCCGCCCGGACTTCAATCACCAGTTCACGGGAGTCGAACATCTTCCGGTCCGGGCGGAACAGATAGCGCGCCTGTTCCTTGTAGAGCAGAACTCCGCCGGGAAATTCCGCGGTGGTCTTCAGGAAGGCACCCTCCTGTTTCCGGAGCAGAGCACGCCCGTTTGCCTCCGCTTTCCACGAACCGGGAAAAAGAACCGGAGAGGCGGAAAGAATCGGTCCGGCCAGAACACAAAGCAGCAGAACGGATTTCTTCATGACGACTCGCTTACTTCTGGGTCCAGGAGTTCACTTCCCATGCGGGCGGCCCGCTGTAAAAGATATTGCCGTTGTACGAAAGATTGAAAACAGGAGCCTCCTTGTTGTCCACCATATGCCAGAAGCAGCGAAGCACGGGAAAGGTGGAGAGGCGCTTGGAAAACGGGGTTTCATCCTTGTATTCCGCGCTGACATCCACCGGTCGCATGGAACGCATCTGAAATTCCTTGAGTTCCCACCAGGTTTTTCCGGTGGCTTCCGCAAGTTCCCAGCTGAGGCATACGTTATATGCAAATTCGTAAAGATAACTGATTTTCAATTTTCTGCGTGGATCGTCATCCGGAATGTTGCGGGCATACGTTCCGGTCGGCTCGGTGGCGGGAAAATCAAACGCCTCCTTAAACTTTTCTTTTTCACTGCTTTCCGAGCCAGGTGTATTCAGTTTCCACTGATCGCCGGTGGCGTTCTTGTCGTTACGGTCCATTTTGCACTCATAACTTTTGGCCGAGGGGATATACTGCGGATGGAGGTCCGAAATCCACATGGGCATTTTGTCATCGCAATCCCCGCGATAAGTGGCGATTCCTATTCCGAACTGTTTCAGATTATTGATGCAGGTGATATCTTCCGCCTTCTCTCTGGACTTGTTCAGAACCGGCAGCAGCAGCGCTGCAAGTATGCCGATTATGGCAATTACCACGAGGAGCTCTATCAGTGTAAAATTACGATCAGTCTTCATTCTGGCTGTTCTCCCTTGTTAGATTGGAGTTGTGTAATATATTCGGAATCAAGTCCATGCACCGTTTTTTCCCAGTAAAACGGTTTTGTAAAAATCTGAAGGAAGCCTTTCCATGCGCCGCAGGAAATCAGAATCCAGTAGAACGGCATCAGCAGCGCCGGCAAAATCAGGTGGTAAAATTTCCGCTTGATGACTGCGGCAACATGCACGCCCACCAGCAGAAAATTGGAAAACAGCAGAAATACCGAGAAGACACAGAAGATCTGGGAAACCAGCGACCAGAACGGGCTTTCCCCCGCGCCGATATAGAGCAGCGGCCATGGCTTGAAAACAAACGACCCGATGTGCACCCCCTGATAGGTATGCTCCTGCGTATTCGACGCAATCAGAATGGAAGAAAGCGATTCCCCGGAACAGAGTCCATGACAGATTAAAAACAGATAAAAAAGAGTCAGCGGCCAGTAAACCAGATTCGTCAGCATCATCAGCGAAGCTCCGCCGACCGACATGTAACAGCCGAGCGCCCCGACCCATCCGAGTCTGCGAATCGTCACCAGCGGATTGCGGTAGTGCGCCAGATGCGTCTGGATAAACCCCTTGACCCAGCGGGAACGCTGACGCATCCAGTTCCAGAGTCTGGAGTTGGCCTCTTCCAGAGTCGTCGAGTCAAGAACGGCGGTCTCCCAGCCATTTTCGTAGATGCGGATTCCCAGTTCGCAGTCTTCGGTCACATTGAAGGGGTCCCATCCCCCTGCCCTGCGAAGAATCTCCGTTCGAAAGTGATTCGACGTTCCCCCGAGCGGAAGCGGAATGTTGAATCTCTGCCAGCCGGCAAGCACCAGATCGAAATAGGTCGTATACTCCACCGTGAAAAAACGCGTAAGCCAGTTCTGGCGGGAATTGTAATAGTTCAGTTTTGCCTGAACACAGGCCAGTTTCCGGTCTGTGTCGTGCCGGAATACCAGAAACGCTTTTTTCAACTGATCCGGATCGGGAATGTCCTCGGCATCGTAAATGACGCAGAATTCGCCTTTTGCCTCCGCAAGCCCGAAGTTGCAGGCTCTGGGTTTGGTTTTCAGCTGGGCATCCGGGACACGGAGAATCGTGAAATTCGGCGGCAGCTTGGCTTTCGTCAGTTCACGCAGCGTAACGTCGTCATCGCTTTCCAGCAGCAGTTTCACATCCAGCTTCTCCGGGGGATAATCCAGACTTCCGATCCGCTTCAGGATCTTCTGCGCCACCTCCGGCTCCTTATATAAAGGAAGAAGAATGGTATAAACCGGCAGCTCCTCCCTCTTCAGCGCGGCAAGCTCATCCGGATTCACCCGGATCTCTCCGCGTCCGCACACGGAATAGACCGCCGCCACGGCACGCAGGATCACCGCCCCCGCATAAAGAAGCATCAGCACTCCGCAGACCAGAAAGACGAAAATATCCCACCGGTACTTCAGAAGAAGCAGGAGAAATACAAAAAGAGCCGCATAAAAAAGTTTCTGGGAAACATTGGTCGTTACCATCGCACAGGTATCGGGATGCGTCTCCACAAATCTTTTTGTCAGCGGATCCAGTTTTTCTATAAAACTTTTATCCTTCATTGACGTACAACTCTATCCGTCCGGTTCCGGTTTCAAAACAATACCACAAGCAAACGGGCTGTCTTGTACTATTGCATAAGGTTTCATTTTTTCAACTGCAAAAACGATTCACCAAACTAAAAAAAACGATTTTTTCCAGTCGAGAAAAGAGGAAAAACGAAAGAGTTTCCCCTTTTCTTTTTCACAGCAGAGCGCTCTTTCTTGTGAAAAACAGGATCCTTTTACAGAAGAGTTACTGATTTCACAACACAACCTTTTTTTCTTCAAGTGTCATGATTCCGCATTCTTTCCCTTGATTGCTCTTCCCCCTCCCCTTCCCCGAAAAAGGGGATAATCGAGTTCAAATTCAAGGATTTTTCCCTTCGAACGGGAGAGAAGGAAAGGTGTTGCTGTTTCTTATTTCACAATTCATTTTCTTTTTCTTTTTGAATTTTTCACAAAAAATCACAAAACCCGTTTGAAATATCTGTGAAATGAAGTACATTATATGCCATGAGAAAAAAAGCAAACTTTCAGCAAGTGAAAGACTTTTTCAACAACAGTGAAAACAGAGGTGAATAGTATGGCAAAGAAAATTACACCGGAAACAGACACTAAGGTTGATGAAGCCGCAAAGCAGCTTCAAGAACTGAACGAAACCATCGCAAAAGTGAAGGCCGCCCAGACGAAGTTCGCGACCTACACGCAGGAACAGGTCGATGACATCTTCAGAGCGGCTGCGATCGCTGCCAACGAAGCGCGAATTCCGCTTGCGAAAATGGCGGTTGCCGAAACCGGCATGGGCGTCGTGGAAGACAAAGTGATCAAGAATCACTTCGCCTCCGAATACGTCTACAATAAATATAAGACCGAAAAAACCTGTGACATGATCGAATACGATGAAGGATTCGGTATCATGAAGCTGGCGGAACCGGTCGGACTGATCGCCGGTATCGTTCCCACCACGAACCCGACCTCGACCGCGATCTTCAAATCGCTTCTCGCCCTCAAAACAAGAAACGGCATTATTTTCAGCCCCCATCCGCGTGCAAAGAAATCCACCATTGCCGCGGCGAAAGTCGTTCTGGATGCCGCGGTTGCAGCCGGCGCCCCGGAAGGAATCATCGGCTGGATCCCGGAACCGACCGTCGCTCTGAGTCAGCACCTGATGAGTCATCCGATGATCAACCTGATTCTTGCCACCGGCGGACCGGGCATGGTCAAGGCGGCCTACTCCAGCGGTGTTCCCGCAGTCGGTGTGGGCGCCGGAAACACTCCGGCGGTCTTCGATGAAACTTGCGACATCCTGATGGCGGTCAGCGGCGTTCTCCAGAGCAAGACCTTCGACAACGGCATGCTCTGCGCTTCCGAACAGTCCGTCACGGTGGTCGAAAGCATTTATAACGAGGTCAAAGCCGAATTCATCAAACGCGGAGCTTACATCCTCAGCAAGGCGGAAGCCAAAAAAGTCGGCGAAACGATCATCATCGATCACAAGCTCAACGCGAAGATCGTCGGTCAGAGCGCGTACAAGATCGCGGAAATGGCCGGAATCAAGGTCCCCGAGGACGCCAAAGTCCTGATCGCGGAAACCGACGGCGTCGGTCCGGAATATCCGTTCTCCCGCGAGAAACTCTCCCCGGTTCTGGCTCTCTACAAGGCCAAGGACTTCAAGGAAGCGCTTGACATTGCGGAAAATCTGATCGAGTTCGGCGGAATGGGCCACACCAGTGTGCTCTACACGAATCCCAGAAACACGGACCGCATCACGGAATTCGGCAACCGCATGGCGACCTGCCGCGTGCTGATCAACATGCCTTCCAGCCAGGGTGCGATCGGCGACGTGTTCAACTTCAAACTTGACCCCTCCCTCACGCTCGGCTGCGGTTCCTGGGGCGGAAACTCCGTCAGCCAGAACGTTACGCCGAAACATCTTTTGAACGTCAAAACGGTAGCACAGAGGAGAGAAAACATGCTTTGGTTCAGAGTCCCGCCGAAAATCTACTTCAAATACGGCTGCTTGAGAGAGGGTCTCAGCGACCTCAGCGACAAGAAGCGCGCCTTCTTCGTCACCGACAAGTTCCTCTATGAGAACGGTCTGCTGAACGACGCGCTCCAGTTCCTCGAAGAGATGGGAATCAAATCCGAAGTCTTCTCCGATGTTCTGCCCGATCCGACCCTCGGAACCGCCCGCAAAGGCGTGGAACGGATGAACTCCTTCCAGCCCGATGTCATCATCGCCGTCGGCGGCGGCTCCCCGATGGACGCGGCCAAGATCATGTGGCTCCTCTACGAGCACCCGGAAATCCACTTCGACGATATTGCCATGCGCTTCATGGACATCCGCAAGCGTGTGTACAAGTTCCCGAAACTCGGAACCAAGGCCTCCCTGGTCGCCATTCCGACCACTTCCGGAACGGGATCCGAGGTTACGCCGTTCGCCGTCATCACCGACGAAACCACCGGCAACAAATATCCTCTGGCGGATTACGAACTCACCCCGAGCATGGCCATCATTGATACGCGTCTCGTCATGAATATGCCGAAGAGACTGACGGCGTATTCCGGAATCGACGCTCTGGTTCACGCTCTGGAGGCCCGAGTCTCCATCCTGGCTTCGGAATACACGAACGGCCTGGCAAGAGAAGCCGCACGCCTTGTGTTCAAATATCTGCCTGCGGCCTACGAGAACGGAACCGTCGACGAGAAGGCCAGAGAGAAGGTCCATCACGCATCGACCATCGCCGGTATGGCGTTCGCCAACGCCTTCCTCGGTGTCTGCCACTCGATGGCGCATAAACTCGGCGCGGCCTTCCACATTCCGCACGGACTTGCCAACGCCCTGCTGATCAACGAGGTCATCCGCTTCAACGCCACGACCAAGCCGACCAAACAGGGAACCTTCCCGCAGTACAAGTGCCCGGATGCCAAGGAACGGTACGCCAGCCTTGCGGACTTCCTGAAACTCGGCGGAAAGAACGACGACGAAAAGGTCGAACGCCTGATCGCCAAAGTTCAGGAACTCAAGGACAGACTCCAGATTCCGAAAACCATCCAGGACGCCGGCGTCCCCGAGAAACAGTTCCTTGCCGCTCTCGACAAACTCAGCGAAGATGCGTTCGACGATCAGTGCACCGGCGCCAATCCGCGCTATCCTCTGATCTCCGAAATCAAGGAGATGTTCCTCAGAGCTTATTACGGAAAATAAGCCGGAACACCGGAATGCGCCGGACAATCCCGGCGCATTCCATAATCTTCGGATTCAGACGTGACTTTTTCAGGATTCGGGTTATATTACTGACGTTTGCAGATATAACCCGAATTTTTTTCTGCATATCCGGATCTATTTCAACAGTAAAAGGAGCAGCGCCATGGCCAAACCGAAAATCACGATCTGCATAGGAAGTTCCTGTTTTTCCCGGGGGAACGAACGGAATGTGGAAGTCGTTCAGAAATTCCTCGAGGAAAACAATCTCAAAGACGAGATCGACGTGGAACTGGAAGGCTCCCTGTGCCAGGGACGCTGTGCCGACGGCCCCATCATTCTGGTCGATGACAAGGTCTATACCAAAGTCGACAGCGGCGTCATGCTGGACATCATGAAAAAATTATTTCCGGGAAAATAAGGGATTCCGCGTGCAAAAAAAGGAATCGGCGGATATATTTCCTTTAATTTCATTTTTTTACGATACAGAGAATTGAAAACAACGGGGCGCTTTTATGAATCAGAACTTTCCCATTTACACAACGGCCAACGCCTGTCAGGACTGTTACAAATGTGTCCGTCACTGTCACTGCAAGGCGATTCAGATCATCAACGCGCGGGCGGCGGTGATTCCCGAGCTCTGCGTCAGCTGCGGAGAATGCGTCAAGGTTTGTCCCGCTCATGCGAAAAAGGTGCGTTCCGACCTGTCCCGGGCGAAATATCTGCTGGAGTCCGGAGCGAAGGTGTATGCGTCGATTGCGCCCAGTCACATCGGCTATTTCAAAGGAGTGGGAATTGCGAAACTGGCGGGAGCGCTGAAAAAACTGGGATTCACCGGAGTAAGCGAAACGGCACTGGGAGCCCAGCTGGTCAGTGCGGAGACCGCGGAACTTCTGAAACAGGCGGGGCCCGGAGTCTATTTTTCCAGCGCCTGTCCGGCGGCCGTGGATTATCTGCGCAAATACTATCCGGACTGGACCGCGGGAATTCTTCCGGTTGTCTCGCCCGTAATGGCACACTGCAAAATGCTCAAGCAGACCTATGGAAACGATATTGAAACCATTTTCGTCGGTCCCTGCGCGGCGAAGAAGAACGAGGCGGACCGTCATCCCGACGTTCTGAGTCTGGCAATCACCTTTGCCGCACTGGAATCGTGGTTTCAGGAGGCGGGCATCCGCTTCAGCGAAGTGGAGGAGGCTGCGCCGGTCCCCTCCCCCGCGGAGGAGGGACGCGTCTACTCGGTGGAAGGCGGAATGAACGACACGCTCCGGGATCCGTCGGTGGAGGCTCGTCTGGTGGCGGTCTCCGGGCTGCCGAACATTTCGCGTCTGATCGAACGGGTCGATCTGGAATCGCTCCGGAAAAGCAACACCAAAATTTTTGTCGAAATGCTGGCCTGTGACGGAGGCTGTGTGAACGGCCCCATCATGGAACAGGACGGATCGGGAATCGACGTGATTCTGGAGACGGCCTCCACGAGTCCAGCGCGCAGCAGCGTCGGACGGGAAGTGCCCGTCGACATCAAGCAATATGTCTATCCGGAAAAAATCGCGCCGAAGGTTCCCGACGAGGCGGCGATCAAGAAGGCGCTGGAAAGCGTCGGCAAATTCTCCATCGAGGATGAACTCAACTGCGGCGGCTGCGGCTACAACAGCTGCCGGGAATTCGCCATCGCCATGCTGGACGGCAAGGCGGAGACCTCCATGTGCCACACCTATCTGCGGCAGCTGTCGCAGCGGACCAGCAATGCGCTGATCCGCTACATCCCGGTGGCGGTGGTCATCGCGGACAAGAATCTCCAGGTGCTGGAATGCAACCGGCATTTCGCCGAGCTCTGCGGCGAGGATACGCTTCTGGCCTACGACTCCTGCGGAAACCTGAACGGAGCGTATCTCTCCTCCATGATCGATTTCACGGATCTGTTTGAAAGCATTCTGGCCAACGGCGGAGAGATTGAAAAGTTCAATCAGGTGTCGGGCGAAAAGATTCTGAACATCAGTGTTTTTGCGATCAATGCCGGCATTGTGGGCTGCGTGATTCAGGACGTGACCCAGAATGAACTGAAGCGCGAACAGATTGCGGAACGCGCACGGGAAGTCATCCGGAAAAATGTGCTGACCGTTCAGAAAATCGCACGCGACCTCGGCGAACATATGGCCGATACGGAAATTCTTCTGAAAGAGGTTGCCGGCACCTACTCCGACAAAGGCAGGGAGAACGGGACAAAATGATGAAAAACGACTCGCTTTTTGTCGAAATGGAGTGCTGTCAGCTGACCAAGGACGGCCAGTCCGCCTGCGGGGACGACTTCCAGTGGGAACGGCTCGAAAACGAGAACCGCAACATCGCGGTCCTTTCGGACGGTCTCGGAAGCGGAATCAAGGCAAATCTTCTGGCCAACATGACCACCACCATGGCCATGAAGTTCATCCGTTCCAACATGGATATTCTTCAGTCGGCGGAGACCATCATGGACACGCTCCCCGTCTGCGAATACCGGAAGATCAGCTATGCGACCTTCACGATCTTCGACATGCAGATCGGCGGCAAGACGAAAGTCATTGAAATGGGCAATCCGCCGTTTATCCATCTGCGTCACAACATTGAAATTGTCCCGCAGAACCAGAAGAAACTGGTTTCGGAGCGCTGGCCGGACCGGGAAATGACCATTTCCGAACTGCGGATGGAGGTCGGGGACCGGCTGATCGCCTGTTCCGACGGCGTGACTCAGGCGGGACTCGGCCGCCGGGAATACAAATTCGGCTGGCAGCGCAGAGGAGAGCTCAAATTCATTCAGGACCTGATTACCCGGGAACCGAATATTTCCGCCAAGGATATCGCTCAGGCGGTCGCCTACGAGGCCCTCTCGATCAACAAGGATCACAAGTGCATCGACGACATCAGCTGCATGGTGATCTATCTGCGCAATCCGCGCGTGCTCCGGATTCTGACCGGCCCCCCGTTCCGCAAGGAGAACGACCGGGAATTCGCCGCGCTCGCCCTGCCCGAATCGGGGGCGAACAAAGTCATCATCTGCGGCGGAACCACCGCGAACATCGTGGAACGGGAGCTTCGGACCCGGGTGGAAATCGACCTGAAGCTGGTCCGGTTCAGCAAGGGGCTGCCGCCGCCGGGAAAGATCCCCGGAATCGGAACGGTCACGGAGGGAATTCTCACGCTGACACGCGTCGCAACCGATCTGGAAAACGACTCTTGGGAGGATTCCCCGCCCGCGGCGAAAACCATCATCGAACAGATGATGGACAGCGATGTGATTGAATTCATCGTCGGGACCAAGGTCAACGAGGCGCATCAGGACCCGAATCTGCCGATTGATCTGGAGATCCGCCGGAACATCATCAAACGTCTTCAGGATGTTCTGAAACAGAAATACCGGAAACATGTTACGATTAAATATTATTGAAGAGGAGGCATTGATATGGAAGAGCAAAAGATCAAAATCGAGATCTGCTGCGGAACGGCTTGCTACATGCTCGGCGCGGCGGAACTGCTGCGCCTGGAAAACATCATTCCCGATCAGTGGAAAGATGCCGTCGACATCTCGGCGATTCCCTGTCTGGAGGCCTGTTCAAGCGACAATCTCGGCGGAGCACCCTTTGTGAAAATCAACGGCGAACTGATGAGCAATGCCTCCGTTGAGTCCGTCTGTGAAAAAATATTCGAGATTATGAAAACCAGAGGAGGACACTGATGAGCAATGGCGCGGAAAGAATGCGTCGAGAACTGATGATCCGTGTGGTACGGGATTTCACCGAGGGAAAACTGGAGGAGACCATTGACCGGATCCCCCTGGCCATCCGGCCGAAACACAGCCAGTCCAGCCGCTGCTGCATTTACCATGACCGCGCGGTTCTGAAATACCGGCTGATGGCCCTGCTCGGATTCGCATCCGAAAACGAAACCGATGAGACCCGGACCCTGAAATCCTATCTTCAGGAGGCGGTCGCGCGGAAGGAAAAGGTCAAGGAGCCGCCGCTTTCGGTCTGCTCGGCGGGATGCTCCAGCTGTCCGGACAGCCGCTACAATGTCACGACAAACTGCCGCGGATGCTTCGCACGCCCCTGCGTGTTCAACTGTCCGAAAGGGGCGATCACGGTGGAGAATCAGCATTCGAAGATCGACTACACCAAGTGCATCAAATGCGGCAAGTGCGAACAGGTCTGCCCCTTCAACGCGATCATCAAGACGACGGTTCCCTGCGAAGACGCCTGCCCCGTCGGAGCCATCCGGAAAAATGCGGACGGAGTCGCGGAAATCGACTTCGACCGCTGCATCTTCTGCGGCAAATGTTTCAATAAATGTCCGTTCAGCGCCATTATGGAACGCTCGCAGCTGATTCAGATTCTTCAGGCCATCAGGGATGGAAAGAAGGTGGTCGCCATGGTGGCGCCCTCGGCTCTGATGCAGTTCCCCGGGACCGTGGAGCAGCTCTTCAGCGCCATTCACAAGGCGGGCTTCTCGGATGTCATGGAGGTGGCGCTCGGAGCGGAACTGACCACCGAACACGAAGCGGCGGAATTCGCGGAGAAAATGATCGCGAAACAGCCGATCATGACCACCTCCTGCTGCACCGCCTATGTGGAACTGGTCAAACGGCATGTGCCGGAATTTCTGGACAAGGTTTCCACCACGCCGAGCCCGATGCGCTATGCCGGAAGACTCGTGCGGGAAAAGCATCCGGATGCGATTTCGGTCTTCATCGGGCCGTGCATCGCGAAACGTCTGGAGGCGATGAATTCGGATGAGATCGATTTTGTCATGACGTTCGAAGAGCTCGGCGCATTGCTGGCCGGAATGAACATCGACATCATGAGCCAGGAGAAATGGAAAATCGAACGTCCCGCCAACGCCACGGCGAGGAATTACGCAAAAAGCTGCGGCGTGACGGAAGCGGTCATCCTTGAAATGCAGGAGAAAAATCCGGAATTCAGCAAGATCGGTTTCAAACTGGACAACAAGTTCATCAACGGAATCGACAAGAAAACCGCGAAACTCCTGAAGCTCTATGCGATGGGCAAACTGCCCGGCAATTTCCTGGAGGTGATGAGCTGTACCGGCGGATGCGTCGGCGGCCCCTGCTCGCTGATCAAGTAGGAGTCGTTTCCGCGATTTCCGAAGAATGCTTCCGCGCTTTGCCGTCACTTCCGACCGGAAAAGCGCGGAAGTTTTTTTCCGGGGAAAATGGTCCGGGGAACTGGAAAAACGGCCATTGCATGGTAGAGTACGAAGGGGGAATCCGGAACGGTCCGGGACCTCCGCCGGAGACAGCTTTCCCCCATGGTCGGAAACGGCGGATCATCTAACTCAGACAAGGATAAAATATGCCAGAGATCATCACTCCGGGTTCACCGACGGTCGCGGTGCCCGACAAACAGTTTGTTCATCTTCACGTCCATACGGATTACAGTCTTCTCGACGGAGCGTCCGCCATCTCCTGGTCCACGCGCATCAAGGACAAGGAGGTCTGCAAACGGAAAAGCGACCTTGTGAAAATGTGTATTGAGAACAAGGCTCCCGCCTGCGCCATGACCGATCACGGCGTCATGGGCGGCGCCATTGAATTCTATGAGGAGATGGGGGCGGCCGGAATCAAGCCGATCATCGGATGCGAAGTCTATGTGGCGCCGACCAGCCGGGAGGTGCATGATCCCTCCGTTCCGCATATCCGGGGATATCATCTGATTCTGCTGGCGACGAATCAGACCGGATATGTCAATCTCTGCAAAATCGTTTCCGACGCCCAGCTGCACGGATTCTACTACAAGCCGCGGACGGACAAGGAGTTTCTCGCCGCTCACAGTGATGGACTGATCGCGCTGTCCGCCTGCATCCAGGGCGAGGTACCTAGAACCTTTCTCGACCGCGGCGACGCCGAATCCAAAAAGGTTCTCTCGCAGTACCTCGATATTTTCGGAAAGGAGAACTTTTATCTGGAGGTCCAGTACCACGGGATCGACGAGCAGAAAAAAGTCAATGCGCAGCTGGTCCGTCTTGCCCGGGAATTCGATCTGCCCCTCGTTGCGACCAACGATATCCATTATGTGCGCAAGGAGCATGCCAAGGCGCAGGATATTCTTCTCTGCATCTCCACCCGAAGCCAGCTCAATGACACGGACCGCATGACCATGATGGATCATCAGGAGTTCTATTACAAGACGTACGATGAAATGTATGCGATCTTCGGTACGGAAATTCCCGAGGCCATTCCGAACACCCTGGCGGTTGCGGAACGATGCAACTTCCAGTTCCGCATCGACAAGACCATGGAGAACCATTATCCGGTCTACCATGTGCCGGAGACGACCACGCAGGCCGATGTGCTCCGTCAGCTCTGCATCGACAACGTGAAACGCTGCTACGGATTCGAGCTTGACAACCATGCGCCCGAATACGATGAACTTGCGGAAACCATCCGGAAACGGATGGATTATGAACTGAGCGTCATCATCAAAACGAAATATCCGAGCTATTTTCTGGTTGTCTGGGACTTCATCAACGCGGCGAAGAAAAAGGGGATTCCGGTCGGACTGGGACGCGGTTCGGGAGCGGGAAGTCTCGTTGCCTATCTGACGGGAATCACCAACATCGACCCGCTGCGCTACAAACTGCTGTTTGAACGGTTTCTGAACCCGGAACGAGTTTCGCCGCCGGACTTCGACATCGACTTCTGCGAACGCCGGCGCGAAGAAGTCATTGAATATGTCCGAAAAAAGTACGGGCGCGACTCCGTTGCGCAGATTGCCACCTACGGCGCGCTGAAAGCGAAAAATGCGATCAAGGACTGCGCCCGGGTTCTCGGGTATCCGCCCGCCGTCGGCGACCGCATGACCAAACTTCTGCCGAACGATCCGAAACTCACGCTGGCAAAAGCGCTGGACATCGCGGAATTCAAGGATCTTCTGGACAAGGATCCCGATGCGAAAAAAATCTACGAGGAGGCGCTTCCCATTGAAGGACTCAACCGGACGACCGGAATTCACGCATGCGGAGTGATCATCGGCGATATGCCGCTGGACAATGTGGTTCCGCTTCAGCGCAGTCCGGACGGCGCGCCCGTGGTGCAGTTCATCGCGCACCCGTGCGAACAGCTCGGACTGCTGAAGATGGACTTCCTCGGACTCCGGACCCTGACGGTGATCTCCGATGCGCTTGTCAACATCAAGAAAAACCGGGGAATCGACATCGACATCGACAAAATCCCGCTCGACGATCAGCCGACCTATGATCTTCTGAACCGCGGGGACACCATTGCGGTCTTCCAGCTGGAATCCGGCGGAATGCAGGCGCTCTGCCGACAGTTCGTGGTGGAAACGATCGAACACATCATCGCTCTCCTTGCGATCTACCGTCCGGGACCGATGGAGTTCATTCCCACCTTCGTCGCCTGCAAAAAAGGCCTTCAGCCCATTGAATACGACCACCCGAAGATGGAACCGATCCTCAAGGAAACCTACGGGATCATGCTCTATCAGGAGCAGATCATGGAGGTGGTGCAGAAGCTTGCCGGATTCACGCTCGGACATGCCGATATCGTCCGCCGGGCCATCGGAAAGAAAAAGATGGAGATCATGGAGAAGGAGAAACTCAACTTCATCAAAGGCTGCAAGGAAACCAACGACATTGATGCGCCACTTGCGGAACAGATCTGGACGAAAATCAACAAGTTCGCCGGATACGGATTCAACAAATCCCACTCCGCCGCCTACGGGATGGTCTCCTACCGGACCGCCTATCTCAAGGCGAACTATCCGCAGGAATTCATGGCGGCCGTGCTTACAAGCGAACTGGGGAACGCCGAGAAAGTGACCTTCCTGATCAACGCGTGCAAGGAGATGGGAATTGCAATCCGTCCGCCCGATGTCAACAAATCGGAAACCAACTTCTCCGTGGACGGAAAGAACATCATTTTCGGACTCGGCGCGATCAAAGGGCTCGGAGAAGGAGCGTCCAACGCGATCATTGCCGAGCGCGAAAGCAACGGCCCCTACAAGGATATGGTGGAATTTCTGGAACGGGTCGGAAACGCGGTCAATTCGCGGGCCGTCGAATCGCTGATCCGCTGCGGAGCATTCGACTTTACCGGATACAAGAGATCCCAGCTTCTTGCCACGATTCAGGATGCCATCACCTGTGCGGCGAACCGTCGGAAGGACAAGGAGAGCGGACAGGGCTCCCTCTTCGATCTTCTTGGCGGAAGCGAACAGGAGGAGTTCAATTCCGTTCTCATGCCGGACATTCCGGAAATTGATTCCACAGAACTGCTCAAGGATGAGAAAAATCTGCTCGGGTTTTATGTGTCGGGCCATCCGGCGCAGAAATATTCGGTGCTTCTGAATGCCTATTCCACCATGAACACTCTGGCGCTCCAGGATCGCGGCGTGGCGGATGAGGGAATCAAAATCGGCGGACTGATCAAATCGGTCATGAAGAAGATCAGCAAGAAGAGCAACAAACCGTTTGCGATCGTCCAGCTGGAGGATCTGTACGGGAGCGTGGAGTGCATGGTGTTCGGACGGGCGTATGAGGAATCCCGAGACCTGCTCGAACCGGAAAAACCGATCTATGTGACCGGACATATCCGAAAGGATGGCGAGGAGAATTCTCCGGCATCCATCAGTGTCCGCACCATCGAACCGCTGGAAAGCATCATGGGGACGCAGACAAATGAACTGCATCTGCATCTTTTTGAAGAGGAGTGTTCCCGGGAGACGCTGGCCGAACTGAACGGGCTTCTGAAGCGGCATTCGGGATCGGTTCCGGTGGTTCTATGCGTGTGTCTGAAACGCGGACAGACCGTCTTCATCGAAATCAACCGGGAGTTTTATGTGCTTCCAAGCATGGAACTGATCCGGGAGATCGACGAGCTTCTGGGGCCGAACCGTTTCAAAATCAAAGGAAATATGGAAGTGCCGCCTCCGCAGATCCGTTTCCAGCGGGACAATGCGCAGAAGGAGAACGCGACGGCGGGCTCCTGACGAAAACGCTCCGGCCGGCTTGGTTCGGGGAAAATCAGAGTCGAAGTTTTCTCCGGTATTTATCCGGAGTGATGCCGAGCCGGAGCCGAAACAGCTTTGTCATGTAGTTGGCATCGCAAAGACCGCATCGGAAGGCGATTTCGGCGATGCTCAAGTCCGATTCTCCGAGCAGGAACGAGGCTTTTTCGATGCGCAGACCAGTCAGATAGTTCAAAGGCGAGAGTCCGGTCTGCTCCCGGAATTTTCTGGTGTAGGAGGAGACGCTCATTCCGGCGGACTCCGCCAGCGAATCCAGGTGCCATCCCGCGGAGGGATCCGCTTCCATCAGGGAAATGGTGTAAAGCACTCCGGTATCACGGGGATTTTCCGAGACTTTCCATTCGGTGTTTTCCGCCCGGGAAATCAGGATCAAGGCTTCCAGCAGCGCCAGTTTCGCATAGAATCGCCATCCCTCGCGTTTCAAGGTCATTTCATGATGGACACGCTTCAGGGCGTTTTCGGCATCGACACGGTTTTCTCCCGACAGATGAAGTTTTCTCCGGATTCCCCCATTGTTTTTGCTCAGAAGCGTGTGCCAGGAGTGCAGTTTCTGAAGTTCCTGAACTTCACTTTCCACTACTTCCGGCAGAAAGGTGATAGTGTAAAGGGAAAAATCGCGACCGTGAAGATAGCCGTGAACCTCTCCCGGAAGGATGGAGTACACATCGCCAAGCACCAGTCCGTAGGAGAGCCTCCGGTCCTTTTCATAGACGCAGTGAACGGCGGTGCCCCGGGAGACCAGGGCGATCTCGATGAAGTCATGGTCGTGCGGTTCCATATAGGACTGCTGTTTCACGTTTCCGACAAACAGCGGGAAGGACCGGTCCTCGAAGAACTCTCCCGATACGTAATGTTTCATGTGTGGCTCCTTTCGGAATAGAAGATACCCCGCCGGACGGAAAAGTAAAGCGATTTTGGCGAATTCTTCTAAGATTTTCCTGTTTTGTTATATTCCATTTCGTCTGTTTATTGTATAATTAAGAGTGGAAAAAACAGCAAGGAGCCATTTTCAATGACGAAGAAACTGCAATGTGCCGCGTACTATTTTCCGAATTTTCACGAGGAGATTCGCAATGAACCGTTTCACGGGAAAGGATGGAGCGAATGGGAAGTTCTGAAATGCGCCCGTCCCCGCTTTGAAGGACACCGGCAGCCGAAGATTCCCCTGTGGGGGTATGAGGATGAAAGTCGTCCGGAGGTGATGGCAGGAAAAATCGATGCAGCCTCGGACCATGGAATCGACGCATTCGTTTTCGACTGGTACTGGTACGACGGACCCTACCTTTCCGGTGCGCTTGACCGGGGATTTCTGCGAGCGGAAAACCGGGAGCGTTTGAAATTCGCCCTGATGTGGGCAAACCATGACTGGCGGAACATTCATCCGGCGCGGCGCGGAGTCCCCACCCCTGTAAACTTCTACTGGACGACCACAGCGGAAAGTGTCGGATTCGTATGGGATTTCATCGTGGAACATTATTTTCTTCAGCCGAATTACTGGAGAGTCGAAGGGAAACCGTATTTCTCGATTTACGCGATGAATCGCTTCATCCATCAGATGGGCGGCGTTTCGGCGGCGGGCGATGCGATCGGGCTGCTGAGGGAGAAAGCAAAACAGGCTGGACTCCCGGGGGTTCACATCAGCGGCATCTGGTTCGATGTTCTGGAGACTGATCCGCGCGTTTCCGAATGTTCCCAGGAAGCATGGGTGACGGAGATCGGACTGGACAGCTACACCAGTTACAACAATGTCTGTACCACGGACCTGTGGATGAAAGAATTTCCTCGAATTGACTACCGGGAGGCGGCGGAGGGATATTATGCCATATGCCGGAAAGCGCTGAAAAGTCTGCCGGGACCGTACTATCCGGTTGTCACGGTCGGCTGGGATTCCAGTCCGCGCACGATTCCGTCGGATGGGTTTGAAGCGGGACTCGGATATCCGTTTCTTCCCGTAATGGAACCGGACCCGGAAGCCTTCCGTGACGTGGTCCGGCAGACGAAAGCGCTTCTTTCGGATCGCCCCCCGGAAGAACAGATTCTCTTTTTCAACGCATGGAACGAGTGGACCGAGGGAAGTTATCTGGAACCGGATACCTTCGCAGGAGACGCCTTCCTGAAAATCCTTCAGGAAGAGTTCCGCTCTAGGAAATGAAAGGAATGGATATATGGAAAACAGGATGAAACCCGGAAACGCATTTTCCCTGATAGAGCTTCTGGTTGTGATTTCCGTCATTGCGGTGCTGGCGAGTCTTCTGCTGCCCGTTCTGAACAAGGCGCTGGAGAAGGCCAGAAGCATCTCCTGCCTGAACAATGAGAAAACCACCGGAATCGCCATAATGAACTATACGCTGGAAAATGACGAATGGCTCGTCATCGGCTCCGGAGGCTACGGGAATCTGAACCGCTGGTATTTGTTCCTTTCCGGGAAGATGACCAACGGCATGCCGCATCCGGTCAGTTCCAGAAATTACGGAGTGGTCTACAAGGGGAAAAAAGTCACGACGGGGACCTTCGCCTGTCCCTCGGAAGAGAAACCGTTCACCCTCTACGAAGTAACCCATTATGGACAGAATTCCTATCTTCTGGCGGGGGAGGAAAGCAGCCGGGACAGCGGAAAATTCCGAAGGCGTCGTCTGAGCAGTGTCTTTCATCCCTCCGTGAGTTTCACTCTTGCCGACAGCAATTCGCCGAATCTGGTCAATCCCGGGAACCTCCGGTCCTTCAGCTACCGGCACGGTGCACGGGAAATGCGTGAGCCAGGCGCGGACGAGGACCCCTTCTCCGGCGGCATGACGAACGTCCTTTACCTTGACGGACATGCCGCGGGACGCAAATACATGGATATGATTCTGAACGTTTCCGATGGAGATATCCGGACAACCTACGGCAACCGGAATATTCCGAACCGTCGTCCGATGCTGGCCGGTTTTTATTATGATAATGTTGTCACAGACTGAATCAACGGAGTTTTTATGAAAAAAACAATTTGGGGACTGCTTTTCTCTTTTGTTCTGTGCCTTTCCGGAGGAGAATCCTACTTTGAGGAATCGTATCAGAACAAAGTGGACCGGAATGCTCTCGAACAGGAAATCAAAGAGGCTCTCGCGAAAGCATCTTCTGCTCTTCCGGATACGGAACATTTCGTGAAACAAACACGAACGGCGGATTATCTCTTTGCCGACTGTCTGGAGAAGCGTCTTGAACTGATGAAGCGTCTGATCCGCTACATCCGTGCGGAGCAGAATCGAAAACAGCAGCCGGAAGGCGTGCTCTATGCCTCTCACGGGGCAAGGGAACTGATCCAGTTTCTGGAATACTTCCAACTGGAAAAGGAACGGTTTTCCGTGTCGAAACAGAAGCCGCTTCTTTTTTCCGTGGACCGTTTCGGCGCGAAAGGAGACGGTGTTTCCGACAACACACAGGCTTTCCAGAGAGCGCTGGACGAGATCCGGAAACGGAAGGGAGCTCCCGCCGTCCTGAAAATTCCGAAAGGAAAGTACCGCTTCAAGACCTTGAATCCGCGCGGGCTCCCAGTCGATACCGTCATGAGGCACCAGTCGACCTGCTATCCGACGACCTTCCGTCCCTCCCATCTTCTGATCCGCAATCTGAAGAATCTGACCATCGAAGGGGAAGCGGACACGGAACTGCTGTTCGACCATTCCACCTATGTCGACGGCATTGCCCTGTGGGGCTGTGACAATGTCATGGTGCGGAACCTGATTCTAGACTTTACCAACACACCGTTCACACAGGGAACCATCCTCAAAAGCGATTTCGGGAAAAATGAAGTGATCCTGCGCGTCGACGAGGGCCATCTTCCGCTGATCGGTCCCTCCCATTTCAGAAATTTTCTCAAAGGGACCATGCTCTATTCCGCGGACGGGAAGCAGCTGATTCACGAGGCGGGGATTTTTCATCCGTCGGAAATACAGGATCTCGGCGGGCGGAGGTATCGGTACCGGCTGACCGGTCCGGCCGCCACGAAAGAGCGTTTCCGGCTGCTGACTCCGGGAAGAAAAATGCTTCTGATGGCGCGGTACAACGGACACGCGAATGCGTTTCTCAGCACCCGTTCACGCTTTGTCACGGCGGATCATGTTTCCGCTTACAGTTCCCCGTGCGGCGGATTCACGGACATTGTCGGTTACGGTGCCTCCTACATCGACTGCAAACTGATCCCCCGTCCCGGAAGCGGGAATCTGAGTGCCAGCAACGCGGACGGGTTTACCAGCGCCCATTCGGTCATCGGACTGTATATGAAACGCTGTGAAATCTCGCAGATCGGCGACGACGGTCTCTGCACCTACAACAAAGTGGCGCAGATCACCTCGATCTCCGCTGACCGACGACAACTGACTTATCAGTACCGGGAGCGCATCTATCCGGGGGCGAGAGTCGCGATTCTGGACTCCGTCACAGGGAAAGTCAAGGCGGAAGCGCTCTGCATCGCCGAAAAGAACAACACGGCGACCTTCTCCGAGCCTCTCCCCGCCGGAATCCGAACCCAGGAGAATTTGTACGAAGACTGTCTGACTGACAACGATACGCTTCTCTATTTTCCGACCATAAGCAAAAAACGAGTTCTCAACGATCTTCTGATCTGTCTTTCCCGAAGCAACATCGGCTCCATTGTCAGCGATTCCCACTTTCATATGCACCGGGGGGACGCGGTTCATCTGGAAAGTCCGAATTCCCTGGTGGAAAACACCCGAATCGACAACATCGGCGTATTCGGGATCTCCGTAACGGGGCGCAATCTGTATATCGAACCGATGGCACCGCACAATGTGATTCTCCGGAACAACCGGATCAGTCACTGTTTCATTCCGATCTTCTCCTCCTATTCACATGAGACGGGGGGCGTCCGGCATCCGGTTCTTCGGGATCTTCTTGTTGAGAACAATTTCTGCGGAGCGTCCAGGTCGGGACGTCCTCCGGAGTTCAACAATGTCGGTCATCTTATTCTTCGCGGAATGAACGTCAAACCGCGAATTGTCCATTGCAGCGATGTCATGCTTGACGGGAGGAAAATTCAATGAAAAAGTGGTTTGTCGCGGCAGTGTTTCTGCTGCTGATCGGGTCCGTTCCGGGATCCGAGGCGGAACGTCTGTGGAAAAAAGGGCGCGTTTTCTATCTGAAAAAGGAGTATGCGCAGGCGGTGGAATGCTATCGGAAAGCGGCGGAGGCCGGGTACGCTCCCGCGCAGAACAGTCTCGGCTGCTGTTATCTGGCTGGCCGCGGCGTTCGGAAAAATCCGAGCATGGCCTGTCACTATTTTCAGAAAGCGGCGGATCAGGGGGATGCCAGAGGAATCAACAATGTCGGATTCTGTTATCTGTACGGATTCGGGTATGTGAATTATCCTCTGTTTGCCGCGGATCACAGCCGCCGGGCGGCGGATCGGGGACTGGCGGAAGCGCAGTACAACCATGCGGATCTGACACGGCTCGGCATGGGAACCTCCCGTAACATTTCCCGTGCTCTCGACTACTACCGGAAGGCGGCGGAGGCCGGATGCCGTCCGGCAATGCAAACTCTCGCAGACTGGTATGAACAGGGAGGACAAGGTCTCGCCAGAGATACACGCAAAGCCGGGGAATGGAAAACATTGTCCATCCGGAAAAACAATCAAAAAGAGGAGTCTGTACAATGAATATGACCTTTATCTTCACAGGAACCCTTCTGAGTTGCGCCTGCGCCATCTGGGCCGGACAGGTGTTCCGACAGCCGACGGAGCAGGAATTGAAGCAGGCGGCCGTTCAGGAGTTGAAATCTCCGGCAACTCTTCATGTTCAGAAGGGAAATCGAATTTCCGTGGAGGTCTGTCTTCGGGACGGCAGTGTTATTCGGGGGAACTTTTCGGTTCCGCCCGTTTCCTCGCAGAAAATTCTCCGGGAGAGCCATTCGAACGTTCCCCTCTTTGATGCCCGGAAATGGGGATGGAACAAAGGTTCGGCTCTTTCCAGAATCCGTGGTTCCATCCGCTCGCTGAAACAGGGCTCGCTTGTCGTGAAGAGCGGCACGGGAGCCGATGCGCAGATCTATACGGAAAACCGCGACTACAAACTCGATGAACACTGGGGCTGCTTCGGCAGAATTCCCGGTGGACGGATTCCCGCAGATGCCGTCGTCTCAGTGGATTATGAAAAAACGATGCGCAGGATAGACTCCATCTTTCTCCGGGACCGGACCCTTCTTTATCGGCAGGGGCGGGAAGCCGCCAGCGTTCCGCAGCCGCCCGCGGCACAAAAAGGCGAGATCCGGATTGCCAACATTGCCTGGATCGGAGGAGAAAAGGAGCTCACTGCGGAGAATCTCTTTCCCATTACGGAATGCTGCTTCCCCATCCGGAACGGTCCGGTTGCGGAAGAGCTGCTGCCGCGTACCTTGAAAAAACTGCGGTCCGGCGAGCCTCTGCATGTACTGGCCTGGGGCGACAGCGTCACGGAAGGCTACTGGGGATTGAAACAGAATGGAAAATGGGTTGACCGCTGGCAGGAACAGTTTGTCCGGGCTCTCCGCACCCGCTTTCCAAAAGCCCGGATCAGACTGACGACCGAGGGTTGGGGCGGACATAACACGGATCATTATCTTGCCACAAAGCCGGGAGACATTCACAGCTATCAGGATAAAGTCCTGAACCGGAAAGCCGATCTTCTGATCTTTGAATTTCTGAACGATTCCGGAATGCGCGATCCCCGTTTCACCAGACAGTACGAACGGATTCTGAAGGATCTTCGGGAGGCGAATCCCGAAATTGAGATCATCGCCATTCTGCCTCATCATACCAGTGAGGGAAGAAACATCGACGGGAACGACAGCCGTCCCTATATCCGCCTTTTGAGGGAGTTCTGTGTCAAACACCATCTTGCTTATGCGGATGTCTCCCACCGGTACAGCCGTCTGCACCGACAGGGGATTCCTCCAATGCTTCTGATGGTAAACAATCACAATCACCCGCTGAAAGAGGGAATGAAGGTTTTTGCGGACACCCTGCTGGATCTCTTTCCCGCGCAATGAAACCGGACGGGAACCCGGGGGAAAGCAGGACTGACTTTCCCCTCCCCCCCGCATAAAAAAAATGAAGCTTACTCTGCGAATTCGATCTTCCGGTCTTTGAAATAATACGTTTTGTCGTGTTCCCCAATCTCCCGCAGAACGCGGCAGGGATTGCCGACGGCAACCACGTTCGCCGGAATATCCTTGGTCACAACGCTTCCCGCGCCGATCACGCTGTTGTCCCCGATCCGGACGCCCGGCAGAATGATGGAATTCGCTCCAATCCAGACATTGTTCCCGATATGAACCGGAATATTGAACTGCCCCACGCGGCGGCGCAGTTCCGGATCAATCGGATGACCCGCCGTGGCGACCGTCACATTCGGACCGAACATCACGCTGTCTCCCACATAAATATCCACATCATCCACCAGCGTCAGATTGAAGTTGGCATACACATTGTTTCCAAAGTGAGTATTGCATCCCCAGTTGGCGTGAAGCGGCGGCTCGACATAGCAGTTCTCCCCGACTTCCGCTAGAAGAGTCTTCAGAATCATGCTCCGCTTTTCCGATTCCGAGGGTCTGGTATGGTTGTAATCGTAAAGAATCTCCAGACACTCCATCTGCTTCTTTGCCAGTTCCGGATCGTTGCAGAAGTAGATTTTTCCGCTTTTCATTCGTTCGATGGAATTCATCACTCATTCTCCCTGTACTGTTTTCCCGGATAAACCGACCGGGCAAGATATTCTTCTATGGATTTCCGGCTGATGCGCCAGAGTTTTCCGATTTTCACCGCGCGCAGCTCGCCGGTGCGAAGCATCGCGTAAAGACGGGTTCGTTTGACCTTCAGAATGGCTCCGGCTTCCGGAAAGGTCAGGAGCTCTTCTTCCTTTCCGCGTTCCGGCGGCGCGGAGGCTGAGGAAAGTTCCATTCGAAGACCTCCGGATGCACCCTGTTCCGTTTCCGCCTCCGCATAGGGATTTCCGATCTCCCGGCTCAGGACCTTGTGAAAGGAAACCACCGTCCAGAGCTGACCGCGGGAGAGAAGTTCGGCCTTTCCCGCCGTATAACTGTCGTAGCGGCTGTTGCGCGATTCCAGCAGAATCTGTCCGGACGGCTGCTCCACATAGCGGCGGAAAATGGGGTCGCCGTCAAACGGAACATAGACGATCCAGTCGCCGTTCCGGGGAGGACGGGGAAGACACACCAAGGTCGCCCCGGAAGGAATTTCCGGTTCAAACACATGACTTGTCAGCAGAAATGTTTTTCTTTTGAAGGAATCTCCCATACTGCGCCCTTCCCTTTCCGCTTTTCCGGGAGTTCCGACTCAGCGTTCCGCGGCTGCACGCGCCAGACGGGAACACATTTCCGGGAAAGCGATTCCCGCCGTCTGTGCGGCCTTCGGCAGCAGACTGCTCGGCGTGCATCCCGGCAGACCGTTGCCTTCCAGAACCCAGACGGAATCATCCTTGTCGGACACAATCACATCGACCCGCAGCATGTCGCGCGCTCCGACGGCATGATAAAACCGCAGGGCAAAATCCTGCGCCTCCTTCTGAGCCTTTTCCGAGATGCCGGTCGGCGGACAGAGATACTGCGTTTCTCCATGCGCATGCGTATATTTCGCATCGTAGTCATAGAGCGCTCCCGGATAACGGATCTCGATGAGCGGCAACGCCTTCCCGTCAAGAATGCCGACGGTTGCCTCAATTCCTTTGATGTATTCCTCCACCAGAGCCGGTGCTCCGTGACGGAACGAAAGCTCCAGTGCATCGTGCCATTGCGACCGGTCCGTGACAAGGGTCAAACCGAAGGTGGACCCCTCTTTCGGCGGTTTGACAATCAGCGGCAGTCCCATCTCCTCGGGGAACGGGGTGTCGATCCGGTCGGCGATCATGCTTCCCGGCGTCCGGATTCCGTTCGCGGTCATGATCTTTTTGCTTGCAATCTTGTCCATGATGTCGATGCAGGCCTGCGAAGTGGAACCGACAAATTTGATTCCGGCATCCTCCAGCATTTTCTGAAGACGGCCATCTTCCCCGAACCCTCCGTGAAGAACCGGATAGACCACATCCGCACGGCGCATTTCCTCGGTAACTTTCAGTTCGGTAATATCATATTCTTTTACATGATGTCCCGCCTGCCGGAGCGCTTCCGCCACAGCCGCCCCGGAGACCAGCGAGACCTCGCGTTCCGCACTGGTTCCCCCCTTCAGAAGAAGAATATTCAGCGGCGCGGAAGATGCATCGATTTTCTGTTTCGAATCCATATTGACAAACCTCCATTCCGTTTGCAAAGCTGCACCGCAGAAGCTCTTCACACGCGAAGCCATTTCCGCGGCCAGATCGGTGCAATCCGATTCCGATACGTTTTTTTCAAGGTTCACGATCCAGTTGGCATGGGCGGAACTGACAAAAAGTCCGCCTTTTCCCCGCATTTTACAACCGGCCTCTTCCAGCAGACGTCCCGCGGGAAGCGAACCGGACGGATTGCGGAAGACGCTTCCGGCGGATCGGCCCTTCGGCGTCGTCCGGTTCCTGCGTTCGCGCTCAAATGCGAGGAGGCGTTTTTCCTGTTCCGCCTCCACGCGTTGGAATTCAAACACTGCCCGGAGAATCAGTCCGTTTTCCGGCAGGGGCGACATGCGGTATCCCCACTCCTCCCGTCGGGGCCGGAAGGACCGTCGCTCGCCCGTTTCCGGGAAAACACAGTCGACCTCCCGGACGAAATCCGCGATTTCCATTCCTCTGGCGCCCGCGTTCATCCGCAGCGCTCCTCCGACCGTTCCGGGAATGCCGGACAAACCGGACGCACCGCCAAGTCCGCATCCGCAGGCAAATCGGATCAGGTCGGCAAGACGGCACCCCGCTCCCGCCTCGATCCACCTTGATCCCTCCCGAAGCACACACTTCCGGAACTCTCCGGTGAGCCGAATCACCACCTTTTCCAGCGGCCGGTCCGATCCGATCAGGTTCGTTCCGTCTCCCAGAGGAAAGATTCCGATCTTTCTCTCGCGAAAAAATCCGAGCAGTCGAGACAGTTCATCCATGGTTGCCGCTTCCGCCAGAAAAAAGCGGGATGTCCCGGCTCCCATGGATGTATAATCCGCCCAGCGGGCGGAATCCGTTGCCGCCGTCCCCGGGAATCGGCTTGTCAATTCACGCAGGGACGGGAGAGTCACTTCTTATAGACCTTCGCAGGATCGAACACGCGTTCGCCGATCACCTTGAGCTCCCCGTTCTCATACTTCCGGAAAAAGCAGGAACGATAGCCTTCGTGACAGGCCGCGCCGCCGATCTGCTCGACTTTGAATATGACGGTATCCTCGTCACAGTCCACATAGATCTCCTTCACTTTCTGGACGTTTCCGGACTCCTCCCCCTTGCGCCAGAGTTTCTGACGGGAGCGTGTCCAGTAGGTGGCGTTTCCGGTTTTGAGCGTCTCGTTCCAGGCCTCTTCGTTGATGTAGGCGAGCATCAGAACCTCACCGGTTTTCCAATCCTGGGCAATGGCGGGGAGAAGTCCGCCGCCTTTTGCGAAATCAAGTTTTACCATGGGTCGTACCTTTTCTTTTCAATGTTGCAATCCGGAGGAGATTATTTTTTCTCCGGCTGTGTTTTTCCACTCTGTTTTACGTTCTTTGCGGGAGCGGCTTTCCCCTGAGGGGTGGCCTGACGGATCGCCGCGGCGTCGGCTTCCGCCTCTTCACTGTTTTTCTTTTCGACTTTCAGGGGCGTCACCGCGGAGGGAGCCGTTTTAATCTGGGATGCAACGGTTCCTTTTTTGGGAGAAGAGGAGGCGTTTTCCGAAATCGCATTGGTCTCCTCTTTTTTCTCAATGGCCGGCTGAGCCTTCTTGAACGATTCGGAATCTTCCGCCTTCAGCTGTTTGATGAAGAGTTTGTATTCCTTGCAGTTCTTGTTCGGAGCAGCGGAGGTAAAGCCGATCACCTCATCGTACTGCACCTCGACCGTGAACCATTTCGGTGTGGTGTTTTCCGGAATTTCCACGCCCTTGTCGTTGTACCAGGCGAAACGGTAGGCAAGCGTGATGTTCTTGTACGCGCAGAACATCCATTCGCAGAAGGTGCTGGCGCGGACCCGTCCCCGGATGGCCACATTGGTGACACCGGTTTCCGAGAGCCAGCGGCGGGCAAAGGAGATCTGAATATCCTTTTCCAGCGAGTCATCCACAATCACATTTTTCAATTCCTGAGTCTGAGCCGCATCCACGGGCGCGGCGGGTTCATTTGTGGCACATCCCGCGAACAGAAGCGGGAGCGCGGCAAATCCGGCAATCAGAAGTTTGTTCCAGGTCTTCATCTGAGTTCCTCCTTGTCATTGTTATTTCAGAGAGAAGAAGAGTTCCGAATCGACGATTTTCAAATCGGGGCATCCGGCCAGTTTTTCCACGGCGGAATCGGTGTCGTCAAAGCGGAAGATCAGCACCGCCCGGTTGTGCACGCCGAATACGGAGGCATACATATACTCCACGTTGAGTCCCTGACGCTCCAGAGCTTCCAGCACACGGGAGAGTCCGCCGGGCGTATTTTCCACCTCCAGCGCAACCACATCGTTCACGCTGACCGCGAATTTCCGGGCTTTCAGCACATCATATGCCTCCTGCCAGTTTTTGGAAATGATTCGGAGAATTCCGAAATCCTTGGTGTCCGCAAGCGTGAGGGTCGTGATATTGATTCCGGCATCGGCCAGAACCTTGCACGGATAGCCTACGGAGCCCGGCTTGTTCTCCACAAAAACAGAAATCTGCTTCAATTTCATTTCAGATTCTCCTTTCCTTTATTGATTGGTCGGATTCATTCGGTTGTCAAAGACCCGGCGGGCCTTCCCCTCGCTGCGCGGAATCGTATTCGGCGGCACCATCTTGATGACGGCGTGAATGCCGAGAATCCGTTCCACGGAATGCGAAAACTTCGCCTGAAGCTCTTCCAGCGTCTTGATCTTGTCAAATCCGCCGGAAATTTCAACTTCCACGGTCATATTGTCCAGTCCGTCCGGACGGCGCGTCAGAAGGATCCGGTAGTGCGGCAGCGATCCCTCAACCGCAAGAAGCGCCGACTCCACCTGCGACGGGAACACGTTCACTCCGCGTACAATAAACATATCATCGCTGCGGCGGGAGATCCGCGCAATCCGACGGATCGTTCTGCCGCAGGCGCACGGTTCGTCGATGATGTGCGTGATGTCGCGTGTCCGGTAGCGGATCATCGGCATGGCATATTTCGAGATGGTGGTGAAAACCAGTTCCCCTTCTTCACCGTCCGGCAGCACTTCGCAGGTGTCGGGATCAATGATCTCCGGATAGAAATGATCTTCAAAGATGTGAAGTCCGCTGTGACATTCGCATTCGATGCCGACGCCGGGCCCGCTCATTTCGGAAAGACCGTAAATATCGAACGCCTCGACCCCGGAAAGTCCTTCGATCCGTTTGCGCATCTCTTCGGTCCACGGCTCCGCGCCGAAGAGACCGACCCGGATCGGGAAATCGCGGACATCCAGTCCCATCTGAAGCGCCTTTTCACAGAGATGAATAAAATAGGTCGGCGTGCAGGTGATGCCCGTGACGCCGAAGTCGCGCATCAGCATGACCTGCCGTTCCGTATTGCCTCCGGAGGTCGGCACCACGGTCGCTCCGAGATTCTCGATTCCGTAGTGAGCACCGAGTCCTCCCGTGAAAAGTCCGTATCCATAGGAGTTCTGAATGATGTCTCCGGGCCCCACGCCCGCCGCCACAAGCGCGCGCATCATGCAGGAGACCCAGACGTCGATGTCCTCCTTGCTGTACCCGACCACGATCGGTTTCCCGGTTGTTCCGCTGGATGCGTGAAGACGCACCACATCGCTCATCTCCATGGCGAAGAGACCGAAGGGATAGGTGTCGCGGAGATCCTTTTTCATCATGAACGGCAGAAGCGCAATATCCTTCAGCGTCTTGATGTGTTCCGGTTTCACTCCTCGTTCATCCATTCGTTCGCGGTAGACCGGAACGTGTTCATACTCGTGCGCCACGATCTTCTGAAGACGCTGCAGCTGAATTTGTTTCAGCAGCTCCCTGGGAAGGTAATCCTGGGCGCTGACCGGATTGTAATTTTTCATCATGGGGCGCGCTCTCCTCCGTGTTATTTTACGCCTGCGGCACCTTTTCGGAACGCTTCGATATTCGCATCGGCCAGCTCGCCTTTGAACTTGTCTCGGATCAGTTCGACCCAGAGTTCCTCAGGAAAGCGGAGATGCGCGTTCAGGGCTCCCAGCATCGCGATATTCAGACTGCGGCCCGGATTGTAATCGCCGAGAAGCGACGGCGTCAGCAGCACGCCGCCCGGTTTGAGCATGTCGCCGCAGACCTCCACCTGATCCTCCGAAAGCACGACCAGATAATCCGCCTCGCCGCGCGGCACCATCGGGCTCCAGACTTTGGTCCCGAAACGGACATCGCTGCTGACGGATCCTCCGCGCTGGCTCATGCCGTGCAGTTCGCTTTTTTTGACGTCATATCCGCTTTTGAACGCCGCCTCCGTCAGCATGTCGCTGGCGAGAATGATTCCCTGTCCGCCGATTCCGGCGAACACCACATTTACGAGCTCCGCACTCATTTCACCGATTCCTTTTTTGCCAGTTTAGCCAGTTTCTTCATCTGAAGGATGCAGGGACGTTTTGCAATAATCACATTGACGCCGTTGGAGGCGAGACGCTCCTTCACCAGTTCGCGGAAGCGCTCGGTTTCGAGCGTGGTGTCCACCGTGTCCACATGGTCCACGCCAAGCGCCTTGCAGACGGCCGCCAGATCGACCGGATACGCCGGATCCAGATTGAGATGCCGTCCGGTCGACGGATTCTCCTGAAGTCCCGTCATGGCCGTGGTGGAGTTGTCCAGAATAACCACCAGATGCCCGGTCGCGGGACGGTTGTAAACCATCTCCACGATTCCGGTCAGCCCGCTGTGCAGGAAGGTGCTGTCCCCGATGACGCTGACCACCCGGCGCGCATCCGTCTCCTTCAGCGTATGCCGCAGTCCGAGTCCGACCCCGATGCTCGCCCCCATGCAGACGCACATATCCATCGCACTGAACGGCGGCAGCGTTCCCAGCGTATAACATCCGATGTCGCCGGAAACAATGCACCCGAGATCGCGCAGCGTTTCAAACGATTTCCGATGCGGACACCCCGGACAGAGCTGCGGCGCCCGGCCGGCCTTCGGCGCCGGATCCGGAGTCTCATCCCGACGGATCTGTTTGCGGACGCGCGTCACATCCAGTTCCCCGAACAGCAGGGAATCCGGTTTGGGTTCCACCGGAATTCCGGCGGAGGCGATGGCGTCGGCCAGGAAGCGGTCGCCCTCCTCCACCACGATGCAGCGTTTCACCGAGGCGGCAAACGCCGCGATCTTCTTCTTCGGCAGCGGCCAGGTCAGTCCGAGTTTCAGCACGGAGGCTTCCGGAGCCGCTTCACAGACATGCTGATAGGCAACGCCGGAACAGATGATTCCCAGCTCCGGCGATCCTTTTTTCACATCCTCGAGAGCGGACGTCTCCGCAAACGCCTCGATCTCCTTCATAATGTTTTCCAGTTTGACATGCGCCCCTTTTGCAAAGGCCGGAACCATCACGCGCTTGTGGACATTCTTTTCATAGGGGATCTCCCTGGCGTTCTCCCGTTCCTTCCAGAGATTCACCACGCCCTGCGAATGGCAGACGCGGGTCGTCATGCGCAGAAGCACCGGGATATCGAACTTTTCGGAGAGCTCGAACGCCAGAACCGTGAAGTCATAGGCCTCCTGCGAATCGGAGGGCTCCAGCATAAGCAGTTTTGCCGCCTTGGCGTAGTTGCGGTTGTCCTGCTCATTCTGACTGGACGCAAGCCCAGGATCGTCCGCGGATACGAGAACGAGTCCGCCCGTGACGCCGGTATAGGCAAGCGTGAACAGCGGATCCGCGGCAACGTTCACCCCGACATGTTTCATTGTGACAATGCTGCGTCCTCCGGCGAAGGATACGCCGATTCCGACTTCCAGAGCGACTTTTTCATTCGGAGCCCATTCCGCTCTGCCGCCGATCCGCGACAGCGTCTCCAGAATTTCCGTGGAGGGCGTTCCGGGATATCCGGACCCCAATGCGACCGATGCGGCATATGCGCCGTATGCGACGGCTTCATCTCCGCTCAAAATTACTTTTCCGGGGAACATTTTCACCTCATTGCTGTTTGTTGAAATCCCATTCAATTCTCATCGCGCAAAATACCACACAATCCCGTTCTTTTCAACCGGGGAAAGCGGTTTTTCTCAAGGAATCGGGACAATTTTTCACGGAGGAAGGTTGATTTCTTCACAAAACCGGACTAAATTTTAAGCCATACATTTTTAAGGAGTTCACACGATCATGGCAAATCAGGCAAAAGCACTCATCATCACCGGGGTCGGCTTAAACTGCGAAAAAGAGACCGCCGCGGCATTCCGTTCTGCCGGCGGCGAGGCGTCTCTGGTTCACATCAACGATCTGCTTTCCGGCAAGGAAACCATACAGAAATACCACATTCTGGCGTTCATCGGGGGATTTTCCTTCGGCGATCACCTGGGGTCCGGAACCGTGTTTGCCAACAAGATCAAGTTCAAACTCAACGAAGAGCTCAGCTCCTTCATTGATTCGGGCCGTCTTGTCATCGGCATCTGCAACGGATTCCAGACGCTGACCCGTCTCGGGCTCGTCCCGGCGCTGGACGGACAGCGATTCACCCAGCAGGCCGCCCTCGCGCACAACGACAGCGGACTCTTCCGCGACGACTGGATCACCATGAAGGCCAATCCGAACTGCCGATGCGTCTTTACCCGGGGCATCGACAAGATCCGCATGCCGATCCGCCACGGAGAGGGAAAATTCATCGCCTCCCCGGAAATCATCGACAAAATCGAACAGGAAAATCTGGTTGCGCTCCGCTATGCCGACAAGGACGGAAACAAACCGGCCGGCTTCCCCGACAATCCGAATGGTTCCATCCACGACATCGCGGGAATCTGCGATCCGACCGGACGCGTTTTCGGACTGATGCCTCATCCGGAAGCCTTCCTATCGCCGTTCAATGCGCCGGACTGGCAGACTCAGAAGCTTCAGGGCAGACTTCCGCAGTGGGGCGAGGGAAAAGTCATCTTCGACAACGCCGTCGAATACGTCAAGCAGAATCTTTAATCCTCATCTTTCGGAAGGAACGATCCCTGTGCGGTACGATCGGAAACAGATCCTGTTCTTCTGCGCCGGACTCCTCTGGGGTGTCGCGCTGACGTTTCTCGGAGGAATTCTGTATCTCCGGTCGCATCTGATTCTGGAGATGCAGGCGCCGGCGGATTTTGAACGGATCGTGAACCGGGTTCCTTCCGCCGTGACCTCCGTAGACGGATGGACCGTGACTCGGGAGCAGTGTCAGCTTCCGAAAACACTCGACGGTCATCCGCTGGCGGTCTTCAAGCTCTGCAACGGCGATTATGCCAGGGAAATGCTGGAAGCGGAACCGTCGCGCAAAATTGCCAGCGCCCTTCCCTGTTCTCTGGCGGTCTACCGGAAAAAGGACGGGAAAACCTATCTGGCAAAAGTGAACATGCCGCTGATCGGAAGACTTCTCGGAGGAATCCCCGGAACCCTGTTTCCCGGACGGATTTCAGAGGATCAGAGCGTCATCATGGCAAGAATCTGCTCAAAAGAAGTTGAAAAAACAAAATAGAATGCTACTTTTTATAGACAGAAAAAAACCACTTTTAGAAAAGGAGAAATGGTAAAATGGTTAAAATCATGCACGACAGTGACGCGGATGCGTCCGTTCTGAACGGCAAAACAGTAGCTGTGATCGGTTACGGCAGCCAGGGTTCCGCCCAGGCTCTCTGCATGAGGGATTCCGGAGTCAACGTCATCATCGGATCTCGTCCCGGTCCCTCCGCCGAGAGAGCCGTCGCGGACGGCTTCCAGGTTCTGTCTTTCGACGACGCCGCGGAAAAGGCCGATATCATTCACATTCTTCTGCCCGATGAATTCCATGGCCCCGTCTACAAGGAGCACATCGCCAAGCACATGAAACCCGGCAAGACGCTCAGCTGCTCGCACGGATTCAACATCGTGTTCGGCGAAATTGTTCCTCCGGCCGGAGTCGACGTCATCATGGTTGCTCCGAAGAGCCCCGCGACGGAAGAGCGCAAGGCGTTCCTCGCCGGATTCGGCGTTCCGGGTCTTGTCGCTGTCAAGCAGAATGCGTCCGGAAATGCCTTCAAAACCGCGATGGCGATGGCGAAAGCCATGGGCTTCACCCGCGCCGGCGTTCTCGAATGCACCTTCGAACAGGAAACCTATGAAGACCTCTTCGGCGAACAGAACGTCCTCTGCGGCGGCTGCGTCGATCTGATGAAATACGGATTCGAAACCCTGGTCGAAGCCGGATATCCGCCGGAAATGGCCTACTTCGAGTGCATCCACGAGCTCAAGCTCATCGTCGACCTCATCTACGAGGGCGGCATCCAGAAGATGAACTCGGTCATCTCCAACACCGCGGAATACGGCGAATACTACAACGGACCCAAGATCATCACTCCGGATGTCAAGGAGAGAATGAAAGAGTCTCTGAAACGCATTGAGTCCGGCGAATTTGCCAAGTCCTTCCTGAAGATGATCCGCGAAGGAAAAGGCGAAGAACTCAAGGCCAAACGCGCCGCTCTCGGAGAACACATTGCCGAAACCACCGGCAAGAAGATTCGTTCCCTGTTCGAACGCAAAGGCAAATAATCAGCAATCTGTTCTGATTTTCAAGGCTGACGTGTCAAAAGCGTCAGCCTTTTTCTTTTCCGGGGAACCGCCCGAGTGCGGAGTCCCGGCTTCTGAAGAAAGGATCTTCCATGACTCAAACGGAATGGCTGACTCTCAAAGAAAGACTGGGTCGCTCCCGGTTCCGCACCCGGTTCCGACTGAAGGAGACCGAGCTGCGGTATCTGGCGGAACGGGGGTTTCCTGTTGTGGAACTCCAATGCGCGGAGCTGATCCGCAGACGTCTGGCACCGGCCCATCCTTCCAACGACGGGAAGCAGACGCCGATGCGCGGACATCCCTGTTTTGTCGCCCAGCATGCCACGGGGACCTGCTGCCGGGGCTGTCTTGCCAAGTGGCACGGGATTCCGCAGGGAGTGCCGCTTTCCGAGCCGCAGATCGAGCGGATCGTTCAAATTCTGATGTTCTGGATCCGGGAGCATTCGGACGGCATCGAACGCTTTCCGCACACTCCGGATCTATTTTGAGCAATCCGAGCTTCGTTCCCGGGGACAGTAGAAGCCGCGTCCCGTCAGGATCGGCCGGAAACAGGCGTTGCAGGTGACGCATTTTGCCGGGAAATCATCCTCATAATGCCATCGGCGGAGCAGACCGGGCTCCCGGATCAGGGGACGGCTGAGAGAGACCATGTCGCAGAGGGAAGAACCCACCAGCCGTTCCGCCGTACCGATCGACCGCACGCCCCCGACCAGCAGAAGCGGCAGATGCAGCTTGGACTTCAACTGAGAGGCGGCCGACTCATAATAGACCGTTTCCTCCGCGCCGTTCTTTTCCGGAAGACGGACGGGAGAACGCCGCGGTCCCGCCTCCGGAATTCCGCCGGAAAGTTCCACGGCGTTCAACCCGAGGCGCTCCAGCGTCAGACAAACCTCCGCACACTCCTTCACGGAAAAACCGCCCTCGACAAAATCTTCGGAATTGATCTTCATCAGGACGGGGAAGTCTCTTCCGACCGCGTTCCGCACCGCCAGATAGACCTCCCGGAGCAGACGCATCCGGTTTTCCGGCGAGCCGCCGTATTCATCGGTCCGCCGGTTGTAGAACGGGGAGAGGAACTCACTGATGAGGTATCCGTGAGCGGCATGAATCTGTACGCCGTCGAATCCGCCCTGCCGGGCGCGCCGGGCGGCCGAGGCGAAGGCTTCCACGATTTTCTGAATCTCCCCGCGGGATGCGCTCCGACAGGGATTTTTCTTGGGCGACGAACGGAATTCCGACGGCCCGACCGCCTGTTCCGGATCCCCGGCGCAGCCTCCCGCATGCGCCAGCTGGAGAACGATGGAACCGCCGCGGCGATGGACCTGTTCCGTTGCAATTTTCCACAATTCGACAACGCCGTCGCCTGCCGCGGAGGCCTGAAACCTGGACGCCCTCCCCTCTTCGGAGACGAATGTGTGTCCCGTGATAATCAGCCCGACCTCATTTTCCGCCAGTTCCGCATAGGTCCGGACGAGTTCCGGCGTGTAAAAACCCGCCGGATCCGCCAGTCCCTCATGGGTCGCGGAGCGGACAAAGCGGTTTCGTGTCACAATCGTACCGATTTCAAATGATTCAAAAAGAGGAAGTTCCATCGTTCATTCTCCCAATCGTACCTTCAGATTTTTCCTCGTTCCGCAACGGAATATTCTTCTGCAATGTACAGTCGTTTCCGATCTTTTGCAACAATCCTCCATGAGATTTTCTCATTGTGGAATTGCCGGCGGTTGAAAAAGGAACGCTCTCCCGCCGGAGAAACACATTTTCCGGAAAAAGAAATGTGAAAATTTTACAATGGGACTTTGTTTTTCCGAGTCGTGCGCTATCTTATCCGAAACACTTTTATTTCGGGGAAACAATCATGTGGGAAAAACTGATCGATCTGCTGGATTCCAGACAGCACAACATTGCCTCCAGCACCTGCAAACCGGGGGATCTCCTTTCTCTGCGCGCATTCAAAGGTGGAGGCATTCCAAGGGAACGCGGAGTCGGGACACTCCTCGTGGAACCGGAAGCTCTCCATGTCTATGCGGCATTCGAGGACTCCGATATCGGAAACTCCGCAACGGAAAACAATACAAAAACATGGACGACCGGCGACGTGCTCGAATGTTTTGTCCAGCCGTCCGGCTGTGATGATTACTATGAATGTCACGTCACTCCGGAAGGCATCACGCTTCAACTGCATCTTCCGCCGATCGAACGGTTCCGCACGATTCCTTTTGAACAGGAGATCTGCGAAATCGGACTCAAAGCACAAGCCCGGAAATTTCCGGAACGCAATCTCTGGTGCGGGGAACTCGTGATTCCGTTCGAGGGCATCGCCCTGACTCCCGGAAAAATCGCGGGCACACGTTTCGCAATCTGCCGATACAACGCCAACAGAAGCTGGAGCGAACCGGAAATCTCTTCAACCGGAGTTTTCCCCGGCGGGACGTTCCATTGTCCTTCTCAATGGCATCTCATTCAGCCATAAGGAGCTGCGTAAATGAAACATCGAACGGAATGGTTTACCAACGCGCGATTCGGCATGTTCATTCACTGGGGGATCTACTCCATTCCCGCCGAGGGAGAGTGGATCATCTACCAGAAGGATTTGAACATGGCGGACTATGAACGCTTTGCGGCACAATTCAATCCCGTGGATTTCGATCCGGGCAGCTGGGCGGATCTGGCCAAGGACGCCGGAATGAAATATGTGGTCTTCACCACCAAGCATCACGACGGATTCTGCATGTTCGACAGCCGCTATACCGACTATAAAATCACCCGGACCCCTTACGGACGAGACATTACCCGGGAACTGGTGGAGGCCTTCCGCGAAAGGGGAATCCGGATCGGATTTTATCACAGTCTGGTGGACTGGCGCCATCCGCACTTCATCCCGGATCCGGAGCATCCGCTCGGCAAGCACGGAAAGACGCAGTGGCCGGAACGCGATCGCAGAATCTATCAGAAATATCTCTATTCCCAGGTGGAACAGCTGATGAGCGATTACGGGAAAATCGATCTGCTCTTTTTCGATTACACATCCCGGTACAAGACCTCGGAGGAGTGGGATCCGGAACATCTGCTTGAGATGGTGTACCGTCTTCAGCCGGAGATTCTTGTAAACGACCGTCTCTCCTTTGACAAAAGTTCCTTCGCAGGCGATTATCTGACACCGGAAATTTCCGTTCCGAACCGTCCTCTGAAACGGAACGGTTCTCCCGTTCCATGGGAAACCTGCATGACCATGAACAATCACTGGGGATACGCGCAGGACGATCACGATTTCAAAGAGGTTTCCACCGTCATGACCGCTCTCACGCAATGCGTTTCCAAGAACGGGAATCTGCTGTTCAACATCGGTCCGGACTCGCGCGGCCGCATTCCCGAAGAGGGGCAAACGTTGCTGCGGGGAATCGCGGATTGGTTCTCCCGCAACGGCGAATCCGTGACGGGCGCAGGAGAAGCGCCGTTTCAACCGCCTTCCGGCATGCACTATACGGCGAAAGGGGAGAAGACGTTCTATCTTCACATTCCCTTCCAGCCGATGGGGGACATCATTCTGCCGCAGCTGCGGGGAAAAGTGAAAAAAATCACTCTTCTTGAGGATGCCTCCGAGGTTTCGCAGATCACCTGGTGGGGCGAGGAGCTTCTTGCGCCGGATGAACTGAGAATCCGGATCCGTCCCGGCAAACTGACACTGCCGGCCGTTCTGAAACTGGAACTGCTGTAAGACGGAACATCCCGGATTTTCCGCGTCCATTCACACGGAGATCCGGGATTCCTTTTTTTCTTCTGTGCAAGCATCCGGTTCATATTTGATGAAATCGGAGAAAACCGATTGAAAAACATCCGTTTTCTCTGTATATTATCAGACTTCAAGACAGGAGGTTTTCGAATTGAACATACGGAGAGAAACACTGGAGAGATGGTCCGTCAGGGATTCGGTCGATCTTTATGGAATCCATGACTGGGGTGCGGGATATTTCACCATCAACCAGAACGGGGAAGTCTGTGTGACGCCGTTCCGGGAACCGGGATCGCCGGCCGTCAGTCTGATGGACATCGTCAAAGGCGTGAAGGAACGCGGAATGGATATGCCGGTTCTGCTCCGCATCGGAAACATCCTCGACTCCCAGATCCAGCTGCTGCACAAGAGTTTTGCAAAAGCCATCAAACAGACCGGATATAAAGGCGTCTACAAAGGCGTCTATCCGATCAAAGTCAATCAGCAGCAGCAGGTGATCGAGGAGATCACAAAGTTCGGGAGGGAGCATCATCACGGGCTCGAAGCGGGCAGCAAACCGGAGCTTCTGGCCGCGATTGCCTGTCTGCGCGATCCGGAATCCTGCCTGATCTGCAACGGATACAAAGATGACGAATTCATCGACCTTGCCCTTTATGCCACGAAACTCGGCATCAACTGTTTTCTGGTTGCGGAGATGCCGGGGGAAGTGAAATCCATCATTGAACGGAGCCGGCAGCTTGGAATTCAGCCGAACATCGGACTGCGAATGAAACTTTCCACGCGCGCCGGCGGACAGTGGACCGAATCCGGCGGGGACCGGAGTGTCTTCGGACTCAACACGGCGGAACTGATCGACGCGGTGGACACCCTGCGCGCGGCTGGAATGCTCGACTGTCTGAAACTTCTGCATTACCATATCGGCTCCCAGATTCCGAACATCCGGGACATCCGCGACGGAATCATCGAAGCGGCCCGCATTTACTGCGGACTCGTCGAGGAAGGGGCACCGATGGGATACATCGACCTCGGCGGCGGACTGGCCGTCGATTACGACGGCTCCCATACGAACTTCAATCTCAGCCGCAACTACTCCCTGGATGAATACTGCGTGGACGTGGTGGAGACCGTATCCGAGATTCTGACCTCGAAAAATATCGAACACCCGACCATTATCACGGAATCCGGCCGGGCAACCGTTGCCTATTATTCCGTTCTTCTGTTCAACATTCTGGATGCCACGAAATTCGAGTCCGCCAAGATTCCCCCGCTCAAGGAGGACGCCTGCGAACACACCAAGGACATCGTGGCGATTCTGAACAACATCACGCCCAAAAACATTCAGGAGTGCTTCCACGACGCGATCTATTACCGCGACGAGATCCGCATTTTCTTCAAGAACGGGCGCATTCCCTTCCGCGAACGCGCCACGGCCGAAAGCGCCTTCTGGAACATCATGGCGGCGGTTCACCGGGAGGTCAAGAAGATGAAATATGTGCCCGATGAATTTGAAGGTCTTGACGCCGCCATGGCGGACATCTATTATGCAAACATCAGCGTGTTCCAGTCCCTGCCGGACAGCTGGGCGATCGACCAGATGTTCCCGATCATGCCGATCCACCGTCTGAAGGAGATGCCGAACCGGCAGGGAATTCTCTCGGACATCACCTGCGACTGCGACGGAAAGATCGACAAGTTTATTGATCTTCACGACGAGCGTCACACGCTTCCCCTTCACGAGCTCAAGGAGGATGAGGAATATTATCTTGCGGCCTTTTTGGTCGGGGCCTACCAGGAGACGCTGGGCGACCTTCACAATCTGCTGGGGGACACGAACATTGTCAGCGTGAACATTTCGCGGGAGGACGGCCGTTTTGAGATCGTCAAGGAGATTGAAGGCGATTCCGTTGCGGATGTTCTCTCCTATGTGGAATTCAATCCGAAAACCCTGACGGACAGTTTCCGTGCCAAGGCGGAACAGGCTGTCCGGGAGAACCGGATCACTCCGGCGGAGCGCAGAACCATCATGGCCGCGTATGAAGACGGTCTTCGCGGCTATACCTATTTTGAACGTTAACCAGGAGAACGAAAATGCCGAAAAAAGTTCTTATCATCGGCGCCGGCGGCGTCGGTCAAGTGGTTGCGCACAAGTGTGCGCAGGTTCCCGAGACCTTTTCCGAAGTGTGTCTTGCGAGCCGGACCCTTTCCCGCTGCAACAAGATCGCCGAACAGATCAAACGCATTGAAAAACGCCAGATTCAGACGGCGCAGGTCAATGCCGATGATGTTCCGCAGCTGGTTGAACTGTTGAATAGCTACCGGCCCGATGTGGTCATCAATGTCGCCCTTCCCTATCAGGATCTGCACATCATGGACGCCTGTCTCGAAGCGGGAGTGAACTACGTGGACACCGCCAACTACGAGCCGCCGGATGTCGCCCATTTTGAATACAAATGGCAGTGGGCGTATCAGGATCGCTTCAAGGAGCGCGGCATCATGGCGCTGCTTGGCAGCGGCTTTGATCCGGGGGTCACCAATGTCTTCTGCGCCTGGGCGCGGAAAAAGCATTTCGACACCATCGAGACCATCGACATCATCGACGCCAACGCCGGGGATCACGGCCAGCCGTTTGCCACCAACTTCAACCCGGAAATCAACATCCGCGAGGTCACCGCGAAGGGCCGTTACTGGGAAAACGGAAAATGGATTGAAACCGATCCGCTTTCCGTCAGCAAGGTCTATGATTTTCCCGACGGCATCGGACCGAAGAAAATCTATCTCATGTACCACGAGGAGCTGGAATCCCTGACCAAGAACTTCCGGGACATCGGGCTCAAGCAGGCCCGGTTCTGGATGACCTTCTCGGACAACTACCTGAAGTATCTTGAAGTGCTTCAGAATGTCGGCATGACCCGGATCGACCCCGTCCTCTACAACGGCCAGGAGATTGTTCCGCTTCAGTTCCTCAAGGCGCTTCTGCCCGATCCCGCCAGTCTGGGCCCGCTCACGAAGGGCAAGACGTGCATCGGATGCGTCATCAAGGGAACCAAGGACGGAAAACCGGTTCACTACTACATCTACAACATCTGCGACCATGAGGCCGCCTATCGCGAGGTGGAATCGCAGGCGATCTCCTACACCACCGGCGTGCCGGCGATGATCGGCGGAATGCTGGTCGCCAACGGCACCTGGAGCGGGAAAGGAGTCTTCAATATGGAAGATTTTGATCCGGAACCGTTTATGCAGAAACTGAATCTCCACGGTCTTCCGTGGAAGGAAACGTTCTTCTGATGCCGATGTTTCCGCTGAATCAGATCAAGACGCCCTGTTTCGTCGTCGATCTCGGATTAATCCGGAGAAATCTGGCGATTCTCGACGACGTTCAGAAGCGCTCCGGCGCCAGAATTCTGCTGGCGCAGAAAGCGTTTTCGATGTTCGGCATCTATCCGCTGCTGGCGACGGTGCTGAAAGGCACCTGCGCCAGTTCGCCGAACGAGGCGCGTCTCGGACGGGAGTTTTTCCCCGGCGAGGTGCATGCCTTTGCCGCGGCGTATTCGGAACAGGATCTGCGGGAACTTCTTGCCGTCTGCGACCATATTGTCTTCAACTCGTTTTCGCAGTGGAAGCGCTTTCAGGCGCTCCGGGAAGCGGCGGCAGGCCGGGTGGAATTCGGTCTGCGTGTGAATCCGGAACACTCCGAGGCGGATGTGCCCATTTACGATCCCTGCGCGCCGGGATCGCGACTGGGAATCCGACGGTGCGACTTCGAAGGAGAGGATCTCTCCGGGGTCTCCGGTCTGCATTTCCACACGCTTTGCGAGAAGAATTCCGATTCGCTGGCACGGACGCTGAATGCGTTCGAATCGAAATTCGGAGATCTGATTCCCCGGATGAAATGGATCAATTTCGGCGGCGGGCACCACATTACTCGTCCGGATTATGATAGGGAGCTTCTCTGCCGTCTCATTACGGATTTCCGGAAGAGATATCCGGTTGATGTCTATCTGGAACCGGGGGAAGCGGTGGCGCTGAATACCGGGTTTCTGGTCGGGACCGTGCTGGATGTTGTCCGCAACGGAATGGAGATCGCCATTCTGGACACCTCCGCGGCGGCACATATGCCGGATGTGCTGGAAATGCCCTATCGGCCGAATGTCATCGGAGCGGGGACTCCCGGTGAAAAGCCGTTTTCGTACCGTCTTGCGGGGGCCTCCTGTCTTGCGGGCGACGTCATCGGGGACTATTCGTTCGATGAGCCGCTCCGCCCCGGAGACCGAATCGTCTTTACGGACATGGCACATTACACCATGGTCAAAACCAACACCTTCAATGGTCTTCCGCTGCCCTCCATCGCGACCTGGGAGCCGGAGACCGGACGCCTGACAACCCTCTGCGAATTCGGGTATCAGGATTTCAAAGGGAGACTCTCCTGAACATGAAGAAAAAAACGGTGGTACTCACATTTGACGATGCGGTCATCAGCCATCTGGAGAACGTTGCGCCGCTGCTGAAAGAGCTCGGCTTCGGAGCGACCTTCTTCATCTGCCGATTCAACGACGACTGGCGAGCCGCGCACTCTCGGGAGCTGCTGACCGCATCCCAGATTGCGCAGATTGCCCGGATGGGGTTTGAAATCGGCAATCACACCTGGAACCATCCGGATCTGCGGAAGCTCGGACCGGAGCAGATCGCCGAAGAGATCCAGCGTCTGGATGATTTTCTGACCGATGCGGGAATCCCCAAACCGGTCTCCTTCGCCTATCCCGGGGGCCCGTTTGCGGAAAATGCCGTCGGAATTCTCCGGCAGAAGGGATTCCTCGCGGCTAGAACCACGGAACTGCGGCCGTTTCGGCCGGGGAAAGAGGATGTTATGCGTCTGCCCGCCTGGCCGATTCAGGGGGAGGATCCCGGACTTTTCCGGAATGCCGTTGCGCAGGCCACGGAGGAGGATGCCATCATTCTGGTCTTCCACGGGGTTCCCGACCGCGTGCACCCCTGGGTACATACCGATTTCGCCCGTTTCCGGGAATACATGACCCATCTGAAGGACAACGACTTCCGCGTTCTCTCCCTGCGGGATGCGCTCTGACCGCGGACGGGGGAGAGTCCCGTCAGAATTCCAGATCGTCCTCGGGTTCTTTTCGGACCGGTTCCGGTCCCAGCGGATTCCGGGAGGTGAAGGTCATGGCACGCTCGCGGGTCAGAGCAAGCAGTTCCTGCGTTACTTCCGCGCGCCGCGGATCCCCGGCAGGAAGCGAGCGGAACAGCTCCATTTTTTCCGCGATTTGCCGGTTCAGATGATGAACGGTAATCACTTTGAGACAATCCTTCATGGTTTTCCCGATGATTTTTTTGGAAGGCGGCTCCTCCGGCGGTTCCTTCATCAGAAGAGCGGAGAGATCGGCGTCGAGCTCCTTTTCCGCGAAACGGTCCAGGATTCGAGCGGGCGCGTCGCTCCACTCGCCGAGCATTTTGGATTCAATGACGTCATCGATGGCCTGGGAAAGTTCGGAGTTGTCGAGCATTTCCCTCCGGACCTTCCCCGCGGCGACTTCCGCGGCGACTTCATCGGCGAGAATGCACTCCAGCAGTTTTCGGAGAGCCTTCCGGTAGAGCTCCTCCTCCGGAGGCAGTTTTTCCGGTTTCGGTTTCTGAATCTGCTCTTCCGGAGCGATCCGTCGGAACCCTTCCCGATTCCGGCGGGTAATCATGCGTGAAAGCTGATGCTGAAGCGAAGAGGGATCCAGCCGCATTTCCGAAGCCAGCCATGAGACATATGCGGCTTTTGCCGCATCGCTGTCCAGGTGCATGATGAATCCGAGCATCTCATCCGCCGTTGCCGCCCTCCCCGCGGGATCGGCGCCATGCTGCGTGTTCAGGAAATCCAATGCGAATTCGAAGAAATCCCTGGCATCCCCGACGGCCTTTGCCACCGCCTCCGCTCCGGAGTGACGCAGCAGTTCATCGGGATCCTTTCCTCCGGGAAAGCGCACCACCTTCAGCGAGAACCCGTGCGGAAGCGCCAGCTCCGCGGCGCGGAAAACGGCTTTTGTCCCGGCTCCGTCGCAGTCAAATGCCAGATAGAGACAGTCCGCATAACGCTTCAGAATGATCGCCTGCTCCTCGGTGAATGCCGTTCCCTGCGGCGCCACGGCATTGGTGATCCCGGCCCGATGGAGCGCAATGGTATCCAGCTGTCCTTCGCAGAGAACGGCGAATCCCGTTTTTCCCATCTCCTGACGCGCCAGATGCAGCGCATACAGAATGCGTCCTTTCTTGAAGACCGGCGTTTCCGGACTGTTGATGTACTTCGCCCCCTTGAAATCCTTTTCAATGGTTCTTGCACTGAATCCGACGACCCGTCCCTGTTCGTTCCAGATCGGAAACATGAGGCGGTTGCGGAAACGGTCAAAGGTCTTCGGGGGATGATCATCGGTCCTCACCACCAGACCGGAATCGACCAGTTCCTCCATCGTAAAACCTTCATGGAGAGCATATTTCATCAACGCATCCCATTGATCCACGGATGCGCCGATGCCGAAGCGCCGGACGATCTCCTCCGGCAGTTCCCTCGTTTTGAGATAGGTTGCGACCGGGGAGTCGGGCGATTCCTTCAGACGTCTGGCATACCACGCCTGCGCCTTTTCGTGAAGCATGTAAAGGCGTTCCTTGAAATTTCCCCGGACCTGCGCTGCTGCGCCGGTCGCGGCGGATCCGTCTCCCCGCTCCGTGCGGCGGGCGGGATACGTCGTCTCCTCCGGAACAAAAATATGATATTTCCGCGCCAGAATATGGATCGCATTCGGGAAATCCACATTTTCCCGTTCCATCACAAACGTAATGACATTTCCATGCTTGCCGCAGCCGAAACAGTGGAACCACTGTCTCTGCTGATTCACGACAAACGATGGAGTCTTCTCATTGTGAAAGGGACAGCAAGCCTTGAAGTCGCGCCCCATTTTCTTCAGAGGAATATAAGACTGGATCACATCGACAATGTCCGCCTGAATGCGGACCTGGTCGATCACCTCCTGAGGAATCCGACCCATGATGACAACTCCGCGCCCTCATTCGCGTCAGCGGAGAGCCTGAAGTCTCTTTTCGACCTCGCCCCTCTTCTGCGCCATGGCGGAATTCTGTTTCGAAATGTTCAGAAAGCGCGTGTAATATTTGACGGCCTCCGCCCGATTCCGGCGGTAGACATCGTAATAGACCCCGAGATTCAGCAGCAGTTTCGGATTGTCCGGCTGAAGACGATACGCATAAACCAGATACTGCGCGGCCCGCTGCGGATCCGATTCCGCAATAAACGTCATGCCCAGCTCGCTCCAGACCGCGGGATTCCTCGCATAGTTCCGGTTCCGTGCCAGAAGCGAGTAGTAGGACTTCGCACTGCGCGTGTCCTTCAGATTCACCGAGGACTGCGCCAGAAGAATCAGCGGATCCGTCGCTCCCGGACGCAGTTTCAGCGCCGTCCGCAGAGGCGCAATGCAGGAATCAAAATGCTTTTTTTCATAGAGAAGCCGTCCGCGGGTATACTGGGCGAAATAATTGTTCTCCTCCACCGCGGTTGCGCGCGTGATGGTATCAAGGGCGCCGTCGGCATCGCCGGTATTCTCCTTCGCAAGCGCCAGCAGGATCAATGCGTTCACATCATCCGGGGAGACCTTCACGGCTCGTTCCGCATATTCCAGCGCGGCTTTCCAGTCCCCTCCGACCGCGGAAGAAACGCCCCGGTTCATCAGTTCGCTTAACGAAAGTTTCTCCCCGAAGCATCCGGACAGAAATGCAATCGAAAAGAGAAACAGCAATAACGGAAGAGTCTTTTTTTTCAATGTCGGCCTCCAGAAAACAATGATTAGCGTCGTTCCTTATTATAGCGCAAAACGGCGCGTTTTCCAGCCCGATTTCAGAAAAGAAATCATTTTTTGCAACTCCCCGGCGGAACGTTCCCGCAACGGTTCCGCCGGTTTTCCCCCCTTCTGAGCCGTCATTCCGCCGGAACGAATTCGAGTTTCCAGCAGCCCCTGTCCCGGAACGAGCCCTTCAGGGGGATGCACCAGAGCGTTCCGCCCCAGGATATCCTCATCCGCCGGTCCGAAAGCGGAATTTCCTCGATCTCCCCCGCCTCCAGTCCGGTCGGATGAAGCACCATCCCGCCGATCCGGATTCCTTCCGCCACGGGAACGGGCTTCTCGCAGCAGTACAGCGGAATCAAAACGGAGATTTCCCCGGAACCGGTTGCGGAATCCTCGATCAGCGCCGTTCCATCGGGCGAAAGCGCCGCGCGGCGCACGCAGGATGTGATGCCCGCCGAAGCCGGATACGCCCCGGAAATATCAATCATCACCTCATCCGTGTCGGAAAGAATCCTGGCTCCATACTCCTCCCCGGCCTCCTGAAGCACGCCGTTGAAGGCGGGAACATTGTGCCCGGAGGAATTCAGAAAGCGGTTCTCATAACGGCGGTCCGAAAAAGTAAATCTGGTATAATCCGTTGATCCGCAGTCGATTGCAACAGGAGATCCATTCCGGAAGACCTCAAACTGCCCGACATCGTTGTGATTGTGGTTTTCCCCGTTGTGACCGCCCTTCATGCAGAGCACGGTTCCGTCCCGGTCATCCCCCGGATTCTGCCGGAAACGGAAAAACTGAAGATCCGGCAGCACGGTCAACCGTTCCGACGGCGGCTGGGTACGGGTCAGATCCCGCGGATACCAGAAAAGCTGCGACAATTCATTTTGAAGAATCAGATGCGGGAACTCTCCGCTTCCTCCCGTGCCATCCGACACCTCCGCCTTCTCACTCGAATCGAATCCGTACGCGGCATTCAGGACAAACGCCTTCAGACGCGAACTGCCTGAAAGTTCCGCAAAACGGTTCAGAAGCCCGGCGTCGATCCGGTCGAATTTGGCAATGGAATCCGCCATGCTGGCGAACCAGGGACCGGTCAGATGCACTTTCGCAATGTAATCGCCGATATTCCGGAACTTGGGCTCGGAATAGATCCGCGCATAGGCGTTGTCCGTGCAGGCGTTGAGAAGATCCAGGAACATCATGAGCCGCAGTCCGGCGACCATGAAATAGCCGGGCCCTTCGTCGCAACCGCCGTCCGGCGCATAGCGGTCGTAAAAACGCTCGCAGACGCCGATCAGCTTCCAGATCATCCGGGCAAGACGCTCCGGCTGATCCCGCAGAAAGGTGAACGCCGTCATGGCCACGTTCGACGCACACCACGGACTCCAGTTGTTGATGCCGCCCAGCCACCATTGCGGCACGGTATCGTCCTCCACGGGCGCAATCACGCGTTCCACACAGAGCTCCTTCACCCAGGTCAGCAGCTCCTTCGACTCCTCTCCGATCTCCCGCCCCAGAAGCTGGACAACGCATGCCAGAGTCGATCCCGTTTCCGCACAGAACAGATCGGTGCGGGGCTGATCGAATCGCGGCATCGGATCCCCTTCCCGGTAATGTCCGTGCGCGGGAAGGTACCAGACCAGCTCGTTCATCAGCTGCCAGACGCCTTCGATCACCAGCGGAAGATACCGTTTCCGGTACTCAACGGCTTCCGCCATGCAGAACAAGGTCAGATGGGTCCGCCGACCAAAATAATACGATTCAAAAACACTCCGGTTCCCGTTCCGGACAAACGCAAAGTAATCCTCGCCCTTCAGCGGGGGATAGATTTCCGCATAAGGCCGCTCCGCCCACAGTTCCGCATTCCGAAGATAGAGGGGAAACCGCTTCCGGCGGTATGGATGATTCCCTTCGGCCCACGCGGCGCGGTCCGAAGCCTCCGGGAAGCGCGGAGAGAACGATTTCCGACGGAACAGTTCCGCCAGTTCCTTTTCCGACATAATCTCTTGCAGCATCGTAGCAATACCCTTTTTTATGTTGACGGTTTTTCGACAGGAAATCCCGATAAAAAAGCGGCTCCTGCGAGCCGCTCCATTGCAGAAAAAAAAGAGGAAAAATCAGCGGAAGCGATACTGCTGCTGAACCCGGGGCATTTTCGGCTCCTCCAGTCCGAGCGCGTACCACATGTCGCCAAGGCCGGCATTGCTGAACTGTTTCGGCCGACCGTTCGCAAGCGCCTCCCAGTTCCGGATCAGCGTTTCATCGGAGGTTTTCTTTTTGGCATCGACCAGCACCTTCAGCGCCTCCTCGTTCCGTCCCTGCTTCAGCAGGATCCAGGCATAAAGGCAGACGGGAAGCACACAGGCGTCCTTGCGCAGCCGCGCCCCCTTCTTCCGGAAGAATTTCTCCAGTCCCGGATCGTTTTTCCGATACATGCGCACCATTTTCATGGCCACGGTCTGCGGATCAAAAAACACGCATTTCGGCAGCAGGGCATCCACTTCGTCAAAGCGTTTCAGCTGATAATTGAACGCCATTTTCATCGAGTTGACCTGTCCGGAAAGAAACGGATTCCAGAGATAATACGGCTTATAAAGATCGCAGGCCTGAAGAGCCCGTTCCAATCCCGCCGCCTGCTCCCGCTCCAGCTGCTGCATCATCATTTTCGGGCTGCCCAGCGGATGCCGGACAAAATGCTGCTGCTTCGCCTCCAGACGCTTCTGCACATCCAGCATGATCTCCTGAATCTTCATCTGCACCTTCCCCACCGCCCGGCGCATCAGCAGGGAAATGGCAATCTGACAGGCGAACAGCGCCACAAGCGCCCAGAGGATTCCTCCCGTGGTCGAAACAGACAATCCGAAATGCGTCGCACAGAATACGATCCCGGCGACAATCAGCGAGGTAAAATAAGTCAGCATGAAAATTCCTTCCTTGTTAGTATCCTTAAAAGATACATTCCTTTCCGGAATATTCAAACCCGGATCGGAAATTTCGGGCAATCATTTCCGATTTTTCCAAATGCGGACTCTTCTGCCGGAGCGGCGCACGAGACAACCGTCCCCTCCCCCGGATCACGGAAGCGGATGCGCATGAACCTTCATGACGGCAAGTCTTGCACGGTGGCAGTCCAGACGGCGCTTGAAATCCACGAAATCGGCGCCCTCCTCCGGACTCCAGAGTTTTTCCGCCAGAGCGCAGGCCCGTGGAAACGCCATGTATTCCAGATGGCTGAGATTCGGAATATATTCCGACCACAGCTGAGCCTGTCCGCCGAGAATATGCGTCTTTTCCTCTTCGGAAAGCCCCTTCGGGAGCGGATGAAAACGATAGACCTTTTCCGCGGGAAGATCGCCGCCGATTCCGAGCGGTTCATGCGCGGGATCCGCCTGAAAATAGTCGAAGTAGACGAACTCCTTGGATGCCATGACCGCATCGTGCCCGAGACCGGCCGCGGCAACGGCTCCGGCCTCCCCGTGCCAGCTCATAACGGCCGCGCCCTCGGCCAGACCGCCTTCCAGGATCTCGTCCCAGCCGATCATGCGGCGTCCGCGGGAACGGAGAAAGCGTCCCATCTCCCCGATGAAATAACTCTGAAGTTCCTGCTCGTTCCGCAGTCCCTGTTCCGCCATGATGCGCTGCGCCTCATGACAGATCTGCCATTCGTCTTTTCGCGCCTCGTCCCCGCCGACGTGGATGAAGCGCGAGGGGAAAAGCTCCAGGATCTCTTCCAGAACATTCTGCATGAATTCGATCGTGGATCTCCGCGGACTGAGAATCTGGTAGCTGATTCCCCAGCAGTCGCGCACTTCGACCTTGTTTTCCGGATAATTGCCGAGCTCCGGATACGCGCAGATTGCCGCGGCCATGTGGCCCGGCATGTCGATTTCAGGAACGATCGTCATGTGCCTGCGGGCGGCAAAGGCTACGATTTTCCGGATATCCGCCTGCGTGAAAAAGCCTCCATAAGGAGTTTCATCGTAGCGTTTCGGACGCGCGGACTCCTGCCCGATCACGGTGCGGCGCCGGATGGAGCCGACCGCTGTCAGATTCGGATATCTCCGGATTTCCACGCGCCACCCCTGATCGTCCGTCAAATGAAGATGAACCAGATTCATCTTGTGGCGGGCAAAGAGCTCGATCATCCGGCAGACCTCGTCGACCGAAAAGAAGTGCCGGGCGACATCCAGCATCATTCCGCGCCAGCGGAAAGCGGGAGCATCGTCCACAAGACATCCCGGCACGATCCATTCACACGTCTGCGTTTCCCCCGCATAGATCTCCGGAGGAAACAGCTGACGAAGCGTCTGGATGCCTCGGACAAGAGAAGCCGCGTTGGCTCCGGACAGCAGAACCCGTTCCGCGGATACCTCAAGCGTATAATGTTCCTGTTATGTAAAATTCAAGGGACTGAACCCCAGATTTCACGTTTTTTTTGTTTTTTCACGTTTTCTAAACTCATTTTTGTCTTTTGAAGACAAAAATCCACCCTCTGCAATTTCTTGCAGTC
>CALXRL010000079.1 GCA_944390735.1 uncultured Victivallales bacterium | reverse complement strand
TCCCCCTCGAAAACACATGCAAATACAGTACAGTCAGACTTTTTTTTGTCAATGGGCGGCTTTTGAAAAAAGATCAGATTTTCTTTTCCGTCTTTTTCGAAAGAAAAAACCTTTTCACTCTTGAAATGATATTTTATATATGATATTTTAGAGGAAAATGAAAAAAGAAGAAGAGCAAGGAGGCAGGAATGAGAAAAGCAGGAGAGCGGAACCCGTATCTGGTTCCCGCGCTGGAACGTGGGATCCGGATTCTGGAACTTCTGTCGGAATCCCCGAACGGGCTGACGATGCCGGAGATGTCGAAACTGGGTCTTCCGCCCGCGAGTCTGTACCGGATGCTTGTGACGCTGACGGAACTTCGCTATGTGGTTCGGGAGGAAGGGGATCGATATCGTCTGAGCCGGAAGCTGCTGTCTCTTGCCTACAAAAGCGTTGATGAACACGGCATTGCGGAGAAAGCCATCGGGACGATGCGGGAACTTCGGGACCGGAGCGGTGAAACCGTTCTTCTTGCGGTTCTGTACGGGAACGAGGGGATTGTGATCGAGGAGGCGGTTTCATCGCAGGCGGTCAAGGTATCCGTCCGGATCGGACACCACTTTCCACTGCATACGGCGGCGCCGGCGAAAGCGATTCTTGCGCAACTGCCGGAGGAGGAGCGGAACCGCCTTCTGGAGAGCATTGTCTACACCCGGTTCACCCCGCAGACACTTCCGAACCGGGCGGCGCTCGAAGCGGAATTGCGCACGGTGCGCGAATGCGGCTATTCCCTGGACCGCGGGGAGGAGCTGGAGGAGATCCGGTGCGCGGGTGCCGCGATTCTGAATCATGAGAACTATCCGGTAGCGGCCGTCTGGATCAGCGGGCCGGCATCGCGCCTGGATCCGTCGGCATTGCGCCGATGCGGGGAGATGGTCCGGGAATCCGCGGAAAAAATCTCCCGGAAAATTTCATAACAAACGAATCAACGGAAAGAGGTGAACAATGGCGTCAGTATTTCTTGAGGCGGAATCGTTTCATTCACTGGGCGGCTGGGTGGTCGAAACCCGGTCGATGCTGCAGATGGGATCCGCGTACCTGATGGCTCACGGGATGGGGATTCCCGTGAAGGATGCGGTAACCCGGTGCACGATTCCGGAAAGCGGGGAATGGATCGTCTGGGCGCGGACACGCGACTGGACCGCCGTCTGGAAACGCGGAACCCCCGCCGGTACCTTTCAGGTGAGGATCAACGGAGAAACGCTTCCGCAGCTTCTCGGAACCAACGGCAGCACCTGGAGCTGGCAGAAAGCGGGAACTCTTTCCCTGAAAGCCGGAGAGACGGAAATCGCCCTTCATGACCTGACCGGCTTCAACGGCCGCTGCGACGCCCTCTTCCTGACCACCGATCCGGACGAAATTCCTCCCGACGGCGGAAAGGAACTGGAGGAGTTCCGTCGCCGGAAAAGCGGAATTGTTCTGCAGGAGGATCCCGCGCAGTACGATCTGATTGTGGCAGGCGGGGGAATCGCGGGCATCTGCACGGCGCTTGCGGCAACCCGGACCGGTTCCAAGGTTCTGCTTCTTCAGGATCGTCCGGTGCTCGGCGGATGCAACAGCTCGGAAATCCGCGTGGTTCTCGGGGGACTAGCGCACACGGAGTGCTATCCGAACCTGGGACGAACCATCGACGAATTCGGTCCGATCATCGGAGGAGCCTACATTTCCCCCGCGGAGGGGTATGAGGATTACCGGAAGGAACATGTGTTCCGGCTCCACTCGGAGGATCGATGCAAAGTGCTGCTGAACGAGTGCGTGGTTGGAATCGAAAAGGATCCGTCGGATGAATCCCGGATTGTCGCGGTGATCTCGCGGAACACGCGGAGCGGGAAGGAGACGCGGTTCCGCGGCACGCTCTTTGCCGACTGCACCGGCGATGCCGTGATCGCCCGTATAGCCGGAGCGGAAGTCATGTACGGCACGGAAGGACGCGCAAAATTCAACGAGTCGCTGGCTCCGGAAGAGGAACGTCGCCAGGTGATGGGCCACTCGGTTCTCTGGAAATCCCGGAAAACGGAAAGTCCGTCCCCGTTTCCCGACATCGACTGGGGAATCCCCTTTGACGAGGAGCGCGTCTATTATCTGGACGGCGGCTACTGGGAGTGGGAGGCCGGACAGTACCGCGATCAGGCCGATGATGCGGAATACATTCGCGATTACGGCCTGATGACGATTTTTGCAAACTGGTCCTATTTGAAAAATCACTCTGCGCGGCGTGCGGAATGGGCGAACAAGGAGCTGGAATGGGTGTCGGCCATCGGTGGCAAGCGGGAGAGCTACCGCGTAGTGGGCGATTACATCATGACCCAGCACGATATCGAACGGACCGATCGACCCGCGGACGGCACCGGCGGCGGAACCTGGAGCATTGATCTGCATTATCCGGATCCGGACAACGAGGCCCGCTTCGGGGAACCGTTCCGTTCCTGCGCCTATCATCGGGGAGTGGGGCGGACATTTCAGGTTCCCTACCGCTGTCTCTATGCGCGCGATGTGAAGAATCTGTTTCTCGGGGGACGTCATATCAGCACATCGCATGTTGCGTTTTCGTGTGTCCGGGTGATGCGGACCCTGGGGATCCTCGGCGAAGTCATCGGGATGGCGGCGAGTCTCTGCCGGGAGGAGAACGCCTTCCCGCGCGACATTTATGAAACCCACTTCGCAAAATTGAAGGCCATGCTGGAAAAGGGAGTCCCGATTCCCCACTATTTCGGCTGGCCCGCGGATAATCAGGAGTGCTACCATTTCAGCGAGCTCGGATTTCTTCATCTGGATCCGAACGGCGATCCCAACCGGATCGACAGCACTCTTCTGAAACGGATCAAATCTCTGAAGATCCAGCATAAAAAACACGATCCCGCATTTGACCGGGAGGTGTGATCCCGGGAGATCCGGATGGCGCCTTTGCTGTCCGGGAAATGCGTTTCGCGCCGGATTCTGCGGATCGGACCAGTCCTGAATCCGGCGCCTGTGTCTGATCCGCTTTCCCCGGGAGATCCGCGAACATTCCCGAGGGGATATCCGGCGACGGTGCCCCGATCAGACCCCTCTCGTGCCGACATGCTGCTCCGCGCAACAATCCGGTTTGCTTCGGTCCATGGTCGGGATCGCTGTGGCGTTGGAAAAATATAGTTGGAGCAGGAAGCCGCATTTCGTTTCACAGCTTTCGGAATGGCGTCGTGGAGCCGTTCGTCGGGAGACAGCGTCCGGCTGATCTCCCAATATTTCTTATGAATTCCTATCAATTATAAAATTTATTCCGGAAAAATTGTTTGCATTTTTTGAAAAGGGAACTACTTTATTTTGAAAATAAAAAAGAGGTTGCCTTATGAAAATTGATGGTAAGGTAAGTTTTAGACTCTGGATCAGTCTTATTTTTTCACTGCCGTCCCATACATCTTTGAAATTGTCATTTTTGTCCTCCTGTTTGAGCTTGCGTTGATTGTTTTTTAAAATTACCCATTTCCGGTTTTTCCTTTTCGTTGAGTTGGATTATAGTT
>CALXRL010000078.1 GCA_944390735.1 uncultured Victivallales bacterium | reverse complement strand
CTTCCGTCCCCCAGACCGCGTGCGTCCCGGAATGGAACAGAACCGAAGGCGGCGACCAGGTTTTCCCGTTGTCCAGACTGCGGACTGCCGCCACGACATTCTCATCGGAGGGTTCCTTCTCCCCTCCGGTGTAAATCAAACAGAACAGACTCCCGTCCGGCATGCGGCGCAGAACCGGTTCCTTCCCGAAACGGAAGGTCGAATCCGCTTCAAAGATCCGGGAGTACAAGTAGTCGCTTTTCATTTTTTCCTTCATGGGAGATCCTTTCTGACGGAGAGCTGCAAATGAACCATGCGTCCTCGTTTCACCGGAATCGTCTGTGTCCAGTAGTTGAGGTTGTCACAGAGGAGATAATTTTTCCCGGAAGTCCGGCGGAATTCCGCTTTCCGGACGGCGGACCAGCCGACAGGCTTCCCGTTCGCAACTTCCGACAACGTTCCGTTGCGAAGATCTGCCCCTTTCACGTGAAGATCGGAACAAAGGGCTCTCTCCGGAACCGTTCCGGTTCTTCCGGTTGTGACAAGCTGAATTGTCAGTCTGCCGTCGCGTTTGGGAAGAATGGATACGCTCCAGATTTTCTCCCCGGATGAAAGTGGCGCATAAACCGCCAGATACATATCCTTTTTTTCCTTGAGCCATCCTCCCTGGATTCCGGTCATACCCTCCGCGATATCCGCGAACGCGATGCCGCCCGGTGCCAGAAGATTGATCCGGAAATCCGCCTTCGAAACAACGGGAAGAAGGCAGAAGAACAACAGAGCCGGAAGCAGTGATTTCATAAAGATACTCCTTATTTGTAAAAGTTCAGATGAAGGGAGCGGATTTCAAGATCGCCGCTTGCCCCGCGCAGACCGGCCTGCAGCAGATGCCGTTTGCCGATCTCCCCGACCGGGAAACGGGCCTGAAAGCAGCAGAAACCGGAATCCCCGGAAATGCTTTGTTTCCGGCTTCTTCCCCAGTCCCATTCTCCGACGGTCAGCATGACGCCCTGCGGCCAGTAGGCATTCCGTTTTTTCCCCGTCGGCTTCACGTTCCGGTACCGGGCGACCAGCGTGACAGCGCAGCCGGTTGCCCCCTCCGGAATCTCAAAATTCTGCTGAATCCGGAGCGCGTTCTGTTCCAATGCCTCCGGATCCCGAACCGAAATCCGGACGGATCCGGGCTCAAAGGTGATCCGGTTTCTCTTCTGAAAGGAGGAGAGAATCCAGATATCCGGATCCCCGAATGAACCGCTGCGAAACTCCGCGTTCCGCAGAGAAGAGACGCCGCGCATCTCTTTTTCCGCCTCGGCATCCGGTCGGAAAAGCGGATAGTGAAGACGCTGCGCATAGGCCTGACGATCCTTTCTTCCGCTCAGGGATTCCTTCGGCAGACGTTTTTCTCCATCCATATGAGTGATTTCCGCTTCAATTGCCAGGAACGGCGCGCTGCCAGGCGAAAGTTCCTGCCACGGAATCATCCCGGAAATCTCATAGCCTCCCTCCATCCGTCTGGACTGGAAACGAGCCTCTGACCGGAACTCCGGATTGCTCCGGCAGACGGCCCACTGGCGGAGATCCCCCGTTCCCGCCGCTGAAAAAACATACTGATACGCCTTCAGCGGAACGGTCGCCATAATCCGGTCCCGGGAAAGATTGGAGAGCGGTTCCGGATCAATGAAAATCTCAAGCGCATCGCCGGAGAAAATGTCCTTCCGAGGCGGCGTTACATTGGAATCCCTGATGATCGCACGGAAACGGAGTCCTTCCGGCGAGGTGTGAAATGAAATCTTCTGTCCGTTTCCGAACGGAAGCATTCTCTCCCGGGCAGTCAACGGATAAAACGGGGTTTCCGGAATCATTTTCACCTCGTTTCCGCCCGCGTGTTCCGTTCCGATTTTCACACGGAACTTCTCCGGCACGCTCCGGGGATTGCGCAGAACGTTCCAGGCATCCTGTTTTGCATCGGGGAACGCGAACTGCACGGACGCCAGATTCTTCTCCTTCGGAAATTCAATTTCCAGAACGCCCGCGGATTCCCAGACATTTTCCGCATTCAGGTAGATGTCGTTTCCGATTTTTCTCCCATAGACGGCCCCCGCGTTGGCCCGGAGTCCCGGGTTCCGGATGACCTTTTCCACCGCCGCGTCATTCCCCCGCACATACACGGGATCCAGCGAAAGAGTCTGAACGCTTTTCGGCGGCAGAACATTTCCGAAGAGATCCATCGTTTCGACTCCTTCCGGAACCGTGAAAACGGATCCTTTCGGCCGCATGTCATAAAGGAACCCGAGCGCCTCCGCTCCATTTGCGGAACGGAACACCCCTCCGCGGACATACGAACCGTGGGAAACCGGAGTCAGCGATTTCATGTTCCGCAGATGCCACGAGAGCGCATTCATCGCGACCCCCGCCTCGCTCAGTGCCGGATGACGGCTGACTCCGGCGTGGAATTCCACCAGCGATTCCGGAGCCAGACTCGGAGCTCCCACCACTCCGTTCCGCAGTCCGTCCAGGAAATGGCGCTGAAGATCGTTCGCGTCGAACACGACATTGTTCAGATAGAAATCCACCTGCGGATGCCGCGCGCTCTGAATATAATAACACTCGGTATTCCAGAGCGGTTTCCGCACTTTCAGTTTTGCCCGCAGTTCCTGAATGTGACGGGTGTAGAGATTGTAGATTCCGCCAATGCAGTCCGTGGAGTTCCAGTAGGGATGAAACGCAACGCCGTCCATCCAGTTCACATAGTCGGGATTGGCCTGGTTCAGACGCGCGCACCAGGATTTTTCAAACCCGACGTCGCAGGTGTTCCCGTTGCCCAGAAGAAGAGACTTCGGATTCTCCTTCTTCAACGTCCTCCACGTGGATTCGAGATACTTCTGGTAATGCGACGCATCCATGGTATTCTGATCCGGCTCGTTGAAGAGTTCCCAGATCTGCACGGTGTCGCCCCAGCTCTTCAGACAGTTGCGGACGTGCTTCTCCCACTGGTCAAGCGGCCAGTCCAGATAAAGAATGCCTTTCCGGTTTGTCTTCGGCTTCAGATACCGGTGGAGAAACGGCGGATAATCGCTGACCTCCGGATTCGGCCCGGCATCGCGGAAGGTCATTCCGGCGCCGCCCGCCAGACAGAAGACCGGTTCGATCCGCCGCTTTTTCAGTTCCTTCAGACAGAGATCCATCTGCGAGCGGTCAAACCAGTTTTCCTCTCTCTGAATCTCGCGCAGGTATCCCCAGACCCGCCCGAGACGCACGCCGCAGATCCGCATAACGTCATACGATTCCAGCATTCCGCCGAAATTGCGCCATCCCGCCACCGTTCCGATCTGCCGATGCGGAGTGTTGTAGGGATTCACATGATTGGTGACGTTGCTGCCCAGACTCCAGCCGGGGGTAAAGCGCGGATGATCCAGATCCGGATGCGCCGCCGACCAGCTGCCCAGCGTATCGACCCTCCGTCCGTTCACGGTCAGCTTCGCCTGAAAATATCCGAATTTCTCCGCCGGAAAAGAGAGCGTGCCGGAATAGAGCGCGCCTCCATCTTGCAATGCTCTCTTCCGCTCCAGACGCACCGGCTTGCGGATCGTTCCGCTTGAATCCGTGCATCCGGAAATTTCCAGAACGCCGTCAACGACGGAATCCTTCGAGTTCAATGTCGCGGAGACGGCAAGACGGATCGGATCGCTCTTCCGGTAAACCGGTCTTGGACGGTCCGGCACGACCGCCGCCTCTTCCCTCCCATCCTTCTTTCCGCCGACTTTTTCAATTCGGACATTGTCCAGTTCCAGCGCGGTGTTGATCGCTTTCCCGTCCGTGCTGGAAATGTTCAGCGTCATCAGATAATAATTATGCCATTTGATTGCGGGGAATCTGCGGCGGAATTCCGTCCATTGCGCCGAATACGGCACTCCTGCGCCGGTCAGGACCGGATAGTGCGGATAACGGGGATCGGCAACGGGAGCATTGCGCACCGACCGGTCTCCGAACGCCCGGAAATCCACATTGCAGCGGATATTTCCACGCTTTTCCGGAGAGACCATCCGGTATTGAAAGGAGACTTCCACCTCCCCGTCCCAGTCGATCCGGAAATATCCGGCCTGGAGTCCGCAGTTCAGAATTCCCGGATAAGCGGGAACGCGCATTCCATATCCGTTTTTCCCCTGCTCCATCACGACGGGGAAGTGCATCCGATCCGCGTCGACCTCCTTCAGCAGGGCTTTTCCCACATAAAGACGCCATCCGGGGACCGGATCTCCGACTTTCCCCAGTTCCATATCCCCGTTGAATTCCACTCCCGCCAAGAGCAGAAATGACGAGGAGATCAGCAGACAGGCAAGCTGATTTCGCACATTCTTCATCTTGACTTCTTTCCTTTCATTCCAGTATTCCGTTCTTATTTGAATCCGGCTTTCAGCATCCGGTTGGCAACGCCGTTGGCGGAAACGGACATGGCCTGCGCTTCTCGAACCATGGCCCCGTGTCCGTCGGAAAAGACAAAGGAGGCGCTTCCGTTGTGCCTCCGGTACTGAATGGTTTTCCCGGAGGCGGCGCCGTTCCAGTCCTCCCCGAAAAGATACACCTGATCGTTCTGAACTCCCTCGGAAAAACTGACGGCGAGAGAGGGCGAAATGATCTGATTGCTCTTGCGTCCGGGACCGCCCGGCATGTCTCCGCGGTTGATCAGGCCGCCGTGCAGAAACGAATTCAGATGGGTATCGGTTTTATGTCCGGCCCAGTAGAGAAGCTCCGGTTCCGCCGGACACGAAAACTGTCCTTTGCGCTTCGGCTGGGCAACCCCGGTGATCCCCCAGGTAAGACCGTAAGGTCCCGGCGTGTTCCAGGCTATGACCAGATTGGGCGGATCCTTCGGCAGTCCGCAGAGAAGACCGTACCAGTGACGTTCATAGCGGTTGCCGTCATATTCCGAGGCTTCCAGTCCGTTCCAGTTCGGAACGAGCCAGTCGTCGTTGTCCCCGGTGTACTGGGCGCTTCCGAGTCCCACCTGTTTCATGTTGCTCAGACAGGTGATCGAATACCCCTTGTCCCTGGCGGATTTCAACGCCGGAAGAAGCAGCGCAGCCAGAATTCCGATGATTGCAACAACGATCAGTAATTCTATCAATGAAAAGAATAAAATGCGTTTTTTCATTTTTCCCTTCCTTGTTGGATTGCTTTTTCCTAAATTATAGAATATATTAGGCCGTCCGACAATAGGAAATACCATTCTTTTTTTTAGAAAAACGACACTTTTGATGAATTCTCACGGTGATGAACGGAAAATTTCCCTGAAAGAGGAACTCTCTCCCGGAACGGCGGAAGAGATGATCCGTCTCTGCCGCGACTTCCCCCTGACGGTTCTGAAAGTGACCTTCTGGAACAATTTCCCTCCCTGGGAGGTCCCCGAACGGAGAATCAACGACAACCTCGGACTCTTTGTGGATTCGGGATTTCTGCGTTTCCGGACCGGAGGAGAGGAACGGATTCTTTCCCGCGGCGACTGCGTCATCGTGCCGGAGTACCAGGCGCATGATTTCGGTCTGGTTCCGGGGAAAGGAGGAGTCGGATACTACATTTTCCATGTGCTCTCCGACGATATCGCCGCATGGAATCCGTTTGAGGGTTTCGACACTCCGTTTCTGCGTCCGGACCATCCGGATTTCTATCTGTCCACTCTTCGCCGGATTGCCGCGCTGCGGGACCATTCCCCCCGTTCCTCCAGTCTTCTGATGGAAAATCTGCTTCGGCTGTTTTTCAGCGAATGCGTCTGTCAGGAGAAGTTTCATCCGCGGCTTCGGAAGTTTTCGGATCCGCGCATACCGGAGCTTCTGGGCTTCATCTACCGCAATATCACCTCGAATCTGACGGTTCTGGATCTGGCCTCCCGCATCGGCATCCGGGAGGTCCGGCTCCGGAAGATTTTCCATGAAAACCTGGGGTCAAGTCCTCTGGAATTCATCACGCGGGCACGTCTGAACCATGCGATGCGTCTGCTGGCCCGATATGATTATCCGCTCTCCCGGATTGCCGAGGAATCCGGCTTCTCCAGCGAAAGCTATTTCTGCGCAGTGTTTCAGAAAAGAATGCATTGCAGTCCCTCACGCTGGCGGACCTCGTTTGAAAACGGAACGGAAAACCGGATCATCCGCTCCCCTTCCCCGGTGTCCCGGAACAGCTGATCCGAACCCCGGGATTCCGGCCGGAAAGCGAAACGCATTTTTCCTCTTCGGTCGCAATGATAGAGAAGAACGGACATTCCGGTTTTTCACGGTTGATTTTCCGGAAAAACTTTCTATAATGAAAAACAGCTATCATCGGAACAGCGGAGACATTGCAATGACAGACAGAAATTCAATTCAGGTCCTGGAACGCGCCTTTTTAATTCTGGAGGAAATCGCCAATTCCCCGAATGTACCGCATCCGGTTTCGAAGCTGGCGGAAAAGACGGGACTCAAGGTTCCGACCGTTTCGAAAATCGTCCGGACGATGAACAATCTGGGCTATCTGGAGTTCGCCGGAAGAAGATGCGGCTATCTGCTCGGACACAAGACGGTGGATCTTTCCCGGTTCTATCGGGACAGCAATCCGCTGCGCAGAGTCGCCTCGCCCCTGCTGCATGAATTCCGGGAACAGTTCGGCGAATACATCTGTGTTTCCGTGCTTCTGAACGGGAAGCGGCATCTGGTCTGCGTGGAGCTGGGCCGAACCATGGTTCCCGTTTCCAGCCGTCTGTATCCGGAGGTGGAAAATCCCTGCCGGACGCTTTCCGGACGGATTCTCCTTTCGGGGCTCTCCCGACCCCTTCAGGAAAAGTTTTTCGACCGGTCCGGAATTCCCGACGGGATCTGGCCGGGTGTTCAGAATCGCGAAGAGTTCCTGAAGGAACTCAGACGGATTCGAAAGCAGCCGTATCTGATCGAGTGTTCCCGCGGCGGAGCGGGAATGGCCGCCTGTCCGATTGTTCAGGACCGGAGGATCATTGCGTCTCTCGGCTGTTTTCTTCCGGAAATCCGCTTCCGGGGCGAACGTCAGCTGGAAATTCTCGACGCCATGACCGATATCGCAAAGAAAATCGGAGACTCCATTCTGCTCTGACCGGGGAGAAAAGCGGGGAACGCCCTCCGCGTTCCTCCCGGAGAACCAATTGAAACGAAACCAACCAATCCACCTTTCAAAACATAAGGAATCCATGAACAATGGCAGCAAAGAAACAGGTTTTCATTCTACCGTTTTCCCATCTTGATCTCTTCTGGGCAGGCTCGCGTGAAGAGTGTCTTTCGCGCGGATGCCGGATTCTTTCCACGGCGCTGGATCTTCTGGAAGAGCATCCGGAATACCGCTTTCTGGCGGAATCGGTCAATTTTCTGGAAACGTTTCTGGACTGTTTTCCCGAAGAGAGGGAACGTGTCCGGAAACTGGTGAGGGAAAAACGTCTGGAGGTCATTCCCATGCGAGCGATCATTTACACGCTTCTGCCGTCGGGAGAGACGACGATCCGCAATCTTCTTTCCGGCATCAGGTACTGTCGGAAGATGCTGGGGGAATCCTCCACGGTCATGAGTCTTTCGGACATTCCCGGAGTGACTCCGCAGCTGCCCCAGATTGCCAGACTTGCCGGGATCTCGGAAATTGTTCTCTCCCGGGGATTCCGCGAACACACCGACCACGTCCTCTGGACGGGTCTGGACGGAACGGCCATTCCCGCCTACTGTCCCTGGCACTATTCCAATCTGAGCTGCACCTTCTTCCGCGAAAACGGGGAGGAGATGCAGAAGAATCTCGCATCGTTCCGAAGCTATTGGGAAGCCGGCGACTCGCCGCAGCTCTTCCACTGGGGAACGGATCTTTTCATTTTCACGGAGGAGGTCTACCGACTCATCCGGAAACTGAACCGGGAGAGCGACTTTGAGTTCCGCTTTCTGACATTCCGCGAATTTTTCGACACCTTCCGGGATGTTCCCCGCAAGCAACTGTCCGGGGAGAATCCCGCCACCTGGCCGAATATTGAGAGCTCGTGGCCGGACCTCTGGCCGCTGGATCTTCCGGCGGAACGGGCCATGTACAACGCGGAACTTCTCGGCTCGCTCAGCCGTCTGGCCGGATTCCGGAACGACTATCCCGTCCAGGAGATGGAACAAGCCTGGCAGAGACTGCTGGACTCCATGGATCACAATCAGAACGGCATCGGAGGCGATGAGGCGGATGCGGATAAACTCCATCTGAAACAATCGGCGGCGAGCACGGCGGATACCGTTTCGGAACGCTGTCTGCGCCGTCTCACCGCGCATGCTTCCGCGCCGCGCGAAAACGCGGTCCCCATTGTGATTTTCAATCCGCTTTCCTGGAAACGCAGTGGAATTGTCCGCGCAAGAAGCGCCTGTTACGGAGCGCCTTTTGCAACCGTTTTTCGGGATGGATGCGTGATCTCCGCACAGCATTACGAAAAGAATCCGCCGAAAAGATTCCGTCTGACCGATTCGGACGGTCATGAAATTGCTTATCATCTGGAAACACACCGGATGTTTCTGGCCGATACCGTGGATTTCTCGTTTTTTGCCAAAGAGATTCCCGCGTTCGGCTGCCGGGTCTATTTTCTGGAAATGCTTGAGGAGGGAAGCGTTTCGCCCTCCCCGTTCACCATTTACGACGATCAGGAGGAGGATCTCCGTCATCCGGGTCGCTACCTGGAGGCCGACCGTGTGGAAAACCGTTTCTTCCGCATGGAAGTGCACCGTCTGACCGGCGAACTCTCGCTCTACGACAAAATCAATCGCCGGATGCTGTTTCAGGGGGCGGGAATCATCGCCCGGGAGGAGCGGCGGGGCGAATACATCTATCAGATGGCGCTCTCCGGACGCGAGTTCCAGCCGGTGATCGATTCCGTGAAAATCGAGGAGAACAACGCCGTTTTCTGCCGTGTCGCGATCCGGGGAACGATTTACGAACAGCCGTTTGTGCAGACAGTCACGCTGAGCGCCGATTCTCCCGATGTCGAGCTGGAAAACACCATAGAGTGGCGGGGATGCCGCTACGTCCGTCTGGAACAGAGTTTTCCGTTTGTCTCCGCGGAAAATGCGGAGATCCATTACGGGGTGCCATTCGGAATGGTGCGTTTTCCGGAGAGCGTCTATCAGCCCTCCGGAATCGTATCCGAGGAGACCGGAGAGCAGGACCCCGCCTGGAACATCCGTCTGGTCCGGGACTGGGTGGACATCTCGGATTCTCTCGGAGGAGCGACCATCGCCGCGGATCACCGGATGTGGACCTTCCGGGAAAACTCCCTGCTGAACTGCATGATCCGGGGAATCGGCTGGACCTCCGGCGGAGTCCGTCTTCTGGAGGATGGAACGCGGCAGGCAGTTCAGCGACCGCCTGCGGGGACCTATCGTTTCCGCTACCGCCTCCGCCCCCGCGCCGCAGGATCGGAGATTGATCCGCATCTCGGTCCGGAACTGAACACCCCCATGCTCCACGCCGCAGTCGAGAGCGGAAAGGTTTCCTCTCAGCCGGGACTGCTCATGCCGGAAATGCCGGATACAACCGGATCTTCCGTCATCATCAGCACAGTCTGTCCGGCAGAACAGCACAATGGAATTCTCTTCCGCTGTTTTGAATCCCTGGGCAAAGAGGCGTCGCTCTCCCTGCCCGGGAATCGGAACACCCGCTGGATCGAAACGGATCTTCTGGAGGAACATCCGAGGGAGGTGACCGAAGAGCTTCGGTTCCGTCCGTTTGAGATCAAAACGCTGATCCGTCTCTTTCCGGAAACGGGAAATGCGGAGTGCTGAGGACGTCACACCGGACATTCTCCGCATTTTTCTCTTCCGCGGTTTTCCCGTGGAAGAGAAAGACTCCGGTCATAAAGCGGTTCGGATTCGGTCCCGCCACATGCGTTTTTGCGCTTCGGGTAGAAACGACGCCTCCACACCGTTGAGAGCCAGCTGAAGAATTTCGGATCGCGTCAGACCCAGCGCACGGGAAACCGCCGACCAGTTGTCGCCGGCATATCCGAGAAAATAGGCGGGATCATCCGAATTGATCGTGACGCACAGTCCATGTTCCAGCATTCGTTTCAGCGGATGTTCGGCCAGATCACGGACCACATTCAAACGAAGATTGGAGATGGGACACATGGTCAGCGGGATCCGTTTTTCCGCCAGAATCCGCATCAGATCCGGATCGTGAACGGCGGCATTTCCATGATCGATCCGGTCGACCCGCAGTTCAAGCGCCTCGCGCACATATTCGGCCGGCCCCTCCTCGCCCGCGTGAACGCAGATTCGAAATCCCCGTTCCCGGCAGGCATCAAAATAGCGTTTGAACCGCAGAGGCGGATTTCCCAGTTCCGCCCCGCCCATTCCGAAAGCGGCAATCCGATCATACCACGGAGCAAGCTCATCCAGCGTCCGCAGGGCATCCTCCACCGGACGCGTGCGCATCACCGTCCCCAGATAAAGACAGGAGATCCGATCCCGCATGTCATCCATGGCGCTGAACACCGCGCGCAGTATGCCGGAAAGAGAAATCGTCTTCCCGCAGAACACCTGCGGATTGAAGAAAAATTCCGTATGGAACACGCCGTCGGCAGCCGCCCGCTCCAGATACGCACGCGCAAGATCATAAAAATCCTGTTCCGTGACCAGAACCTCGCAGCCTTTGTAGTAGATGGCCAGAAAGGCGGAAAGATCCCGAAAACGGCAGGCCTCCCGCAGCATCTCCGGATTTTTCCAGGGAAGCGGAATATGATTGCGATCCGCCAGACGGAAAAGCATTTCCGGTTCAAGCGTTCCCTCCAGATGAACATGCAGATCCGTTTTCGGCAATTTTACAAAGTCACAAGGGGGCTTCAACAGGGAATCGGATCCGGACATGTGTATTTGTTCCTGTTATGTAAAATTCAAGGGACTGAACCCCAGATTTCACGTTTTTTTTGTTTTTTCACGTTTTCTAAACTCATTTTTGTCTTTTGAAGACAAAAATCCACCCTCTGCAATTTCTTGCAGTC
>CALXRL010000077.1 GCA_944390735.1 uncultured Victivallales bacterium | reverse complement strand
TCGCGGGCAGCGACTCATTCCCTATTTGGCCTTGCTCCGGGAGGGGCTTGCACTGCCGGAGGGATTGCTCCTCTCCGCGGCGGGCTCTTACCCCGCCTTTTCACCCTTGCCGGATTGCTCCGGCGGTTTGTTTTCTGCTGCGCTTTCCTTTCCGCGGAATCTGGTCCGCGGCATCCTCCTTGACCGAGGACTCCCCGCCCTGCGGAGTCCGGACTTTCCTCCCCGTTTTCACGAGGCGACCGCCGCCGGCATCTCTCAAACTTCACAATATACACCCAATCTTCCGGAAATCCAATTCCTCCGCCGACAATTTTATGAGTTTCCTGACCCTCTTCGGTTTCCCTTCCTTTTTCCGGAGGGCGGCGCTTTGCGGATGCCGCATTCCGATTCCCGTTTCTTCTTCTTCCTATTTCGAGAAAAGAACCGGAACAATGCGTTCCCTGAAACTTCTCAGGGAACGGTCGGAATATTCAGGTGTGTAGCGATAAGTCTTCAGAAGTTCCGGCGTGAGTTCATTCAGATCCACCAGATATTTGACCCCGTATTTCCGGGAGAGCATCTCGCAGGTTTCCAGCTGGTGATTGTCGTGATGTTCATGATATTCTGCCAGTCTGGGAATGGCAATAAACGGTTTTTTCATTTCGATCAGTTCCAGTTGAATTCCCAGTCCGGCGTGCACAATGACGATTTCCGCCTTCCGGTAATAGGATTTCAGTTCCGGGGAAAAGCGGAAAACCGTGGCTCCCGGAATTTCTCCCGGTGTATTCCCCGCCTGGACCACCAGTTCCTCGTTCAGAAGCGGCGCCAGATCCTTCAGTTTCCGCATCAGGCGCGGGAACGGGATGCTTGTTCCAAAGGCTGCGAAAATCATCAGAGGACCCCTCCGATGTACCGGGCTTTTTCCCCGAACAGTTTCAGCGATTCCTCGTGCTGGACATAAAAATGATCGACCAGCGGATAGACAATACGCCCCGAGGCCGTCGTGGTGCGGTATCGGGATGCCGTCTCCACGAAAATGGTTTTCCGGAACAGCAGTTTCGCCGCGAGAATGGCGGATGTTCCACATTCCGCTCCCGTGGAAATGACCCAGTCCGGACGCTCCTTTCCGATGATGAAAAGCGATTTCAGGAAGGCAGCCAGCATGGTCGGGAAAAAGTGCTCGCAAAGTCTCCGGTACGAATAGGTTCGAAAGGGGAGATCTTCCAGACGTCTGCTTTTCTCGCTGAAAACGATCAGCTCCGTTCCCGGCAGATCCTGAAACAGACGCAGTCCCTGTGTCAGATGACCTCCGCTGGTTGCCGCCAGCAGAATTTTGATTTTCTTCATGGCACGACTCCTGAAACTCGTTGGCTTACTATAACGGTTTTCCGGTATTTTTCAAGTTCAATGCGACTCCCCTTCCGCCGGGTCGGCCAAGGAAAAGCGGGTTATCGTCCGATGCAGCAGCAGCGCATTGAGAAGCGCCAGACAAAAATAGGAGACGGCGGAAGCCCACGCCGCTCCCGTGTAATCAAAAAAGTGAATGAACAGAAGATTCAGAAGAAGATTGAGTCCCGTGACCATCAGCGTGTTGAGCGCCATCGCTTTCACCGCATTCATGGAGATGAGAATCTGCGAGAGAAAATGACTGAGGGTGTAGAACAGAAGTCCGGAACAGAGAATCGTGACCGTCGGCGCGGCCGGCGCGTATTTTTCCGCGAACAGCAGCGCAATCAGCGCAGGAGAGGTCAGATGAAAGAAAACCGCGGTTGCCGGAAGCAGAAGAAGCGTCACAACTACTGAAAGGTACAGGACCTTTTTCAACGAATCAAATTTTCTCTCTCGTGTCATCTGGACAGCGATCGGCAGAAAAATGGTCGGGAACACCATCGTCACCTGGATGATCTGCATGAACGAAAGCCCGATGTTGTAGTACGAGGTGCTTTCCGCTCCCTTCAGAAAGGTCAGAAGAACCCCCCCGATGTGATAGACGACATTCAGAAACATGATGGAAAGCGCCACATAGCCGCTGAGCGAAAGCATCCGTTTCCAGAGTGTCCGGTCGAGCGGAAAAGCCGGGCGGATCCGGAAGTGAACACACAGCATGGTCAGACTCAGAAGTGCCGTCCCCAGCGACACGGCGGCAAATGCCGCACAGGTCCCCGAAAGAGAAAAATACGGCGTCAGCAAACTGACCCCGAGGAAAATCAGAACCGTTTTGCAGATAAACAGTCCGTTCGACACGGAAAAAAGCTTCTTCCCGTTCCAGAACGAAATTCCCGTGCCGTCCGGAATTTGAATCAGAATCAGAAAGCAGAGAAGCAGGTACGGCAGGAATCCGACCGAGCCGAACCCTTTCCGGATTCCTTCCTGAAACAGCAGCAGTCCGGCAAAAATCACAGAGCAGAACAGCGCGCGCAATACAAGAAGGCCCGTGAGAATTTTGGAACATTCGCCAGTTTTCCCTTCCGTTTCCGCTTCCGCGAACAGAACCGTTCCCGACTGGGTCAGACCGAATTCCGCAAAACTGCCGGCGATCGAAACAAAGGAGAACATTCCGTAAAAAAGACCGAAGTTGTATTCCGACAGATGCAGCGCCAGATAGCGGCGCGTCAGGTAATTCACCACTCCCCCGATGAACATCGCGGAAAAGGAGAAGAGCGATCCCCGGACAAAGGTTTTCAGATGCCCGCTCATCATGAAAGCCGTTTGCACTTCTGACCAGGCCGGCTGCTTTTCAATGGATGAATTTCCCCCGGTTCCCGGAGGGAGGCCGCCCCGTTGACTGTCGCAAATACCATTGCCGTGTTCATTTGTCTTTGTGTTCCAGTTTTTCTTTGAGCAGGGCGATCTCCTGCGTGAGTTTTTTCAGTTTCTCATTGTGAAGGGAGATCACGATGGAATACTGGAACAGCAGCAGAAGAATTCCGACCGTCAGAATCAGAAAAAGAGTCGCCGGCGGATACGCAATGCCGAGAAGATTGGAAATGAGCCGCAGCACATTGGTCCAGAGGGAGACGACTATCATACATCCCGTGATGAAAAGCCAGACCAGCGCATACGCTTCCCGCAGTCTCTGACGCCGCACCGCGTCAAGCACAATAATCAGAAACAGAAGACTGCCCAGAAGTGAGTACCATTGAATTGTCGTAACCATAATCCGCTACCTGCTTTCCATTCTGGGCCGGAGCGCCGCCATGAAAACGGCGAAGACCACTTTAATCATGTAATAGATTGCTTTGATGAAGTTGATCGAGGATTTCCCTCCCTTGCGTTCCGCCATCGCCGCCGGAACCTCTTCCACCTGATAGTGATTGTGCAGAAAGAGAATGACCTCCTCCGGTTCCGGATAATCGAATGCCGGATAATACTGTGCGGCGAATTCCAGCGCCCGCTTCCCGTAGGCGCGGAAACCGGAGGTGTTGTCCGTGATGGTGCGCCCGGTCAGAAGACGGCTCAGAACCCGGAAGATCCGGATGCCGAGACGGCGCATGAAGGTTGATTTGAATCCCGCATTGTCCGTCAGAAAGCGGGAGCCGATGACCAGGTCCGCTCTGCCGTTGCGGATCGGTTCCAGAAGAAGGGGGATCTCCTGAGCCAGATGCTGTCCGTCGCCGTCGAATTTCACCGCGCAGTCGAATCCGTTTCTCCATGCGTAGAGAAGACCGGTCTGAACAGCGCCGCCGATGCCCAGGTTTACCGGAAGGGTCAGAACGGTGACGTTTTCATCCGCGTTTTCCCGGATGATCTTTTCTGTCCGGTCGGTGGATGCGTCGTTTACGAAAACATAATGCGCCTCCGGCATGTGTTTCTTCAGATTCTCCAGAACGGAAGCGATGCAGGGAGCCTCATTGTGGCAGGGAATGATGATACATGTTGTTTCCGGTTTCGTTTTCATCTGCGGCGGTTTCTCTTCCTCTGGTGCGTTCCGACTTCTTTATAATGTACCGCGCCTTGCGGAGAATTGCAACCGGTTTCCATTATTTTGAGACATTGCTTTTGTAGCAGCGCGAATAGAAGCGCAGCAGAAGGCCGGCAATCAATCCGGGCCAGAGTGCCGAAAAGATTTGCTGATCCTCCCGGAAGCGCCGGGAATCCGCAATCGCCGCGGAGGATTCCATCAGGGAGGAGAGTCTGTGGCAGAACAGTACTTTCCTGAGATAAACAAAACTTCCTTTTCTGCGGGCCAGTTCCAGCCACATCGCCCAGTCGAGATTGACCGTGAAATTCCGATCGAATTTCACCTCCTTGAGCCTCGCAAGATTGTATGTGACGCTCGGGCAGCAGATGGAATTGCCGAACCGCAGAATCCAGAGCTTGACAAATCGTGAACTCCAGGATCTCTTCAGATAAAACGGAAGCAGAAGAAGACGCTTCACAATCAGATAAAAACGGTTTTTCAAAATACGTCCATCCGGCATTTTATCCGCATTGTTGGTGAAACAGATCAGGGAGGAGGCGGAATCTTCCAGGGCGGCGACCACGCGTTCCGCATACTCCGGAAGGTAAAGATCATCCTGATGCGTGATGGTGCAGTAGGGCGTCGAGGCGCATTGAAGGGCAAATTCCCAGTCGGCGGCGATTCCTTCTCCCTTTCGCGGCGAAATATGATACTCCAGTTCGTATTCCCGGGCGATTCCCTCCAGAAATGGCGATGGCGTGGAGGTCGCCAGCAGAATCCTGCTTTTCACCGTCTGCTGTTTCAGCGATTCCAGACACTCTTTCAGAAAGGGACTGTCCCCGTAGGCGCAGACGGCAAAGGTGTGAAGATGGGAATGGTCCGGCCGGTTCATCGGATCTTCCTGAATACAATGACGGTTTTTTTGTGCGGATGATCGAGTTCGACAACATCTTCCCGGCTTCTCAGCACGTTCAGCACCGGCAGATTGTCCGGTTCCGCAATGGCAATGTCAAAATCCGATGCGTATTCCGGTTTCGTGGTGGGACCCCCATAATACGGATTCATGATTTTTCCGTTGATCCAGTAGACCACATAGCCGTGATAGTTGAGAATTTTCAACTTCTTCCCGGAGGACCCCAGATTCCGGCGGATCCATTCGCCCGCGGCGCGGTATTCCGGTTTCTGATCGGTCAGGGAGGCTAAACCGTTGACCGCCTGTGCCGCCGCCAGCCCGAGAATGACGATCGCCAGAAGAACCTGAAGGTGAAATTTGCAGCCCAGTTCCCAGATCAATTTCACTCCTCCGAGAGTCAGCGGCAGAAACAGCGGAATGGCAAACGTGTAATACCGGTACGAGGTCTGAAGCGGGAAATAAACGGCGGCGTGCATGAGCAGCACCACCAGCAGAAACAGATATTCCCTGCCGTGGATCCGCGGATCGGCCGCCGGCTGCCAGTTTGCAAGAAGATGGCGTCGAATCCAGTCTGCAAACCAGGCGCTCAGCAGTCCCAGCGCAAGAAAGACAAGATAAAGTTCATACGCTCCCCGGGAGAGCTGCTTGAATTGCAGACGGAGCTGCTTGAGAACGGAAAACGGTTTCCGGTGGATTTCCAGCGAGAGATCGGTATATCGCCGCCCTTTTTCCTCCAGACTCCAGAGCGGACGCGACGGCGTCAGATATTTCTGAATATAACGGTCAAGACGACAATCCGGCGTCGGATAGCCCGTCGTCTGATAGTTCAGGTACATTCTGGGCGAAAGAAACAGAAGAAAAAAGAGAAAGCCGGAACACGTGCAGAACAGAGCCGTCCGCACTCTTCTTCGCCAATCCGGTTTTTCCCGCGGAAAAAGCTGGAACAGAAACATTGTTCCGAGCATCATGATGCTGATCAGGATCCCCTCCGAACGGGAAAGGGTGAATCCTGCCAGGGCCAGGCCCAGCAGCACGGTCTTGTAAAATTTCGGCTTGTCGAAAATCGAAAAAACGAGGAGAACGGAAAGCACCAGAAAGAAATTCCGGGCCGGTTCCGGCAGTCCGCAGAGGCTGAAGCGGATGATCTTCGGCGCAAAAAGACAGGCGAACACTCCCCAGGCCGCCAGTTTGCTGGAGACAAACCGTTTCAGAAACCAGTACAGCGGTGCGATCAGGGCCACATAGAAGAAGCCGTCGATCAGAATCAGCGACCGGAACGCCTCCAGTCCTGTGACCAGCGACAGCGTCCCCGCCATCAGAATCGGAAGAATCGGAAGCCCCGGATTCAAGGCCTCCCGGAAGCCTCCCTCCGCGAAGATCCGCGTGAAGGTCGCGTAACAGTTGCCGACGTCCCGATAGGTCTCGTTCAGAAAAAGAACGTGGAGAAGCGTGAAAAGAATGCCGAAGCCGGCGGACAGCAGCAGAATATTCCGGGGCGTCAGACAGGTTTGTTCCAATTGAAGAAAAATCTTTGTGATGTTTCGCATCCGGAGTCCTCTGAAAAAATTGCCGGTCATAGAGAAGTGATAATATAGTACGGAATCGGCGTAAAATCAAATGGACGGCGCATCCGGATCGAAAAACGGCGCGTCCCGGATTGCCTCTCCCGGGAGCGCGCCGCTGATTGAAAGGGAAATGCGCGGATTGTTTTCAGCGTTCGGGATCCAGTCCGAACTGCCGGTATCCGTAGGAGTTGAATTCCCCCTTTGTGTTTTTCGCGGTTGCCGCTTCCACCGAGACGATGTCGCCTTCGATGCTCTTCGGGATGGCGGTTGCGGGAGTGACAAGCTCGCATTCCGCCACGAGGACCAGCTGTGAATTCCGCGTGGATTCGCTCTCGGTCGAGAAGAGCCATCCGAGGAGCGGAAGATCCTTCAGCAGCGGCACTCCGGTGGAGGAGCGGACCACTTCGCTGCGGGTGATGCCGCCGAGAACAAAGCGGTTTTTCGCCTCATTGCCGATCATGACCTGATTGGTTGTGTTGCTGGTGGTCAGCCGGGGATTGCCGCTGGAGGTGTACCCGAGAAGCGAGGTGGTGTTCACGGTCACCTCGAGCATGGTGGCTTTGGCGGTCACGGACGGAGTCAGCTGCAGATCGAAGTGGAATCCGTCTGCCGCTTTGGTGTTGATCGTGTTTCCCCGGCTGGGATCGGCGGGGGCGTTCAGGTGGAACGTGATACTGGAATCGTCCTTGATGTTCGCTCCTTCGACGGTCTTGTATTTTCTGCCGTATCCCGCGATGGTGAAGGTGGTTCCGGCAACGCCCTGAAGATCGTAGGTCGTGGTGGAGGGCGTCTGGACTTTCACGACCGCGAACGGACCGCTCGGCGTGACTTTGTATCCGTTTTCGTTTGTGATCTCCAGAGCGGAGCCGTCCTTGACGTATCCGGAGGAGATGGTGGTGGCGGACCGGGTGTTTTCCGCGGCGTCCACGACAAAGAGTCCGGTGTTCCTGCTGATCCGGGTGGTCTCATTGCTCCGGGCGCGGACCTCGCCGGAGACGGCGATCTTCGCCTTGCTTTTCGAGACCAGAAAATCAAGATACCGGGTGTTCCACTTCGGATTGAAGTTGATGAACTGCGCATGGTTGCTTTTTCCGTTTCGGACCATTCCTCCGGCGTAGGTGGAGGACCAGTTGTCCCGGAAGGTTCCGCCCATGGAGAAGAAATTGGCGCCTTCGTTGTTCTTCCACGCCTGGAAGTCGGCGCCGATTTTTCCGTCGTTTTCCGCCATCAGTTCATAGACCGTGTATTTGATGCGGACCTGCGGATGGGGCACGTCGTAGAGTTTCAGCATGGATTCAATGTTCTTTTTCGAGTAGAGCGCCGTGTTGAAAAAGATCACGTTGAGATCTTTGTCGGTGCGGAACTTGTCCTTTCCGCCGATGAGCTCCGCGGTGTCGTTGGAGAGATTCGCGCCGACCGCCTTGACCATCGTTTCCAGTTCCGAGGCCGGACGGTACCTGGGAAAGTAGACGTATTTCGGCTGTCCCGAGGAGTTCTTGATCCCTTTCGCATCGAGTTTTGCGACGATGGAATCAATTCCCATTCCGTTGGTGTTGTCTTTGAAGCGGTACTCCTCCGCGGAGATGATGAGCAGCGCGGTTCCGTCCATGAAGACCATGCACTCGACACCGGCGGGGGCGCGGAGATACTGATTGTAGTACCGGGAGAGATTCACGGGACTGGAGAGCGTCATGAAATTCATCGGATTGGCGGAAAGAGCCTTGTTTTCGGCTCCGTTGAAGACATTGTAGTTTGTCCGCATGGTCTGCACCATGTTCCGCAGATACGGACGGATCTCATAGGGATTGGCGTTTTTGAGCACATAGGTTTTGGTGATGATTTTGGAATCCGAGGTGTCGCGGATGAAATGGACCGCCTCCGTCCCCGGTTTGACTCCGACCTGCAGCTGCGCCTGGACATTCGACGGGAAATAGGCCGGGTTCAGATTTCCCGTGGGCAGTTCGTTCGCCTGGACGATGGCTCCGGCGGCCGTGCATGCGGCCGCGCCGAGAAGCGCTTTTTTCAGATGGCTTTTCATGGAAGGTTCCTTTCCGTTGCACTTAGTTTTTCGAGGAGACGAGATCGGCGATGTCGGTGAGTTTTCCGGAGATCCGGGAGATGTCGGCGTCCGGATGGACGAATTCCGCCTCCGCCGTGAGGAAGAAGTACGTGCGTTCCTTGTTGCGTGTCGTCGTGCCGAAGAGATATTTCAGAACGGGCAGTTCACAGAGGAAGGGGACTCCGATGGTCTGTTCCACATCGGTGATCCGGGTCCAGCCGGTGAGAAAGCTCTCCTGTTTGATCTTGATGGTGCCGAATCCGGAGAGATCGGTTGTTTCCGTCAGTTCGCTTCCATAATTGTTGCGTTCAACGACGGTGGCGGCGTTCAGGGTGTACTGGAAATCGAACACGCCGGAGAAACGGTTCTGATAGTCGGCTTCGCTCGAGGGGAGAAGACCGGTTTTCGGGTCGGGGGGAACGCCGTCAAAGCAGATGGTCGGAGAGGTGATCTTCAGCGTCAGAGCGGCGGAGCTTGAGCGTTCGACAAAGGTCTTGTCGTTCTCCTGCTTGACGATGTTCTGATCTTCAGGGGTGAAGGTGGTTTCCGCCGTTCCGTTGTTCCGAAGCGTGAGGGTGACGGCGGAGACTTCGCGCGCCTTTCCGTTCTGCTGAAGCATGCGGAGGAAGCTCATGTCGAACGCGGGGGCGAAGAACAGGGAGCCGTATCCCCATGACATGCTGTCGCTGAGGAAGGGCATGAGTTCATTGGCCAGCTGGGCGACCTGCACGGTTTCGTTCCAGCGGCCGCTGAAGAGATCGGCGCCGAATCCGGCAATCTGAAGACCGGGACCGTTTTTCCAGGCGGCGTAGTCGACTCCGATGTCGGTGAGGTCGCTGTCGCGCACTTCATAGAGTTTGAAGCGGACTGCGACCTGCGGGACGGGGCGGTCCAGCCATGTCAGATATTTCAGAAGGTCGGCGCTCTTGTTCGGAGAGTCCTTCCAGTAGATGAGGTTCGAGGCGGAATCGTAGACAATGCGTCCGTCGTATTTGATGGATTCGGTGTCGATGGAATCGTTTTCGTAGTCGTATCCGGAGACGTCGGCGGGGATGCCCGTCTTCACCATCAGCGTGACCATCTCCTGCGAGGAGCGCCACTTCGGATTGTAGACGTAGCGGGTGATGCCCGTCCCCCGCAGCGGCGATCCGTTGACGTCCCTGATTTTGCTGGGCCGGTCCATTTTGGCGATCATGTCGTCCACGTACGGCATCATGGCGACGGGGGTGGTGACAACGATCCACTGCTGTCCGGCCGCCGCATAGTTGATCCGGTCCACCTTCGAGTTCGAGGAATAGCGCATGACCGCTCCGAGGACAAACGGAACCAGATCGTTGGCCTTCATATGCCGGATGGAATAGATCTTGGTGACCATGTAGTCCTGTGCGTCGTCTTCGATGAATCGGATTTTCTGGGTTTTTGCCGGATCGGCGCCCTTTGCCTGTGTCGCCGGATCGAATGCCATTGCTGTGGTAAGACCGCCTGCGCAGAGCGCCGCGATTCCTGCCGTTCTCAATGCCTTGTTCATAACTGCTCCTGTCTGATTGGGTTGCGGCGGCGGGGATGGTTCCGCCTGCCTTGTCCATACCATACCGCCGCGCAATTAAAGGAACGTGAAGCATTTGTCAGATTTTTGTGAAAGTGGCGCAATTCGGGGGATTCGGAGGGGGAGATCCCCGGCGCGGACTCCCGGCATCCGCGAAACGCGGGACGGAATCCGGTTGGAAATCGAGGAGGGGAAGGAACAGAAGGTCCCGCTCAGGCGGCCCCTTTCCGCGACCGTGCGTTCGACTGCGCTGCCGGAATGCGGGAAGAGCGCCGGAAGTTCCCGGAAGGGAAAAGGAAAAACGTTCCGCTCCTTCGCGGAGAAGGGGAAAAGCGGAATTCCCGCGATCCCGTCGTTTCGGAGGAGGTCCTCCCCCGGGACAATGCGATCGCAGGGGAGGGCGGATCCGGAAGAAGGAAATCCCGGAAGAAAGAAGTTTCGGAAGAATGATGCTCCCGAAGAATCGGGATCAGAAGCAGCGGAATCCGGCACCGAGCTGGTTGAAGTCCCGGATGAAGCCCGGATAGGTGACGGCGACGCATTCGGCGTCCCGGATGATGGTTTCCCCATCCGCGGCGAGTCCGGCGACGGCCAGCGCCATGGCGATCCGGTGATCCTTGTAGCTGTTCACGGCGGAAGCGGTGAGCGGGCCGCCTGTGATGGTCATTCCATCGGGATGCTCCTCGACGCGGACTCCCATTTTGCGCAGTTCGCGTGTCATGCAGGCGATCCGGTCGGTTTCCTTGATTCTGGCCTGGGCGACGTTGCGGATGACGGTGGTTCCCTCCGCCGCTGCCGCGGCGACGGCAATTGCGGGGAGCGCGTCCGGAGTCGCGTTCAGATCCAGATCCGCCGCCTTCAGCCGTCCGTGCGGCCGGACGAGGGTGGAGTTGCCGTTGTGCACGATTTCCACGCCCATGCGTTCCAGAAGGGCGAAGACCGCCTTGTCTCCCTGTTCATCGCTGAAGTCGAGATTGCGGATTTCCACTTCCGTCTGTGTGAGTGCCGCAGCAACCAGCGGAAAGGTCGCCGTGGAGAAGTCGGCGGGAATGATCCGTTCGAAGGGGGCGCATTGCTGACCGCCGGGAATGTCGAAGCGGGAGAAGTCCGCGCTCCTGCGATATTTCAGATTCAGCTTGTCGAGCCAGCCGAGCGTGATTTCAATATAGGGCCGTTCATTGAGATTGACCACGTGAATCACGGTGTCATGCGGGGCAAACGGCGTGGACATCAGAAGAGCGGTGACATACTGCGAGGATTCGCTGTTGACCTCCGTCTCCGTTCCGCGCATGGGGCCCTGAACGGTGAACGGACATTTCCCCGCATGCGATTCGGTCCGGACCCCCAGCTTGTCGAGCGCGGAAAGCAGATGGCCCATGGGACGGGAGCGCAGAGAGGCGTCGCCGTCGAAGGTGACAGGAAAATCGCAGAGCGAGGCAAGGCCCGCGAAGATCTTGATGGAGGTTCCTGAATTGGCCATGTCGATGACTTCACCCGGATTCCGGAATGCGCCTCCGTGTCCGGTGACGATCCAGACTGAATCGTCCCCCCGTTCCACCTTTGCCCCGAAGCGTTCCGCCGCTCCGACCGCCGCCAGCGTGTCTTCCGAGACCAGCGGGGAATGAATGCGGGAGGTTCCGTCCGCCATCATGGCAAACGCCACCGCCCGGATGGTGTGCGACTTGGAGCCGGGAACCGCGATCGTTCCCCCGAGAGAGTGTCTTTTGACGACCAGATTCATCTTGATGTCCGTCCTTCCGTTGAATCCGAACCTGTTTCCGTTTTCATAAACCGGCGGATAATATAACATGGTTTTGGAAAAATGCACCCGTTTTCCGCATTTCTTTTCCGGAAATCCGGCTACGGACGGAAGACAAAGGCCCGGAGCGCGACGGAGCGGAGGGGCGTTCCGGATTCCAGATGATCGTGCAGCATCTTCACCGCCGTTTCCGGCACCGTTTCGATCCGGTGGGCGCATCGGCCGATGCAGCGGACCGCGGGATACTGCCGGATCAGGTCCGGAACCTTTTCAAAATCGGTGACGAGCAGTTCCGGGCGCTCCTTTTCGGGAAGCGTGGAAAGAGTTTCAAAGACCGCCCGCATGGGATGAAGTCCTCCCTCGGAGTAGAGTCCCGTGATGCGGTGCTTCCGGATGAGCGGAGCCAGATTGCGGCGGATCTGCGTTTCCGTCGAAAGCGGCTGTTCCATGTGGAAGTGCGCGCCGCTCTCCCGGATCGCGGAGGCGAACTGCGTATATTCCGCAAACCAGGCGGATCCGGTGCAGGCGATCTCCCGATGACCGCGCGAAAGCAGAATTTCCGCCCGTTTCCGTCCGGTGTACGCGTAATCGTAATGGACGCACTGGCAGCGGAAGAGACGAACCGCGCTCTCTTTTGCCGGATCCCGGCTGTTCATCAGCAGCAGCGGGAAGGGTCGTTCCCGGAGAATTCGTTCAATGGCGGGTGCCGCCGTCGTCGCGCCGATGTGCCAGAGCAGGGCGTCGACTCCGTAAAACAGGGCTTTCCGCTGAAGAAGAGCGGGATTTCCCGCCTGAATCAGCTGGGCGTGCAGCCGATGGCGTTTCAGCGCCAGAAGCAGAGCGGCGATCGTATCCTGGAACTCCAGGAACGGCGACTCCCGTCCGTCCCCGATGACCAGACCGATTTTATGCAGCCGCTCCGAGTAGGGCGAGACAAAAATTCCCTTGTTGCTGTTCCGGTAGACCGAGCCGTCGATGCGGAGGCGTTCGATCGCTTTGCCGTAGGTGGGCAGACAGACGCCGAACCGTTCGCACATCTCCCGGCTGGGCGGCAGACGACCGCCCTGCCGATATTCCGCGGCAATCAGACGCCGCAGTTTCAGCAGGACTTCCATATAGGCTTTATCTTTGTCGCAGGGTTCTTCCATCCTCATGATGGGGACTAATGTAAACCGGGAATCCGTTTTTTTCAATGTCTCTTTTCCCGGGGAGGGCGTTTTTTTGCATTCGTCCGTCATTCGAAAGATGACCCATTCAAAAAAAAATCTGTTTTTTTTTCGCAGGACTTGACTTTAAGAAAAGTGCAGAGTAAAATGTTAGCTTACAAATAGAAACTTTGACAATTACCGGAAGGACCTGGAAACGATGTTATCCGTACATTCTGACGGAAGAGTGTTTATTGCACTCGCGCTTTTTCTGCTGTTGAGTTCACCACAGCCCGTTTTTTCGCAGACGGGCGCGGGCGGGGCGCCCCCCGATTCCCGGGCCGATGCCGCTCTTGAGAAACGGGCGGTCGCCGCGGGATTTGCCAGCAGCGTCGGCAAGGAGGCCGTGAAAAAACGTCTGGAGGCGCTGTTCCGCTCCTCCTCGAAACCGATGATGAGCACCAAACGCTTCGTCCCCGACAAACCCTATCTGGTGGTGACCGATGTCGAGAACGAGGACAAGACCGCACCCAAACGTTCCATCATCGTCTACCGCTTCCGTTTTGTGGATGCCGCCAAAGCGCAGGATGCGGTGGAAGCCGCTCTTTCCGACGCGGGCGTCTGCGAGACTTCTCCGACGCAGAATACAATCGTCATCAACGTCCTGCGCGACAAGGTGCCGACCATCAAGGCGACTCTCCTTGCCATGGACGTGCCTCTGCCGCAGGTCCTGGTGGAGACACAGATCATCGAGGTCACCATCAAGCAGGGGGAGGAGCGGGATGTCAAGTTCCAGTACACCAACAAGGATGCTAAGACCGGAACGACAAGCACATATGGATATGCCCTGAACAGTCCCACCCAGAGCCGCGACAATACCGAAAGTTCCGGATTCGACTTCTTTCCGATCGCCACCGGCTCCAAGGACGGCAACAGTTCCACGCTTCAGGCGGCGCTCCGCTGGCTCAACACCAGTTCGGATGCCAAAATCCTGGCGGCGCCCAACGTGATCGCGGACCTCGGAACGGAAGCCACCATGAGTACCGGAGAGGACCTCCCGTACATGGAAAACTCCGTGACGAACTCCGCCGTTACGCAGAGCACCCTCTTCAAACGGACCGGAATCACTCTGAAGATCACTCCGACCCTCATCAACAACGATGTGGTTCAGCTGGAGATCAATCCGCAGATCACGATCGCCGTCCGCTATGAGAAATTCTCCTCCACCAGCGGGTCCGGGGAGAATGCGAACCTGGTGGTGAACAATGTGCCGGTGGTTTCCGTGCGAAACATCACGACTCGCCTGACGGCTGCCGACGGCGAGATCATCATGCTCGGCGGTCTCTATTCCAGCGAGACCTCCGAGGAGCTGCGCAAAATGCCCTTCCTCAGCGACATTCCGCTGCTGGGCGAGCTTTTTACCGCCAAGGACGCCACCACCTCCGAAAAACAGCTGATCTTTTTCATGAAGGTTCATATCATTCCCAATCCGTATTCCGTCTCCCTGGATCCGGAGGCGACCGTGAAGGATCTCAAGGGACTTGCCGACACCATTCATGATTCGGATATCCTCTTTGACGGCTCCCCCTATCCGCGTGTGACGGAATCCATGACGCAGCGCGGCTTCTGGTCCCAGTTCTTCTCCGACGAGGAGATGCCGGACGGAACCACAAAGAAAAAACGCATCATGGGCGATCCCCACTACACCACGCATTCCGACGAGAACAAATCGGCAGCGGACGAAGGCGCGAAAAAATGAAGTTTCCAACCTTTCTGAAAAAAAAGAGGGTGCTGGCCGGCCTGGTGTTTCTGCTCCTGGCCGGGGCGGGTGCGTTCTACGGTCTCTATCCGTTCGGCTCCGGCACCGAATCGACGGAGACGGATACGGATGCGCCCGACCGCATTTTCACTGTCCGGCGCGGAGAGATGATTCTCGGCGTGATGCTCACCGGAAGCGTCAACGCCAGAACCAAGCACAAACTCGCGATGGAGGCCCCCTGGGGAACCAAGCTCATCAAAGTGGTCGATGAAAACAAGGAGGTCAAGAAGGGGGAGGTCGTGGCGGAATACGAGACCTATGATCTGATCCTCAAGATCGACGACCTCAAGGTCTCGCTCGACAACAAAAAGAAGGATCTGGAAATCGCGCTCGATGAAATGGAGATCCTGAAAAGCACGAACGAGGCCGACATCCGCACCGCCCGCGACGCCGTGACCGAGGCCGAGGACGCATACAGCAAATACTGGCGTCTCGAAGGCCCGCGCGACCGCGATGAACAGAACCTCAAGGTCGACGAGGCCGCCAAGACCCTTCAGGATGCGGAAGATGCGCTCTCGGAAAAAATCCAGACCTTCAACACCACCGTCTACTCCGACGCCGCCGCCGAGGAGAAGGCCCAGAAGGAGATCGACACCGCCAGACAGACCCGCGACAGCGCCAATACCAAATACAACAGCGCGGTTCAGGAACGCAAAATCTTCAAGCGCTACACCCAGCCCAGCAAAATGAAGGAGCTGCGCAACAAACTGGCGCAGGCCCGGTTGAATCTGCGGAAAACCAAGGTCAAGACCGAAGCCTCCGTCGCCCAGAAGAAGAATCAGCTCTTTCAGTACGAGACCCAGATCCGGAAATATGAACGCGACCTGCGGAAGCATCAGTCGTATCTGCCGATGATGAAGCTGATCGCACCGGTTTCCGGCATCGTCATCTACGGCGATCCCGACCGGCGCTGGGGCAATCCCGAGGTCAAGGTCGGAATGGATGCGCGGCGCAAACAGGTGATCATCACGATTCCCGACATGAGCAAGATGATCGTCGATGTGAATCTTCCGGAGCAGTACCGTTCCAGAGTTTCCGTGGGCGACCGCGTGATTATCACGCCGGATTCCATTCAGACGATCAAACTGGAGGGACGGATCGATAAGATCGCATCCCTTCCGGTCAATCTGATTCCGTGGGACCAGAACAGTCCGAAGATCTACCGCACGGTGGTGGACTTCAACAACAACGATCCGCGGGTGGTCAGCGGCATGAGCGTGCAGGTGGAGGTGGTCTCCCGCATTCTGAAGAATGTGCTGTTCGTTCCGATTGAAGCCGTGTTCGAGGAGAATGGAAAGCTTCTTGTCTACAAGGTGACGCTTACCGGCCCGGAGAAGGTCTTCATCAAGATCAACGAATCCAACAACAACTATGTGGAAGTGACCGAGGGGCTCCGGGAGGGCGACGACATCTATCTCTATCGTCCCTTCCAGACCTCCTCCAACTGACCGGTGACGACCATGCCTGAACAGAAAAAAGAGCGGAAAAGAGAGAATCTCCGTGAGGCGCTTCATCTGGAGGATATCCGGAAGGCCTATCACACGGGCAGCGGCGACGTGCCCGTGCTGAAAGGCATCAACTACGACATCTGGCGCGGCGAGTTCATCGGAATCATGGGGACCTCCGGCTCCGGAAAGTCGACGATGCTGAACATTCTCGGACTTCTCGACAAGCCGACGGGGGGACTCTACCGGCTCGACGGGATCGACGTCTCCCGGATGAGTGATTACGAACTCACACGGGTGCGCAACATCAAGATCGGCTTTGTCTTTCAGGCGTTCAATCTGTTTCCGCATCTGACGGTGCAGGAGAACATCGAAGTGCCGATGCTCTATGCCGAGGTCCCCGCAAAGAAGCGCCACGAGATTTCCGCCTACATGGCGGAGCGCGTCCGGCTGGGGCACCGGCTCGATCACCGGCCGAACCAGCTTTCCGGCGGAGAGTGCCAGCGAGTGGCGGTCGCCCGCTCCCTCGTGAACAGTCCGACCTTCATTCTCGCCGATGAACCCACGGGAAATCTCGATGAGAAGACCGGCGCGGAGATCATGAATCTCTTTCATGAACTTCACGATGCGGGAACCACGATTGTCATGGTGACCCACAATCCCTATTATGAACCCCATTACGACCGCGTGATCTATCTGCGCAACGGCACGGTCTGGAAGATCATCGACAACATCGCGGGCTATACGCAGGAGTACCAGTAAAATGCGTCTTCGCGACCAGCTCTGGCTTTCGTTTCACAATCTGATGCTGCACAAGGTGCGGTCCATTCTGACATCGCTGGGCATTATCTTCGGAGTGGGCAGCGTGATTGCCATGCTTGCCATTTCGGAAGGCGCGAAGATTCAGGCGCTCGCCCAGATCGAGGCGATGGGAACGGACAAGATCATTGTCGCCACGCGAAAGCCGCCCGCTTCCGGAAAAGATGTCTCCGACTCCTCCGGTCAGAGTCTGATGGACCGCTACGGCATTACCCGGGTGGACCTGGATCATATCCGGAGAATGGACAATGTGGAGCAGGTGTCCGTCGCCCGCAACTCCCGGAAGAAAATTCTCAGCGGGATGAAGCGGCTGGACCTCTCGCTGGTGGGGGTCTCGATCGACTTCCTGAAGTTCAGCCGTTCCGATATTGTTCAGGGCCGCTGGCTTTCGAATATCGACGGGATCAACAACACCTGCGTGATCGGCCTCAACGTGAAGCGTTCTCTTTTCTCTCTCGGACAGAAAGACATCATCGGTTCCACGATCATGGTCGAGAAGGATATTTTCCGTGTCGTGGGGATTCTGGAGAACAGTCATGGCACCAATATTCCCGGAGTCGGGAGTCCGAACGACTGCATTTTCGTGACGATCATGGCGTCGGATTCCATTTTCGGAAAGAAAGCCTACGACACGAGCAGTCGGAATCCGGTCGTGGAGGATGTCGATTTCGACACCTTCATCGTGCAGGTCCGGGATGTCAGCTACATCGACTACACCTCCAAACGAATCGCCGCCTATATGAGCAAGGTTCATTCGGAGACTAAGGACTGGACCATGCTCGTTCCGCTGGATCTTCTGAAGCAGCAGGAGGCCACGCAGAACATTTTCACGATTGTCATGAGTTCGATTGCCGGCATTTCGCTTCTGGTCGGAGGAATCGGCATCATGAACATCATGCTTGCCAATGTGTATGAGCGGCGCAAGGAGATCGGAACGCGGCGCGCGCTCGGGGCGCAGAAGGGGGATATCATCCGGCAGTTCCTGTTTGAAACCATTTTTCTGACCTCGCTCGGCGGCGGAACCGGAGTGGCGCTCGGGATCTTCATCGCCAAGATGGTGACGCTCTATGCCGATATGCCGACGGCGTTTTCCCTCTGGTTCATTGTTCTGGCGCTGGTCATCAGTGCGGTGATCGGCGTGCTGTTCGGGACCTATCCGGCGTGGAAGGCCGCGCAGCAGAATCCGATTGAGGTCCTCCGTTCCGAGTAATTCTGCGGGAGCTTCTGATTCTGTGGGCCTTTGCGAACGCAAAGGCGGTTGAAAAGTTTAGGGAAAGAGGAGAGCGCGAGAGGAAAAAACCGCTTTTCAAAGCGGTTTTTGCCTCTCGCATTTTTTTATTTTGTAAGATTCTGTGCGATGCACGGTCGGCGTTTCGCCGCTGGACCGCGACAAGGACACCGTCCTTGACCCGAGAAAAATGCTAACGCATTTTTCCGTATATTTTTTTGTGCAAGGGGATCAGTTCCAGGGATATTGGTCCTTGTCGGAGTTGTAACTGCCCCAGCTGGCCCAGCGACAGATGTAGGCGATGTTGCTTTTCCGTTCGACATGACCGTCAAAGAAGGACATGTTGAGCGTGTTGTTGTGCCGGGCTGATTCCAGCATTGCCTGAAAGCTCTCCGGATTGTGGTTCGGACGTCCGTTCAGGCGGATGTCCGCAAGAAGAAACTTGCGGGACGGCTGGGGGGCGGACTGGGGAAGACGATAGGCCCATTCGCCGTTTTTGTTGCTGCCCATGCGGGAATTGGTGCCGAAGTCGCTGGGGCCCTGTCCGCCCGCCTCGGAAAAGGTGGCTAGAGGAGCGGCAGGGCAGTGCCAGAACTGACGGCCTTTCTTGCCGCTGTAATCCCGGTCGCTGAGAAAAACTTTCGGGTAGAGTTTCTGGAGGACCCAGATAAGACAGTTCTGCTGAGCCGGATCCCGGCTGGTCGGATTGGTGGTGTTGAAGGGCAGATTGTCGTCGGAATCGCTTGTGTAGTTGTGAAAATAAAGCCCCATCTGCTTAAGGTTGTTGGTACAGGAGGCCGCCAGGCCCGCCTGTCTCGCCTTGTTCAGCGACGGCAGAAGAAGACCCGCCAGGATGGCGATGATCGCCACAACCACAAGGAGCTCTATCAGAGTGAATTCTGTTTTCCGTCTCTCCCCGGTGGATCTCTCTTTCATTCGGAGATTTGAACGGAGGAGACTGTTTTTGTTCTGCATCTGTTTCATGATCCGGTTCCTTTCTCTGTCATTTCCGGGGAAGGCGGAGGCAGGAAGCCTCCGTTCCCATCTCCGGAACTCGTTGTTTCCGCCGTTACTTCCAGACTCCGTTCCGATAGAGGTCCCGGATGTCGGAGTCATTCAGGGCGCTTCCGATAATTTCCAGCTGGTCGATTTCCCCCCGGAAGGAGAGGGGGCCCGAACTTCCTTTGCGGATTCTCGAACTGCCGACGACCGGAGTGGAATGGGTTCTGGCATAGGCCGGTTTCAGATTTTTCTTTTCGCCCGCCGGCACTCCGTTGAGATAGAGTTTCAGGGAGTCCAGATCATAGACCGCGGCAATGTGGTTCCAGCCTTTTTTCAGAGGAACGGTGGAGGTGATTCTCGCGTCTTTTCCGGAGATGGGACGCCAAAGAGTCACACGACCGTCCCCTTCCACGGAGAGATGAAAGGCCCCGGAAAGTTTCATCTGATAGTGATCCGCATCCTCCAGAACGGCGCTTTCCGGGGAGGAAGCCGCATCCTCCAGACGGATTCTCATGCTCACGGTCAGACAGCCGTGCGGCATGGTTTTGGAACGCATCCGGAGAACTCCTCCCTCCAGTTTCAGGGAGGCGTTCCTCCAGCCGTTCGGGTTCCAGCGGTAACTGCCTTCGAGCCAGGCGCGTCCGAGCTGATGCGCTGTTCCGTGATGGTTCACCTCTTTGCCCGCGCCTTCGTCAAAGGTGAGAAGATGATAGGCGATCAGGGAGGAGTCAAGCTCGCGTGTCCGGATGTCGTTCCGGGTGAACTGATTTTCGGAGGCGGCGTTGTGATTGTTGACAAAATCATCAAACGTGCCGCCCGTCTGCAGAAAGCGGACCGGGACCCGGCTTCCCTCATACTTTCGGATTTTCAATGCGACGGGATTGGAGAAGCAGATCCTTTCATTCCGGTCCAGTCCCCAGGAGTGGATGACCCGCATTGAATCGCTCCCCTCCTGCACGGGCAGCGGACGGAGCACAACTGCCGATTTCGGAATCGGAAAGTCAATGTTGGGATCGGTGGTGTCCGTGGTCAGCTGCAGGGAAAGAACATTTTTCTTTTCCCCGGAAAGCATCTCCTTGAGAATCGGCTGTTCCGCAAGGGAGCGGATGGTTCCCTTCAGCACGGGGGAGCCGGGAAGGGAAAGTTCCCATTCCGTCTCCGGACTTCCACTGATCTCCACAACCAGCGGAAGACTCCGGTAGGCGGCAGGCAGTGCCAGATCCGCTTTCTCCGAACCGATCTTATGATACGCCCGGTTCAGATCCTAGAACGGCGTATAGGAGGAATCAATGGTTCCGTTCCGCAGGGAAAGGTGTGCTTTCACCGGTGTGTCGACACTGAAGCGGAGAAAGTATTTCAGGGCTTTGCCCTCGGCGTCGGAGGCGCGTACCGCACCGATATGCAGAGAGCTTTCCGCAAAATTGACTCTTCGGAACTCGTCGTTTCCATTCACTTCCAGCTTCAGATTCGGCAGGGTGCCCGTATCGGAAACGAGAATTCCGGAGGTGGAATCCGCCCATGAAAGCTGAAGTCTGGAGGCCGGATTCACATGGTTCAGCGAGATCGTGTAAGGCACAAAATAGCTGAGACGGTTGTAGCGGACCCGGATCGGGGCCAGACGGACCGCATCGTACAGTTTCCGGGATGCTCCCGAGGATTTGTCGATCTGGGTAACGCTTACATAGGGGACCAGAATCATTTCCGGCGTATCAAGAAACGTGGTGTCGAAGCGGTGTTCATTGAAGGAGTCGTGTTTTTCATTGTCAATCTGGGCGAGCAGACTGAAGGCGTCAACCTCCTTCCCGTTCAGATCTCGGAACGAGACATTGGCCCGGTAGTCACAGCTGAGCGTTCCAGTTTCCGGAAGAACAAGAAATTGAAAGAATCCCTCATCTCCCAGCAGGACCTCCGGTTCGTACGAGAAGAGAAAACGGGGGGAGGGGAAGGGACTTTTCCCGTTCTCCGCCTTTTCATGATAGTAGCGGATCATTTCGTTGAGCCCCCAGACATTGCGGCTGGACGGCATGAGAATGGTTTCGTTCACATCATTCCAGGTGGAGAAGGTGAAAATGCGGAATCCGTGCTCGATCCACTGTTTCAGATCGCGCCGCAGAACACGGAAGCCTTCGCCACGGCAGTGAATTGCCTGGGCAAAGCGGTTGGAACTGTCATACATCGAACGGAGGGCGGGGACAAACAGAAAGGGTTTGCCGAGATTCGCAAGACGTTTTTTGATTTCCCGGATCTGGTCATCGCGCATATCGGAACCGGAGTTCAGGTCGGTGGCGCCGTCCCAGCAGGTTTCCTTGAGGAAGCGAAGTTTTCCAAATTCTGTTTTCCGGAACGGGGGAAAGGGCGCATGGGCGCGATCGGGACGGTCCAGCACGGTTTTCCCCAGATCTCCGACGGTCGGGACAAGCAGGACTTTCAGCCCCTGATCCGCCAGCATTTTCTTCACGTCAGCCACACTTCGCTTCTGCTGGTGTTTTCCCCCGCCCATTTCCCGTGATTGTAGAGGAAGTGCACCTGAACTCCATTCCGGCGGTAGACAAAAGGACTGTTCCCATATTTTTTCAGGAAGTCGGCAATTCGTTCGGCCGCTTTTTTCCGATCGGGTCCCATGTCACACCATTCGGGGGCGATATAGAAGAGTTTTCCGGTCTCTTTCCGGACTTCTTCGGCAGCTTCCCATGCTTCCTGCGGAACGACCGTGAGAAACTGAAAACCGTTGATTCCGCTGTCAAGTGCGGCAAGCATGGCACGTTTCATTTGTTCCACTTTGGTTCCCGACTGCGGATAGAAAGGAAAAACGTCGGCATTCCCGCCGATGTGCCCGTTCGCATGAATGTCCCCCCAGGAGACCTGCGGCATGAAATGAGCAAAAAAAATGACGGGGGCATTTTCGTGTCCCGGGGCCGGTTCCGGACCGGAGCCCCGGGCCGGAGCTCCCTCGAAAAGACATGCCGCCAGAAGAAGTGCCAGATGCGGAAATTTCATTGAAAACCCCTTTCCTTTCGTTCTCTTTGTACTCTGAAATGATTGACGGATTCGATCTCCGTTTCGTATTTTCCCTGAATGACATTGTGCCGGACCCTGCCGGTCCGGCGGAACTCCCGGACCGCTTCGATCGAACGGCGAAGCAGTTCCCGATTGTCGAATCCGACTTTCAGAACGGGAATGACCGTCTCCGGCGGATCGGGAAAATTCGTATGACAGACAACGGTCAGATCCTGCGGCACCCGCACCCCGGATTCGACGATTCCCGCCTGCACCGCGTTCAGAAGATTGTCGTCGGTAAGATAAAGTCCCCTCGGCCGCTGTTCCGGTGGAAGACTCAGAAGAAGCATGACAATGTTCCGTGCTCCTTCCGAAGAATATTCCGGGGCGGGAAGACACCAGCGGTCCGGAATTTCGATTCCTTTTTTCCGCGCGGCGTTGCGAAAACTGGTTGTCAGCGGCTGATCCGGCTTGCAGATGACCGCCAGACGTGTGATCCCCCGCTCCAGAAACAGGGAAAGACTTTTTTCCGCACACGATTCCGGTTCCATTTTCAGAACAAGAAGTGTTTCGTGATCCGGATAATAGTCGTACATCAGCATCGGGACTTCCGAAAACTCCCGGATCAGTTGCAGAATCTCCTCGTCAACCGGATTGAAAAAGAAAAAGAGTCCGGCAAGAGTCCGTTCCTGAAGGCGTTCCCGCAGCGTGTTCCAGTTGCGTTCCAGCAGCGCAGGCGAGTATTCATTCCGGAACACGCTGAACTGCCATCTTCCTTCCTGATTCAGAAAGTCCGCCTGTTCCTCAATCTTTTTCAGAAACGCGTTGGTCTTCCGGTCGAACACCAGCCCGAAGTGCGTTTCGCATGGAAGATGGTCCGCCACAAACATTCCCTGTCGTTCCACACTGCGGATGAACCCCTGTTTTTTCAGACGGTTGATGACATGCTGAAACGTGGCTTTGCTTGCGTTAAACTCAAGATTCAGCTGTTCCAACGTCGGTAGACGGGTCCCGGGGGAGAGTTCGCCCGTGAGAATGGAATGCTTCAGAGCCTGTTCCAGCCCGATGCGTTTCTTGCCTCTGTCCAGAATGGTCATGTGAAAAGTTTCTGTAATATTATTTTTCTGTTCTGTAATACTTGTTTTTGCTGTTTTCATTATACCACAGAATATTTTTTTGTCAAGAGGGGGAACTCTTTTCTTTATCAAAAAGAGGATTTTTCGTCAAATCCCTTCCCGGTGCTTGTTTTCCGGTCGGATCGGAGTTATTTTCCTTTTGGAACGGGAAGTGCTTACGGGAAAGGAGTGAATTAATGAACGTTCGTTTTCTGGGAACCGCGGCGGCGGAAGGATTTCCGGCACTCTGGTGTGAATGTCCGATCTGTGCGAAAGCGGCGCAAAATGGAGGAAAGGATCTCCGGCGCAGAGCATCCTGTCTGATCGACGCGGACACCCTGGTGGATTTCGGTCCGGATGTGTTCTGGCAGACTCGCGAATTCCACATGGATCTGCGGAAGATCCGGCGCATTCTTGTGACTCATCCGCATGAGGACCATTTGAACCCGGTGGATCTGATCTGGCGAAAAGGCCCCTGGTTCAGTCAGGTGGAGCGGCGCATCAAGGTGTTCGGATCTGGAATGGTCTTCGGAAGAATCATGGCGGAGTGCGGGGCGCTGGATGGAATCTACCGGCTGGAAGATTTGAAAATCCAGCCAGTTGAACTCCGGAACGCGGAGTGCGTTTCGGATGACGATTTGACGATTCTGCCGCTCGAAGCCAACCATGCCCCGGGAAAATTCGCGCAGCTCTTTCTTCTGGAACGCGGTGGAAAGTCTCTGCTGATCGGCAACGATTCCGGATGGTTCCCTGAATCAACATGGGAGCTTCTCCGCGGGAAAAACGTGACGATGATCTCTCTGGACTGCACCATGGGACTCCACTGTCCCGATGTCGATCAGGGACACATGGGCGTCCATACCGTGCTGAGAGCCGTGGAGCGTTTGAAGCGTATCGGAGCGGCCGGGCCGGAAACCCGGTTCTTTGTCACGCATTTCTCGCATAACGGAGGAAATCTCCACGCGGATCTGGAAGAATTTTTTGCCCCGCACGGCATCGAGGTCGCATATGACGGACTGGAGGTGCAGCTCTGAGCGGTCTCCGGAATCCGGAAGGCAGACTGCGGATGATTCGGAATCCGCACCCACGCAGGCGGAAGCGGTGCGCATGGTTTCCGATCAGAGATACGGACTCCAGCGCCGTATGCTTTCCGCAGAGCCGTTCATCAGATCCCGGTAATCGAGATTGGCTCCGTGCCCGTCCAGATAGATGGTGTTGACGGTGCGGCTGCCGCCGTGACGGTAGGCGATGCTGGGGGAGGTTGCATCGTTGCCCCTGGCCCACCAGCCGTTTTCGGTCGCCGGATCGCGCAGATTTGTGGAGCCGTTGCTCGGGGAGGCTTCGCCGTAAAGGGTTCTTTCATCGAACAGAAAGCGCATGGAGGGGGATTTGACCTTGGTCATGTAGGTGGCTTTCTGTTTCTGCCATCCTTCCGTTCCGCCGCCGGGGAGCGGGGTTGTGCTCCAGAAGGTCATTCCGTAGGCGTAATTGGCCCCGCGGTATTGGGCGACAATGCTGGGAGAGGTCTCTTCATAGAGCCGGGTGGCTTTGGAACAGACAAAGTTTTTGTCCCAGTCGGAAAGATTCCAGCGATAGGTCTTGACCCCGATGTATTTGACAAAAAGTTCGTTCGAGCTCCAGGTCGCGGAGGAACTTCCGGGATATTGGAACGGAACGTTGATGTCGTTGCTGTCGCCCGCATAGTTCGCCATGGCGACTCCCATCTGCTTCATGGAGGAGAGACATTTTGCCTGCATGGCGGTATCCCTTGCCCGGCCAAGCGCGGGCAGAAGCAGAGAGCAGAGGATCGCGATCACGGCAATGACCACGAGGAGTTCTACAAGGGTGAAACGGGTTGTTTTTCTGTTCATGAGACACTCTCCTTTTCGGGTTATCTGGCGAATTCAAAATAGAGCGCGGGTCCGTTCGGAATGGCGGCGGTGTTCAGAGAGAGTTCCACTCTGTCCCCCTGTTTCCTGAGCGGGAGTTCCGCGATGCGTGTTCCATCCATGCCGAGCGCATAGGCTTTCAGCTCCTTCGCGCAGCGGCTGCGGAAGGCCAGTTCAAAGGTTCCGGTTTCCAGCAGGACCGGCATCGTGCCGAGCTTGAGAAGAAAACGCTGTTCGGGATCTTCAAAGGTCATTCCGCTGTTCAGAACATTGGTGGCGACGACCAGAAGAAGGCGCTTCGCTTCGCGGATCGGCCGGGTTCCGTCGATGGAGGCGAGGGCAAGGTTGCCGCGGGTCGTCATTTTCCGAATCTCGAAGTCGGAAAGTTTCGCGGAGGAGCCCGCCTCCGCGCAGATCCCCTGGAGGCGCGGTGTGTTGAGTTGAAGATAGTTCCGTCTGGTCTCCATCCGGAGTTCTCCGGTTTCGGTTTCATAGATGCCGCTGGCATCGGAGGAGCGGTTTCGCGCGGGGAGAACGCCGCTTTTCCGGAGATGGTTCAGATAGCGGTCAAGATGGAAAAGGGACTCTTTCGAATCGAGAAGGCTGCTGTACCAGGGGTCCACAATGATTCCGGCTCCGCCGCTGCGGCCGAGGATGATCTCATTTTTCCCCGGCGGAATGCGCTGATCGCAGGTGTAGGCGAAGCGGTTGGTCAGGATCAGTTTCCCCTGCGCGGTGGAAAGACCGTCGTTGGCGGCCCCGTTTTTCAGGAATTCCTCCGAGGAGAGCGCAAGACGGATGAGGTGTTTTCCCGGTGTGACATCCCGGCGCAGAAAAAGAAGCGCGGTCAGGAACTCCTGCGTTTTCGCGATCGGATCATTGCCGATCATGAACGGAGAGGGCGGAACGTAGGGATTGATCGTGATGTTGGAACCGAATCCGGTGAGACCGTCGAAATCCTGAAACGCGGCATAGGCCCCGGTGACGAATCCCTGTTCATAACGGTATTTGTTCCAGAAAACATGCAGATGCTCTGTGATGAGGAACGGCTTGCCATAGAGACGCATACTGGCAAAGCCGCGGAGAATGTTGCCCGCATCTCCGATGGAACTGGCCTGGGAGATGACCCCTCCTCCGTTGGTGGTATAGCCGTTCGGGTGCGCATGATAGCTGTTCATGGTGATGAAGTCGAAATCCCGCCGGGCCGCCGCGTGCCGGAAGGATTTGCCCACGTTCATGGCGGAAACGGGGCCCCGGTAGCCGATCTCCCTCAGGAAATCCCTGTAAAAATGGAAGATGGAGTTCTCCTGTTCGATCAGGAACTGGTTGATGTCGGCGCCCATGGCATCGGAACGGTGAACGTCATCCTGCCGGAAGATCGCGATCTTCTCGAAGGTGGAGGGGGCATTTTTGCCCCATGCCGTCTGAAGAGCCTGCATGGTTTTGTATTTCTTCTTCAGAAAGGTTTTCCAGAGCGGGAGGAGACCGTTGAAGTCGGCGCAGGAGGAGAGTCCGAACTCCTGTTCATTGAATCCGACGACCAGGGCGAGAACCGGATCGTCGACCAGTCGTTTTCCGGTATAGGGATTCCGATGGGTGAAGAGTTTGCGCACGCCCTCCTTCCAGTTCTGCCGGACCCGTTCGCTGAAATAGATTTCGTGCTTGAAGTTGCCGGGAGTCGCCGGACTGCCTTTCCACCCCCAGCGTTTTCCCTTTGCATAGCCGAGTCGACTGGTCATGGCGTCCATGTTGAGGTAGATGCCGTTCCTGCCGCATTCGGCGACCAGAAAATCGAACCGGTCGAGATAATCCGCATTGAAATCCAGATCCTTTTCCGCTTTTGTCAGAAGAATTTCATCCAGAAAATGGATCCGGATCATATTATATCCTGCAAGCCGGAGCTGCCGGACATATTCCCGGATTTTTTCTTTGGAATCAAACTGTGGTTTGTTTGCCCAGGATCCGCGCCAGGAAGCCGCCGCTTCCGCTGTCGCGAGAAAACGAATCGGATGCTCCGGATGCTGTTCGAAAGCAAAGTGGCCATCCTTGTTGATGATGACACGTCCATAGGTTCCTGCGGGTTTCCCGTCGTTCAGGAACGAGAGGTCGAGGGCGGTCCCTGCAACGATTCCGCCTTTCGGGGGCAGGGGCAGGAGTTTCCATTTCGAATCGGCGCGCATGGTGACTGTTGCGTTCTGCGGAAGTGAATAGTTTTGCTTGGAGAGAGTTGCTCCGAGAATGATCCAGTTCGCCGTGGATGCATCTACCTTCCTGATTTGCAGTTTTTGAATCGTGCCGAGATCGTTCAGTTTGAATTTGGAAAGATAGACTCCGACCTGATTTCCTCCTCCGTTCTGCCAGATGGCAACGGGGAATGCATTTATTTTTTTCGAGGGCATCCACCAGTTTGCCACATCGCGGCCGCTGACGATTTTCAGCTTCTGCGAATCTTTGGTTCCCGTGACCGTGATCTCCCCGACCGGCGGATAGGAATCGGGGAAGGTGAGGGTATGCAGAAGATAGAGATAGTTTGCTTTGCCGTCGGTTTTCGTCAGATCAATTTCGATGGAAGTCAGACCGTTCGGAAAGCGCTTGCTGGCAAAGGTCAGAACGCTTTTTCCCTGATTTTTTGCCGGATCGGTCAGATGAAACGGGACATTGCCGAAAACCGTTTGTTTCCAGCGGAATTTTGCGGCATCGTTTTCGGGCCCCTGATCGGACCAGCCGCCTTTGCCGTCGTTTGCGACGGGATCGGCGTATCCCATGTTGGCGCTTTTGCCGAGGTCGATTACAAGATCGCCTGTTTCAAGTTTCAGATTCCGGTACCGGATGACTCCCGTTCCTCCCTGAAGACCGAGGAACAGACTGGCGGAGACAATATCCTGCGGGATATCGAATGATTTCGAAAGAGTTTTCCAGTCGAAACTTCCGGCTTCCATATAGATTCCGAAATAGTCATATTTTCCATTGGCTCGTTTTACGGTCAGCATGAGTTTTCCGCCCTGCCACTTCTGGTAGACTTTGACATCGCGTTTGACCTCCGCCGAAAGCGTGACTCGTTTACCTGCGATGTCGGCGGGAACCAGATTCCGGGAGATTCCATAGACGTGATTCCTGACCGGTTTTTCCAAGCGGATCTCCAATGAACCTTTTCCCGTTTGTTCCGGTAAAATGTGCGCTGTTTTCTTCGCTTCCCGGTTCCAGTCTTTCAGATCGTCCGCGTGATTCAGCGGCAGATCCAGAACTGTTCCGGCAAAGAGGGATGCGGCAACTTCCCCGATGAAAAGCAGAGTAAAACAGGATCGTATCATACGAATCTCCTTTTTTTTGTGAATTAACATTAGTGGGCATTTATTTTAATTATACAACATTTTCTTTTTTTGTCAATCCCTCCGAATGGGAAAAAAGAAGAAAAATCTTTTTCAAGGGAGATTTTTCGATCGTACTGCTTGCTATTTTTCAAAAAGCATCTATCTTAAATTGGAAATGTTAACAAATGAACATAAATGGTAATGAAGGAAGGAAAATGTCTGCATCCAGAAGTTCTGAAGCGGAATACATGAAAATCCGTCGGTATGTGCTGAACATGGTGACGAAAGCGGGAGAGGAATCCATTCAGCTGCCGACTGCGCTGGAGTTGTCGAAACAGTTCGGGGTCTGCCGTCAGACGGTCGGGAAGGCTCTGAAGCAACTGGCTGAGGACAGATTCGTGATCGGCAAGCCCGGTCTCGGAACTTTTACGAATCCCAAAATGCGATTTCACGTCCATTCTCAGAAGAAATCTCTGACGATCGGAATCATCATTGGCGACGGAATGGTCATTGAGATGGATGAGTATCTGGCGAAGCTGGTTGCGTCCTGCCTTGTGGAAGCTGCGACCTTTCCTGCGTATGTACGGACGATCAATCTGACCTCGGCCCAGCCGGAACTTGTTTTGAAAGAGCTGCGCAACGAATTTCTGGATGGTCTGATCTGGCAGAATCCTCCTCCCCGCTTTCTGCCGATGCTGGAGAAGCTCCGGGAAGACGGATGCGCGGTGACGGTGATCGGATCTCTGCGGGGAGAGTCCCTCTGCAGTGTGGATTTCGATCTGTGGTCCATGGGATACGAGGTGGGGAAACTTCTCGCGGGGGCCGGAAAACAGGAGATTGTGTTTCTGAGGAACGATCCCCCCTGGAGCCGTTCGGCCGACGGACTCCAGCAGGCGTTCCGGGAGGCGGGCGTTCCGCTGAATGAGAGACTCTTTCTGGCCGGCGACGAGGCTCTGGAACGCCTGACTGTGATTTTCGAACTGGGACTTCCCATGGATGCCCTGTTCAATTCTCTGTATTCATATGAGAGTCTGTCGGAGATTGCGGCGCAGACCGGGTATGACTGGTCCCGGATGCTTCACATCTGCTGGGATTGCGTGGCGAAGGATTTTCCCGTGTTTCGCGGCATTACCTATTCGTTTGATTTTGCGATGCTTGCGCGGCGTGCCGTTTCGCTTCTCCGCAGACAGATGGAGGAGAAGGATTTTGAATGTCGGCATGAACAGGTGCCGATTTCGCTGACGGTACGGATGGAGGATGGGGAATCCCTGTCCGGCACTTTCCCCGGCGGGAACGGGGCGGAGAGGTTTTGATTTTTCTGCCGTCCGGCTGATTGATATTGTTGCGCCGCAGTGTATATTACGAAAAACAACTGATTTTTTCAGAAGGAGCAGCATTCATGGCATACGACAAGATCAAATTCCCCGCCGGAGAGGCGATCACCGCCGACGCCGACGGCAAACTCAATGTTCCCGATCATCCGCTGATCGCCTATATTGAAGGCGATGGAATCGGTCCCGACATCACCCGTGCCTCCATGCACATCTGGAATTCCGCCGTGGAGAAGGCGTATCACGGGAAGCGCTCCATTGCGTGGACCGAGGTTTTCGCCGGAGAGAAGGCGACGAAAGTCTACGGGGAAGGCGTCTGGCTGCCCGAGGAGACCATGGAGGCGATTCAGCAGTGCCGCATCGCGATCAAGGGGCCGTTGACGACGCCGGTCGGAAAGGGCATCCGTTCGCTGAATGTGGCGCTGCGGCAGAGTCTGGATCTGTATGTCTGTCTGCGTCCGGTGCGGCATTTCGCGGGGGTGCCTTCTCCCGTGAAGGCGCCGGAAAAGACCGATATGGTCGTGTTCCGCGAAAACACCGAGGACATCTACGCGGGAATCGAGTGGGCGTCGGGTACGCCCGAGGCAAGGAAAGTCATTGAATTTCTCCAGAAGGAGATGGGCGTGAAGAAGATCCGTTTCCCGGAGACCTCCGGAATCGGCATCAAGCCGGTCTCGCGGGAGGGCAGCGAACGGCTGATCCGCGCTGCGATCAACTACGCCATCGCCAACAACCGCCGGAGCGTCACGCTGGTGCACAAGGGCAACATCATGAAATTCACCGAGGGCGCCTTCAAGGACTGGGGATACGAACTGGCAAAACGCGAATTCGCCGACCGCGTCGTGACCGGACCCGAATGCGACTGGAATCCGCCCGCGGGAAAGATTCTCATCAAGGACTGCATCTGCGATGCGTTCCTGCAGCAGATTCTGACCCGTCCGGAGGAGTATGACGTGATCGCGACGATGAATCTGAACGGTGATTACGTCTCCGACGCGCTGGCCGCCTGCGTGGGCGGCATCGGCATTGCGCCGGGAGCAAACATCAACTACACGACCGGGATGGCGATTTTCGAGGCGACCCACGGAACCGCGCCGAAATACGCGAACATGGACAAGGTGAATCCCTCCTCCCTGGCGCTTTCCGGAGAGATGCTGCTGCGGCACATCGGCTGGACCGAGGCGGCGGATCTGGTGGTGAAGGGCATTGAAAACGCCATTTCACGCAAACAGGTGACATACGACTTTGCCCGTCTCATGGAGGGCGCGACGGAGCTGAGCTGTTCCGGATTCGCGCGTGCCGTGGTGGAGGGCATGTGAACAATCCCGGAACCAGCAGCTGGAAGGAGGCCGTGACGGTGCGGCTTCTGGAAAAGGACTCCTGCTTTGACTATTCGGCGGATGTGGCGGCACTCTACCGGGACGCCGGGTGGATCTCCGAGGAGGAGGACACGGCGTTCATTGCGCCGATGCTGCGCAACACCTTCTGCGTCGCCGGAGCGTTTTACCGCGGGCGGCTGATCGGCATGATGCGCGCGCTCTCCGACGGAGTCAGCGATGCGTATCTGCTGGATATGGTGGTGCTGACGCCGTATCGGGGGAACGGAATTGCTCTGCGCATTCTGGAGTGCATTGTATCGCATTTGAAGAGTCTCGGGATCGACTGGATTGTCTGTATTTCGGTTCCGGGTGTGGAAAAACTCTATCTGAAACTCGGCGAGTCCATGGGCGGGCATCTGCCGGTTCGTTTCCGCTGAGAAGGAGTCTGAACGATGAGCGAAGGGTTCGATTACAGCCGTTTCCGGAACGTGACGATCGGAGATCGGGAGGTTCTGGAAGGGCTGCTTCTGGCATCGGAGCCGATGACATGCGAGTCCAATTTTCTGAATCTCTATGTCTGGCAGCATATCTATTCGACGAAATATCAGATCTACCGGGGGCGGCCGTACGTCTATCTGGAGGAAGAGGATGAACTGCTCTTCCCCGCCGGTGCGGACGGCAATTATGAGACGCCCGAGGTTCTGTATGAAGTTTCCTCCGTGATGCGTGCGCATGGACGGAACGGAAATATTTATCAGGTCAAAGCGGATTATCTGGAGAAGTTTCCGGAATTTTCGCGTTATTTCAATGCGGTGCAGATTCATGAGGATTACGGGGAGTATCTCTACCGCACGGAGGATCTGGTGGAGCTTCGCGGAGCGCGGCTGCACAAGAAAAAGAATCTGATTTCGCAGTTTCAGCGTCTTTATCCGGACTACCGGGTTCTTCCGTTTTCGAAGGAGCGGCTGGGGGACTGCCGGGCGCTTTGCGATGCCTGGCGGAAACGGAAGAGCGCATCGGGGTACGCCGAGGAGATCGAGGAGGAGCACGAGGCGATCGACCGCGCGTTTGCCCAGTACGATCATCTGAGCATGGAGGGGTGCTGTCTTTATGTGGGGGAGAAGCTGATTGCGTTTGCCGTTTGCAGCCGGATCAATTCCGAGATGTACACGGTTCATTTTGAGAAGAACGATCCCGACTACAAGGGGTCGGGGCAGGTGATTAATCAGGAGACGGCGCATCTGCTTCTCGGCAAGGCCCGCTACATCAACCGGGAGCAGGATCTCGGGGTGGAGGGGCTTCGTCATGCGAAGTCGTCGTATGCGCCGGTGGCGCTGCTGCGCAACTGGAATCTGATTCCGAAGACAGGTGTATGATGAATCTGGCGATCGCAATCTTCAAGTATTTTCCGTTCGGGGGAATTCAGCATGACTTTATGCGGATTGCGGAGGCTGCGCATCGCCGCGGACACCGGATCACGGTGTATGCCTATGACTGGAAGGGCCCGGTTCCCGATTTTCTGGATTTGAAACTGCTTCGGGTTCGTGCGTTTACGAATCACCGGAAGGCGGAGGAGTTTTTCGGTCTGCTTCGGAACGCGGTCCGGGCCAATCCGCCGGATCTTCTTCTGGGCTTCAACCGGGGGCCGGGACTGGATGTCTACTTTGCGGGGGACAACTGTTTCACGCTGGCCGAGCAGGAAAAGCACGGGGGGATGTACCGGTTCTTCAACAAGCGCTATGCGGTGTACGCGGAGCTGGAACGGGCGGTGTTTTCGCCGGAGAGCCGGACGGTGATTCTGTATCTGGTGGAGGCGCAGAAGAGACAGTATATCAAATGTTTTCATACGCCGGAGAAGCGGTTCCGTCTTCTGCCGCCGGGGATGAATCCCGCCTGCCGGCGCGGTCCGGACGCGGATGCGATCCGGGCGGCGAAACGGGCGGAACTGAAGGTGGCGGACGGGGAGATCATGCTGCTGGTGGTCGCCGCGAATCTGATGCTGAAGGGGGCGGACCGTGTGATTGAATCGGTTGCGGCCCTGCCGGAGAATCTGAAACGGAACGTGAAGCTGTTTCTGGTCGGCCGGGATGCGGGGGGACGGCTGAAAAGACTGGTGCAGCAGAACCATCTGGAGCAGCGGGTCTTCTTCGAGGGGTTGTCCTCGAATGTGCGGGAGTATCTTCTGGCGGCGGATCTGATGGTCCATCCGGCGCGCAACGAGGCGACGGGGACCGTGCTGATTGAAGCGATTGCCGCCGGGCTCCCGGTTGTCTGCACGGATAACTGCGGGTTCAGCAAATATGTGGCGGAGTCCCACTCCGGATGCGTGATCTCGGGGCGGTTCGATCCGATGGAACTGAATTTGACGCTTCAGACGATTCTCTGGGAGCCGTCGCAGCTGAAGCAGCTGGCCCGCTACGGACTGGAATATGCGGAGACCGCCGATTTTTACAGCCGGGCGGAGAAGGCGGTCGATATTCTGGAGGAGCTCGCTCATGCTGCCGGCAAGTGACATTTCTCCGGAGCTGGCGCCGCTTCTGTCGGGGGATCCCTTTGCGAAGGCGTTCGCGCTGGAAGGAGAGGTGTTCCGCTGTGTGAAAAACCGGAAGACTCTTCGCTTCCGCTGGCAGGGACGCGATTATTTCATCAAGATGCACCGGGGGGTCGGCTGGAGGGAGATTTTCAAGAATCTGCTGCAGCTGAAGAAGCCGGTGCTGGGGGCGTCGAACGAGTATCTGGCGATCCGGAAGCTGGAGTCGCTGGGCGTGGACACGATGAGCGTGTACGCGTTTGCGCAGCGGGGACGGAATCCGGCGAAACGGGAGTCGTTTCTGATTACGGGGGCGCTGGAAAACAAGACGAGTCTGGAGGATTTCTGCCGGAACTGGAAGACGGAGAAGCCGGACTTCCGCTTGAAGCACCGTCTGATTGCGGCGCTGGCGCGTGTCTGTTCGGCGATGCACTTTTCCGGACTCAATCACCGGGATTGTTATCTGTGTCATTTTCTGCTGGACAATGCGGCGTTTGCTCGGGGGGAGATCCGGCTGTTCGTTCTGGATCTGCACCGGGCCGAACTGCGGAAAACGATTCCGCGGAGGATGCAAGTCAAGGATCTGGCCGGCATTTTCTTTTCGTCCATGGATCTGGGACTCACCCGGCGGGATGCACTGCGGTTCATGGTGGAGTACGGGAAGGGCGGTCCGCTGGATCGGAGGCTCTGGGGCGATGTCTGGAATGCGGCATGCAAGCTCTATCGGAAGGAGTGGGGAAGGGAGCCGGAGCTCTGATGGCGTCCGGGGAGAAAAAAGCGGGGCCTCCGCTTCCGCCGGAAGAGGAGCTGGAAGAGGAATTCCTCCGGTGTGCCAGCGGACCCGGAGGGCAGAATGTGAATAAAACGGCGACGGCGGTTCGGCTGACCTATCGCTTTCTGGAGAGCCGTTTTCTTTCCGAACAGGCGAAGGAGCGGCTGAAAGCGCTCTGCCATGCGGAGTTTGTTTCGTTTCTGGCGCGGGAGTCGCGGAGTCTTCCGGAGAACCGGGAGACGGCGCGTCGGCGTCTGGCCGCCCTGCTGGAATCGGTGCGGAAGGAGCCGCGCAAACGCAGACCGACAAAGCCGACCCGGGCGTCAAAACAGCGGCGCCTGGAGGCAAAATCCCGTCGCTCCGCCATAAAGTCCGCCCGGGGAAAAGTTTCGATGGATTGAAGAGGAACTCCCGTCAACGGGTCTGCTCCCGGAACGGAAAAACGGGAAGAGCGCCGAAAGGAGACGGGGAAGAAGGGGGCGGTGCATGCGGAATCTCTCCATTTCTTCCGCTTTTCCCGCGATTCTCTTTTTTCCGGCTTGAAAGATGGCCGGAAGACGAATATATTTTCGACTGATTCCGCAGAACTGAAAAAAGAAGGATGCTGATTTATGCAGTGGAATGTTTCGAGAGAGTTGTTTCTGACGCCGGAGATCACGCAGATCAACCGGATTCCCGCCCACGGAGCGGAAATTCCCTACGCGGACCGGGAAAATGCCCGGAAGCGCGACCGCAATGGTTCCCCGTGGTACCAGTCGCTGGACGGAGAGTGGAAATTCCGTCTTTTCAAGGCTCCGGAGGATGTGCCGGCGGATTTTGCGGATCCGAAACTGAAGGATAAGAAATGGGACAGAATCACGGTTCCTTCCAACTGGACGCTGAGCGGCTGTTTCGACAAACCCATTTACACCAATACCAAGATGCCGTTTGAGAACAATCCCCCGATGGTTCCGGAGGAGAATCCGACGGGCGTCTACCGGACGACCTTCCGTCTTCCGGACTCCTGGAAGAATCGTCGGGTTGTGATTCACATCGGAGGAGCGGAGAGTTATCTGGAAGTCTATTTGAACGGCAAGTTCATCGGCATGGGGAAGGATACGCGTCTTCCCTCGGAGTTCGATCTGACGCCGGCGATCCGCTATACCGGAAGCAACTCGCTGGTCTGCAAAGTGATCCGCTGGTCCGACTCCAGCTATATCGAGGATCAGGACCAGTGGTGGATGGCGGGCATCTACCGGAGCGTCTATCTCTATTCGACGGGAACGGTCTATTTTGAGGATCTCTTCTCCAACGGGGATCTGGATCTGGAGACCGGAGACGGACTCCTTTCCGTGAAGACGCATCTGGGCATGTACCTTCCGGCGTTTCTGCCGCACGGACCGGAAGAGGATTTCACGGTCTCTTCCCGGCTCTGCACCGCCGACGGAAAGGAGGTCTGGAAAGACGACACCGTCGTCAGCCACAAATTCCGTCGGAGCGGCTACCGCAGCGAGCAGACCGCCCGCCTTCCGAACGTGAAAGCCTGGTCTTCCGAGGAGCCGAATCTCTATCTTCTGACCGTGGAACTTTTCAGCGCGAAAGGCGAGCTGCTGGACTGCCGCGTGAAACGGATCGGCTTCCGGAACATCCGTCTGGAGGGGCGCGACCTTCTGTTCAACGGCAGACGCGTTCTCATCAAGGGCGTGAACCGGCATGAACACGACTGCCGGACCGGGAAGACCCTCTCCCTGGAGTCCATGATCGGCGACATCCGCATGATGAAGCAGTTCAATTACAATGCGGTCCGCACCTGCCACTATCCCGACGACCACCGCTGGTACGATCTCTGCGACGAGTACGGCATCTACATTCTCGACGAGGCAAATTTTGAAGCGCATGCGAATTACTCCTCCCTCTGCCGCGATTCCCGCTGGCGCGACGCCATCGTGTCGCGTTCCGAACGGATGGTGATGCGCGACCGCAGCCATGCGTGCATTTTCGGCTGGTCTCTCGGCAACGAGTCCGGCAACGGGGAGAATCATGAGGCCGCCATCGAGGTCATCCGGAAACTGGATCCTTCGCGCATCATCCATCACGAAGGGGAGCTGAAGGCGCGCTGGTCTCAGGGCGGCAACGAGCAGACCGGCGGAGACAAAACCAAAAATGCCTTTTTCGATCCGATGTATCCGCATGTGGATGTGCTCAAGGAGTACTCGGCGAATCCGGAAACGGACCGACCCGCGATTCCCTGCGAATATGCTCATGCGATGGGCAACAGTTCCGGTTCGCTCTCCGACTACTGGGATCTCTTCTACACTCTGCCCGGACTTCAGGGCGGTTTCATCTGGGACTGGGTCGATCAGGGCATCCTGACCAGGGATGCCAAAGGACGCAGAATGTTTGGCTACGGCGGCGATTTCGGAGAAAAAATCCACGATTTCGATTTCTGCTGCAACGGCATGATTTCCTCCGATCGCGTGCCGCATCCCGCCATGTATGAATTCCGGCACATGACCCAGCCGATTCAGGTGACGGCGGTCAACCGGAAGGAACGGAAATTCAGACTGACCAACCGTCAGTACTTCACCGATCTGAAGGCGTACAGCGGACGCTGGTCCCTGGAGGTCGCCGGACGAGAGGTGCAGACGGGACGGCTTCCCGCCTTTTCGTCCGTCGCTCCCGGCGAATCCATGGAGTTTGAGCTCCCGCTGGAAAATGTCGTGCTGAAAGGGGCGGAGGAGGCGTTCGTGAACTTCGAATTCACGCTGAAGGCCGATACCTCCTGGGCGCCCGCGGGAACCCTTCTGGCCCATGACCAGATTGATGTCTCCGAAATCTTTGAACGCGTCGCGGAAGCCCGGCCTTCGAAAAAGACAAAGCCCGAACTTCAGGAAAAGAGCGGATCGTTTGTGGTCCGGAACGGCGATGCGGTCCTGAAAATCCGCAAGGACGACGGAACCGGAACGCTCTCCAAAGAGAAAAAGACGGTCCTGAAAGAGCTCTTTGACTGCTCTCTCTTCCGCGCCACCACCGACAACGACGGCATTCGCGGCTGGAACGGTCAGGAGAAGAAACCCATGGGACTCTGGCTCGCCGCCGGACTCGATCAGCTGAAACCCGTCTCCGTGAAGGTCTCGGCCAGACAGAGCGCCGAGGGCGTGGTCGTGACCATCGACAAGACATTCGTCGGAACCGACCGGAAAGCAAAGCTCGGTTTCCTCCAGAAGATTACCGCCAGACCCGACGGCACCTTTGTCGTCGAACAGGACTACCGCATTCCGGAGAGCTTCCCGACCCTGCCGCGAATCGGCGTCGCCGCCATGACCGCGAAAGGTTTCGAGAATGTGGAATGGTATGGACGCGGCCCGTGGGAGAACTACATCGACCGCTGCCGTTCCGCCCGCATCGGGAAATATCGGACGACCGTGCGGGAAAACTATGTCGACACCTACATTCTTCCGCAGGAGAATGGCAATCATACCGGCACTCGCTGGCTGGAACTGAAATCGAAGGATGCGGGAATCCGGATTGCATCCGCGCTCCCGTTTGAATTCGGCGTCAGTCACAGTACGGTGGCCGATCTCTTTGCCGCGTTCCATCAGTGCGAACGCAAGGAGCGCGCGGAGACGATCCTCACGCTGGATCTCCAGCAGAGAGGACTGGGGACCGGATCCTGCGGACCGCAGACTCTCCCGCAGTATGAGCTCTCCGGAAAAGCGTATCGCTTTGCATTCACTCTTGAACTTCTCTGAAAAGGGAGCGGAAGGCGGACAGCAATGAAGAAAGAGTTCAGTCCTTCGACGGAATGGAAATCGCAGATTCCCCGGCCCGTGTGCACGGAACATCCGGAATTCACCGAGCTTTACGACAAGGCCTGGGAGCTGGCGCACCGTCATATTCTGGAGATCCCCGGCATGCCGCAGACCCCCTACATGGACGAGGCTTTCTGCGATACGGATATCTGGATCTGGGATTCCTGTTTCATGGCCCTGTTCTGCAAATATGCGCAGAACCGCTTTCCCGGCGTGGAGACGCTCGGAAATTTTTACGAGGTCCTCTACAACGGCGCCCGGCTCCCGGAGATCGTTTCGCACAATGCTCCCTCCTGGACCGGCGTCGTGCCCGGGCAGAGAACGCGGATGGTGGTTCACATGATGGACAATCCTCCGCTCTTCGCCTGGGCGGAATATCAGAACGCCCTTTTCAGCGGAGATCGCGAACATGTGGCCGATCTGCTGCTGAAAAAACGATTTCTTCAGAAACATTTCGAAGTTCTGGAATCCTTGAAAACCCGGATTCGCCTTCCGGGGGTCCGGTCGGAAACCTGCTGGATCAAACATCCGAATGGCTATTTCTGGGAAGGCGGGCGTTCCGGCATGGACAACACTCCCCGCGGCAGAATCGGAAAACATGCCAGGGAAAATCGTCCGAACAACCCGGATATGCTCTGGATTGATGCGATCGCCCAGCAGGGACTTGCCGCATTCTGCATCGCGAAGCTGGCCGGACTGATCGGCGAACGTGTTCTCGCCGAGGAGTGGAACGCCAGATATGAGGCAATCCGGAAGAGTGTCAATGCCTGTTACTGGGATGAGGACGACGGCTGTTATTATGACATCGGAGCCACGCGCGGCGAGTTCATGAAAGTTCTGACTCCCGCCTCCTTCTGGCCGCTGGTTTCCGGAATGGGTACTCCGGCGCAGGCGGCGGCGATGAGCCGTCTGCTGACCGATCCGGAGAAACTCGGCGGGGTCGTCCCCCTGGTTTCCCTTGCGCGCGACGACGCCGACTTCAATCGCGAGGACGGCCGATACTGGCGCGGTTCCGTCTGGGTTCCCACCGCCTATGCCGCCATCAAGGGGGTCGAACGTTACGGAATGTATCCGCTCGCCCGAGAGCTCTCCGGGAAGATCCTGACGCACATGTCCGAAACGTTCCGTCAATATGAACCGCATACCATCTGGGAGTGCTACCATCCGGAACGGCCGGAACCGGCCCGCTCCTGCGACGAGGCAAACCGGATTGTCCGTCCGGACTTCTGCGGCTGGTCCGCGCTGGCTCCCATCGGATTGTATCTCGAAAACGTGATCGGAATCCATTCCGTGAATGCGTTTGCGGAGACGATCGACTGGTCTCTTCCGCACCGCTTCTCCGGAGAACTTGGAGTCCGCAATTTCCGTTTCGGGGAGATCGTGACGGATCTCATCGCAACGGAAAACGGAAGACGGATTCGTGTGACCGCCAGCCGTCCCTTTACCCTGAGGATCAACGGACAGCGTTTCCCGCTTCCTGCCGGAGAGTCGGTTCTGACGCCGGCTTGAGAGAAACCGGAAAAAAAAGGGACGCGCGTTCTGCGCGTCCCGCGTTGACCATTGTCTTTCTCTCTCCCCCTCCGGGGAAATCCCGGAGATCTTACGGCAGAAGAACCAGATCCAGAAAGCGGCCCGGACACTTTTTCCATCCGATTCCGTCCGTGAGTTCCAGATAGCCGATGCGTCCCTTCCCATTGTTCAGATTCACCAGAGCGTTCCAGCGCATGGAGGCTCCCGCTCTGAGTTTGAACGGGCTGACCGCGCGGGGCATGAACGCGATCTCGTAAACGGTCCGGTCCGGGTAGTGTCTGACGGCGGACTGCACCTCCGATCCGTTTTTCAGCTCGCCGACGGCCTTCAGCAGACTGTCGTGGACGGCGCTGGAGGCATACTGCCGGTAGATGACGGGTTTGCCGTTCAGAAGAGAAAAGGCATATTCAAAATCATCATCCTGATATTTTTCCGTGTCCGGAGCGGCGTTTTTCAGCGGATCGAAGGCGATCTGCACGGAATCTCCCCGCCAGATCTCCGCCGCGGTCTGCGACGGCTGGACAAACGTCTTTTTGAATACGGTGACGGCAAAATAGAGCGCGGACTCCTGCCAGGCAGTTCGGATTTCAGCCCGGACGGCATTGTCCGCGTCGGTCCACTGCTTCGGAAGCCGTTTGACCGCATGGTCGGAAACCGTGAGAAGAAGAGTCTTTCCTTCCGGCCAGTCGTTCAGGTCTCCGTCGATGACCATCGGTTTCCGGATCTTCGGGACAAAAGCCGATCGCAGGAGAAACTCCTGCTCGATTCTTCCGGAGGAGGTGGCAACCGAGAAGGTGCCGTTCCGGGGAATCGTGGAAATCTCCTTTTCGGTGCGGAATTGCATGATGCGGTTCTCCTCCGCCGGAATGTCGCGGAACTCCCGGGTCTGCGTTTTCCCGTCCATGCGGACGACAAGGGTGCCCGAAAGCGGACGGTTGTTCCGGTTTTTCAGCCGGATCGCAAAGCTCGTCCTGCCTGTGACGGAAAGGGAAGCGGAAACGGCATCGCCGCCTGCCAGAGAGAGCGTCGAAAACGCCTGTTCGAGTTCCCGAAACGACCGTTTCGTCTTCAGATAGACCGGAAAACGGGAGATGGAAAGAGTCTGCGCAGTAAGCGGATTGCCCATGATGTCATACGCCTTCATCGCCGGATCCAGACTCTTCCAGCCGGCAAGTTGTGCATTTTCACCGTTCCACTTCCAGAGAACGGCGGTCCGCTCCGTTCCATGGTCGAAGACATAGCAGCGGTAGTCGGAGCCCAGTTTGATTTTTCCCGCGGGAGCGGCGTTCCCGAGGAGGTCGGCAACGGTCCGCATGGCATAGAGCATGGGGGTGGGAACCGGACGGGAACAGGTGTCCGGATTGCCTCCGTAAAACACGTTCCAGCCGATCCCGATCCCGTAAGGGGCGGCGGCAAAGTGAATGTAGACTTCATTGCCGCAGGCATAGGAGATCAGCATGTTCCGGATGTCTTTGGCGACAGCATCGCGCGTTTTTTCGTCGATGAGGTTGTCCCGCAGCAGGGCCGAATTCTCCGAGCCGGATTCCGAAGCCCAGATCGGAATCTTCCGATTCGGACTGTACCGGGCGGCAATCTGCTTCATGGCGGTCAGATCCGTTTCGTAGTCCGGAAGTTCGGGCAGCGTCCGATACGGATGTTCCGTGATGACATCCAGATAGTTTGTGCCTCCATTGGCAAGCACGCTTTCCGTAAAAGAGAGATCCGTGCCGCAGGTGGTCGGCCCGCCGATCTTTGCTCCCGGATCAATCTCGTGCACCGCTTCGGAGGCGGCCCGCAGCATCCGGACGTAGGTCACCGGCGAGATGTCGTCAAACAGCGCGGGATCCTTCTTTCTGCCGAGACCGAGCCAGGCGTTCGGCTCGTTGGCCACCTCGTAGAGCGCCACTTTCCCCGCGTAGGGTTTCAGAGCCTTTTTCAGAAAAGTCTTCCAGGGAGTCATGTCTTTCCGGACAAACGGCAGCTTGTGCGTATCGCCGATGTTCAGAAGAATTTGAACGCCCGCTTTATGAAACGCATCAATCCGTCTGGTTCCGGTGTAGTCCCCGATGGCGGCATTGTAGGAGCCCCAGAGCCGCACCGTGCCGATCCGGAAGTCGTTGAAGACCGGAGTCAGAAGATCCGGATTGCCCTGAATGGGGGCGTCCAGCCCGAGCCGTGCAATCTTCTTCTCCTCCTTGCCGATCACTCCGGTAAGAAAGGCGTGACGGATCGTTTTCCCCGTGTCCGGAATCCGCAGTTCCACAATCAGATTGAAGGCCCCCTTCGGGACGTTTGCCACCGGAATTTCCTGTTTTACGGTCGCGTTCGGAGCAACGGACAGACGGGTGGCGGGGGAGGTGAAGAGCGTTCTTCCGAAGAAATCACAGACGCGATACCACAGTTCCGCGTTTTTTGCTGTATTTCCCGGATTTTCGACTTCCATACGCATCCGGATTTTTTCGCCTTCCCTGTAATAGGAGGACGGGGAGTTCAGGGTGCCGCGCAGAAAGAGCGGATCGTTCTCAAACGGCGCCCGGGTGCCGGAGGAACAGGCAAAATCGTCAATCCAGACCGTGCCGAACGGATCGAATCGCGGGTAGACCTCCTCGAAACGGCTTCCCCTCACCACATCGCCGATGAGCGCCATGCCGGGCGTTTTTTCTCCCCATTTCGGGATGGTGATTTCGTACTTCTTCCACTCCGGGCCCGCGGTCAGCGGAATGGCATAGGTGCGGGAGAAGCCGAGAAACAGACCGAAATTCAGGGCGGTCCCGGGCTTTTCCGCCTTCGCCCGGAATGAGACCGTAAACGGCTGTCCGGGGACGTACTTGACCGGATTCAGATAGAAACTGCCGGTCGCGTAGGGTTTCCCTTCGATTCGGAACGAATGACGTCCGGAATAGAAGACTTTGTCGTCGATGGCAAACTTTCGCCCGAAATCAATGATTTTTCCGTCGTAGCGAATCTCCTTGCCGTTGATGCCCTTGGCATACAAGTCGTCGATGTAGGTGCCGTACCATCCGCGCTCCGCCCCGCCGTTGATGATCCGGTTTCGGTTCGCAAGCCGGATCGTTTCCACAAGCGACGTCATGCCCGCACCGCGGATCGTGTAGACCGCCGGAGCGTGAAGATCAAACCGCAGACTGAGCCCTTCCACTCCTTCCGGAATCCGTTCGGAAAAACGCAGCGTCTGGAACGTTGTTCCCACGGGGACAATGAGCCCCTTGTGATAGTGCTTCCCGTTCCGACGGCCCTCAATGAGAATCCTGGCGGAGGCGGAACGATCGGCTTTCACCGTCACTTCCGAGGTCAATTTTTTCCCTCGGAACACATCTTTTCCCTGATCCTGTTTCGGAAGAAGAAAACGGACAATAAACGGCTTCTTTCTGGTAAGCGCCTCCTTCGATCCATCCAGGACAAGCCCTTCCGCATCGGCCGTCACTTTCAGCGAGGGAGAGGAGGTCGGGATCATCATGCCGGAAATCCCGTTTTCCGTTCGGAAGGTGATTCGCGAATTCCCGGACTGTTTGACCATTGTCTTTGCATTGAACGTTGTTCTGAAATCCGCAAGGAGCATGCCGGCGGAGAGCAGAAGGAACAACACGGTTCCTCTTTTACGTAGGCTCATAAAGGACCCCTTTCTTTCGGTTGGAAAAGTGATGAAAACTGTTTCTGGTTTATTCGGTGAAATTCCGGACGGTCACCTCGTCGCCCCCCCCCGTAAAAGGCGGTTGTCTGACGGTACTTCCATTCACTGCGCGACGCCGTGTGCCCATCCAGAAAAAGAAGATTGGCGCTGTTCAGGTGGTTCGGCCCGATCTGCCGGGAATTGGATAGATAGATGGTCGCATTCGAGGCGGAGCGGCCGCAGCGGGAGGTCGTGAACTTCCCTTCGGAGTCGCCCAGAAAATTGTTGTAATCCACCTCGCCTAGAAAATAGATGGCGGAGGGGGTGCGGTACATCGGACCGGTCGCTCTCGGTGCAGTGTCAATCCAGATCCAGTGATAGGGAAGCGCATAGCTTCTCGGCGCCGGGGAGGCGTCCGTCAAATGCGACGGACAGTGCATGACCTTCCACGCGTTCCCGACCGGCCAGCCGGATGGGGAGGTGTGTCCGTTCAAGTAGGCCTTGACAAAATAATAGTCCCAGTGATACAGCGAGGAATAGAGATGTCCGGGAGCAGGGTATTCGGCATCTCTCCAATACTGCGGCGCAACATAGTCGCTGAAATCGCTGCGATACATCGCCGCCGCAACTCCGATCTGTTTGCAGTTCGCCGCACAGCTTCCTTTCCTCGCGTTCTCCCGAGCTTTATTCAGCGCAGGAAGGAGCATGCCTGCAAGAATGGCAATGATCGCGATGGTGATCAGAAGCTCCATCAGAGTGAAATATCCGCCTCCCGCGATCCGGAATCGCGGATTGTTGTCATGCGGAGAATCCGTTCCTGTCGCAAACAGCATGATAGATCCTTTCCCTGAAGATTTCCCGTTTTGAGCGGAGGTCCGATCGGACAGCGGTCGAAGCGGCCGCTCGGAAATACGATCCGGACAACGATAAATTATAGGAGAAAACAGGAAAAAAGACAAGAGGGGAAATCCCCCTTTGTTATGTTGTTTTTCCGGAATGTTATGTCTTTTTCAGGTTGGAGGTGTTTTCCCTGTACATCAAAGGGTTTTTCCCGGTTTTTTTCCGGAAAAGACGGGAGAAGTTCATCTGGTCCTGATAGCCGAGCTGATTGGCAATCTGTTTGACCGAGAGATCCGTTCGGGAGAGAAGCTGTTTTGCTTTTTCCATTTTCAATTCCAGGAAATACTCCTTCGGCGATTTGCGGAAGCGTTTCTGAAACAGTTCCTCCAGTTTGTCCTGACTGATGTTCAGTTCTTCCGTGATCTGCCGGATCGTGAGCTTGCGCGCCAGATTGATGGTCATCAGCTCCATGGCTTTCGCCAGAGTGGAGGGATACTTGAAGCGGAGCGCCCGCGCAAGTTCCAGAAGAAGCGTGTAGCAGAGAATGGAAATCTCCCGGACGAGCTCATCCGATTTCTCCTCAATATGAAGCTGTTTTTCAATATCGAGAATCAGACGGAACACTTTTTCCGGATCGGCCAGTCTGATTTTCGTGTAGTTGATCAGCCCCGTATCCATGAGGATCGAGGGAAGGGAGTTCCCCGAGAGACCAATGGAAATTTTCCGGCAGAATCCGGCGGGACCGCATTCCAGACGGCTGTTTTCCCCGCGATGAATCAGATAGGCCTCTCCGGATTCCACAACCATGCTTTCCTCCCGCTGCCGGAAACGCATATTCCCCTCCAGCGGAATCTCCACGGCAGTATAGATGAAGTTCGTGTGGTCGACCCAGGTATTCGGATGAAAGTTCGAACGGTTGACGAAATTCGGCCAGACAGGAAGCGCGGATTTGATGTTCTCTTCAAAATTCCAGGCAATATGAGTCTGGCTTTGGTGCGGACTTTTGTCATCATAGGAAAAACTGTTGTGATAGAAACAGCCGGAGACGTCTCTCCCGCTTCTCCTTTTCTGCTGCATGTTCAGATTCCCTCCCTTTTTCTTCTCCGGTATTCCATCGGAGAAAACCCCATGGCCTCCCGGAAGACCCGGTCAAAATAGTTCGAACGCGAAAAACCGGTCTTCGAAGCGATTTCCGCAATCGGATCCTTCGTGCAGCACAGAAGAGAGAGCGCATGGTGAAGACGGATTTTCAACAGATAGCGGTTCGGCGGAATTCCGATTTCGCGCAGGAAAAGGCGGTCGAGCGTCGTGCGATGGACCTTCAGCTCCTCCGCAAGAGTATTCACATTGAGCTCCGGATCCTGGTAGCGGTTCTGAATCAGGGAGAGACAATCCCGGAAGAGAACTCCCTTCCGGCTGAGCGGATCGTGCTCTTCGCCCATCATGCCGATCAGTTCCGTGTAAAGCGCGACAAGACGTCGCAGATCCGAGGGCAGAAGAGTGTCCAGCGAATGCTGAATTTCTTCAAACAGATGCACCGGACATGTTCCGGATTTCAGCGGTCCGCGCGGATAGCCGTAGGAGAGCAGAAAATCCGCGGCATTCTCTCCGTCAATCGCCGCCCAGTAAACAACGGTTCGACCGCCGGGAGCGGAACATTTGATCTGCCTCTCTCCCGGCAGGCGGTAGATGGATTCGTTCTGCTGAACAGAATACGATTTCCCGCCGACTTCAAAGAGACAGCTCCCTTCCGCAATCCAGCAGATCTCCGTGATCGGACTGGGCGAATTCTCCTCCCGTTCTCCATGAAAAACATTGATGCCGCAGGAGCGCGGATAGAACGGCAGACGGGATGGCGGCCTCTCCGGAAATCCCAGTCGGCGGATGGTCAGACTCTGCATGTGGAGACTCCTTGTCTTTGCGTCAAAAATATCTTTTTAACATCATTTATATCATTGAAAAACAAAAAAACAAGAGCAAATTAAGAAAAACGGACGAAAACATCAATTCAAATTCTGCAAATTACAACAAGGAGAAGACAACCATGCGTTCGTATCCGCTGTACCCGGGTCGTTCCATTACGGATCTGAATGGAATCTGGGCGTTCCGCTTCTGCGAGGGGACCTTTCTGGAAGAGGTCGATGAAACCGGCTTTGTTCCCGAGGATGTCATGACGGTTCCCGGAACCTTCGATACCACGCCGGCGTATCGCTGCAAACGGGGAACCGGACTTTACCGTCGCGAATTTCTGCTGACGGAGGATTCACCGCGCGGAATCCTGAAGGTGGGCGGAATCGGTCTGCGGGCGCGCTTCCGCATCGACGGAAAAGAGGTCGGATTCACCAATCTTCCGTACAGCGGAGTCGAATTTGAAACGGGGCCTCTGAAAGCCGGAAGACACGTCATCACCGCCGCGATCGACAATAATTTCGATCCCGAAAAAATGAAACTTTTCCTTCCCTACTACGACTTCTACGCCTTCGGCGGATTTTACCGGAGCATGGAACTGCATCAGCTTCCGGAATGTGCTCTTGACCGCGTTCAGGTGCGGACGCTCTGTCATGAAACGGGAAAGGTTTCGCTGCGCTTTCTCTTCAACGGCGACACGCAGGGAACCAAAACGGTACGCTACCGTTTTGACACCGAAAACGAGTTCCGGATTGCGGAAGTGATTTCGGGCGGAAGCGTGGAATGCACTGTTCCGGGATTCCGGATCTGGTCGCCGGAGAATCCGCATCTGCATACGCTGGAAGTTCAATTCGGGACCGACCGTATGATCGAGCGTTTCGGCATCCGGACGGTCCGCACCGGAAAGCGATGTGTGCTCCTGAATGGAAAGCCGATCTACCTGAAGGGGTTCAACCGTCACGAATCGCATCCGGAATTCGGACCCGCGACGCCGGAACAGGTGATGATCGAAGACCTTCAGAATCTGCGCGATCTTCACTGCAACATGGTGCGGGGATGTCATTACTCTCAGGACCAGCGCTTCCTTGACCTTTGCGACGAATTCGGAATGCTGGTCTGGGAAGAGAGTCTCGGCTGGGGAAATTCGGCGGCGCAGATGGCGGATCCGGAGTTCCGGGCGCTTCAGGAACAGCAAACCCGTTTGATGGTCCGCAACAGCATCAATCATCCGAGCGGAATCATCTGGGCGTTTCTGAATGAGCAGGATTCCTCCACACCGGAGGGGTATGCGATTACCGAACAGCTGGTCCGTTCCATCAAGGAGGAGGATTCCAGCCGTATTGTGACATTCGCCTGCAACCGTACCGGGAATGACATCTGTCATCCTCTTCTGGACATGATCTCCTACAACACCTATCCGGGATGGATCGGGGAACATCTGGAGGGGGTGGAACCGCCGGATGAGATTCCTCCGATGCAGAAAAAAATTCTGAAATACTTCCGCGACCGGATCGGAGAAGATACCCCGATCATGGTCAGCGAGATGGGGTGCTGCAGCATCTATGGACAGCGGGATCCGGCGGGAAGTCAGTGGTCCGAGGAATTTCAGGCGGAATATCTGGAAGCTGTCATTCAGGCGGTATCAAGTGTTCCGGATGAAATCTGCGGATTGACGATCTGGCAGTTCAATGATGCCATGAGTTTCCATCGCATGGGGGCTGATATCCGTTGCAAGCCGCTGGGGTTGAATCTTGCCGGCTCTTTTGACAAATTCCGCCGACGCAAACTCTCAGCGGATGTCGTCAAGAAACTCTACGGCAACTTGTAATCCATCAGCGAAGCTGCGAGACGGAAAAATGCGGGAGCATTTTCCGAGGTCAAGGACAGGGTGTCCTTGTCGCGGTCCGGCGGCGAGACGCCGGCCGTGCGGAGCACGGAAAAAGCAATGTGCGTCAACAATAATCGAGGGGAGCAAACGGCTTTGAAAAGCGGTTCTTCCCTTCTTGCTTTCCCGAAACTTCCGGTCCGCTTTTGGCATCCGCAAAAGCTCAACCATTATTGTTTCAGGAAAACACGTTCCGTTCAGAGTGTTTTTACGCCTTTTTTTCCTTCCGAATTCCGAGTTCGATCAGGAAGGCGCGGAACTCCTCCTGATCCATTCCCGTTCTGGCGAATTCGAGGAGAGGTCCGAGCTCGGAATGACAGTTCCTCATTTCCGCAAGCATGGCTCGGCGGGCAGCCGTCGGGGAGGGGAGCTCTCCCTTCCGGATGGAATTCAGAATACCCGGATCCTTCAGGAAAAAACGGGCAAGAGCAACGCCGGCGCATCCGGTTTCCCGAACCATGCGCTGCGCGTCATTTGCGGAGCAAAGATCACCATTGCCGATGAGAGGAACATGATGAGCCGATTCGACCGCTTTTGCAAGCCTCTCCAGACCATTGGAAATCGGAAAGTATCTCTCCGAAACGGTCCGGTAATGAAACACGATGAGTTCCGCGTCTTCGACCGCCGTGATCCGATCCGGCAGCGCCGCATCCGAATCGAAGCCTGCGCGCAGCTTGACGCTGAGGGAAATGCGTGCGGAAATCGCTTTTCTGACTTCCGAAACGATCCTTTTCAGCAGATCCGGATTCTTCAGCAGAGCCCCTCCGTTGCCGTGTCCGAGCACCGTTTTGGAAGGACACGCCAGATTGAGATTGATCGCCTTCACTCCGATCTCTTCCAGATTTGCCGCACATTCGGCCAGTTCTTCCGGCGCATGCCCGATCAGTTGAACCGCAAACGGCAATCCCGTTTCGAAGTAGGGCGCGAAACGGCGCTTCAGAACCGGTTTTGAGGGGACCGCATCAGGCGAGACCGAATAAAAGGGCGTGATCCAGAAATCGACCAGTCGAAGAGCCGTTGCCGCACGAACGAATGCCGGAGTCTGAACTCCCTCCATCGGAGAGAGCAGAACCCGGGACGGCAGAACCAGTCCGCTGGGAAGCTCCAGCGGCTCGGAAAAGATTATTTCAGACACGATTTCAGCTCTTTGACCTGATCGGCAAACATGCTCATGGCATCTTTCACCGGCGCGGGCGTTGTGAAATCAACCCCCGCATCCTTCATGATGTCAATGACCTCCTTGGAATCGCCCGCTTTGAGGAATCGCAGATATCCTTCGGTGTCGCCTGCAAGAATTTTCTTCGCGAGCGCCAGCGCGGCGGAGATCCCGGTCGCATATTTGTAGACATAGAAATCATAGTGGAAATGCGGAATCCGCGCCCATTCGTAGCGGATTTCGTCATCGGGGTCCACCGCGGGTCCGTGATAGCGTTTGTTGAGTTTGAAGTAGTGATCGGAGAGCATGTCGGCCGTAAGGGGTTCGCCCGCTTCCGCCATGGCGTGAATGTCGCGTTCAAATTCCGCGAACATGGTCTGCCGGAAAAGGGTTCCCCGGATCGTGTCGATGAGATGGTTCAGCAGATACGCCTTTTCCGCCGCGCTCCTGGTCTGCGAGACCAGATGCCGCTGAAGCAGAATCTCATTGGTGGTGGAGGCCACCTCCGCCACGAAGATGCGATATCCCGCATAGTGATAGTCGTTGGCGTGATCCGAGAAATAGGAGTGGAGCGAGTGCCCCAGCTCGTGGGCAAGCGTGAAGACGCTGTCCAGATTTCCGGAATAGTTCAGCAGCAGATAGGGCGGATACTGGTAGCATCCGCTGGAGTAGGCCCCGGAACGTTTCCCCCTGGCTTCCGGAATGTCGATCCAGCGTTCGTTGAACGCTCGCTCCAGAATGGTCCCGTAGAGATCCCCCAGCGGACGAAGCGCCGTTTTGACCATGGAAACGGCATCCTTCCAGGGAACTTCGAGCGCGGCTTCGGGGACCAGCGGACAGTGAATGTCATACATGTGAAGTTTTTCCAGTCCGAGCCGTTCCGCCCGGAATGCAAAATAGTCGTACAGCGGTTCCATGCTGTCGTGGACGGTGTCGATCAGCGAGTTGTACACCGAAACCGGAACGGCATCCTCGTGAAGAGAGGCCTCCAGAGCGGATTTGAAATTCCGGAGCCCGGCTTCGACCGTGTGCGTCCGGACCGCGGTGTCGAGAATGGCCGCAAAGGTGTTTTTGAACTGTTCATAGACAGAATACATTCCATGGAACGCCTCCTTCCGAACTTCGCGGTGGGAGGATTCCAGCAGTTTGATGTAATTGCCGTGGGTGAGCCGGACCTCACCTCCCTGATCGTCATGAACGATCGGAAAGCGCAGATCCGCATCATTCATCACGGAGAATGCCTTGTACGGACCGGCGAAGATCTCCGAGGAAAGTCCCAGCACGCGCTCCTCGCGTTCGGAGAGCGTATGCGGCCGGTCGGCTTCCAGACGCTTCAGCGTGAGTTTGTAGAATTCCAGTTCCGGCGACTCCGCAAATGCCTGGAATCTCTTCCGGTCGATCGCCATGATCTCAGGTTCGAACCAGGCGGTTTCGCCCTCGACTTCGGCGGATTTGGAGAGGATGCGGTCAACACGTCCGCGGTTTTCGGAAATTCCGGTATCCTCATCCGAGCGCAGATGGGCGAACGTGTGAAGCTTTTCCATGAGGAATCCCAGTTCGTCTTCGGCGCGGAAGGCCGCCGCGAGCGTCGCGGGGGATTCGCCGAGCTTCCCCTTGAAGGCCTGAAGTTTTTCCACCAGGGGATCAATTTTCCGGAAATCCTTTTCCCAGTCGTCGACGGAGGCATACATTTTCGAGAGGTCCCAGGTCATTTCGACGGGCAGTTCAGAGTGGCTGACAGGTTCTTTCATAGTCGATCTCCTTCTATTTTACGCTTTTTTCTGATGCGTTAATGTATATCCAACTGGCATATTCCTCAAGTTGGATTATATTTTATTGTTGTGATTTTTAACCAAAAGGAGCAGTTATGTCGTCGTTTTACCTGACCACGCCCATTTATTATGTCAACGACAAGCCGCACATCGGCCACGCCTACACCACGATTCTCGGAGATGTCATCACCCGCTACCACCGGGCGATGGGAGAGGACGTCTGGTTCCTCACCGGAACGGATGAACACGGCCAGAAGGTTCAGAAGGCCGCCGCGGAACACAACATGACTCCGATCGAACAGTGCAACAGCACGGTGGTCCGTTTTCAGGAACTGTGGAGGAAACTTGGAATCCGGAACGATGATTTCATCCGCACCACCGAGGAACGGCACAAGGAGATCGTCCGGATGATTCTTCAGGATCTCTACGACCGGGATCTCATCTACAAGGCGCAGTATCAGGGTCACTACTGCGTTCCCTGCGAACGGTTCTTCACGGACAAGGATCTGGTGGAGGGCAATCTCTGTCCGGACTGCCGGCGGCCGACCAATGAGATCGTGGAATCGAACTACTTTTTCCGCATGAGCCGTTATCAGGAGTGGCTTATCGACTACATTCAGACGCATCCCGGATTTATTCTTCCGGCCTACCGGGCGAATGAGACGCTCGGATTCCTGAAAAAACCGCTGGAGGATCTCTGCATTTCCCGTCCGAAGTCCCGTCTTTCCTGGGGAATCGAGCTTCCGTTCGACCCGGATTACGTCTGCTACGTCTGGTTTGACGCTCTCATCAACTACATCTCCGCGATCGGCTACGGGAAGGATCCCGCACGGTTCGAAAAATACTGGAAGAATGCCCATCACCTGATCGGCAAGGATATTCTGACCACCCATACGGTCTACTGGCCGACCATGCTGAAGGCCATCGGACTCGAACCGCCGCAGACGATCCTCGCTCACGGCTGGTGGCTGATCGGCAAGGATAAAATGAGCAAGTCCCGCGGCAATGTGGTCAATCCGATGGAAATGGCGGAGAAGTACGGAGTGGATGCGTTCCGCTACTTCCTGCTTTCGGAAATGTCGCTGGGACAGGATGCGGCGTTTTCGGAGGAGGCGTTCGTGGCCCGTTACAACAGCGATCTTGCGAACGATCTGGGAAATATGCTCAGCCGCGCCGTCAAGCTCACGCTCCGCTACTTTGACGGAAAAATTCCCGCGCCCGGAGTCTTCGAGATGATTGATAAACAGCTGTACGGCCAGGTCGCCGAGGCGGTCGACGGCATGGAGAAAGCGGTCCGCGAACTGCGTCTCGACCGCGGAATTGAACAGGTCATCGGCGTGGTGCGCGCCGCCAACCGCTACATGGAACAGACTGCTCCGTGGACCCTTGCGAAAAAAGGCGAAATGGATCGGCTGGGAACCGTTCTGTATGTGGCATCCGAAACGCTGCGCATCGTCGGCGGACTGCTTCAGCCGGTGATGCCGGAGAAGATGGACCGGCTGCTGAAAACGCTCGGTGTTTCCGGCAGCTTCCGCTTCGAGGATCTGCGAAACGTCGGCGGACTGGTCCCCGGACAGGCCATTTCCGACATCGACGCGCTCTTCCCCCGCATTCAGCCGCTGGAACCCGAAACCGCGGGAAACACGAAAAAGGCGGAAGCAAAAAAGGCCGATCCGAAAAAAGCTGAACAGGGAAATGCTGCGGATTCTTCCGCAAAACATGCCGCGCCGGAGGGGGTTGCAATCACCATCGACGATTTTGCAAAAGTTCAGCTGAAAACCGCCAGGGTGCTCGCTGCGGATAAAGTCGAAGGCACGGAGAAGCTGCTGCGTCTTCAGCTCGAAGTCGGCGGCGAAAAGCGCCAGATCGTTTCCGGAATTGCAAAGTTTTACAAACCGGAGGAGCTGGTCGGAAAGACCATTGTCATTGTGGCGAACCTGAAGCCCGTGAAGATCCGCGGTGTGGAATCGTGCGGAATGCTGCTCGCGGCAGGATCGGGAGAGCGTTTGAGTCTGGTAACGGTCGATCGGCCGGATTTCCCCAGCGGCGCATCCGTGGGCTGAGGCGAGAAAGAAAAAAGAGATCCCGTCGTCGGGGAGCCGGCGGTCCGGTTGCCCGCGACGGTTTCTTTTTGTCGGAATCGCTGTTTTTTCTCTTTTACAGAAATTTTCCTGCCGGATCCACGTTTCCTCCGTCGGAGAATCAAGCGGCTCGTTTTTGTTGGGGAAAATGGGTTTTTTTTGAAAAAAGATTGAAAAAAACGGAAAATTAGGATTTTTTTTCGTTTTTTTCGGATTTCCCCTCTTCACAAAACCGTGTTTATGTTGCATAATTAATAAGGACGGAAAACATGGGTTTCCGGTTTGTTTTTCCGGGGAAGAGAAGAAGTCCGGAAAGACAGTCAAAGTATTCTGAAGGAAAGCAGGAGAGAAAAATGGCAGACAAGGAAAAAGGAAAAGTCAAATGGTTCAACAACGCCAAGGGATTCGGCTTTATTGAGCGGGAACAGGGGGGTGACATCTTTGTTCATTACAGCTCAATCAAATCGGACGGCTACCGGACCTTGAAAGAGGGGCAGTCGGTTGAATTCATCGTTTCCAAAGGTGAAAAAGGTCTTCAGGCCGATGACGTAGTCGCCATCGCCGAATAACATACCGTTTCACAGGGAGGGGGCCCGGGAGAGCCGGGCTTCCTTGTTTTCCAATGAAGAATGTTCCGCTCCGCCATGGGCGTCTGGAACGCCCGGCAGGCGGATTTTTTATTTTAAATGACAGGGGATCGAATGTGAGTGACGGTTTTGATTCACTGACTCCGGAAGCGTTTCTTCCGGTTCTGGAATCCGCGCTGGAGTGCGAACTGACAGGCTATGCCGCGGCGTTCCACAGCTACATCAACCGGGTGTACGAGATCCGGACGACGGGAGAGGAATGCCTTGTGGTGAAATTCTATCGTCCGCTGCGCTGGAGCGCCGAGGCGATTCTGGAGGAACACGATTATCTGTGGGAGTGCGCGGACGCCGGAATCGCGGTGGTGCCGCCCTATGAGCTGGTATCGGGTTCCACGCTGGGTTTCTGGGAAGACATTCCGTTTGCGGTCTTCCCGAAGAAAAGGGGACGTGACGCCTCGTTTGAATCGCCGGAGGAGCTGAAACAGGTCGGAACGCTGGTCGGGCGGCTGCATATGACCGGTGGCGCACGACGGGCGGAACACCGGATGATTCTCTCTCCGGATTCCCTGATCGGATCCGTGGTGGAGCGTCTGGAGGCGGGGGAGGCCTTCCCGCACGAATCCCTATCCCGGCGTTTCCGGGAGCTCTGCGGGGAGATTGCGGAGATTGCCTCGGAAACGTTTCCTGCCGCGGATACGTTTCTGCGGCTGCATGGAGATCTGCACCGGGCAAATCTTCTGTACCGTCCCGGGGAGGGGCTGCTGCTGATCGACTTTGACGATATGCTGAACGGTCCCCCCGTTCAGGATCTCTGGATGCTGCTGCCGGATGCGCCCTCCCGCTGTCCGGAGGAGACCGCGGCGCTTCTGGAGGGCTACTCGCTTTTCCGGGAGTTCGACGAGTCCTCGTTCGGCGTGGTGGAAAGTCTGCGCGCAATGCGGATGCTCTATTTTCTTTCGTGGTGTGCGATGCAGCGCAGCGATCTGCGTTTTTCCGAAACGTTTCCCGACTGGGGAACGGAACGGTTCTGGCGCGCGGAGTTTGCCGATCTTGCGCGCCAGATCCCGGTAATGAGGGAGGAAATCCGTTTCTGGTCCCGTCCCGTCTGGCTATGAGAGCAGCCGCGTGCCGATCTGAAACGCCGATCCCAGCTGATAGACCAGAAAGGTCATCAGATAGGCGCAGAGCAGAAGGCATGCGGCCTGTCCCAGAGCCATCTTCCAGGAGTTTGTCTCCCGGCGCACGATGGCGATGGTGGCCATGCAGGGAATCGAAAGCAGACAGAACAGCATGATGCAGAAACCCTGCAGCGGCGTATAATTCCGGACAAGGTGTTCCTTCAGCGGAGTCGAGGTCTCATCGGCGTCGCCGACGGCGTACAGAATGCCGAGCTGGGAGACAAACACCTCCTTTGCCGCAAGAGCCCCGATCAGCGCCGTGGAGATTTTCCAGTCGAATCCGAGCGGGCGGAACACCGGTTCCAGCGCCTTGCCGACTCTGCCGGAGATCGTGTAGGCGAGTTCTTCCGCTTTTTTCTGCTCTTCGAGCGCGGTTCGCTGTTCCTCCCCGGATTCTCTGCCTGGAGTCGTGTTCTGTTCCATTTGCTGAATCCGGGCGGCGTAGTCCGTGCTGAAGGACTCCTGTTTCGGATAGGTGTTCGCGATGAAGAGCACAAGAGAGGCGGCAAGAATGATGGTTCCGGCTTTCCGCAGATACATCGCGCTGCGCTCCCACATGTGAATGAGGATGCTTTTCAGCGTGGGCATGCGGTAGGGCGGGAGCTCCATGAGGTAGACCTCGCTGTCGCCTTTGAACAGCGTGGATTTCAGCAGCCGGGCGCCGATCATCGCGATCACGACTCCGATGAGGTAGATGAGCCACATGACCCAGGCCTGATACCGGGGAACGAAAAAGGCCGGAATAATCAGCGAATAGATCGGCAGTCTGGCTCCGCAGCTCATGAGGGGAAGAATCAGGATGGTGGTGATGCGGTCCTTTTCCGATTCGATGCTCCGGGTCGCCATGATCGCCGGAACGGTGCAGCCAAAGCCGAGAAGCAGGGGAATGAAGCTTTTGCCGTGGAGTCCGAATTTCCGCATGAATCCATCCATGACAAACGCGGCGCGCGCCATGTATCCGCTGTCCTCCAGAAACGCGATGGCCAGAAACAGAAAGACGATGTTCGGAAGAAAAACCAGAACTCCGCCGACTCCGCCGATGATTCCCTCGGTCAGCAGGGCCCGGAGGAACTCCAGTTTCCCTTCCGGCCAGACGGCGTTGACACCGTCGGCAAGTTTTCCGAACAGCGTTTCAATCAGATCCATGAACGGCTGGGCGCAGGTGAACGTGAACCAGAAGGTCAGCAGCATGATGAGAAGGAAAATCGGCAGCCCGATGAATTTGCTTGTCACGACCTTGTCGATCCGGTCGGAGAGCTGCTGACGCTTTCCCGGCGTGCTCCTGACCGTGGTCCGGCAGAGACCCGAGATGATGCCATAGCGGCAGTCCGCCATGAAGGTTTCGCTTTCGATGGCATGCTTTTCTTCCAGATGTCCGCGCTGGAGATCGGCCGCGGCGCGGTACGCATCGAATTCCGGCATCTGATGGATGGTCTCATCGTTTTCCAGCAGCTTGATGGCGATGCAGCGGGCGGGAATGTGTGTGCGGGAGTGCGGGGGATGTGAATTGATTTCTTGGACAAGGTCGGCGATTGCCTCGTCCACGGCGGTTCCGTAATGGAGCGTTGATGGAGGATGAGCCTGTCCGGAAAGCAGAGCGTTTCGGATGCTCTCCCGCAGATGATCCATTCCTCCGCCCCGGGACCCGACCGTCTGCACGATTTCCGCGCCGAAACACTTCTCAATGTTCCGGAACTGGAACTCAAGCCCCTTTTCGCGCGCCTCATCCATCATGTTGAAGACGATCAGCATGGGGATTCCGAGTTCTGTCAGCTGGGTGGTCAGATAGAGACTGCGCTGCGGAATGGAGGAGTCCACCACGTTCAGGATCAGGTCGATGCCGGGCGACATCAGTTCCCGGAACGCCACCCTCTCCTCCGGCGAGGAGGAGGAAAGACTGTAGATCCCGGGCAGATCCACAATCTCCACACGGCATCCTTCCAGAGAGAATCCGCCGACCTTTCGTTCCACCGTCACGCCGGGATAGTTCCCCACATGCTGCCGGGTTCCGGTCAGCTGATTGAAAATGGTTGTTTTGCCGCAGTTCGGATTTCCCGCAAGCACGATTCTGAAACTCTTTTTCATCGTCACGAATTCCTCCGCTCTGCGCTTTCCACCAGAATATGTTCCGCATCGTTCGAATGAAGAGTGATGCTGCTTCCCAGAACATTGATTCGGAGAAGTCCCCCGAACGGCGCTTTTCCTTCGAGCCGGAGCGGTGTGCCCGCAACAAGTCCGATATCCGCAAATTTTTTCTTCTTTCTCAGGGGGCCGCCCAGCCGGACCAGAACGGCGCTCCTCCCGATTTCCAGAGCGTTCAGCGAGATCACCTCTCCCGTTTCCATGATCGTTTCTCCTCTCCCCCCTCTTCCGGACCGGATCGTTGGATCAGCGGGAAAACGGGAGGCTTTTGAAAAAGTTGTTGTTAGTTTTGTCTAATAACGGAATATACATGGGAAAGAAAAAATGTCAAGTTGTTTTTTAGGTTTCTCTAATTAGAAAAATGTTGTTTTCTCTTCTTTGGAAGCGCGGTTTTCCGAAGCGGGGTTGGAGACCGCGCGGATCATCGGAACGGGACGCATCCATTGTCGGAGGAACTGGCGGAAAACCGCGTGCGGAGAGGGAATCCCGAGGAATGGGATTGTTTTATCCGGTACGGGCCGGTCCTCTGCGGCCGGCGGGAACGAATTTCAGATCGCAGCAGACGCCTTCTCCGAACTCCTTTTGAATGCGGGAGAGAAAGAGCTCGCGCATTTTCGGCGTATCGAGAGCCATGCGATAGGCCGGATGGGAAATTTCCACATACAGCACACCGTCCCGGAGGAAGGAGGGGGAGCAGTGTCTGGCGTTGGCCGCTCCGGCAATGGTGCTCCAGGAACTTTGAATCTGCAGGATCGAAAAGCGGGATTTGGGGAGCATGGTTTCAAGCAGTCCGTTCAGGGTTTCGGAGAGCGGTTTGGGACGCGGCTGTTTCGCCGCGATTTCCGACTGGGCGCGATCGCGTCCATACCAGTCGCGAAGCATCCATTCATACTGGTAATCCCGTCTGGGCAGACTCATCCCATGCCCCGCTAATTCACGTTGATTCCGAACGCCGCCACGGGGATCATGACGGTGTGAAACACCAGTTTAAAAGGCGCAATGAGTCCCTGCACCGTATAGGAAAGTCCTTTGACAAAGCATCCGGGAATGGGCCAGGCAAGCAGACTCATGCCCAGTCCGATCGGCAGCTTGAAGATGTTCAGCATATCCGGAAAGATCTTCAGGGAGGCTTTTCCCATGTTGCTCAGACCCTTGATGACATAAGGCGCGGCGATCTGTGCGGCTTTGATGGCGATCGGCGTGAGGATTGCAATGGTGACCGGATCAAATGCCTGAGCTTCCGGCGCCGAGGAAAGAAGCCAGCCGGAAAGCAGTCCGGCAAATAAGACCGCCAAACAGATACGTCTTGTCATTTTTTTCGTTCCAGTTTTTCTCTTGCAGCAGTTGTACAGATATCAGACCGCATGGAATATATATCCGGAAATGAGTTCTCGCAACGTCCTTCTTCTTTTTTTTCGCAGTTTTTTTTCGCGGCGGGGCGTTCCGGCGGTCGGGGAAGCCGGAAGGAGGGCGGACAATGGAGCTGCCGGTCTTCTTTTTCGACAAATGCGATTGCATAATTTCCGAGTCGTGGTAGATTATCCCGGAACCAGAGTCTCGAACAGAAATTCGTGAGGTTGAGAATGGATGGGATGCGGTCCGGGGAGGAGAGCTCCCCTGCGGATAAAATGCAGGTGACACGCTACTCCTGGCATGATATCCGGGAACGGTTTCAGCCGCTGGTGGCGCCGTTCAAATGGAAAATCATCGTTTCGATGATCTGCGTGGCGCTTGCGGGAATCGCGGTGGCGCTGATGCCGCTTTTTCCGAAGTATGTGATTGACACGGCCATTCCTGCGCGAAGCATGAAGCTGGCGCTGATCGCGGCGGCGATTTTCGTTGTGGTGCAGTTCTGCCGGATGGGACTGTGGTATATTGCAATGCGGGGGATCTACCGGGTTCAGCAGTCGGTGGTGTTTAAGTTGAGGGCGCGGTCGTTCGGGCATCTTCAGCATTTGTGTCTGTCGTTTCACAGCCGGTTTCCGTCGGGGTTTCTGTACGAGCGGGTGTTCGGCAGTTCGATCAATGCGCTGGGACTGTTCATTCAGACCGTGATGCAGACGCTTTCCCTGCATGTGACGGGACTGTTTTTCAGCATCATCGTCTGTTTTTATTTTTCCTGGTCCCTGACGCTTGTGATCGTGTTCGGTGCGGTCTGCTATGTGTTTACGGCGCATAAACTTGCACCCCGGATCTATCGGCGCAGCGAGGCCGCCGCACAGGCGCAGATGCACGTGACGGAGATCATCATGGACCGTCTTCACGGCTGCAAAACCATCCAGGCGTATTCGATGGAGGACCGCGTACAGGACGAATTCGAGTCGCAGGTCTGGACCGCGCAGGAACGCTGGATCGCCGGCGTGATTGAGACCATGAAGTTCAATTTTGTCACGGAGGGAATCGGCTACTGGCTGACCGCGTTTGTGGTGGTGGGCGGCGCGTGGCAGATTCTGCATCACGGATATCCGGTCGGGGTTCTGGTGGCGTTCATCGGGTACCAGGCGTCGCTGATCGGGATTATCAACGCGCTCAGCAATGTGTACAGCCAGTTTACCGCGACGCGAGTGGCGTTCGACCAGCTGTTCACCATTCTGGACACGCATTCGGATGTGCCGGAGCTTCCCGATGCGGCAATGCCGTCCGGGGAGCCGGAAAAACTGGAGGTGTGCGATGTCCGTTTCGGCTATCTTCCGGAGAAACCGGTTCTGAACGGGGTCTCGTTTGAGCTCCGTTGCAAGGAGACGGTGGCGCTGGTGGGACGCAGCGGCTGCGGGAAAACCACGATCACCAATCTGCTGATGCGCTTTTACGATCCGTCGTCCGGACGGATTCTGCTGAACGGAAAGGACATTCGCGAACTGCCGCTTCGGGAGTATCGCTCGCTGTTCGGGGTGGTGCTTCAGGATCCGTATCTGTTTGATATGACGATTTTTGACAATCTGCGTCTGGTGAACGCCACGGCGACGGAGGAGGAGATGACGGACGCCTTAAAGCGGGCGCAGGCGTGGGAATTTGTCCGGGAGCTTCCCGGAGGACTGCATTTTCGGGTAGGGGAGGGCGGTTCTCGTCTATCCGGGGGCCAGCGGCAGCGTCTGGCGATCGCCCGCTGCCTTCTTCTCCGGAGCCGGTTTGTGATTCTGGATGAAGCCACCAGCGCCCTGGATCCCGAAAGTGAAGCGCTCATTCAGCAGAGCTTCGAGGAGCTGAGCCGCGACCGGACGGTGCTGGTGATTGCTCATCGTCTGAACACGCTGCGCAACGCTGACCGGATTCTGGTCATGGATGGCGGCCGTGTGGTGGAAAGCGGAACCTATGAGGAACTGGTCGCGGATCAGAACGGTCTTTTCCACCGGCTGAACGCGATTGCCGCCGCCGGACTCCAGAGGGAGGAACGGCTTGCCGCGGCCGGTTTTGTATGAGATTTTTGGATTGGAAGCTATAATTTTAACAGTCGTTAATTCTTAGATGTCATGAATTTTTTGTTTTTCATGAAAAATAAATCGTTTTTGATTTGCAGAATTCGGGGAATGAGTGTATCTTATGCGGATAAGAGAGAGAAGGTTTTTCCAGAGGCCAGGGAGAAGAATGGAACAGGGGGCCTTGTTCAACAGTCATTAACGGGGAACGGACACAAAGAATGAAAAAAAATGCAATCTACCTTTTGCTGACGTCTGCGATGGCGACCATGGTGTTCACCAGTTGCGCTTCCTACAAAAAGCCGTTTGAGGCGGTGAACAAAAACAGCTATACGACATTGACCGAGAAGGAAAAATGCATGCTGCCGAAGAATCTGAAGCTCCTGACGCTGGAGGAGGCTCAGAACATCGCGCTGGACAACAATCCCAGTTTCAAGACGAAATATTTTGCCATTGCGGCCGCGCGCGCCAGATACTATCAGAGTTTTGCGACGTATTATCCGACGCTGAATGCGTCGTTCAGCATCAGCCAGAGCTTCAGCCGGACCTATGCCACGCACAACTACACGCGTTCGAGATCGCAGGGGGAAAGCTATACGCCGGAGCTTTCCGGAAGCTGGCTGATTTTCGACAGCTTTGCGCGTGAGATGAACATGCTTTCCGCGCGCCATTCGTGGAAGGCCTCCATTGCCGACGAGGATGACGCCAGACGTCTTCTCCTGCGTGCGGTTGCCTATGCCTACAATGATGTGATGCTCGCCGCCGCCCAGCAGCGCATCGCCATTGCCGATATGAATTACAGTGCGGAACTTCTGAAGGATACGCAGATCAAGTTTGAAGCGGGCGCGGTTCCTCTCAGCGATGTTCTGAACTTCAAGATCCGCTACAACAACGGGGAAAGCTCCCTGATTACCGCGCAGTACAACTATGCGGCGAACAAATATGTGCTTGCGGCGCTGCTCGGACTGACCGACGGCAATATTCCGGAGGATGTGATGTTCCCGGATATGCCCTCCGCGGACGGCGAAGTTCTGCCGGATGTTTCCGTGTATCTGGATGCGGCGCTTGCGAACCGTCCGGATCTGCGCGCCTACCGGGAACGGCTGGAAGCGGCGAAGTTTTCGTTCTGGTCGAGTCTGTGCGCGTTCGGTCCGACCTTCAGTGCGAACTACTCGCTCTCCTATTCCAGAAACCGGAATCTTACAAAGAATCTGGATTCGGGTCTGAGCACGGTGGGTTCCAAATACGGGAACGGCGCTCTGAGCTACGGAGGAGTTGCCTCCTGGAATCTGTTTGAAGGCGGAAACACCTATTTCAATGCAAGAGCCGCGCAGGCGGAGATGGTGCAGGCCGAATACAACCTGACGGAAACGTGGATCACGGTGATTACGGATGTCCGTACCGCGTATGACAATTACATCACGAATCTGAAGCAGGTGAAACTTTATCAGAAGACCTACGAACTGACCCGGCAGACCCGCGATCTGGTGGAGGAGGAGTACAAAGCCGGAAATGCCGAACTGACGCGTCTGAATGAAGCGCAGAACGACCTGGTGACGGCGGAAGGCAATCTGGTCACCTCGGTGGTGGAAATGAACAACGCGAAGGCGCAGTTGGAAGCAGCAATCAGCCTGCGGTAATTCGATTCGTTTTTTTTCAGATCTAACAACGCTTTGCTGCGGAAGAATCTTCCACGGCAAAGTTTTTATTTTAGGAGAGTAAAATGGAATTCAGAGCTCGTTTTGCGCCGTCGCCGACGGGGCAGGTTCATATCGGGAATATCCGCACGGCCATTTTCAACTGGCTTGCGACCCGTCACAACAAGGGAACGTTTCTTCTCCGCATTGAGGATACCGATCTGGAACGCTCCACACAGGACGCCATCGACAAACTGCTGGACTGCATGAAGTGGCTCGGACTGGATTACGACGAGGAGATCATGTATCAGACGCGGCAGAGTGACCTGCACAAGCAGGCGGCGAAGAAGCTGGTGGAACAGGGGAGTGCCTATCCGCTGAATCCCGCGGAGGAGCATTCGCCGATTCTGTTCCGTCTTCCGTATGAGTGCGACGGGATGAAGTTTGTGCGTCAGGTCGGTCGGGTTCGACTGGAACTGGCGCCCGGATCCGCGGTTCAGCTGAATCAGGCTGGGGTGGTTTACCAGACGGTCAGTCCGAAAGGAAAGACTGTGGAGAATGCCGCAACACTCGCGGGATTCAAGGACCTGGAGATTCTTGGCGCGGATGGTTCCGTTCTGTTCCGTCTGGATGAGACGACGCGCGGACAGCTGCCTTCGAATCCGCAGGAAAAAATGACGGTGGAAAACGCTGCGGCGCTTTCGTTTGTCCGGCGGGAGGTGTTTTATCACGATCTGGTCAAGGGCGATCTGGCGAAACCGCTGGACAGCATGAAGGATTTCATCATTGTCCGGAGCGACGGAAGTCCGGTGTTTCATCTGGCGAACGTGTACGACGACATGCAGCAGCGCGTGACGCACATTGTGCGGGGGGACGACCATGTGGAGAACACGTATCGACATCTGTTTCTTTTTGAAGCGCTTGGGTTTACGCCTCCGCAGTATGCGCATCTTCCGATGATTGTGAACAAGGCGGGCAAGCCGTACAGCAAGCGGGACGGGGATGCGTTTGTGGGGGATTTCCGGGAGAAGGGATTTCTGCCGCAGGCGCTGTTCAATTATCTTTCGCTTCTGGGATGGTCGCCGGGCGACGGGCGGGAGAAGATGTCGAAAGAGGAGCTGGTGGAAGCGTTCACCATTGAGCGGGCGCTTCGTTCCCCGGCGCAGTTCGACATGGCGAAACTGACGAACATGAATGCGCTGTATATTGCGGAACTGCCGGAGGAGGAGTTCCGCAGAGCGATCGGTCCGTATCTGGAGAAGTTCTGTCTGGAGGCGGTCGGCAGTCCGCTGCTGGATCAGGTTGCCGCGCTTATGCACAGCCGGACCAAGACTTTTGCGGATGTCGCGCACTGGAACTATTTCTTCCGGAGTGCGGAAAAACTGGAATATGATGCGAAGGCATTGAAAAAGTTCCTTTCCGATGATATGATACGCAGGAGCGTTTCGGAATTTGCGGAGATTCTGGAGACTCTTCCGGAGCGCTGTTCGGCGGCGGAGATTGAGTCGAAGATCCGCGCAGTGGAGGAGAAGTATGGCATTCCGCAGGGAAAACTGAATCAGCCGCTGCGCATTGCGGTGACGGGTTCAACGATCGGGGCTGGAATTTATGAGACGATTGAACTGATCGGTTCAGCGGAGTCTGCGCTTCGGATCCGGAAGGCCCTGGAGCGGAAAGCGGAATAACGGAAGAAAGCGGTGGGTGTTGACCATGTTTGAACGGATGAGAAAAACGCTGCCGGTGCGTCTGCTCGGCGATTCGGTGCTGGCGGGAAAATCGAAACCCGTCGGGGCGGTGACCGAGGAGATTCTGGAGCTCGGCGAAAAGATGGTGCAGACGATGTATAAACACGATGGAGTGGGACTGGCGGCTCCGCAGGTCGGAGTTCCGCTTCGCATGTTTGCGCTGCACGTGTATGCGCCGGAGGATGAGAACGGGAATCCGCTGCCGGCAACTTCGCCAGGAGAGCGGGAGCTGTTGCCGAAAATGCCGCTGGTGTTTCTCAATCCGGAGATTGTCTCCCGCAGTGAAGTGAAGGAGACGCGTGAGGAGGGGTGTCTGAGTGTTCCGGGATTGTGGGCGCCGGTGGAACGACCGGTTTCGGTGGTCTTCCGGGCGCAGATTCTGGGCGGGGGGGAGATCTGTCTGGAATGCGCGGGACTGCTGGCCCGGGCGATCCAGCATGAATACGATCATCTGGACGGAATCGTGTTTGTGCAGAGATTGTCGGACGAGGCATTCAGCGGGATCAAACCGGGAATTGACAAGATTGTCCGGAAATCGGGAAAAAAGAATTTTAAACTGAAGCGGCTGAAGTAATCCATGAAATTTTTCAAGACAGTGATCTCCGCCTGTTCGGGTCCCTCGGCGTTCCCGAATCTGATGACGTATCCGCCGCAGCGGGCGCTTCTGCATCTGTTTCTGCTCTGTCTGCTGCTGGCCGTGGTGATTTCCGGGTTCAAGGTTGTGGATATGGAGCACAGCAGGCGGATCATTGCGGGGGCGTTTACGGACTATTTCGGGGCGGTGGTCATGGAGAAGGATCGGATCGTGCCGCAGCGGAATGCGGGGCGCGCACGGACGTTTCTGCTGTCGCCGGAATTCCGGTTCGACTATCTGACAAGGGAGTCGCTGAAGAAACTCGACGGGATGGACGACTGGAAAGAGCTGGCGGGCGTCTTCTGGTGTCCGCGCGGATTTGTGCTCTGGACGAGAAAGGTGAATGAGTCGGGCATCTATCTTCTGACGCCGCTTCCGCCGCCGGTGGAGTGGTCGTATCTGCTGTTTCTGCCGATGGGGTTTGCGTCGTCGCAGATTCTGACGCCCGGGGAGTGCAGGGCTTATCTGCTGGAAAACTATTTTCCGGGGGGGAAGAAGGAGACGCCGCTTTTCCGGGGAACGGTGGTGCGGACCCCGGAAGAGATTTCGGCGATGGTGCTGAAAGTGCTGAGCGTGAGTTTCTTTTTTTCGGCCTTTTTCGGAATTTTTCTTCTTTCGCTGATCGTGTCGCTGCTGTTTGCGGTGATGCAGTATATTTTTGTGCCGAAGGTGGATGTCCGTTTGAAGTTCGGACCGCTGCTGTCGGTGATGATTTACGCGTCGTTTCCGGCGCTGGTGATTGCATCGGCGTCGCTGATTGTGGAGCTGCCGTTTTTCAGTTTTCAGACGGTGTTTTTTGTTGTGTTTTTCATCTACCAGATGCTGGCGTTCGGCGCGGTTCAGCGTTTTTTGAATCCGCCCCCGCCGAGAAATGACGGCGAGGATGATCAGGACTTTTTCTGATGCCGCCGTTTCCGTGCAGGGCGCAGCTTTAACGTAAGGAGGAATCCCATGCCAGAAGTTGACGATGTTTTCCGGGTGCAGAACTATTATCCGCTGTTTGCCCATTGTTCCATGCCTGCGACGTTTGCCTTTTTGCGCGATCCGGAGATTGCCGCGCTGGCCGCGGGCGAGACCTCGGGAAAGCATGTGGAATCGGCGATCCGGAGGATTTCCGATGCGATGCGTCCGTTCAGCGGGAAGCGGTTTGTTTCCACGGATTTTGCGGCGCCGACCGATTCGCCGCGGTATTGTTCCCCGAAACGCGGGTCGGTGGTGTCGGCGGAGAGCGGGTGGTTTTCGCTGGCGGGGAGTGCCCGGATCCGTTCGCTTGCCGCCAGGGGAAAGGTGCAATGTGTCTGTGTCCGGAAATTCCGGGTGTTCGATGTGCCGCGCGAGTTCCGGCTGTTTATCCGCGACGGGGAGCTGGTGGCGATGAGTCAGCGGCATCTGGTGCGCCATTTCCGCCGTCTGGAGGGACGCAGGGAGGAGTACTGGAGAGTCGTGCAGGAGTTCTTCCGCGAGATTCGGGAGATCCTGCCGGTGTCGTCCCTGGCGATGGATGTTTACATTACCAGCAACCGGAAGGTTCTGGTGCTGGATCTGAATCCCTGGGGGGAACCGACCGATCCCCTGATGTATCGCGACTGGAACCGCCATGTGGATGCTCCGCTGGGATGTCTGCTGGTTCCTCCGCCGCACACGCTTTCCGGCGATGTCAATGTCTCCTTCTGACAAGGGAGGTGACGCGTGGAGAACCGGATCCTTGCGCTGGGACTGAATCCGGCGTGGCAGAAGTCTCTTTTTTTCGACGAGCTTCAGTTCGGTGAGGTGAATCGTGCCGCGGAGGCTCATGCGATTGCATCCGGAAAGGGAATCAACTTTCTTCGCGCCGTCCGGACCTGGGGGACGATGGAGGCCGTGCTTGTTCAGCCGGTCGGGGGGGAGACCGGGCGTCTGATCCGGGATTCTCTGCGGGAGGAGGGGCTTTCGGCGCGTTCCGTCGCCGTGGAGGCGCAGACGCGAACCTGCACAACGCTGATCTGCGGCAAAAGTGCGAGTGCAACGGAGATCATTGAACCGTCGGAGGCGCTTTCGCGGGAGGAGGTCGAACGTCTGAAGCGGGAGATCGAACTGGCACTGGCCTCTTCCGGAGCGCTGGCGCTGTGCGGGACCTATCCGCCGGGAGTTTCTCCCGAATTTTACGCTTGGGCGGCGGCTCTGGCCAGATCCGCCGGAAAACCGGTGATGCTCGACGCCTACCAAGGAATTCATCCGGTGCTGGAGGGGGGGGTGGATTTCCTCAAGATCAACCGCGCGGAACTGACTGCGCTGACGGGAAGTGCCGATCTCATTGACTCGCTCTCCCGGCTGCGGCGGAACTATCCGGTGGGGCTTCTCGCGGTGACGGACGGAGGGGATGACGCATTTCTTGCGCTGGATGACGGCATGTGGATGTTTTCCGTGCCGCAGGTCGAGCCTTTTGTCAATCCGATCGGCGCGGGCGACACCTGTACGGCCGTTCTTTTTTCGGAAATTCTGCGTGGAGTTTCTCCGGCGGATGCGTTTGCCGGAGGGCTCGCCGCCGCAAGTGCAAGCTGTATGAGCCGTTATCCGGCCGTTTATCGGAAGGCGGATGCGGAACATCTGCTGAAATCGGTGGAGGTGAAACGGCTTCTCTGAGGAGCTGTTCCGGGGTGTCCGGATAAAAAAAATCGAACAAATCCGCGGATTCGCTGTTCTTTCAGAATACGAATGGTTCGTTAATTCCGCCGATGTGCGGTCCGGGATCAACAACGAAAACAGGAGATGGGGAAATATGGAAAACCGGGAATCGGAAAGCAGGATGGATCAGGAGGAGGTCGTGCGGGAACGGGACTCCGTGCCGGGGGCGGAAACCGTGGAACCGGGAGCGTTCTCCGCATCCGTTCCGGAGGAGCGCGGCGGAGGACGGAAGATGGAAAACGGTTCTCCGGATGCCGGAAAGGGAGCGGAGCGGAAATCCTCTTCCCGCTGTTTCGGCTGTCTGCTCGGCTGCGGCTGTCTGGTTTTGATTGTGCTGACGCTGGTGCTCTGCATCGGAATTTTTGCAGGGATTGCGACGAGCGTTTCGGAAGGCAGATCCGGGGAGTTCTCCGAGGAGAATATGCAGAAGAAGAGCGGAGGGGGAGGGAAGATCGCGGTGATTGAGATCTCCGGGATCATTCTGAACGGCGGCCGCTCCTACGGGAGCATCGCGGATTCGGAGGAGATCTGCCGTCAGCTGGACAAGGCCGAGAAGGATCCTTCGGTCCGGGCCGTGATTCTCAGTCTGAACACTCCGGGCGGAGAGGTGACAGCCTCCGACGACATTCACGGACGGATCCTGAAACTGAAACGTCTCAAACCGGTCGTCGCCCTGATGAATTCCATTGCCGCAAGCGGAGGGTATTATGTGGCAGTCGCCTGCGACCGGATCGTGGCGAGCCGTCTGACGCTGACCGGAAGCATCGGCGTGATTCTTTCCACCTACAATTACAAGGGGCTTCTCGACAAGGTCGGCATCGCTTCCGAAGTGTACAAGTCCGGAGAGATGAAGGATATGCTCAATGGCGCGAAGGTCCGGACCCCGCAGGAGATCGCCGTGATTCAGGAACTGGTGGATGACAGTTATGCGGAATTTGTGCGTCTGGTTTCCATCGGCCGCCGGATTCCGGAGGAGAAGATCCGCGGTACGATCATCGGTGACGGCCGCGTTCTTCACGGCGCCAGGGCGTTGAAGCTGGGACTCGTGGACCGGCTCGGCCGGATGGATGCCGCCGTGGCGGAAGCCGAACAGCTGGCGGGAGTGCCGTCCGGTTCCCTCAGTGTGGTGCGGTACAAGCGGAATCTTTCGGTTCTGGAGCTTCTCTTCGGGGCCGCCGAGGCGCATGCCGCCGCGCGGATTCAGCTGTCGCTGCCGGGGATGTCCGCCGGAGAGCTTCCGCCGGGACGACTCTATTATCTGGCCCGGGATTTCATGCCGTGAGGAACTTCCTGCGCGAGATCAAGGCCGCCTCCGAGCTGGATCCGGAACTTCCCGCAACGGAGTTCTCGTGGTCGCTTTCGCGTCATGAACGGTTCCGGCGCTGCGAGCGCGGCTACTTTCTTCACTACTATTTTGCGCAGGGCGGGTGGGATCGCTACGCCGATTCGCTTGTGCACATGGCGTATGCGGCAAAGAAATCGCTTTCCTACGCATGGTGGCTGGGGGAGGTGACGAATCGCGTGCTGGAGGAGGCGGTCGACCGGGTCCGGTTTCTTGCGCCGGGAGCGCGGCTCCGCCGTTTCCGGAACTGCTTTGAAGACTATCTGCTGGAGGAGTTCGACCATCTTGATTCCGTGCGGCTTTTTGATTTTCCTCTTCCCGCGGAGGATCTGCTTCGAAAAGCGCAGTTCGATGCGGCGGGTGCGTTCCGGATGCTGGTTTCCTCATCGGTTTTCGGCATGCTTCTGCGGCAGCAGCGATCCAACTTTCTGCACCGGAACGAGGAGTATGAGGCGTACTGCGACGGCGTCCGCATCTGGTTCGACCCGGGATTGCGCTGGGAGGAGCCGGGAACGCGCTGTTCGCTGCGGATTCTCTATTCGCAGTACGAGGAGGAGAGCTGCCGACAGGCGGCCGATCTTTTCTCCTGGTATTCGCGGGAGCGTTTCGGATCGGGAAACACGCTCTCTTTTTTCCTTGCCCGGGACGGGGAGGAGTGGAAGATCTTTTCCCTGTCCGGCCATGCCGGAAGCGCCGAAGAGCTGATGCGCGAAAGCATGGTCCGGATGAAACGGAAAATCCGGCCGGGCGGCACCGTCCTCCTCTCCGACTTTCCGGAGATCGGTTTGCCGGAGGTCTGCCGGGAGTGCCGTTTTGTGCAGGTCTGCTCGCTTCTGCGGGAACTTTGAGAGGACATGGCGCCTCTTTTTTCCCGGCCGTTTTTCATTCCCGCTCTTGACAAAACCGAGAAACAGGCTACCTTTTAAAGACCGCGGGAACGTGGTTCATCCCCCGAATGAAATACAACTTGAAACATAATGGAAAACAAGGAGTCGAAAATGGCGGAAGTCATGCATTTTACAGAAGAAGAGTTTGATGAAAAGACGGCAAAAGGGGTGTTCCTGATCGATTTCTGGGCGGAATGGTGCGGCCCGTGCCGGATGCTCAGTCCTGTTCTGGATCAGGTGGCCGAAGAGGTCGCCGGAAAAGTCACCATCGTCAAAATCAATGTGGACGAGGCTCAGGCTCTGGCAAAACGCTTCGCCGTGCGGAGCATTCCCGCGCTGTTCATCCTCAAGGACGGAGAAATCGTCAAGCAGTTCACCGGTGTTCAGGACAAGGCGAAACTGGTACGAGAAATCGAAAGCGTGTAAATCATGTTCCGGATCTCCGCCGCCGCAGGCCCGTTTCTGCAGGGAAAAAGGGTGCTCTGCGGATTCAGCGGCGGAGCCGACAGTCTTTATCTTCTGCTGGCGCTGAAACAACTTTCAGCGCCGTTTTCTTTTCTGCTGGAGGCGGTTCATTTCGATCACGGACTGCGGGGCGCGGAGAGTCGCGCGGATGCCGAATGGTGTTGCAGAAAGTGCCGGGAGGAGCAGCTGCCCTGTACGGTTCTTTCCCTGAAGGTGGAGGAAAACCGGCATCCGGGGGAGGGACTGGAAGCTGCCGCCCGTCGTCTCCGGCTGGAACAATGGAAGAGACTGCATGCGGAACGACCCGGATGCGTCATCGCTCTGGGGCACCATGCCGACGACCGGATCGAAAATCTGTTTCTGCGTCTTTTCCGGGGCTCCAACGCCACCGGACTGACTTCCATGCGTTTCCTTTCCCGGATGGGGTCTGTGGAATTCATCCGTCCGTTGCTGGAGCTCTCCCGGGAGGAGATCGAAACGGCGCTGAAGGAGGCCGGAGAGTCCTGGCGGACCGATTCCACCAATCTTCAGGCGGAGCTCTGTCGGAGAAACGTTCTGCGCCTCGAGATTCTTCCCATGCTCCGCCGGACGTTTCCCGCTGTCGAAAAAGGCATCCTCCGCTCCCTCTCCGCCATGGAGTGCGATGCCGATTTCCTCGAACGATCCGCCGCGGAAACCTATGAAGAAATGAGGCGGACAAATTCCTTTGCCCCCTCCGACTGGAGAAAACTGCACCGGGCGGAACTCTGCCGGGTGCTGCGCCTCTTTCTGCGGGAGCACATCGGGCGCGATGTCGTTCCGGATCTCCCGCTGATCGAACGCTTTGAACGGGCGGTTCTCCATCCGCCGGAAAACGGAGAGCGGCGCATCGTGGAACTGAAGGAGGATCCGGTACATTTTCTTTGTGTGGAACGGGAGGCGGTTTCCGTCGGGACTTTTTCCGATCGTCTTCCCGGACTTCACTGGAACTGGAAAGAGCAAAGCCGGATTCTCTTCGGCGACTTTGAACTGACCGCAAGCCGGGTTGCTTTCCCGGTCTTTGGGGATCCGTTTTCCGCATTTTTTTCCGAAACGCTTCCCCCGGAGCTCTGCATCGCCGTCCGGGAGGACGGGGAACGGATGGTTCCGTTTGGAAGGCACGCCCCCGTTCCGCTGAAAAAACTGTTTTCGGAGGCCGGAATCAATGCCTCCGCCCGGAAGGGATATCCGGTTCTGCGTCTGGCGGACGGTTCGCCCCTCTGGATCCCCGGAGGAAAGCGTTCCGCTCTGTTTCCCGTCGGACCGGGAGCGTGCATCCGGATTTGCGCGCGCTGCCGGAACGGAAGCCCGGAAAAGACGGAAGAGTTCAGATGACCCGTATCGGAAGAGGAGTGTTCCGGCGGATCGTCTGACGGGAAATCGAGTCTTTTCTCCGGACCGCCTGCGGGAGACGCCGCTGCGCTGAGCGTCAGAGAAGATTGTCCTGCAGATTGTCGGAATCGCGGATTGCTGGTTTCTCATCCGGCTGAGCACTGTGGAATTTGAGATTGTAGTGCTCAATGATCCAGCGCACAATATTGGGAACCGGAAGCGTGGTCACGATCGAGAGAACGATGATGGCGTTGAAGAAGTTGTTGTCCAGCATTCCGAGTTCCTTTCCGATTGCGGCGGCGGCGAGGGTCGCGGAGAGCTGGGGAACCGTCATGACTCCTGCGCAGAGCCCTTTGAGGTTCTCGAATCCGCAGAGCCGAAGCGCCAGCCAGCCGGAAAGAATCTTGCTGCAGACCAGTCCCAGAATCGTCAGGACAATGATTTGCAGATTGCTGACGGATTCAAACAGCATCCGCAGATCCGTTTTCATTCCGATCGAGATGAAAAGAAAGGGAATCAGAAATCCATAGCCGATGCTTTCAAATTTGTGGAACGCATCCGAGGCCGTCTGATCCTGACTGTTCATCAGCCGGGAAAGTCCCAGTCCCGCAAGAAAGGCGCCCACCACCAGATTGATCCCCAGAAATTCCCCCACCAGCACCGCCGCAAGAATAATGCAGATGAAACAGGTGATCATCAGATCCTCCCCCTTGTTCATGATCCGGATGATGAAGTTTCCCGCACGCGGAATCAGAAACAGAACCAGCGCAAAATAGATCATCACAATCAGGAGAAAAAAGAAAAGGAATCCGTTTCCGAAAATCGCCGGATCAAGGTAGTCGAAGAGCGAAAGCGTTTTGTGCATGCTGGTCTGCTGCGCCATCCCGACTTTTTTCATCTGCACGCTGACCGCCAGAAGCACGATGCTGGCAATATCCGTAATCACGGTCGAGATCAGCACCGCCGAGCCGAACACCGTCCTGGTGATCTTCAGATCCCGGATGATCGGAAACACAATTCCGACCGAGTGCGAGGCGAACAGCGAGGCATACAGCAGCTTCCCCGGAAAGTCCTCCGCCTTGAAAAAGGCATAGATCAGATACCCGGAAATGGCCGGCAGAACAAAGGTCAGAATGCTGAGCGCAATCACCGGCTTCTTTGAACTGCGGATCAGTTTGAAATCCGCCTCCATCCCCGCAAGCGTCATCAGAAACAGAAGACCGAGCGAACCCAGCGAATTGATAAGCGTCAGCGAGTGCGATTCGATCATCTCCGGCGGCGTGCCGAGAAACGCAAGCGCGGGCGCAAGCCGTCCCACCAGGTCGAATCCGTTGGGGCCGATCAGCATTCCCGCAATCAGAAGCGCAATCACCTGCGGAACTTTGAATCGGCGGAAAAAAAGCGGAATCACGGTCATCAGGGCGATGAGAATCAGAAACAGTATCAGAAAGGCATCGTTGCTCATGAAGAACTCTCCTGTGGGGCTGTTCTCCGTATGATAGCCCGTTTTCCCGGATTTTCCAGTCAAAATCTGTTTTTTCTTCGAAAAAACAGAAAAAGAACGCATTCCGGAATCAGGAGATCTGTCTGCGGAGAGGGGGGCCGCCGGATGTTGAAAATCGGAATTCCGCATGTATATTGCGGAAACAAAAGGGAAAGGGGTGTTATGAAAATCTTGGATCGTCTGAAAAAAACGGGACTTCTGTTCTGTGCCGTCTCGGGACTCCTGGCCGGGACCGGATGCTGCCGGAATCCGGTCGGAAACCTGCCGCTGGGGGTGGTGGGCGGAATTGAACCGGTTTCCATCGAACCTTTCCCGGAACCGTTCCCGGCAAAAATGGATACGGGTGCGGATATCGCTTCAATCGGCGTGCGGGATCTGCGCGCATTCGTCCGGAACGGAACACAAATGGTGGCCTTTTCCATCGTGCAGCGCGGAACGAAACGCGTGGAAAAATATGAACTTCCCGTCGTTCGGATCATGCCGGTCACGCGACATGCCAGAAAACCGCAGAAACGGTATGTGGTTCTGCTCCGGATCCGCCTCGGACATCTGGAGATGGAACGGGAATTCTCTCTGGCCGACCGATCCAATTTCCGCTATCAGGTCCTGCTCGGGAAAAATGTGATCGCCGGAAGCGCCGCCATCGACGTGACTCGTTCGAACACGCTGAAACCGGACAGAAAACCCTGAAAAGGAGTCGCCCCATGCTGAGAGTGTTTGCGCCGGACCGCAGAATCGTTCTTCTGGTTTCGGCCCTGGTTCTGATTGCGCTGTCCATTCTGTATTTCAAGGTTCATGTGCTGAAATTCACCCTTCTTCCCTCGCCGGAAACGGAGCTGTGGCTTCTGGAATGCCGGGTGAAGTTCGAAACGCCGGGCGGTCCGGTGAGGGCCTCCATTTCCATGCCGGAAGAGGTGCCCGGCTATTTCCTGACCGGAGTCAGCACCACTCCCGGATTCCGTTTCGACTCGGAGGAGCGTGACGGCCGGCTCATCGCAAACTGGTCCGGAACGGCCGATGGCGGAACGCATACCATTCTTTATCAGATGCGTCTGATTCCGGATCGTCATGCCGGGCGGATCGCCGATCCCATCGAACCCGTCCGGAAACCGGTCTGGAGCGATGGAATCACAGCCGCCGCGGCGGAGGCCTTTCTCAAACAGCTGGATCCGGGCGGCCGCGCAAAGCCGGAAGTTCTGATCCCCAGGGTGCTGAAGGAGCTTCACAACCGAAATCTGCCGTCGGTGCGGACCCTTCTGCCGGAAAACCGTCAAGGGGCTCATTTTGTGCGGATCGCGGGAAAACTTCTCGCGATGCGGGGGATTCCGTCACGTCTCGTGGAAGGCATTTACCTGGTGGACGGCCGCCGTCGTCAGATGCTCTCCGCTCAGCTGGAAGCATTCTACGGAAACAGAATCCACCGTTTCGATCCCCTGACCGGAAAACTGCGGACGGCGGACGGCTTCCTCCCCCTTCGGAACGGCGACACCTCTCTTCTGGAAATTCAGGGCGTCCGAAATCCGAAATTCCACATTTCCGTGCTGAAGACCAGCGTCACTGCGGCGAACCTGAACCAGTTGCGCGGCTCTCTTGTCCGCCACTCCTGGATTCTGGATCTTTCGGGATTCAACCTGCCTCTGGAGGAACAGAACCTTTTCAAGCAGATCGCAATGCTGCCGCTGGCCATTCTTGTGATCGTCATCATCCGGAATCTGATCGGGCTTCAGACCATGGGAACGTTTATGCCCGTTCTGATCTCGCTGGCGTTCCTGGATACCGGACTGACCGCCGGAATCATCTCCTTCGTCCTGATTATTTCCATTGGCCTGCTGATCCGTTCGTGCCTGACAAAACTGAATCTGCTGATGGTGCCGCGGATTTCCGCGGTCGTGATTCTGGTGATCCTGCTGATGAAGATCATGAGCGTGATCGCCTACACGTTCGGCTTCACGCACGGACAGGCGGTCACCTATTTCCCGCTGATTATTCTGGCGTGGACCATCGAGCGTTCGTCGATGATCTGGGAGGAAGACGGACCGCGCGTGGCGGTCCGGCAGCTTCTGGTCAGTCTTCTGGCGTGTCTGCCGTGCTATCTGCTCATGAGCAATGCGACGCTGCAGTGTTTCTTCTTCTCGTTCCCGGAAATGAACCTGATCGTTCTGGCGCTGATCCTTCTGATCGGCGTCTATACCGGATACCGCCTGACAGAACTCAAACGCTTCCGTCCCCTGGTGCTGCCGTGCTCGGAAAAATTCTGAAACAGTTTGCGTCCCCTTCCGCTCTGGCTCGCGCCGGTGTGCTCTCCATGAACCGGCGCAACCGCGATTTCATCATGAAGTACAATCTTCGGCGATATTATCCGATGGTCGACGACAAACTGCGGACCAAAACGCTTGCGGAGCAATTCGGGGTTCCCGTTGCTCCGCTGATCGGCGCGATCCGCTGTCAGTATGAAGTCAAACAGTTTGAAAACATGATCCGGAACCGCTCCGGCGGCTTTGTCATCAAGCCCGGTCACGGCAGCGGCGGCCGCGGCATCCTGGTGATCCGCCGCCATTCGGGGAACTCCTTCGAGAAAAACGATGGGACCTTGCTGGACCGCGTTCAGATCCACCGCGTCATCACCGATATCCTCAGCGGACTTTACAGCCTTGGCGGACAGGTCGATTACGCGCTTCTGGAAGAGTGCATCGACTTCTCCGATGTTTTCCGGAATTACAGTTATCAGGGCATCCCCGATGTCCGTGTGATCGTCTTCCGGGGCTATCCCGTGATGGCGATGATCCGTCTGGCGACGAAACAGTCCGACGGACGCGCCAATCTCCATCAGGGCGCCGTCGGAATCGGACTCTCCCTTCGAAACGGAGTCCCCCGCATGGCCGTCCAGTTCAATCAGCCCGTCTCCCGGCATCCGGATACCGGAGTTCCTCTCCGCGATTTGCGCGTCCCGTTCTGGAAAGAGCATCTGGAGCTTGCCGCCCGATGCGCCGACATGATTCAGCTCGGCTATTTCGGCGCGGACATCGTGCTCGACCGGAAGCGCGGACCCCTTCTGCTGGAACTCAATGCGCGTCCCGGACTCGCCATCCAGATCGCCAATCATGCGGGGCTTGCCGCCCGTCTGGAGCGGATTGAACAACTCGATCCCGCCTCTCATCCCACTCCGGAGGAACGCGTCGCTTTCGCCCGCGAACAGTTCGCCTGATTCCCGCTCTCCCTCTTTCGCTCCTCCCATCGAAGTTGCGGACCCTTCCCAAAAAAAAGCTCCGCCGAAGCGGAGCTTTGCATCAAATGAATGGATCGACAAGCAATTATTTGTCGAACGCATGTCCTGCGGAACCGAGGACGCTGATGACTTTGTGCTTGTAGAGTTCCTTGAGAGCATCGCGGGCCGGTCCGAGATATTTTCTCGGGTCGAATTCCTCGGGCTTCTCGTTGAAGACCTTGCGGATGGCGGCGGTCATGGCGAGACGTCCATCGGAGTCGATGTTGATCTTGCAGACTGCGCTCTTGGCGGCTTCGCGGAGCTGCTCTTCGCTGATGCCGATTGCATCTTTGAGTTTTCCGCCGTTGTCGTTGATGATCTTCACGAGATCCTGCGGAACGCTGGAGGAACCGTGGAGAACGATCGGGAATCCCGGGATCTTCTCTTCGATCTCTTTGAGGATGTCGAGACGGATCTTCGGATCGGTGCCGGGTTTGAACTTGTAAGCGCCGTGGGAGGTTCCGATCGCGATGGCGAGGGAGTCAACGCCTGTTCCGGCGAGGAAGGACTGAACTTCTTCCGGCTGGGTGAAGACATGTCTGTCGGCCTTGACCTCGTCTTCGACTCCGGCGAGCTGTCCGAGTTCGCCTTCGACTGTGACGTCATACTGATGCGCAAAATCGACGACGCGTTTCGTCAGTTCGATGTTTTCCTGGAACGGGAAGTGGGAGCCGTCGATCATGACCGAGGAGAATCCGAAATCAATGCAGGATTTGCACAGTTCGAAGCTGTCGCCGTGGTCGAGGTGCAGAACAATCGGAATCGGGCCCTTGCCGTTGCTGATTTCGCGGGAGTATTCGACTGCGCCCTGCGCCATGTAGCGCAGAAGAGTCTGATTGGCATACTGGCGCGCGCCTTTGGAGACCTGGAGGATCACGGGGGATTCGTTTTCCGTGCAGGCCTGAATGATCGCCTGAAGCTGTTCCATGTTGTTGAAGTTGAATGCCGGAATCGCGTAGTGGCCGGCCATTGCCTTTTTGAACATCTCG
>CALXRL010000076.1 GCA_944390735.1 uncultured Victivallales bacterium | reverse complement strand
GACAATTGCTCCTCCCAATAATCTCGTCCTTCACGTCCCATGCCGTCCTCCCATTATTCCGGTTTGTGGAAGAACATACCACGCTGTCTGCCTCAAATCCAGATGGCCCTCACTGGGCGCATACCTTTCCAAGGAGTCTGCGTCTAAGAAATCAAAGAACCCGGAGGAAAAGACGTTCCGCCGCCCTCCCCGGCGGGAAACCGTCAGCGGAATGAATGACCGGGGAAAAGGCGGTTTCCTTTGAAAGGGATGAATATGCGAAACCGCGCTCAGGAGTCGGAACATTCGGAAAGAAGATCGAAAAATTCCTCGCGGCTGATGGAATCAAGGGTTTTCCCTTTGGAAGAGAGCTTTTCATTGACTTTGATCGCGGTTTCGGTCATCCGCTCATGCGTTTCCTCGGAACCGCCGACCAGCAGAAAATTCTCCCCTTTTGTAATTCGTTTCTGTCCATCCTTGTGATCGAAGCCGATTCCCATCATCATGGCGGAGTTTTCATTGTTCGGTTTCATGTCACGGACCTCCCTGACTGTATGCTTCCATAAAAAACGGCTCTCAAACAAATTTGAGAGCCGCACCTTGTTCCAGTTGTTGACCTGTATTCCTATTACTGGCGGAACGGAGGCAGACCTCTCATTTCGCGCTCTCTGACCGGCGAACCGTCGGGGTTGATCAGGCGGCAGGTCAGGAAGACCAGAAGATTGACTTTGGCCGCCTGTTTGGACTTGGACTGGAACAGCCGTCCCACAAGCGGAAGACTTCCGAGAATCGGGTACTGGTCATCATACGACGACGTGGAATCCTTAATCACGCCGCCCAGGATGATGGTCTCGCCGTCATAGCACTGCACCGCGGTGTCAATGGAGCGGACCTCAATAACCGGCATGCGCAGTTTGTTCTCATAGGGAACCGACTGACCGTTGGATTCCACAGAAAGCTCATAACTGTAATCGGCCCATTCCACAAAGGTTTTGATAATGGGGGTCATCGTCAGAGAGATCGTGTAGTTGTCGGTGGCATCCACATAGGGTTTCACACGCAGCTCGATCCCGAGACGCTCCGCATCATCGAATTCCGGGGTGGAAGGCGTGAACAGCGGAACCGATTCGCCGTTGGAACCGCCGATCGTACCGATTTCCGCCTCGTTCCAGTCCGACGGGAAGTACTGTTCGGTCACCATGGCGATCACCGCGTCATATCCGTTCATAGTCGTAATTCTGGGGCAGGCGAGCATATCGGCGGAATCCGCCTGATCCAGAGCATTGATGGTGGTCTGGACCTTGTATCCATATTTGTTGTAATGCGTGAATCCGAAGAACTGATCCTGCAGATCGGCATTTCCCGGAGAATCCCGCAAAGAACGGACCACCTGACTGTTCTGGCCGAAACGGATCGAACGGTCCTGAACCGGAGCCTTCTTGTAGTAGAAGGAACTGGGCAGATCCGCCGCGGAAGATTTTCCATTGGTGAAGGTGCCGGAATACTGGTACCACTTCGAGGACGGCCCGTTGGAATCGGCACTCTGCGGTTCATAGATGTTGATGGCGTAATCCGGAAGCTTGTCGCCGGCCTTGTATTCAATCAGTTCAGACTCCTTCGCATACTGAACATTGGAGTTTTGACGCGAGAAAAGATACTGGAACCCGAGTTCCTCCAGGTCGTTGAGGTGCACTTCCACGAATTTCGTCTGAATCAGAACCTGGGGGTCAATCACGTTCAGCTCTTTAATGGTCTCTTCGATCTTCTGAAGATTTTCCGCGGTATTGGTCACAATCAAGCGGCTGATGCTGGGATCATAAACGACCTGGGAGCCCGGATCAAACGGAACATTGCTGAACAGATCCTGCGGATTGATCATGGTTCCGCCGGAAGAATCGGCATTTCCTTCTGTCGCCTTGGAAATCTTCCGGTCGACGACCTCTTTCTCCATCGGATAGATTCTCGTTTCCATCTGTTCCAGCGGCACTCCGGGAGGAGCAATCACGACGGCATACTTCTCCACCTTCACGCGGAGATTCGCGGTACGGCAGATATAGCTGATGGCCTGTCCAAGGGGAATGGAGTCCGCGGTCACGGAAATCCGGCGACCGGAGGAGAAATCAGCTTCCTCTTCCTCCGGGAGAGCGCCTTCCGCATCTGGTCCGGCATTGGCCTGACGATTCTGCTGACGTTTTCTCTGCTCGGCATTCTCCTCCGCGTTCGGATCCTCCGGAAGGAGGAAGATATTCACACCGACCTTTTCCGGGTCCAGCTCTTTACTTCTCTGACGGAGGTGTCTCAGAACCACCGGCACCTCGATTTCATCGAAGTCGATGCGGTCGATGATAATATTTTTCAGTTTATTGTAAATGGAATTCTTCTGTTCATCCTTGACGATCGGCTCTTCCGTGGTCTGTGTTCTGGCCGGACCGGAGGAGATTCTGGGAACGAGAGGAGTCAGCATTTTCCATTCCGTTTCCGCAATATATTCCGCGCGGGAAACTCCGGTACGGCGTTTTCCGGCTTCCAGCAGCTTGAGATTGATTCTGCGGATGGCATCCATTGCCTTGACATTGAAGGGATCAATTGCCATCACCTCTTCATATTTATCCCTGGCCTTGTCCCACTGGGCATCCGCATAGAAGACATCCCCCTGCTTCAGGAGCACCTCAATGCTGTAAAGTCTTGCGCTGCGACCGGCGTCGACGGCATCGGGAGAAACCTTTGCCTCATACTCTGCGGACACCTTGAGCTTTTTGAAGCGGGCAATCGCCTCCTCCATGCGGGGTTTGGCTCCCGGCCACATTTCTGCGGCATTTTCACAGAGTTTGATTGCCTGGTCATACCGTTTTGCATCCGCGGACGCCTGAGCGTCAAAATAAAGTTTTTCCGCCCAGTAATAATAGGCTTTGGAAATGGCGAGCTTGCAGTTTTCCTTCTTTTTCAGAACCGTCGGCTCGTCTCCGAGCTTGTCGAAGACTTTAATGGCCTGAAGATAGAGGTCGATCGCCTTCTGATACTGGCCGATCTGATACGCCTTCGCCGCCGCGCGCCCGATCTCGTCGGCTTTCACGCGGAGCTGATCCGCACTGAGTTCGGTAATGTCGAACTCCAGCTGATATTTGGATGCAGCGGTCTGATATGCGGTTTCCGCAGGATTCTGCTTGGCCGTGGCTTCCGACGGCGTCTGCGCAGCATGAAGCGACCCAACGGCGATCAGCGACATTCCGATCATACATGCCGTGGAAACTCTTGAAAATTGAATCTTAAGCATTGAAGCCTCCAAACGTATATGTTCCATCATCATAATCACCTGTTGAAGTCAAAAAGACCGTTATCGTTTTTGGATTTGACCGGCACACCATCAAGATTCATGATTCTTGTAGTGACGAATATCATCAGATTCGTTTTCGAAGCGACATACGATTGACTGGAAAACAGCCTTCCAAGAAGCGGAACATCGCCGAAGAAAGGATATTTATCGTCAAGGCGGGAGGATTTATCATCCAGGATACCGCCGAGAACCACGGTCTCGCCGTCGTACACTTTGACTTTGGTGTCAATTTCACGGACCGAAATTTCGGGCATTTTAATGACAGGAGTACGGGTTTCTGTGTTGGTATCATCGCTCTTTGCTGTAATATTTCCGATCACGATGTCATAGGCATAAACGGTCCATCCGACCAGATCCAGTACCTGAGGCTTCAGATCCAGAGAAATCGTATGGTTGTTCGGGCTTACCGTCGGCAGCACCGTGAAGGTGATACCAATCGGGGTGGCATCGCTGAAATCCGGATACGGAGGAGTATACTCATAGGTGTTGTTCGTACTGGTAACCTCGGGATCGTTCCAGCTTTCCGGGAAATACATGTCTTTGGCGAACTGAATGGTCGCCTCCAGTCCGGACGTGGCAATGACTTTCGGAGCGGAAAGAATCTCTCCGCGTTCACTCTGGTCGATTGCGTTGACCGTCAGGAAGATATTGTAGGCGCCGTCGGGCCCGAAATTCGGCATGATATTCAGATTGTTGATCAGCGCGCCGGGGTTGAGCGTGTCATCTGTGGTCGCCGGACTTTCGGAACTTCCGTAGTGACGGACCAGCGTCTGCATCAGCTTCGAATTCATGAATTCCGGTTTCGCGGTATTGGTGTCAATCACGCCGGCCATCCACGCGGGATTGGAATTGTTCTTGGTCATGGTCCAGTCGAATCCAAGTTCTTCCAGATCCGAAACGGTGATCTCAAGGAACTTCGCTTCAATCAGAACCAGCGGCGTTACAATATCAATTTCACGCAGAAGCGCATCCAGCTTTCTGAGATTTTCCGGAGTGTTCTTGACAATCAGCTTGCTGGAACGTTCATCATAGGCAATCGAGGAACCAGGATCAAAGGTGATACCGCGGACCTCAAAATATTTTTTCAACGTTTCAAAGTCTGCGCCGCCGATGGGAGCATTCTCCTCATCCTTGCTCTCATCCTTGAACACATCCTCGACTTTCTTCCCGCCGAAAATATCCAGATGCTCACTACTGCTGCTGGAAGACTCCTTCTTTTTCTTTGTCGCGCTCTGACGGGAGAGACGATTGTACAGAGCGGAACGCATCTTGAAATAGCGGGTGTCCATATCGTCGATTCCCTTGGAACCGATGGTAACCGCCTTGTCTTCCACCTTGTATTTCAGCTTGGCATACTGGCAGAGGTAGCGGATGATCTCGCCAATCGGCAGATTCGTAAACTGAAGGGTCACTTCCTGCATGTCGTCATCGGAGGGCGAATAAATCAGGTTGATTCCTTTTCCTTCCGGGTCGCACTCGCGGCTGCGTTTGTTCAGCTGACGGACAATACTGGAAATGTTGACTCCGCCGAAATCCACTTCAGGAATGATGATCGACTGAAGTTTTTCATACATCTGGGCCTTGCCTTCATTGGCGGCTTCCTGCGGTCCGCGATCTTCCACAATCTGATCGCCGCGCGGAAGAATGGAGTTGTTCCACTTCCATTCAAGTTCATTCAGGCGCTCCAGCATTTCGTTTTCGCGTCTGAGTTCAGCAAAGGAATAGAGTTTCTTATAGATTTTTTTCAGTTCAAACACAGCCTTGTCGTTGTAGGGGTCCAGGACAAGGACCTGTTCCAGCACATCGCGGGCCCTGGAATACTGACGGCTCTTGTAGAAGATCTGCGCCTCTCTCAGATGAATGGCGATCTGTTCCTTCCGGGAGGTGTTGTCCGGATCAATGACCGAGAGACTGGTCTCCTGAATGAATTTGTTGGACTTGATCACCTTGTCGCCGAGCTGAATGATTTCATCTGCGGCATCCAGGGTTTCAGGGGCTTCCCGTTTGGCTTCCCGGGCAAGCTCAATGGCTTTCTGAATATTCGCTGTCGACGAAGCCTGATCGGTTTTCGCCTGGCTGTATCCTTTCTGCATCAGCTGTTTTGCCTGGAGAATCAGAGATTTTCCCCATTGAGAGCGAATTTCCATCTTCAGCTGGAGAATCATGCTTTTTCTGGCAACAATAGAGGGACCGTCTCCGAGATTCATCTGAGCAAGCTTGCTCAAAGCCGCATCGCACTTGGCGACAGCTTCCTTGAACTTGCCGGCATCTCTCAGGGAAATGGCATCTGCCATCAGCGGTTCCACGGAATCCACCTTGCTTTCTCTCTGAATCAATTCCTCTTTGAGAACCGAGCCGTAATCGGGGCCTTCGGCACTCACAAGCAAAGAACAAGAGAAGAATAAAGACAATACCACTGTCCTTGTCACCGGTGACGGATCATGAAATCCGGCTCTTACCTGTCTCTTCATAATAATTTTTCTCCAAGCTTTATTATATAAATTTTATCTGTTTCTCACATTACGGGTACGAGGACGGGGCATGTTTCTGGGAACATTGGTCCGTGTACGATTCCGCGGATTCATCTCCGGACGGATGGGTCCTTCAGCACCCGGAGGAAGTCCTTCCATCTCCGGATTGAGAAGCGAAGTCTGCGGCATGGTCGGAATCGACTCAATCACCCCGTTGTCGGACTTCAGCTGAGCCGTTTTCTCCTTCTCGTTGGCTTCCTGAATCGTGTATTTGTCAATTCCGCGTTTTTCATCTCCAAGCTGGAACTGATCGCCGACGAAGCCGGTCCGCTCCTCGCGGTCCACGGTAAAGTAGAAGGTCACAAGTTTTCTCGGGTCCACGATCTCTTTTCCGAGTTCTCCCTGAATCCGCTCTTCCGAAAGAATAGTCTTCTTCTTCGGATCGTAATTGCGGAGGATCAGACGGGATTTGTTTTCCAGCGCCTTTGTTGCCGGATTCGTATCCCAGATTTCCTGAATGCTTTCGATCAGATAGCTCTTTTTGTTGACGGTCACCACCCCGCCGACCGCAGTAAAGGTCGGCCGGTATCTCCGTCCGCGCCGGACTTCAATCTGAATCTCCCATTTTTTCGGATCCTTGCCGCGTTCCGCGCTGGCAAAGTGTTTCAGACGCAATCCCAGCGGAACGCTTTTCACGTCCACCACATACAGTTTTTTCGCATAAGTCGGACGGCTTTTCGGATCCTTGGGATTGGTTCCGGCCTTGTATTCATCAAGATTGGTGAATCCGTCCTCATCGGGATCAAGCACGGCATCCTTCGGATCCTTGAAGTTCAAACCGTACTGCTGCTCCCACTTGTCGGGAATTCCATCACCATCCGAGTCCTCGGCCGTGATGATGATGGAGGAGACCAGGACCCGGATCTCCTTTCCGCAATAGGAACATTTTCCTGGTTCCTTGGCATTCTGTTTCGGATAATCGGTCACGGGAATCAGATGGGGGCCGAACGGACAGCGGACCAGCGGCGGAGCCTCGCAAACATCGCTTTCCCCCTCCTTGTTTTCTCGAACCGCCCAGAGCGCTTTTTTATCACCGAAGACGGCATCCAGATTGTAGGCTGGGTCATCCGGCTGAATTTTCTTGTAATCCGGCCGCGGCGGTTTTACACCGACCACGCTGTCAATATCCACATCCTTCGCCCGGAGAATAATCAGAATCTGAAATCCAAGCAGAAGTACAAAAATCAGCAAAAGAGCCGCCAGAATCACCTTCTCATAATGTTTTCTCAAGAACGACATTTGAAATTCCTCTGTTCCTTATTTAGCACCCAGTTCAACACGGTTCAGTTCATCCGCGACATAGAGCAGGATGTCGAACGACAACTCCATGGAAACGTCTTTCGACCGGCCGACCATCGGTTTCCCGTAGGAAGCCGCCAGAAGATTCACATCCGTATCCTGCGGTTCAAAATCAGGGAACTGAAATTTCGAGGCCAGGGAAACCGCCGGATCTTTTGATTCCACAGAGGTCAGATCCTCTATATTTTCCGGAGTCTCCCGAGACAGGGAGATATCACGAATCCGATACACAATGTTGTCCTTGTAGGCATTCTGAAGGGAATTCACAAAGGCGCGCAGATTGTCCATCGGTCCCTCCACCACCATATCAAACGTATATCTTACATAATCATCATTCACCCGCTGCTCTTTCAGCAGAGGGGTCAGTTCCTTGATGGAGGCCACTTTCGTGATCTTCGCATTTCTTGCCCGGTTGAAGAGATCCTCCCGCATCATCATCTGACGGATCACAAGGGGAATCTGTTTCTGATTCGGCTGAAAATCATCGCTGTAAGTCAGATTTTCCACATCCTTGATCGTCTCGGCGGCGGGAATGACTTTCTTGCGGAAAAAGAGATTCTGAAGATTTTTCAGAATTCCCTTGTAATAAGTGACCAGAGCGGTTCTGGGCAGCCCCATCGCGGCGAGAAGGAATTCATGAACATTCGCCTTGGTCACGGGTTCGACCGTCAATTCCTGAACATCTTCCCGGAACTTTTCCATCGCCTGTTCAAGGAGTTTGGGATCCACCTTCTCCTTGGCGAAGAACTCCTTCAGGATCTGCTGATCGCGATTGCCTCCAATAATCAACCCCTTCTTTTCATCCGGGAGATCCTTGTAGAAAGCGGAAAATTTCTTGAGAAGATTCGATTCGTTGATGTAATTTCCATATGCCGTAATAGCGGCATCCAGTTTGGCCTTGTCCTGTCCGGAAAGAAAATTATCGATCAGATTCTTGTCATTCGATCCGACGATGTCCGCTTTTGCGTCATCGGCCAGAGCCTGATAATACGTCTGGAAAGCCTTGGTCAGCTTGTCTCCGGACAATCCGATGGTATTGGCAAAATCAATCAGCGCTTTCCGGTAGTATTTGCCGAATGTGCGCTGAATCTGATAGGCTTTGATGTCGAGATTTTCCGCATCAATGGTCATATTTTTGAAATTTTCTGTCACAGGAGCCGGTTTTTTCTTATTGGCGTCCTCCAGGATCTTTTTATATTCTTCGATTTTGGTATTGGTTTCGGACACTTTTCCGTGTTCGATCACAACGAAATAAATCAGAACCGCCGAAATCAGAACGGTAAGAATCAGAACGATTGCAAGAGGAATATTCTTTGCGGACATTTTCATTTATACCATCTCCGTACTTATCGTTTTATCGGTTTGATCAGTTCGGCCTCGATCTTGAAGGATGAGATATTGGTATCCTGAGAACCAAGCTTGAAATTCTGGATCATACGGTCGCTGTCCGCAATGGTGAATTTTTTGAATACACCGGTTTTCTCCAGATTCCGTTTGAATTTTTCATAGATATGAGTGGCTTGCGCCTTCGGATTATCCGTTCTGATGTAGCCCTCGAAAACGATCCATTTATACTCGCCGGTCGGAACCGCCGAAGTCTTATGAGAAGAGGTGGACTCGAACGATCCGAATCCGCGGAATCCGCCGGTCGGCTCTTCGGGAACCTCCTTTTTCTTGGTGATCTTCAGAACGGAAGTACCCTCCACCGACGTAAACCAGATTTCCGGAAGCGTCGCCTCCTGAATCTTGTTCATCAGATTCGGCCAGAGATCCCGTCCCGCAAGAAGTTCGGATGCTTTCGTATAGGAACTCTTGCTGCTGTTGAGTTTCCGGAACGCCGCATCCACTTTTGTCATAATATTTTTGGTTGTCGCGACCTGCTGCTCCGCGCGCTCGCGGTCCTTTTTCACGGTTACAAGCTGTTTGGAAAAGCTCCAGTAGGTAATTCCAAGACAGAGAAGCATGGTCACTGCCGACGCGTAGAAAAACGGCTGCTTCTGATTGAAAATCCGCTCTTTCTTCAGCCCTTCCGGAATCAGGGAGATCTCCAGCGGACAGGTTCCGACATTGCGCAGGCCGGTACCGATCACTTCCGAAAAAACATGAGCCACTTCGCTCAGAGCGTCCTTGTCGACATCATCCGCAATTGCCGTGATCTGGAAGGGATTGAGATATTCCACCGGAATTTTCAGTTTTTCCGAGAAGAAGCGGGGCGTATACGTCATGACGGAACTGCCGCCCGCAAGATACAGTTTTTCCGGTTTGCGCCCCTTCTGCTGCGCACGATACAGATTTATGGAGCGGTTGATCTCTCCATGAAGACGGGTCATGACATTTCGAATGATCTTGGAAATAATGGCAGCCACTTCGGAGTCCGGATCCTCATACGCGCCCCCGAGAGCGACAAAACCATGGCGGCGCTTCAAATCCTCCGCCTCCTTCAGAGACACTCCGAACTCTTTGCTGATCTGCTGGGTGATGGTGTTACCCGCAATGGCAAGCGTTCGTTCAAAATAACTGCCCTGATCGATGAAGATCAGAGTTGAACACCGGCCGCCGATATTGAGAATCATCTCGCAGTTCTCTTCGCCGACCATGTTGGCGCGACAGGCATTGTAGCTGGCGGTCGGAGAGACCTCGATGGTTCCGATTTTCTTTCCGGCATCCTCAATGACTTTGACGATTTTTTCAATGTCGGCGCTTTTGACATTCACGATCATCGCATCAATTTCGGAGCCGTCTTCGGAAGTTCCGGTCAGCTGATAATCCAGGATCATCTGATCGACCGGAAGAGGAGCATTCTGTCTGGCCTCGAATTCAATAATCTGCCGGACCTTCTCCTCATTTTCCGCCAGAGCCGGAATCTTGACAAAACGGATAAAGGAATTCTGGGCGGAAACGGAAATATTGACAACCTTGGCGGTAAACTGATTTTCCTCCAGAAGTTTCTTGAGCTCAATGAGCATGGCGTAAAGATAGGAATCATTTTCCGCCGAAGTATTTTCCCCGAATCCATATTCCGCAAATGCGAACTTTACAAGAGTCATCACACCGGCGTCGGAGTAAGCGAACTCCGCAGCCTTGATCGTATCGCCGCCGATATCGATACACAACACATTCTTTTTGCGCTTGCCCATGGCTTACTTTCCTTCCACAATGCTTTTCGGGAGATCAAACGCGCCTGTTTCCACCAGACTCCAGGGAGTTTTCTCCTTTGGCAGAACAGCGGTCGGAAGTTTGAACACGCCGACCTGCGCATTGAAAAGCCGCTGAAAAATCTGATAGATCCGTTCGCCGTTTCCTCTCGCATACACATAACGGGCAAGCACTTCCTGGTTTCTGGATTTGAACTCGACATATGCGGGAATCTGACCGGCAACGGTCTTCGTGAACTTCTCAAGACTGCTGTATCGCTCGAACACAAGCGGGGGAACGGCAAACAGCACCCTGTGCCGTTTACCGTCACAGGGGACACTCCAGAGAACCTGCTTCCCGGAAAGAAGAATATTGCTTCCGTAATTGGCCGCCCCGGGAAGAATCAACGAAAGCTCCACGGTGAGATCATCCAGCCAGCGAACCTTTCTCTTGCCGCCTCGATTCGAGCTGTTGTCATAGACAAGCGCCGGAGTGTAGGTGATGATCGCAACCAGCCATTTCGCCGAGACCGAGGGAACGGACACCCCTCCGGTAATCGGAAGATTCGGCGCTTCGTAAAAATCAAGTTTGAAATCAATTGTCTGACCATCAATCAACGCATTCCGCTGAGCGGCAACATCAAACACGGCCGCAAACGCAAGAAATGCGGCACACACAAACTTGAAGCCGAAACGCATTTTTCTTAATCTCCCAACGTTTTGGTTCTTTCATCCAACTCCCGGAACATGTTGAATGTCCCCTACCGGGACACTCTAACCTGTCTTCCCGTAAAATGCAAATATGTTTTCGCTAAAAAACTTACGTTCTCTCTATTTTTTTATTTTTTTGCAGGAGCGGGAGCCTGCTTTTTCACGTTTTCCGCTTTTTCCGCCGCTTTTTTCACGGAATCCTTTGCCGCATTGGCCGCGGTTTCCGCAACGGGGGTCTTTTCCGCCGGTTTCGCAGGAGCCTTTGCGGGAGCGGCCGGAGCCATCGCGGTCGGAAGCTGAAGAGCCGCGCTTTCCGCCGCGGCGGAAACTGTCTTCTGCTTATGTCCGGAAAGAGCCGCCAGACCAAGAGTTACCAGAAAGAAAACCGCGATCATAATGACGGTCAGCCGGGAGAGGTATCCCATCGTCTGAGCCCCGAAAACCCCCTCCCCGATTCCGCCGAACGCGGAGCCGAAACCGCCCCCCTTGGACGGCTGAACCAGCACCAGCGCGACCAGAAGAATCGCAATTAAAACCGCCACCGTATAAAGGATTGCACTAACTACAGTCAACATGTTCCACCTGTTTTTTTGTTTTTTTTGAAATAAAATCGTATCGGATAAAATAATATCCCTTCCGCGGTTTTTCAACCGTCTCTTTGGCAAAACGGATCAGAAACCCCGTTTTTTTTCAGGATCCGCATAAAAAAAACGGTGGTGTCTCACGGTTCAAACTCCGGAAAGCACCGCCGTTTTCATGAATCGGGAATCTCAGTACGTAATCGGCTTCAGGGTATAATCGTCGTCGCTGGGATCCAGAAGGATCAGGCCGGCGAAGAAGTCCACAAACGCCAGCGGATGCACCGCCACCTTCGCTCCGACCAGACAGATGGCTCCTGCTTCGATCGTCCAGTAGTCGCGCGCGCCGGTCCGGGGAGCGTAAACCGCATCGGATGGAAGCGGGAAGTTCGTTCCGTACTGCCAGTATTTATTGACATAACCGTAGGAAATGGAGCGGTCCATATTCTCCGCCATGGGGATCAGGAACTGAGCCTCATACCCCTGGGTGAGCGCACAGCCGTACTGGCGGTTGTACCCTTTGATGAGGTCGCCGGTAGCACCGATTTCAGCGGCAAGACCGACGGCACGCGTAAGGCGGACATCGGCGCCGATCGCGGCTCCGCCTCTCAGCTCCAGCGAGAAGATGTCCAGAAGATCCATCAGACGATTCGGAAGATACATCAGAAGTTTTCCGGTGAGTCCCCGGAGAAGCGGAGGAGTCTGGTTTTCCGACGCCACCATTTTTTCTTCTTCCGAAAGAACGACAGCGGCTTCCTGTTCAGCGGCCTTCACTTCCTGGCTGGAAGGGGTTTTCGCATCCTGTGCGGTCAAAGAGGTTCCGGCCCCAAGCACAAAGACCACAAAGCAGACGGCAATGATTTTTCTCATAACTCACCTTTTACCATAGTTTTTAGTGTTAAAGAAATCCTTTTTCTGCAAATATATATCGTCGCGTCCGGAAATGCAAAAGGAATTTTCAGAAAAACGTCACCTTTTATTTATTCCATTTCTTTTCAAGCAGTTCCGACGCGATTTCCACGCATTCCCGACAGGGGGTTCCGCAGCTGCCCTTGAGCTCCCGGCAGAGATCCGAACCGGCCCGTTCGCGGAAGTCGCTGCGCAGGGACTCCCGATCCTTTTCCCCGGCCAGCGACATGGCCGCATACAGGGCGCCGCAGAGTCCGCCCGGAGCATTTCCGCCTCCGCAGGCGGCCATTTCCATGACGGCGGCATCGTCGGCAAAGGCCTTGGTGACACACTGGGCACAGTTTCCCGCGCGGGGAACCGAGGTGAAAAACGCTATCGCTTTTTCCGTTCGCGTACTCATGATGTTCTTCCTTGTTCTAACAGGTTTCTCCAATATAAAAGGAACGGGCGGAAATGTCAAGCACAAAAGAAATTGAAACATGAAAAAATCCGGGCGTTTTCGATCATCCGGAAGATTTTAGTCGTCCGAATGTTGACAAATTACGGAGACAATGTTATATTACACCCAATACAATTCGTGATAGCAACCTTTAAACTAAAAAGGAAGGAACGAAAATGGCTATTAAAGTAGGAATTAACGGATTCGGAAGAATCGGCCGCATGGTTTTCCGCGCTGCTGTGGAGAACTTCGCAAATGACATCGAAATCGTCGGCATCAACGACCTTCTCGATCCCGACTATCTGGCGTACATGCTGAAATACGATTCCGTGCACGGCAAATTCAGCGGCGATGTCTCCGTCGAGGGAACGAATCTGATCGTCAACGGCAAGAAGATCCGTCTTACCGCTGAAAAAGATCCTGCGAACCTCAAATGGAACGAAGTCGGAGCGGAAGTTGTTGTTGAATCCACCGGTCTCTTCCTGGAAGACGCCAAAGCCCGCGCTCACATCCAGGCCGGCGCCAAGAAAGTCATCATGTCCGCGCCTTCCAAGGACGCGACCCCGATGTTCGTTTTCGGCGTGAACGACAAGACCTATGCCGGACAGGACATCATCTCCAACGCCTCCTGCACCACGAACTGCCTCGCTCCGATCGCCAAGGTCCTCAACGACAAGTTCGGCATCAAACGCGGCCTTATGACCACGGTTCACGCGGCCACCGCCACCCAGAAGACGGTCGACGGACCCTCCAAGAAGGACTGGAGAGGCGGACGCGGCATCCTTGAGAACATCATTCCGTCCTCCACGGGCGCTGCCAAGGCTGTCGGCAAAGTGCTTCCGGCCCTCAACGGCAAACTCACCGGAATGTCCATGCGCGTTCCGACCTCCGACGTTTCCGTTGTCGACCTCACGGTCGAACTCGAAAAAGCCGCTTCCTATGAAGACATCTGCGCTGCCATGAAGGCTGCTTCCGAAGGCGAACTCAAAGGCGTCCTCGGATACACCGATGAAAGCGTTGTCTCCACCGACTTCCGCGGCGAGTCCAGAACCTCCGTCTTCGACGCAAAAGCCGGTATCGCTCTTGACTCCACCTTCGTCAAGGTCGTTTCCTGGTACGACAATGAATGGGGATACTCCAACAAGGTCCTCGAAATGGTCCGCGTCATTGCCAAGTAATGTCGCTGAAAAGACCGTAAGTCTACCTCGGGGCGGGCGGCATGAACGCCCGCCCCGTTTTCTTTTCCACCTCCCAATGAAAGGATTTGCTCAATATGAATAAGAAAACGTTGCGGGATGTCGATCTCAAGGGAAAACGCGTTGTCATGCGCGTGGATTTCAATGTGCCGATCAAGGATGGCGTCATCAAGGACGACACCAGGATCAAAGGCGCCCTTCCCTCCATCAAATATGTTCTTGACCAGGGCGGAAGCCTTGTGCTGATGAGCCATCTCGGCCGGCCTGCGGAAAAGGGCTATGAGGCGGATTTCTCCCTCAAACCGGTTGCGGAATATCTTTCCAAAATGCTCGGAAAACCGGTCACGTTCGCTCCCGACTGCGCCCATGCCGATGCCGAAGTCGCCGCAATGAAGCCCGGTGACATCGTCATGCTGGAAAACACCCGCTTCTACAAGGAAGAACAGGGAAAACTCAAACAGAAGGAAGGCCAGTCCGACGAGGATTTCAAGGCGAAAAAAGCCGAACTCAAGGAAAAACAGAAGGAGCTTGCCAAAAAGCTCGCTTCCTACGGCGACATCTACTGCAACGACGCCTTCGGAACCGCCCATCGCGCTCATGCTTCCACGGCGGTCATCACCAAATACATCGGCACATCCGTTGCCGGATTCCTGATGGAAAAAGAGATTGAGTATCTTGGCAACGCGGTGGAAAATCCGGTTCGTCCTTTTGTGGCGATCCTCGGCGGAGCGAAGGTTTCCGACAAGCTCGCAGTGGTCAGCAATCTTCTGACCAAGGTCAACACGCTGATTATCGGCGGCGGCATGGCGTACACCTTCCTCAAGGCGCAGGGACACAATGTCGGAGCCTCCCTCTGCGAGGTCGATCAGCTGGATTACGCGAAGGACATGATCGCCAAGGCGAAAGAGCTCGGAGTCAATCTTCTGCTCCCCGTCGACAACATTGCCGCGGACAAATTCGATGCCAACGCCAACACCCAGGTGGTCGGGGACGATATTCCCGACGGATGGATGGCTCTCGACATCGGCCCCAAGACCATCGAGCTTTACAGCAACGCCATCAAGGGTGCCAAGACGGTGGTCTGGAACGGACCGATGGGATGCTTTGAAATGCCGGCGTTCAGCAAGGGCACGTTCGGAGTCTGCGCGGCGGTTGCGGAAGTCAAGGCAAACGGCGGCGTCTCCATCATCGGCGGCGGCGACTCGGTTGCCGCGGTCAACAAGAGCGGTCTTGCGGACAAGATGTCCCACATCTCCACCGGCGGCGGAGCTTCCCTTGAATTCCTCGAAGGCAAGCAGCTGCCCGGCGTGGTCGCGCTCAACGACAAGTAAGATCAGATCCGAGTATTCGGAACCCCTGATTCGGACCCGGTTTCGGCCGGGTCTTTTTTTGTCCGGAAGTATTTCGCCTCCCCGGGGGATCAGACTCTTTTTCCGGGCCGTCCGCTTGCATTCGATCCGGAAAGGAATTATATTACCGGTATGATGTTCGTCATAAAACAAGGCGGAAACGTCGAAATCAACAACGGAAGGAATCCTGCAAAAATGGCACGCAAAACATTCATTGCCGGCAACTGGAAAATGAACAAGACCGCGGCGGAAACGAAAGCGCTTGCGGAAGCTCTCAAAGAAAGTCTCGCTCAGTTCGGCGACTCCGTCACGATGGCGGTCTGTCCGACCTTCACCAGTCTTGCGACTGCGGTGGAAGTCCTCAAGGGCTCCAATGTCAAAGTCGGTGCGCAGAACATTCACTGGGCGGACAACGGTGCGTTCACCGGCGAAATCTCCGGCGCGATGCTCAAGGAAATCGGTGTCGAATATGTCATCATCGGCCACAGCGAACGCAGACAGTATTTCGGCGAAACCGATGAAACGGTCAACAAGCGCATCAAAGCAGCGCTCAAATATGAACTCAAACCCATCGTCTGCATCGGCGAAACCCTCGAAGAACGCGAAGGAAACAAGACCAACTGCGTCCTCGCAAAACAGCTCAAGGGCGGTCTTGCGGATCTCTCCGCTGCCGATATGGCGAAAATCACAATCGCTTATGAGCCCGTCTGGGCGATTGGCACCGGAAAAAACGCTACCCCGGAAATGGCTCAGGAAACCCATGCGTTCATCCGTGCCACTCTCGCGGAAATGTTCGGCGCCGATGTCGCGGAAGCTACCGTCATTCAGTACGGCGGAAGCATGAAGGCGGAAAATGCCGGGGCTCTCACCGCTCAGAAGGACATTGACGGCGGACTCATCGGCGGCGCGGCTCTCAAAGCCGACAGCTTCACCGCTCTGATCGCAAACGCGCAGAAATAAGGTTCGAACCATCGAAACCCGAAAGCTCCGTCCTCTCCGGACGGGGCTTTTTTCTTTTCAGGGAAAAAACGGCGGCGCGGGAAAAATGACTATTACTCAGCTCAAAGGGCTCGCTTGGGCCTTGCTCAGTGTGTTTTTCTGGGGAACCATGTTTCCGGTCGGAAGATTTCTGATCGGTGGGCAGAGGATTGATCCGGTTTCCCTGGGAATTCTGCGTTTCGCCGTCGGAGGGACCGCGCTGTTTCTCACCGGGCTTCTTCTGTACCGGAAGAAGATGTTCGAACTGACGCGTGCGGAATGGTGCCGTCTGCCGTTTCAGGGACTCGTCGGGGCTTCCATGATGGCGCTCCTGCTCTTCCTTGCTCAGAAAGAGATTCCGGTCATCAATGCTTCGATGCTGGAGGCGATCGTGCCGCTTCAGATCTTTGTGATCTCCCTCTGTCTTGGAAAAAGGGGATCGCTGGTGCAGTTTGCGGGACTCCTTCTCGGATTTCTCGGCTGTCTGCTGGTGCTGCGGGTCATCAACGGAAACGGAATTGCTCTCAAAGCGTTGAAGACCGGGGATCTGCTGATCTTTCTTTCCGGCCTCTGCTGGGCGGTTTACACGGTCTGGGGGCGGCGGACGATTCAGCGCATCGGAGGATGGATTTATTCCAGCTGGACACTGCTCTGGGGTGCGGTCTGGCTGATTCTTTTTCTCCCGTTCTCGCCGGATCCGATTCGACTGCCGGCAGATCCGCTCAGCTGGGGATGGATTCTCTATTTCGGAATCGGGCCCAGCGCCCTGGCGTTTTACGGATGGAACGAGGCTCAGAAGTTTATTCCGGTCGCGCTTTTGAGTTTGAACGAATATTTTGTCCCGATGATTGCCGCCGCTTTCGGCTATCTTTTTCTTCATGAAACAATTACGCTCTGGCAGGCGGCGGGAGCGATTCTCATTCTCGGAGCGGTTCTGATGGAGCCGGATCTCTTTCCCCGGAAAAAACATTCTTTGGAAACTTCCGCCGGGGATCCGCATGGAAGGCTGTAAAACAGGGTTATTTCTGAAGAAATTTACGGATTTTGTTTTTTTTCTGCTCGACATCCCACTGTTCCGCCCGCGCCAGAAGCGCTTTGCTGTACGGGGTCTTGAACTCATCCTTGTATGCTGCCCGGACAACCGCCGCAGCGGTTTTGTTTTTCACGGAAACAATTTTCACGGTCCCGTCATTGAATAGAATCGGTATTTTGTTTCCCTGTTCCATTTTCATCGGTTTCAGAAAAACAAGCAATTCCACAGAGTCCGGCGCCTTATGAAATCCAGCGGAAAGAGTCCCGAAAAACAGGTAGTCGTTGTCCTCTTCGCGGAGAGGATAAGTCACACGATCTCCTTTCCTTTGCAAAGAGTAAAGTTGCGGATCCGTCTGAATCTTCTGCTGATGAAAAAGGTTCCACGCTTTCACATGATCCACATTCGGAAGATCGCTATTGGGAGAATCGGCATACAACAGAAATGCCAGCCAGATCTGTTCTAACTGACTCTGACTCCGAAGTGTCGGAGAATCCCGTTCTCCCGAATAAAGCAAAGGAAGAACAACTGCCAGCACCGCAATCAGAAGAAGCACTGCAAAACAGATCCAGAGAAATGTGGATTTCGAGTTGACTGCTTTCTGCATTACGAATCCTCCTTGATTTCTTTTATAATATAAGTAGAAAATATTTTTTGTCAAATTGGGAAATATGTAGTTCTTATTCCTTGGTTTTTTTCTTCTTTTCGCCCGGCGGGCGACCAGCTTATTCAGCTGGACCGAAGCAGGTGCCAAATGCACCTGCACCCACGAGCCTGCGGCTCTTTACTTTTTTTTGTTTGCGCGTCTTGGGGCTATCACGGTTTCGCCCGGCGGGCGACCAGCGTGTTCCGCTGGACCGAAGCAGGTGCCATTCGCACCTGCACCTCGCGAGCCTTCGGCTCTCTCTCTTTTTTTTGTTTTCTGGTGCATGGTCTTTTCCCGATTTCGCCCGGCGGGCGACCAGCGTATTCCGCTGGACCGAAGCAGGTGCCATACGCACCTGCACCTCGCGAGCCTTCGGCTTTTTTTCTTTTTATAAAAATCGACTAATTCAGTAGTTTTTATAAGGGATCTTTCTGTTTTTTTATCAAAAAGTTGCTTCTTTTATGGAACTTTATTTGCTAAATTGCTGTATCTGTGGTAAATTTCATCTTGTACAAATGAATCAAGAGAGGAGAACTCATTATGTGGAATTATACCAAAGACGTAATGGATCACTTTTTGAACCCGAGAAACGTCGGCGAAATCCCGGATGCGGATGCCGTCGCGGAAGTCGGAAACATCACCTGCGGAGATGCTCTTAAAATCTTCCTGAAACTCGATAAGGATGGTAGAATTTGCGATGCAAAGTTCAAAACCTTCGGCTGCGCAAGCGCAATTGCCTCCTCGTCCGCTCTGACTGAACTCGTCAAGGGAATGACCCTCGACGAAGCCGCAAAAGTCACAAATAAGGATATCGTGAAACTTCTCGGCACCCTCCCCGAGGAAAAAATGCACTGCTCCGTCATGGGCATGGAAGCTCTTCAGGCCGCAATCGCCGACTATAAAAAACGCCACGGCGAAGAATATGAAATGGTCCAGGACGATCCCGAGGATCACGAAGGCCGCGTCGTCTGCAAATGTTTCGGCGTCACAGATACCAAAATCCGCAGAGTCGCAAAGGAAAACAATCTCCATACCGCGGAACAGATCACAAAATATACAAAGGCCGGAGGCGCTTGCGGAACCTGTCTCGATCAGATTCAGGAAATCCTCGACGGACTCTGGAAAGAACACAAAGCGGAACAGAAACCGGCAAAAGAAGAGAAAGTCGATGATTTCGATAAACTCTCCGTCGTCCAGAAGGTCATCAAGGTCCAGTCGATCATCGACCGCGAAATCCGACCGGCCCTCGAACACGACGGAGGCGATATCGAACTGGTCAATATCGAAGGAAACAAAGTCTTTGTCCGACTGAAAGGACATTGCGCCTCCTGCATGGCGGCTAAAGTCACACTGAAAAATCATGTCGAGGCGAAACTCCGCGAATTCGTTTCCGATTCCATTGAAGTCGTGGAAGAAAAGTGAGTGGCACCATGGAAAAAGTCGTTTATCTTGACAACAATGCAACAACCGCGGTCGCTCCCGAAGTCTTCGAGGCGATGCGCCCCTTCCTGACGGAATTGTACGGCAATCCCTCCAGCATCCACCATTTCGGCGGACAGGTCGCCGCACATATCGAAACCGCTCGCGAAAAACTCGCGTCCCTGCTCGGGGCCCAGCCCAGTGAACTCATCTTCACCAGCTGCGGAACCGAAAGCGACTCCTCCGCCATTTACAGTGCTCTGAGTCTCTGCCATCAACGCCGGAAAGTCGTCATTTCCAAAGTCGAGCATCCCGCGATTCTCGCTCTCGGAAAAGAGCTCGAACGCCGCGGCTATACCGTGGTTCAGATTCCGGTCGATTCCAAGGGACGGCTCGATATGGAATGCGCCGAAGAGATGATTGACACCGATACCGCTGTCGTTTCCATCATGTGGGCGAATAATGAAACGGGAAATCTTTATCCCGTCGCCCAGCTCGCGGAAATGGCCCACAAACAGGGGGCCCTGTTCCATACCGATGCGGTCCAGGCGGTCGGAAAGGTCCCCATCAATCTCTCGGAACTGCCGATCGACATGCTCAGTCTTTCCGGACACAAACTCCATGCGCCGAAAGGAGTCGGAGCGCTCTACGTCAAACGCGGGGTCCGTTTCCGACCGTTCATCGTCGGAGGTCATCAGGAGCGCGGACGCCGCGCCGGAACTGAAAACGTCGCCAGCATCGTCGGCCTGGGAAAAGCCGCCGAACTCGCAAAGCAGGATATCAGCATCGAAAACACGAAAGTCAAAGCGCTCCGCGACAAACTCGAAACCGAACTGCTGAAACTGCCCGCCACCCGTCTGAACGGCGATCCGGAACATCGTCTCCCCAACACCAGCAACATCTCGTTCGAATACATCGAGGGGGAATCCATTCTGATGCTTCTTGACATGTACAACATCTGCGCCTCCAGCGGAAGCGCCTGCACCACGGGAAGTCTCGAACCCTCCCACGTCCTGCGCGCCATGGGAGTGCCCTACACCGCCGCGCACGGAGCAATCCGATTCAGCTTCTCCCGCTACAATACGGAGGAAGAGGTCGATTTCGTCCTGGAAAAACTTCCTCCGGTGATTGCGCGTCTCCGCGAAATCTCACCCTACTGGAAAGGCTGAGCCGCTTCGGCGGCCTCGGGAAAACAAGGAGGATATCATGAGCGATGCTCCGGTTCTGGAAGCGTATCGGAAGGCGGATTTTCAGGAACCCATGCCGGATGGAAAGGTGCGTTGCACTCTCTGTCCCAGAAAATGTGTGATCGCACCGGGACACACCGGCTACTGTGCCGTTCGTCGAAACGACGATGGAGAGCTTTCCTCGCTCTCCTACGGTCGTCCCGTGGCGCTTCAGATCGATCCGATTGAGAAGAAACCGCTCCGTCATTTCATGCCGGGAACAAGGACATACTCCATCGGAACGCTCGGCTGCAATCTGGGCTGTGTCTTCTGTCAGAACCACCATCTCTCGCGAGGGGCCTACAATCCGCGCTACCGGTACCGCGTGTATGAACCGGAAGAGCTGGTGCGCATCGTCCTGCGGCACGGATGTGAATCCATTTCGTTCACCTACAATGAACCGACCGTGTTTCTGGAATATGCGATCGACGTGGCCCGGTGCGCCCATGAGGCCGGACTCCGGACCATTCTCGTTTCCAACGGATTCATCACTCCCGAAGCCGCAGAGGTCCTGTATCCGCACATGGATGCCGCAAACTTCGACATGAAAGGCTTTTCCGAAGAGTTCTATCGCAGCATGTGCGGCGGCGCCTCTCTCGCTCCGATTCTGGAGGCCTACCGGATTTTCAAACGCTGCGGCGGACATGCCGAATACACCAATCTTGTCATTCCCGGAAAAAACGACTCGAAAAAAATGATCGACGATTTCCTCGACTGGACCGAAGCAAATCTGGGAAAGGAAACCCCCATCCATTTTACCGCCTATCATCCCGACTATCGCTATTCGGAAAGTCCCCGCACCCCCTACGAACTCATCGAAGGGCTTCAGAATTATGCAAAATCCCGCGGATTTCCGAATGTTTATCTTGGAAACATCTGCTGATTCCCGTTTCAGCAGACGAAAGCAGCGCATGCGTGCAAAATTCACCGCATGCGCTTTTTTTTCTCTTTCCCATTCCCCCCGCTCCCGCACCGGAAAAAAGAAAGAAGCGGACCAGAGAAACGGAAAAATCGCCTTTTTTCTTTATTTTTAAATTTCAAGTACTTGATTTTTTCTGGAAATCGGTTATAATGAAAGAAGAAACAAACGCGGAAAAACAACAAACCGAGTGATGATCCATGATATCGCTGAAAGGAATCGGAAAAATCTGCGGCGTTTCGGAATCCACGGTTTCGAAAGCGCTGAAACGGAATCCCGGGATCAAGAAGGAGACGATCGACCGGGTCATGGAGGTTGCCCGCCAGTACGGCTATCAGCCGAACGCCATGGTGGAGTGCATCCAGACCGGCCGGAGCAGAAGCATCGGAATCGCCTTCAATAAATTTCAGTGTGAATTTGCCGGAGCGGTCATGGAGGGGATTCATCAGGTGCTTCATGAGTATGAATACGATGCGTATCTGATCTCCTGGGACAGGCTGGTCAAGGACAAAGTCGACCTGCTCAGCCGCTTCAGCCGCCGCCGCGTGGACGGGCTGCTTCTCTTTCCGATGGCCCTTCCGCCGACTCCGGAACAGATCCGGGATCTGAATCGTTTCCACAATCCGGTTGTGCTGATCGACAGCGACTGGCCGGGCAACAGTTTCGATCATGTCGGCGCGGACAACCGCTCCGTTTTCCCCGAAATTATCAAGTACTTGATAAGCCAGGGATGTCACCGCATCGGCACCATCTCCTATACCCTGGCGGCCACCGGACAGGAGCGCCGCAGCGCCTTTATGGAAGCCATGGCGGAATTCAATTTGCCGGTCAATGCGCGTCACTGTCTGGATCTTTCCGACTGCTGGAACGAGGCCTATGAAGGAGCAAGAAAACTCCTTGCGGACAAACAAAACCGGCCGGATGCGCTGATCTGTTTCAATGATTATGTCGCCAATGATGTCCTCAACGCCGCGATCGATCTTGGAATCCGGGTTCCCGAAGAGCTGGCGCTGATCGGATTCGGAAATCTCCCGCTGACTCTGCGGACTCGTCCGCAGCTGGCCACCGTGGATCAATTTCCCTGCGAAATCGGACGAAGAGCCGCGAAACTCCTGCTCGACCGGATCACAGGAAAAGAGACCGGGAATCGGATCGATCTGACAATTCCCACCGTCTTCCTGCCCAGAACATCCATTCAATTTTCCAATAAAACCACACAGGAGTCCGCATGAAAACGAGCCGAAATTTCACACTGATAGAACTTCTTGTCGTAATTGCGATCATAGCCATTCTGGCAGCGATGCTTCTTCCGGCTCTGAACAAGGCGCGGCAGAAAGCGGCCTCGGCCAGCTGCATTTCGAATCTGAAGCAGATCGGACTGGGCATCGCCGCCTATGCGAACGATCACGACGGATGGATGCATCAGGCACGCAATGGAACCTATTACTGGAGCAACGCACTCTGCGATCAGAAATACATGCAGCCGAGCAAGGTCTTTTTCTGTCCGGCCAACAACTCCGTCACTCAATACACCAACAACAGCAATGCCTGCTACTCCTACGGGTTCTGCACCAATTTTTCCCGGGAAAAATCTCCCGACGACAATTTTGCGGAGACCATCAATCTTTTCAAGAATAAAAAAATCAAACAGCCCTCGAACAGCTGGCTGATCGGCGACAGCATCGGCAATCCCTGGTGGACGAATCTGAGACAGACCTTCGGCATCGCCTATTACAGCGGAACCAAACTCAACTTTTCTCTCCGCCACAACCTGCGCGGACAGCTCGGCTTCCTTGACGGCAGCGCAAGAGGAATCGGAGAATATGATGCCAAAAAAGTCGTCTATCCGAACTTCATTCAGTTCTATCTCAACGACATCACCATGTACCGCCCTTGAATTCATTATTTTCGAACGCAACAATCACGATAAAAAAGGAATATTCTCATGAACAGACACATGGCACTCATTTGCGGACTCCTCGCTGCGGGGATTTCCGGATTCGCGGACAGCGTCAAACTGGACAACCCCTCCTTTGAATCGGGCAGCGGCTCCTACTGGATCAACCGCCCGGCCATGGCGCGCGTCGATGCCTCGGAATCGAGCGACGGGATGAAAAGTCTTGCCATAACGCCGGAAGCGGGAAAAACCATCAGCGTGGTCTTCAACACGCTTCAGCGCAAGGACACCGTCTTTGAACTTCAGTTTGACGCCCGGACGGATGCTCCCGAAAACGGTCCCGTTCTCACGCTCGCCGTCATGCTCCAAGGGGCGAAACCGATCTGCTTTTTCAACTCCGACCGGCAGCAGCTCAAAGCTCTTTCCACTCCCGCAAAGCTGACAACGCAGTGGAAAACGCTGAAATACACCATCGGTCCCATTCCGGAAAAGGTCATGAATCAGGAAGTCAAACGACTCCTCTTCTACTTCAACGTCAAACCCGGAACGAAAAATGGAAAAATCTGGATCGATCATATCCGGCTCGACGCGCAGCCGGCCGCATCCGCCACCGGACCGGCCGCAAAAGCAGCGCCGGCAAAGTAACCGTTTGGAGAAAGAGATCCCATGAGAAAATCGTTTCCCCTTCTCCTTCTTCTCTCCGGATCCGGAGTTCTGCTTTCGGCGGAAGAGGTCAAGCTGACGAATCCCTCGTTTGAAACGGGGACCGCCTCCTACTGGATCAACCGCCCCGCCATGGTGCGGATCGACAAGAAGGAGTTCAGCGACGGAAAGCAGAGTCTGGTCATCACTCCGGAAACAGGGAAAACCGTCGACGCCGTCTTCAACACTGCCTATCGGAAGGATCAGCTGTACGAACTTTCGTTCGATGCCAGAACCGATGCGCCGGACAACGGTCCCCGTCTCACCTGCGCCCTGATGCTTCAGGGCGAAAAGCCGATCCGTTTTTACACCGCGAACAAGCAGCAGGCCGGGGAACTTTCCACTCCCGCCAAGCTGACAACGCAATGGAAAACATTGAAATACACCCTTGGTCCCATTCCGGAAAAGGTCATGGACCGGGAGGTGAAACGCCTCATGTTCTATTTCAGCGTCAAAGGTGGAACGCGGAAGGGCAGTGTCTGGATCGACAACCTCAAACTCCGGATGCGTCCGGCGGCTCCGGCTCCGGAAAAACAGGAACCGCTCGCCTTTGTCTTTCCGAAGGCGGTCCGAGTGTTCGAAACGAATCCGGACATCACAGTTCTCTCCCATGCCGGAAGCGGAATCATCCGCATTTCCGCGACGGACGCGTTCGGAAGGAAGGTCTTCGAACAGAAAAGCGGAGACAAGGCAGACAAGTTCCGCTTCCGTCTTCCCGGCAATGATTATTACCAGCTGACGGCGGAACTGCTCCGGGACGGCACCGTCAAAGCCAGGACAACCACCAGTCTCTTTGTCACGACTCCGCTTCCGAAGGATTACTATACCACACCGGACCCGGCGTTCGGCGTCTGGGGACTGAATCCGGCGCAGGAGCTTCAGAGAATCGGCGGAGCCAAATGGGACCGTCAGCTCTTCTTCACGATCTTCCAGAAAAAGGACGCAAAGCCGACTCCGCCCACGCAGGAACAGATCGCGAATCGTCCGCCTGTGAAAATCATCCGCTGCATGAACATCCTCAATCCGTTCAAGCGCATGGTTCCGGTTCCGGAACAGGATCGCGCAAAGCTGGCGAAGCAGCTGGAAACGGAGGTGCAAAGCAGACGGGGACTCGTCGACGTATGGGAAACGCAGAATGAACCCATGGTCGGCGAAAACTTCCACGGCACCATGGACGACGTCATGGAGATTCTCAAACTGGAAAGCGCGGTCGTCCGCAGGAACGATCCGGGACGCACCATCGCGGGCATCTGCATCAATCCGATGAACGCCAATCAGTTCGCGCAGTACATCGGCTACTACCGCAATCACCGTGTGGACAAATACATCGACGCGGTCATGCTCCATCCCTACATTCCCGGCGCGCAGAATCCGGACTCCTCCGGCTATGTGGAAACCCTGAACCGTCTCCAGAAGGAGCTGCGCAGGATCACGGGGAAACCCGTTCCGATGTATATCAGCGAAATCGGCTATTCGACCAAACCAGGCGGAGAAGTCACGGAGCTTCAGCAGGCGGCGTATCTGGCGCGGGTCGTGATTCTGAACCGGACCATCCGGGAGCTGAAGGCATGCGTCTGGCACATCGGCATCTGGAACGACGCCACCAGCCAGCGGGAACTCGATTTCGGCATGCTCCGCAAATTTCCGAAGAAATCGCCGGTCCGGGAACCCAAGCCCGCATTCGGAGCGTGGGCGACGGTCTCACGCATGACCTACAATGCCAGACCGGTCCGGGAACTCAACATCGGGCGGAAGGTACGGGTCTGGCTGTTTGAACGGAACGGCGCGCCGCTTCTGATCGCCTACTCCCTGCTCTCCGAACCGGTTGATTTCCGAATCGTCATGAACGCCCCGGAGGCCACCATCACCGAGGTCTGCGGAAAGACCCGGAAAGAGACGCTGCGGGACGGCGTTCTCGCCCTCCGCCTGACGGAAGCGCCCGTCTACATCACCGGAGGAAAACTTGAGGACTTCAGCAATACGAAATTCAATGCGGAATTCTCTCCGGAGACGCTTTCCGCCGCGCCGTCCGGCACCACCCGTCTGACGGTCACGCTGCCCTCGGAGATGGCCTCTCCGCGCAACCGTCTGACCCTTCAGTCCTCCCTTCCGCTGAAGCAGAAGATCTCCGGCGGAAATCTGAACTGGAATGCCGAGCTCTCCCTCCCCGGCAGAATCCCGCCCGGAGAATACGACCTCTTTTTCCGGCTCGAAGAGAACGGAAGCAGCAAGTACATCTGGCAGAAGAGCCTGATTGTCAAGCCCCCGCTGGAACTGGAAAACATCCATCCGCACCCCGCTTCCCGGACTCCGGAGATCCGCTTTGACGTCCGCCGCAACACCGCGGACAAACGTGCGGTCACGCTCGAAATTCTGGAAAATGAAACCCGAATTCTGGCAAAAATTCGTCTCCAGTCGGAAAAAGCGAAAACGCTGGCTCTTTCCACCCCCTCCATGGGAAAGAAGAACCGCTATTCGGCCCGCTTCACCGATTCGGACGGTTTTTCGTGGACCCAGGTTCTTCCCGCGGACATCGCCCCGGTCCGGATCCCGAGTCTTCGGAACGCCATCGCGCTTCCTCCGGAGCAGTGGCCCTCCGCCGGGCGCGCCTCCCTGGCAGGCGGAACCTTCAGCCGCCACGGCATGAAGGGAATCTTCGACCGGGTCGCCGGAACTCTCTTCCTGGCCTGGGACAGCGAATTCCTCTACTTTGCCGTAGAGGTCAAAGACAAAGATTTCCTCCCTCAGGAATCGGCGGCGACGCTCTGGAACGGGGACTCGCTTCAGATCGGAATCAGCGTTCCCCAGCGCTGCATGATCCGCCCGAACAACGACGGCATCCAGGAGACCGCCTATGCGGAATTCGGAGTCAAAGCCGACGGCAAAACGCCGGACTCCTGGGTCTGGGCCAGCATGAATCGGAATCTCATGCCCCTCCATCAGCCGGTTCCGGGCATCGTCATGAAAAATTCCTTTGACGCCGGAACGATTCACTACCGCTTCGCGGTTCCGTGGAAGACGCTGAACATCAAGCCTTCCGCCGGAATGCCGCTCGGCATCAGCATTCTGGTCAACGACCGCGATCCCGCCGGACGACACTGGCTGGAATGGTTCGGAGGAATCGCCGACGGAAAAGATCCCTCCTCCTACGGCAGAGCCGTTCTTCTTCCGTAAAAGAGAACGGCGTCTCCCCGGTTTTCCCGCGGAGACGCCGCTTTTTTTCAGGACCGTCGGTCCGGATTCCGGGAACAACCCATCGGTCTGTTTTCCGGAATCCTCCGATTCTTATTTCGGAACGCCGACCGGCTGGGTGAACTGCACCTTGACATTGCGTTTGAGTTTCAGGAACGAAGCGATTTTCTCACGGTCAATCGCCCCGCAGACCACCGTGGCCAGATTCTCCGAAGCGCAGACCAGATACACATCCTGATAGGCCGAACCGGCATGGGCCGCGGCATAGACCGCCGGATTGTCCGCCCCTCTCATCTTCGAAAAGTCGGAGACGTAGATCAGAACCGCGGAAGCGGAACGGAACATGGATTTCTGTTTTCCGAACACGTCACGGTGATCTCCGGGAACCGCCATCTTCAGCACATTCGCCTTCGCGTCGTACAGATAGGTTCCGGAGGGAAGAGCCACATAGAGCTGAAGATCCTGAAAATTCCGCGCCGTCGGAATGGTCCGCTTTTCCGGACGGTTGTATCCGCATGCCGCATAAAGCAGATTGGAAAGCTGCTTTTCCGTCAGTTTAGCCGACGGCTGGAACGAGCGTCCCGTTTTCCGTTCGGCAAGACACTGCATAATGGATTTTCCTCCGGTTTTGTCGGACGCCGGCAGTTTGATGTCCTGCGCAAAGACCGTGGCGGTCAGCGCCGCCGCGCAGAGTGTGAGAAGAGTCTTTTTCATACGTTCTCCTTTCAGACAGTTTGAGCTTTTTCTTTTTTACGGATTCATTCCGGCATTCGCCTGACTTGCCAGAATGTTTTCCACAAGATCCAGGACTCCGGCGGCCGCGCGGGGCTTCGCCAGACTCTTCGACTGCAAACCGTGACGAGTGAATTCCGCCTGATTCGCCAGCCAGTTGCGAAGAAGATTCGCGAAGCGTTCCGGCGTGCATTCGCGATCGGGAATGATCTCGGCTCCCCCCGCCGAAGCCAGCCATCCGGCATTGTCGTCCTGATGCCCCTCGGCGGCAAACGGATACGGCACCAGCACCGCGTATTTTCCGTAGACCGCGAGTTCCGAAACCGTGCTTCCGCCCGAACGGCAGATCACCAGATCCGCCGCGGAATACAGAAGATTCATCTCCTGACAGGACTCCAGGATCAGCTCCTCCGCTCCGGATCCGGCATGCGCCTTCCGGACCGACTCCAGATTGCCGGGTCCCGTCAGACGGATCACCTGAAGACGTTCCGCTCCGGGCAGATCCGAAGGAATCTTCACCATGGTGTTGATGGTCCGCGCCCCGAGACTGCCACCGAATACCAGAAGAGTCGGCCGTTCCGCGGAAAACGCCCTATGCCAGCGGGTGTTGAGCGCGGCAATCGCCTCCTCCTTCGACAGCACCCCCGTTACGAGATCGGGACGGAGCGGCATTCCGGTCAGGACCGCCGGACAGGCGATCACCGAAACATCCTTCACCGGAAACGAGAGCGCCAGCGCCTTTGCCCAGCGGCTCAGAAAGCGGTTCGCCTTGCCGATCTTCGCATTTCCGTCGTGCAGAAACAGCGGCAGCTTTCTTCTCCGCGCCGCAAGGGCCGGCGGAAGCGAGGCGAAACTCCCCATGCAGAGAAGCGCCTGCGGCCGGAAACGATCGAATTCCGCCGCACACTGTTTCACCCCTTTCCAGGTCCGGAACAGGAATTTCAAGGCCTTCCAGGGATTTCCGGAAGGCGGCGCGGCATCGAAGCGAAAGGTCTCGATTCCGAACTTTGCCGCCGTTTCCGATTGTTTTTCCGCATGGGCGCCGCCGAGGAACAGAACCGGTGTTCCCCCTCTCGCCTTCAGTTCGCGGGCAATGCTGAGCCCGGGATTGAAGTGTCCGCCGGTGCCTCCGCAGCTGATTGCCAGTCGTTCCAATTTCATTGATCACTCCAGATTCATTTTTCCCCCTCTTCCCGCATCCAGAACAGGAGAGGTCTCATTTTTTCGCGGAGGTGCTCCCGCAGAAGAAGCGGATAGTCCGGATAGGCCGAATCCACCGCGACACTCAGAATCAGTCCGGCAGCGACCATGCAGGTCACCAGACTGCTGCCGCCGTAACTGATGAACGGCGCCGGCATTCCCTTGGTCGGAAGCGCCCCGCAGATCACCCCGACATTGATCGCCGCCTGAAGCCCGATGAACGTGGCACAGCCGAACGCCACCAGCATTCCCTGACGAGTACGCGCGTTCCGCGCTATCACAATCGCCAGAACAAGAAAGGCGATATAGGCAATGATGACAAGAATCAGAAACGCCAGTCCCAGCTCCTCCCCGACAATGGAGAGAATGAAATCCGTATGCGCCTCCGGAAGATACTTCATCTTCATGCGGCTTTCCGTGAACCCGAGTCCGGTCCACCCCCCCGATCCGAGCGCCAGCATCGAGTTCCAGAGCTGATACCCCTCCTCCACCTGATACGGTTCCGGATTCAGAAAGATGGTCAGGCGGTCCCGGCGCATCGGGTCAAACGCCATCACAAAGGAAAAAACGCCTCCCCCCATCACCAGCAGAATCGGAAGAAGAATCTTCCACGTGATTCCCGCAATGTACATCATGGCGAAGAACAGGATCGTCAGAAGAAACGTTGTTCCGAGATCGCGACCCAGCAGAACAAAGAAAATCACGGGCCCACAGATACATCCCCCCGCCACAAACACCCGCCAGAACGGCGCCCGTTCTATGTACCGGATCCGCTCCGAAAGGAATTTTGCCAGGAACAGCGTCAGAATCACTTTGCAGTATTCCGAGGGCTGAATGTTGCCGATCCCGGGGACCTTGATCCAGCGGTGCGCTCCGTTGACCGCGGGAAAACAGAAATCGGCAATCAGCAGCAGAACGGAGATGGCGATGAGAAACCAGAGACTCCAGTCGGAAATTTTCTTGTAGCCGAAAAAGAGCACGCCGCAGAGTCCCGCGCCGCCCACAAACGCCCAGAGAAGCTGTTTCAGAAAGAAGGTCGAACCCGCCGTGCCGAAGGAGGTGGAATAGAGCATGGTCAGCCCGAACAGCAGCATGATGAACGTCACGCATCCGAAGAGCGCGGCGGCCGGCAGAGAGACCTCCCGCGCATTTTCCTGCGCAAGAGTTTCGTTGTTTCGTATCTGATTGAGGACGGGCCGCATGGTTCTCTGTTTTCCACTCTGTTTTTTCTTTCGATAACCTAGCGCAAAAACCGGAAAATAACAGTCGCAAAACAGATTTTTTTCGAGATTTTCTCCCGTTTGACAACCTCTTCTCCCGGGAGTAAATTACAACGGATCCGCGGACGGAGCCCCGGTCTGCGGATCTGTCAGGAGGCCGCCGATGAACAGGGAAAATCCCGCGGAAGAACTGCTCCGCATGAAACAGCACGATCTGGAGGTCCGGCAGCGTCTGCTCGACGCGGGAAAACTCCAGGAGGGATACGCACCCGAAATGGAAGCGGTGCATCTGCGTCACAGCCGTCGTCTGGAGGAGATCCTTGCGGAGACGGGATATCCTTCCATCCGCAAGGTCGGCAGGGAGGCGTCGGAAGCAGCCTGGTTTCTCATCCAGCACTCCATCAGCCGTCCGGATTTCATGCGCCGGATGCTCGCTCTTCTCCGGTCGCTCCCCCCGGAGGAGATCGACGCAAAGCAGACGGCCTGTCTGGAAGACCGCATCCGAATGTACGAAGGGAAAAAACAGCTCTACGGCACCCAGTTCGACTGGGACGAGGAGGGGCGTCTCTCCCCGGTCCCCTGCGACGACCTCCGGAGAGTTGCCGAACGCCGGGAAAAACTCGGGTTTCCGCCTCTGGAGCAGCAGATCGACCGGATGCGCCGGGAACAGACGTTCTTCCCCGACCGCCAATGGCTCCGGCGTCATCATGCCCGGGCCCTCGCCTGGCTGGAAAAAACAGGCTGGCGGACACGCCCCGCTTCTCTCCCGGAGGAGGAATCCTCCTTCCCCGATTTTCCTCCCGCTCCAGGAAAAATTTCCGGAAAAGAGACCGGAAAGATTAAAAAGAGAATTGCAAAAATGGAAAAGACCGGATATACTTCCTGAAGAATACTGGCGGCAGATGCTGCTGCCCCAGCAAACGAAAGGAGTTCCAACATGGCGGATCTTTCTGAAAGTGTATGTCTGAACCATCCCGACACCCCGGCCGCGGCACGCTGTGCAACCTGCGGAAAACCGGTCTGCGCCCGCTGCATCGTCACCCGGAACGGCTCCAACTACTGCTCCGAGACCTGCGCCGACAACGCGGCCAAAACCGTGGGCCGCGTCAATGACGTTCTGGAAAACAAGAAAAAAGTCGATGCTCAGGGAAAACGACGCACCCTGATCATCCTCGTCATCCTGCTCGCGGCAGCCGCCGCGGGATATTATTACTACTCGCAGAACAAGGATGACGTCAAACGCTTTGTGAAAAAAACGGAACGGAAGGTGAAACGGAATGTGAAGGAGACGAAAAAATCCATTGAAAAGAGTCTTCCCTCCAGTTCCACCTACAAGCGCGATCGGGAAAACATGATCAAATGACCCCGCCCTCCCCGTTCCGGGGAAACACGGCGCGGAATGCGGACTTCCTTTCCGGGACATGGCATTCCGCGTTTTTCTTTTCCGTCACAAAGTGCAGTGAAACAATCACATATTGTATACCGGAACGCTCTTGAAGCGCGACGCTCTCCGCTTATATTACCTCCGGAACGGCGGAAAATTCATTGTCGCAAAACAGGAAAGATTGACGAAAAATCCTTTTTCGACTTGAACCGGTCCGCAAAATCAATATATTAATCTCATGCGTTTCAATCAGGAACAAGCGTAAGGGACAGGATGAAAAAAGCATCGGTTATCATCATCGGCGGAGGCGGACGCGGCACAATCTATGCGCGGCATCTGCTGGAGCTCTCCGATCGCGCGGAAGTGGTGGGAATCGCGGAACCCCGTGATTTTTTCCGGAACCGGATTGCCTCCATGCATAACATACCCCCGGAAAACATCTGCACAGACTGGAGGGAACTGGCGGCCAGGCCGAAATTCGCCGACGCCGTCATCATCACCACCCAGGACCGGATGCATCTGGAACCGGCGGTTGCGTTCGCCGGAAAAAAATATGACATTCTCATCGAAAAACCGCTCGCGCCGGACCTGGAAGGATGCCGTGATCTGATCGCGGCGGCGGAACAGAACGAAATTCTCCTCTCCGTCTGCCATGTGCTGCGCTACACCAATTTCACCCGGACGCTGAAATCGCTGATCGATTCAGGCCGGATCGGCAAGGTCATGACGGTACAGCATCTGGAACCGGTGGGCTACTGGCGCTTTGCCCACTCCTATGTGCGGGGCAACTGGAGAAGAGAGGAGGAGTCCTCCTCGGTGCTTCTGGCGAAATCCATTCACGATCTGGACTGGATCTGTTATATTGTCAATTCGATGCCGGAACGGGTGTCGTCGTTCGGATCGCTGATGTTCTTCCGGAAGGAGAATCAGCCGGAAGGGGCGGCGGACCGCTGTCTGGACTGCAAGCTGGAACCGTCGTGTCCGTATTCGGCGCCGCGCTTCTATCTGGAGCGCATCCGTTCGGGCAACATCGGTGCGTATGTGGAATCGGTGGTCGGAGAGGCGACGGAGGAGAATATGATCCGAAGTCTCCGGACGGGACCTTACGGACGATGCGTCTTCGCCTGCGACAACGACGTGGCCGACCATCAGGTGGTCAACATCGAGTTCGCCAATGGAGCGACCGCGGTTTTCACACTCGCCGGATGCTCCAAATACGGCGACCGGAGAACCACGGTGTTCGGCTCTCTCGGCGAACTGTTCGGCGACGGGGAGAAGCTCTTCTACTACTCCTACCTGACCGGTCAGACCGAAAATGTGGAAATTCCTCCTCCGGCGGTTCCGGATCACCACGGAGGAGGCGATTTCAATCTGATTGCAACGTTCATCGATGCGGTTCTGAGCAGGGACCCGTCGAAAATCGTCACCGGACCGGAAATCTCGCTGGAAACTCATTTCCTCGTCTTCGCCGCGGAAATCGCGCGCCGGCAGAGACGCGTTCTGGAAATGAAGCAGTTCTTTGAGGAAACCGGTGCGGAAAGACTCATCAACCATAAACCGGCGGGCTTGCACAAACCCGCGCAACCATGAGGAAGTCAATATGGATTTTTCACGCTACTTCAGAGACTATCCGGACAAGAACGGCCGCTTCGGACAATACGGCGGCTGTCACGTTCCGCCTGAACTGGAGGCCCCCTTCCGGGAAATTGCCGATGCGTATCAGTCGATCTGCCATTCGGCGGAATTCATCAACGAGCTGCGGCGCATCCGCCGGGAGTTCCAGGGCCGGCCGACTCCGGTCTATCACTGCAACCGTCTCTCCCGGATGATCGGCAACTGCCAGATCTATCTGAAGCGCGAGGACCTGAACCATACCGGCGCCCATAAGCTGAATCACTGCATGGGAGAAGGACTCCTGGCAAAGTTCCTCGGAAAGAAAAAGCTCATCGCGGAAACCGGCGCCGGACAGCATGGCGTGGCACTGGCGACCGCCGCGGCCTATTTCGGACTCGAATGCGAAATCCATATGGGCGCAATCGACATTGCCAAACAGGCGCCGAATGTCACGCGCATGAAAATCCTCGGAGCGAAAGTCATCTCCGTGACGCGCGGAAATCAGGCGCTGAAAGAGGCGGTTGACTCGGCGTTTGAATCCTACCTCTCCTCCTACAAGGACTCCATCTACTGCATCGGTTCCGCGCTGGGACCGCATCCCTTCCCGCTGATGGTCCGTGATTTCCAGATGTGCGTCGGCATTGAGGCGCGCGAGCAGTTCAAGGAGATGACCGGAATCCTGCCCGACGCGGTCTGTGCCTGCGTCGGCGGCGGAAGCAACTCCGCGGGCATGTTCTCCGCCTTCCTGAACGATCCGGTGGACATCTACGGCGTCGAACCCCTGGGAAAAGGTCCCGGAAAAGGACAGCACGCGGCAACCCTCTGCTACGGAAAACGCGGAACTCTTCACGGATTCGACAGCTATGTGCTGGAGGATGAAAACGGAAATCCCGATCCGGTCTACTCCATCGCAAGCGGACTGGACTATCCCTCCGTCGGCCCCGAACACGCCTTCTGGAAGGACATCGGCCGCGTTCAGTATGTGACCGCCGATGACAAAGAGGCCGTCGACGCCTTCTTCAAACTCTCGCGCTATGAAGGCATCATTCCCGCCCTGGAATCCTCTCACGCAATCGCCTTCGCCATGAAAAAGGCGAAAGAGATGGGCACAGGCGCCATTCTCGTCTGCTGCAGCGGACGCGGCGACAAGGATGTCGACTACATCGTCGAGCACTACGGCTACGGCGAAAACTACAAATAATGCACGCACGGACGGCGCGCGCGGAAGATAACTTCCGCCGCGCCTTTTTCTCTCTTCTTTCCGCCTTCCGACTCAAAACAGCCCTCCGGAGGAATCCTAAGGAAACGTTCGGACACCACTGGGGAGAATATCTGCGGAAACAACGCTGATATCTGGAATATCTCTCCTCTCCGCTGGAACTCTTCCGACGCCGCGCGGAATTCGAGACGCTGAAGCGGAAATGGAAACAATCACGTCCGTTCTTTCCGCATCAGGAACTCCTCTCCGACTGGCCGAAATTTGTCTGCCAGATGGAATTCACCGTCACAGGTCTGCGCATGTGCCATACAGCGCTGAAAATGGAACGGCATCATCGCCGGACCGGTATGCCGCACGTCCTCCCTCCGGATGCCCCCAAAGACTCGCTTCACGGAACGACCTTTGAGCTCCATTCCGGAAGGATTCGAGTCCGGCACAGGAAACAGGAGCGGGAATTCTTCCGGGAATTCTCCGGCCGGCAGCTCCATTCCCCCGGAAAGATGCCGTTTTTCCCGGAAGGGAAATACCGCAAACCCGCGGAAGCGTAGTTCAATCTCATTCCCGATCATCCGCTTCCGCATCGGCCCGGAAGAACGCAAAAGGGAGACGCCGAAGAAAACTCGACCTCACTTCTGCTCGAAAAACAGAGTCAGAGCCGATGACGGATCTTTGCTGTCCACAAGCCCTTTGCTCATCTGAAGCGACTTCTCGTAGCCTTTGAGTTTGGGCATCCGGCTGATCTCCAGATTGCCGTCGTTGTCGCTGACGGCAAGATTGAATCCGGGATTCACGGAATTGTCGGGCCGGAATCCTTTGCTGAGCATCTCCCACGGGAGCGCCAGTTCATAGAAGGTCTTTCCATTCCGGCGAACCACGGCTGCTTTCGCATGGGAGAAATCGAGCTTCTGCTCCAGAAGAGTGGTACTGATCCGCGCTCCCTGCTTCGTCCCGGTGACCGCCAGCTCCAGAAGATCGCGGGAAGAGAGTTTCTCCCGTCTCCCGGACATGACAAACAGAAGCTGGAGCGCATCGTTCGCCCAGTACATGTTCGGCTGCTCATGGGGAATCCGATAGACATCATCCGTCACTTCCGCCGCGATGTAAAAGAAGGAATCGTCGTACTGGAAACGCACGACGGCTCCCAGATCGGCGGAATTCCGGATCTTTGCCTGATACAGAGAAACCTGCTGCGCGGCTCCCAGACGGATTCCGGGAAGATGACGGAACTCCTCCAGATTTCCGTCAATGCGCGGACTGCGTTCCGCCTTCCCGCAGAACAGGGGACGAATCTCGTTGGAACGGAGCCGTTCCCCGTCGACTTGAATCTCCGCCTGATACGCACTCAAAGAGGTCCGATTGTTCCACGGAAAATCGAAGGAGCGCCTTTCCCCGGAAGGAATCCGGAAAGTCCGGCTCGTTCCGCTCGGAGAAAGAGTCAGGGTTCCCTTCAGTTCCGCGGAGGTGTCGTTGAAGACCTCCGCCGTCAGCAAACCGTTTCTGCCGATTTTCAGAGAAACGGAAGGATTCTCCACCTTGATCTTCTTCAACGCGGCAATGAACTCCGCATCCGGCACATTTTCCGCATACAGATAAATAGGCCCTTCGCTCAGAGTCAGAAGCGTGTTCGCTCCGCCCCGCAGACGGATGGGCTCCCCGACCAGATTGTACGCCTGAACCCGGTCCGACGGAAGCGGCAGAAGCGCCTCCCGCGTCCGGTGATCCGGCCGGTAGATCCAGAGGGCGGCGAACAGGGCTCCGTTCTTGCGGAAATAGTATCCCTGAAGACCGTTTGCATCGCGCTGTTCAAATTCGCCTTCCGGAACGGATCCGGAAAGACGGCCGATCATGTTCGCCGTCGCGGGAAAGACCGTTTTCGGATAGATCCCATTGTCGGCAATCACAAAATGGTACATGGTGTTGCGGCTGGACACCTTGCCGTTGTAGGGATAGAAAATGGCATTTTTCCGGAACATTCCTCCCGCAAACATCAGAATGTTGGAACGGACAATATACTCCGCCTGCTGAAGCTCCGTCACATAGCGGTCGTAGAAGAGGGATTCCGAGTTGATGTCGTCATAGTAGAGAACATCGGAGGCGGCGCTCCCGCCCTCGGTTCCGAAAATTTTCTTATCCTTTCCCCCGTTGTACTTCCGGATCAGTTCGGCAAACTTGCACAGGGTTTCATGGGAGGCCGCGGTCGCCCCCAGCTCATACGGATGCAGAGAGATGAAATCCATGCTCTCCAGCGTACCGTGGCGGAACAGCTCCTCCATTTTGGAAAGAAGCATTCCCTGATCCATCTTGTTTTCTCCGATCGCACAGAATACCGCATCCGGATTGCCGTCCTTGATCCCCCGACAGGCGGCCCGGATGACCCGGTCGGCTGCGGCGGCCTTCTGTTTCAGCGGGGATTTCAGATACTCCGCGAAGGTCTCGAAATAACGGATCTTCCCCTTGAACCGCAATGCAAGCGCCCTGTGATACTCATACACATCCCGTTCGATTTCCGGCGTGACAATCTCTCCGCCTTCCGCATCCAGCTTCGTCCCGACGGGAAACGGCGCATAATTGGTCAGAAGCGTTTCAAATCCGTACTGACGATTGAAATCCACGACATTCTCAATCATCCGCCACTGGGGATTCTCCTTTCTCCACTCCTTCGGAGCGCGGGACTGATAGGCCGTATGGTAATTCACATTGAAACTCATGCCGAGACGCTTGTTCAGTTCCAGGATGTCCATCAGATTGGGGGGATTGTCCCCTTCGATCGGGCATCCGCCGAAAAACTCGTTGCCCTTCAGCTGTTTCAAATCGTCAACCACCGAAGCGGAAACGGTGCAGCTCTGCGACTTCTGTCCCGGCGCTTCCAGTACCGCCGAAAGCGTACAGTGACGAAGTCCGGCGGGAGCGGAAATCCGGAAGGAATCCCCGGTTCCCGCATTCAGAACCACCGTCTTCTCCCCCTTTGCGATCACATCGCGCCGATAGTTTTTCATCTCCCAGCGCAGGACGGAACGCCGTTTTTCCGATGCATCATTGAAAAGGGTGACTTCAAATTCCGGAGTGCTCCCCGGCCGATAAAGCCCATAACGGGTCCGCGGTTTCGCAGCAAACTGGACGATCCCATGTCCGCGATATCCGGTCAGCGGGGCCCGCTGGAACTGAATGGCGTCCAGCTGAAGATCCGCGTCGTCCTCATTGGTGAAATTGAGTTCGAAACGTCCGGGGAACTTCTTTTTGTTCCAGGTCTGGTAGCAGGCGATGCGGGGAAAAGGAACCACAAAGCGCTTCCAGCCGGTGGAAAGCTTCACCTGCCGGGAGTTGACCCGCAGAAGGGTCGGCTTTGACGCCCACGCATAAAAGGAAAGCACATAATCCTTTCCATCCTGAATCTGAAGCGGCAGAGAACGGAGAGTCACATAGTTTTTTTTGCCGTTCCGTTCGACTTTGAAAACCCGTTTTCCATGAGGCGCGTCGGAGGGAGAGGCGATCCGGAAAAGTGCCCCGGGATCGGGCAGTTCGATCCGCTTTCCGCGTCTCTCCCGGTCCTGACTTCGCTGGACCATCGGGAACCAGTCCTTCATTCCGAGTTCGAAGCTGGAATTGAACGCCCGGTTCGCAGCCGATTCCGGAACCTCGCGGTAATAGGAGAGATAGCTGACCTCGTAGGGATTCCGGCTGAGAATATCGTGTCCGCGCACCACACCGTCTTTGGTCACATTCACGGAGGGAGCCGAATCCGTCACGGAGATGTCGTCCAGATACAATTTCACGCGCTGCCCGTGAAAGGCCCGGTTCGAATGAATGTCAATCATCCATCCGGTCATGACCGCACCGGGAAAGCGGCCGGTTACCAGTTTGGTGATATCCTCGCTGAACACCATCCATCCCTCGGGATCGACGCCGCGCCGGGTCAGACGCAGCGAGCCGCCGCTCTTTTTCCCGGTTTTCGGATCCGTGGTCTCGAAGATCACTCCCAGAGAGAGAATCAGATCCGGCGGCAGGACCTCCGGATACACATAGCCCGTCAGATAGATTGGCTTGTCCAGGGGAATCCGCAGAGGAGGACTTTGAAACATGCACGTCCCGCCCCATTTTCCCGTGCTTTTGTCCACCGTCAGATCCAGCACATAGGACATCACGCCGGAATGCGACTTCTCCCCCTGTTCGCAAAGTCCCCTGCGATGCACCTTTACATGCCCCTCGCGTTCCGCCGTTTTCAGATCCCCGATCCAGCGGGGACCGAAGGAGCCGCGGAAATTCAGGGTTCCCAGCGCCTCGAAATCGTTCTCATACAGGGGTGCCGCGAAAACGGCATCCGCGGCAAAAAGACCGGACAAAACCGGCAGAATCCATGATTTCCAATTCATTGATGACCTCTCTTTTCCATTACAGCTGCCAGGGGTTCAGACTTCCGCCTTCCGGCCAGCCGAGAATATAAACACCGCTGCGCATCACCGTCAGCGAACCATAGAGAATGCTCTCGACGTGTCCGTCGACGAACGCGGCATTGGTTTTCAGCTCATGACGCTTGAATTTTTCCGGCGGATACGTGCTCATGTAGCTCGGGGTGATTGCATCGTATTTGCCGTTGGCGAGATCCAGCATGTATCCGGTCACGGAAGGAAGACGGCATTTCGAGAGGCGCTTCATGGTGTTTCTCTCGCACCAGGAAAGTTTGGCTCCCATGCGGTTTGTCCACGCATAATTCGACATCAGCATCTTCGGGACATCGGCGCTGACGAACACCTCCTCGGGAGCCGACGGACACCGGTAAACCGGATTTGTCGGAGCATCCCAGACCACCTCCTTTCCCGTATACCGATGCGTGGCGTACAGCCAGGAATAATCCAGAAAACGATAGTTCGGCGCGGGATTCAGATAGTTGTCGTTGTAGGTGGGAGGCATGAAATCATCATTGTCGCCGGCATACTGGATGCTCATCAGGGCAATGTTTTTCTGATTGGATGCGCAGGAGATCATCTGCGCCTTCGCCCGTGCGGAATTCAGAGCCGGAAGAAGCAGACCGGCCAGGATTGCGATGATCGCAATTACCACAAGGAGCTCTATCAATGTGAAATTTTTCCGATTTGTGTTTCTTCCGAGAGTTGTCGGATACCGATTCATAGATCCACCCCGCTGTTAATGTTTTTCACCGTATTGTTCACGACCAGTTTCGGCCGGATCAGCGTATGCACCGGATTTCCCGCCGTATCCAGCGGCCGGTGCAGAATGAAATAGTTGCCCCA
>CALXRL010000075.1 GCA_944390735.1 uncultured Victivallales bacterium | reverse complement strand
AAAACCTTTGGTTGGCCCCCTGGTCGACAGGTGTCGAAACACTCACAGGAGCAAAAATTGAATTTTTGCGACGGGTGCAGGGCCGATGGTCCTGCCGAGGGGTGTTGGGGGCGAGAAGCCACCAACTCTCCCACCCAAAGCAGGAAATGGAAATCCATAAAAATGAAAAAGCCCGGAACGAGTCCGGGCTTGAGGGGATGCGATGGTAAGGAATTAGAGTTCCTGACCGACAGTCCAGCGAGCGAATTTTTTGATGACGAGCTTGGGTGCGAGTTTTGCGAGACAAGTTTTGTCATCATGGATCCAGGGCTGCTGCATGAGGCAGACTTCGGAATACCACTTATTGATTTTTCCGGTGAGGATTTTTTCAATCATGTTAGCGGGTTTTCCGGCGAGCTGAGCGGCGGCGATTTCCTTTTCCTTTGCGACGGCTTCAGCGGGGACGTCGGCGGGGACGATATAAGCGGGGCTGAAGGCAGCGATGTGCATGCAGACATCTTTGAGGAGGACGGGATCATCGGATCCTTCGGCCTCGATCATGATGCCGATTTTGCCTTCGCCGTGCATATAGCTTGCGACGGTTCCGCCGGAGATTTCGTAGCGGAGGGCTCTGCGGAGGACCATTTTTTCGCCGAATTTGACGAAGAGTTCGGCGAGTTTATCGTTTTCGATTTCCTGCGCTTTTGCCGTGACGTCGCCTTCTCCGGAGGTTCCGGCGAGGACGCGGGCGGCGGCTTCCTTCACGTAGTCGTAGAATTTTTCGTTTTTCGCGACGAAGTCGGTTTCGCAGAGGACTTCGATCATGACGGCTTTGGATCCGTCGACAGCGGCGAAGATTTTTCCTTCCTTGGTGGCTTTATCGGCGCGTTTTTCAGCCTTGGCCATTCCGGATTTTCTGAGGAATTCGACAGCGGCTTCCATATCGCCGTTGGTTTCGGTGAGGGCTTTTTTGCAGTCCATCATTCCCGCGTCGGTTTTGTCGCGGAGTTCTTTTACCATTGCAGCTGTGATAGCGGCCATTTTTGACAACTCCTTCCAATTATTTTGCTTCTTCGGCAGCGGGAACTTCCTCGGCTGCTGCGGGTTTCTTTTTCGGGGCGGCTTTTTTCACTGGTTTTTCCTCGGCGGCGGGAGCGGCGGCATCTGCTTCGGCTTTGGCATCTGCTTTTGCATCAGATTTTGCCTCAGTTTCCGTCTTTTTCAGGCGTCTTCCGGCGGCGGGACGTTTTGCCTTGTCGCCTTTGGCGGCGGGGCGTTTTCTCGGAGCGGCGGCGGATTCGGATTTTGCCTTTTCCGCTTTGGCGGCTTCGATTTTGGCTTTTTCCTCGGCGGAGCGTTTTCCGTAGAGTTCAAGCGCATCCTTGATGGCCTCGAGGAAGGTGTCCATGATGACTTTGATGGATTTGACGGCATCGTCGTTGGCGGCGATGGGGTAGTCGATGCCTTCGGGGTCTCCGTTCGTGTCGACGATGGCGACGATCGGAATATGAAGTTTAATCGCCTCTTTGACGGCGTTGTAGTTGTGACAGACGTCAATGACAATCAGGGCATCCGGAAGTTTCTTCATGGAAGCGATGCCGTCGAGGTCGCGATGGAGTTTGACATCCTGACGGGTCAGTTTGACGATCTCTTTTTTCTTGAGTCCGGAACCGGCTTCATCCGCGATGATGGCGTCGATTTCCTGCATTCTCTTGATGGACTTCTTGATGGTGACGTTGTTGGTCAGAATACCGCCCATCCAGCGTTCCGCAACGTAGTTCATTCCGGTGGCTTCGGCGCTTTCCTTGACAATCTGCTGCGCCTGACGCTTCGTGCCGACGAACAGGATTTCTCCTCCGTTCATCACGGTGCGCTGAAGGAAGTTGCACGCATCGGCGATCTGGTGGATGGTTTTGGTCAGGTCAATGATGGAGATGCCGTTCTTGGAACCGTAGACAAATTCCTTCATTTTGGGGTTCCAGCGTTTGGTCTGGTGGCCGAAATGACATCCGGCTTCGAGCAAATCTTTTACTGAGATCGCCATGAGTGTGGACTCTCTTTCTTTTTTCGACGCTTTTGCACCGGGGCCTTATTTTTTGTTCGGCGGCCCGCCGGTGAAGACGTCTTTGTTATTTGTGCGTTCCTCAATGCCCCGGGGTTGGTTGATCGGGGGAAAACGGCAATACACCGTTCCATTGACGGATCCATATTCTAACAATATACCAGTTCTTTTTCAAAAAATCAAGAAAACTTCTTCACTTTCCCGGAAAATAGTCGCGGAAAAAAGAAAAACGGAAATATTTCCATTTTGAGAATTGACATTTCTGCGGAGTCTGTGTATTGGTATGAGGGGACGCGGCCGGGAAAACGGCCTTTTCCCGGCACTTCGGAAGGATTGCGGAACAATGGCTGGAAAAAAAATTACGATCAAGGATATTGCGGAGTCCTGCGGCGTGGGACTGGGAACGGCGTCCCGGGCAATCAACGGCAAACCCGGCGTCCGGGAGGAAATCCGCAGAAAAATTCAGCGCTACTGCGAGGAGATCGGATGGAGAAGCAACAATCTCGAAGGACGTCTCTTTATCCGGGAACCCAAACGGACGGCGGTTTTCATCTCCTCGCCGGACCTTCTGAATCATGAAAGCGACAACACCGTTCCTTCGCTCATTATGGACGGACTTCGGAAAAACGGTTTCGACACCATGTTCCTGCTGGGAACCTGCTCCAAACTTCTTCAGCGAATGACCGCCATTGAACCTTACTGCGTCATTCAGCTGGGGATGCCCGATTTTCTCGCCCCTCACATCCGGGAGCTTCTGAATGCGGGAATCCGCGTCGTCAGCATCGGCGAGGCCAGTCGGTACGAGGGCCCCATTCTGCATCCTGATCACTACCGCGCCGCGGTGGACGCCGCAACGCTCTTCCGGAAAAACGGACATTCCAGAACCGCCTTCTTCGGCGGACTCGGCATCCTGAAAAAACTGAACTCGATCGACGAGGTGCACATCCTGCGGATCAAGCGGATTCTGCAAGGCATTCAGAGTGTGTATCCGCAGTTCGATCCGGAAACCGATGTCGTCAGTGACTGCTTCAACGATCCGGAACCGCTCCGGAAGGTCCTGAAAAAACGAATCCACACCGCCTGGATCTGTGCGGAGGAGCGCATGTGCCGGATCCTTCTCCGGGTTGCGGCGGATCTTGGACTGCGCATTCCGGAGGATCTTTCGGTCATCCTCTTCTCCGCCCGTCTTCCCTTCTATGCCTTTACACCTGATGTCACGCGATTTGAGATGAACGCACAGGCCCGGGCGGAAAAAGCCCTGGAACTCCTCCTCGCCGAAGTGCCGGAAGTGGAAAACCGGGAGTATTCGTTTGATTTTCTGTTCCATGATGGGGGGTCCGTTGCCGATCTGCGCGCGTCACGTTCCCGGAAGCGGAATGGAAACCCTCTTGATCCCCGCTGAAAAACGGGAAATCTTCGATGGGATTTCCGTCCGCGGAAGTTGCGGACGGAACTTCCGTTCCACAGGGGAGGGAGTGCCGTCACTCCTTTGTCGTTCCGGTTCGGGGCATCTGGGGCAGGAACCCGAGATACCAGGGACGTTTTTCACAGAGGAAGGGCGGTTTTTTATCCTCGGGCAGGCTTCGGGTGAGTCTGCGGGCCATCCAGCAGCCGATGCTGCCGGCGGTGACGTCGGCGATGAGCCGACCCCAGAACAGCCAGGGCAGGGAGTGAATGTACCAGGCCAGCAGAGCAAACGGAATCAGAAGTCCGAGAATCCGCAGTCCGTTCAGCCATGCCGCCACGACCGGCTGTCCGCATCCCGTGAAGAAAAAGGTTGAGTACCGGTGAATTTCGATCATGCCGAATCCAAACGGAATGATGTGCATGTAGAGAATCATGATCCTCTGCACCTCCGCATCCGGCGAGAAGAGCCGGACCAGACTCGGCGCCGCAACCACATAGAGCAGTCCCATGATCAGAAGAAAGAAAAAGGCAAAGCGCATGGAAAAGCGTCTGCACTGATTGATTCTGCTGTACAGACGGGCCCCGTAATTCTGTCCGATCATGGGCAGCAGGGCGATTCCAAGCGCCATCGGAAAGATGAACGCGACCATCTCCAGACGTCCTGCCGCCGCCGACGCCGCCACCGCGGCATTGCCGAACACCGCCGTCACACGCGTGATGACAAACGATCCGATCGGCATCATCAGCATTCCGATCGCCGAGGGAATCGCATAGCTGACAATCAGTTTCCAGGCGCTTCGCACAATCGTTCCCGGCATTCTCCCGAACACCAGCAGATGGTGCCGCCGGGCAAGAATTCCCAGCACCACCAGCGCCGACAGCAGCTGGGAAAGGACCGTGGCAATCGCGGCCCCCCGGATCCCCATCGCGGGAACCGGACCGAATCCCATGATGAAAAGAGGATCCAGAATCACATTCACGATCATTCCGAGCATCATCATCGCGCTGGCGACTTTGGAGTCGCCCGCGGCAATCAGCAGATCGTTTCCCGCCATGCCGAGCGAGGCGGTGCAGCATCCGAGATACCAGATGGTCATGTAGCCGTGAATGTCCGGCATGACCTCCGGTCCCGCGCCGCAGAAGCGGAAGGTCCAGTCGATGCTCGAGATCCCCGCCACGGCGATCAGAAGCGAGACCAGAAGAATCAGAAGAAGACCGGAGGTGATGAGACGGGCCGCCTTCCGGTTGTTGCCTCCTCCCATCGCCTGCGCGGAGGTCGTCATGACGCCGACTCCGAGACCACGGAACACACAGCCGATCAGCATGATGACCGGAAAGGTGAATCCCATCGCCGCAAGAGGAAGTTTTCCCAGCTGTCCCACAAAATAGGTGTCCGCGATGTTGTAGCCCGACATGGCAAGGGTCCCGGCCACCATCGAAACCGCCGTGGTCAGCATGGTCTTCCCGATGGAGCCGGTCGTATAGGTCGCTTTGGAATCGGTCGGTCTCATTTTTCCGCCGCTCCGTCCATGGATTTCAGAATCCGGCCGGAGGCCTCTTCCAGTTCACGGATTTCTCCGGATGTGCAGCTGCTCAGGGCCGCGTGCACTTTTCCGCGGAAAAGACGGTCGATCTTCTCCATGTGCCCGAGAAGTTCCCGCGTAATGCTTACGCGGATGAATCGGCGGTTCGTCTCATCCGTTTCGCGGTGGAGAATCCCCAGCTTCACCAGCTTGTCGACCGCCGCCGAAGAGGCCGAAGCCGAAAGTCCCGTCATTTTCATGATTTCCTGCAGTGTACAGGGGCCGCGCTTGTGAAGGATCATCAGATAATTCATCTGACGGGGAGTGAGGGCGGCAATGATGTCGTCCCGGTTTTCCTTTTCCCAGTATTCGGCGATCGCTTCCTTCCGGATCCGCTCCACGGTCTGATGCAGACGGAAATACGCATTCAGTTCCAGCATCTTGCTTTTTTATCCTTGATTATTTCTGTTGTGGAATATTTCTGTTTTGGAAATGTGATGAGGCGTAATATACCGGCGTTTCGTTCTTTTTCAACCCCGGAAGAGATTTTTTTGACGAACGGCTTTTTGCGGATGCCGTTGCCGGATTCTGTCCGGCGGAGGAGAGGGAGAGCTTATTTCTTCCGGTCGTCCGGAAGCCGCGTCCGGTTTGCGTCGGGCGGAGTGTTCAGGAATTCCCCGTTCCGGTTCCGGTATTCCCGGGGAGAAATCCCCCAGAACTGATGAAACTTTCTGGAAAAATAGAGGGGATCCCGAAATCCCGTCATCTCCGCAATCTCTTTGCAGCGATAGGGGGAAAGAGTCAGAAGACGGACTGCGCGATTCATGCGCAGCGTATTCAGATAATGCATCGGTCCCTCGTGATGAAATTCCCGGAAGAGAGCCGAAAAATGGGGCGCGGAAATCCCGAAATGCGCGGCCGCGGTGTCCACGGTCAGATCCCGGTGGAGATTCCGGGCGAGATACTCCTCCATCTCCCGGATTCGCGGAGGAACCCGGGCGGAGGCGTTCCCCGCAAGACGGTGAAGATCGTAGAGGAATAGCTGGAACACGGTTTTCAAATAGAATTCATCCTTCTGTCCCGCCGTCAGTTCTCCGTACAGGAGGGGAAGATATTTTTCGAAGATCGGAGATGCGTCGATGGGTTCGGGTCGTCCCAGCGGAATCGGCCGGGAGTGCAGAAGCTCCTCCAGACCGGGACAGTCGACAATCATCCAGGAATGCGTCCATGGCGCCGATTCATTTCCGTAGCAATGGGCCTGTCCGGGGCGCCAGACCATCAGCGTGTTTCCGCAGGGAACCCTCTCTCCCGTCTCCAGGCGGAGGAAGGCGCTGTCCGTGAAACTCATGAAGAGCCACGGCCACGGATACGCCCGCTTTTCTCCATGCCGGATCATGACCGGCGGCATTTTCTCATGCAGCGCAAAGCCCCGGATCAGAAAATGATTTCCATGCCCGTTCCAGGGACGGGTGTCATAATAGGAAAGTTTCGATTCATTCATCGTTTTTTCCATGTTTTTCATCGAATATTACATAGAAGGGGAAATTGATTTTCCTGCAAAATGAAATATAATGTCAAAAACTCGTGATGCAAGGGAGCTTTTCGATGAAACAGGTGTTTTGTGAATTGGCCGGGAATGACGTGTTCCGCCGCGTTCCTTCCGGTGCCGGATGCGAAGCGGAACGGGCGGATGCTCGGGAAAGAAGAATTCGCGTGGAGAGCGGATGTTTCCGGGAAAGGATCATGTCCGGCGGGATCAGCGCCGCAATCCGGACGGAAAGTTTCCGGAGGGGCCGGGGAGGTCGAAAATGAAATGGAGCCCCGTTCCGCCCGCGTCGGTCCGGCTGGGAGGCGAACTCCGCGGACGCATGGACCGCACTCTTGAGAAGATTCTGCATCACATGGATGTGGAGGAGATCTTTGCTCGCCACTTCCGTCATCGTTCGGAGAAACCGGAAATTCCCGGCGGATTTGCCGGATATGGAATGTTTCTGGATGCCGTTGTCAAGGCCGCCGTCCACGGAATCGGCGGAGAGGAGACCTGCCGGTTCAAAAGAAAGTGGCTGACGGATCTGATCGCGTCGCAAGCCGGGGATGGTTCCATTTCGGTCTTTGCCGGGGAGCCGGGATTCTGGGATAGTCACGAGCAGGCCTATCTGATCCAGGCGTTTGTTCTGGATCACCGGTATTTCGGTTCGGAAGAGTCCCTGAACGCCGCTCTCCGGCTCGGACACTTTCTCCGGAAGCGCAGGACTCCGCCGACTCTGGGATTGGAAACGGCCTATCTGATGCTGTTTCAGGAGTCCGGCGAACAGGCCTTTCTGGAAGCGTGCCGGCGCGATTTCCGTCTGACCGAATCCATGGAGGTTTATGACCGCTTGATTCGGGTCAATGGCGTGGCGCATGTCTATACCTGGATTGCGCGCGTTCTTGCCCAGCTTCAGTATGCGCAGCTGACGGGCGACAATTCGCCGACTCTTCTGGCCGGCGCGGAGGAACTGTATCGGCGGGTCTTCCGTTCCTTTTCCTCGATTTCCGGTTCCTGTTCCGGCGGCATCTTCTGGGGGGAGGTCTGGGACGACTCCCAGATCGGGGTCGGAAAATGGGGCGAAACCTGCGTTTCCGCGTATCTTCTGCGGTGTACCGCGAAACTGTTCGAGTTCCAGGCAGATCCGGAATTCGGCGACCTGTATGAGCGGATTCTGTACAACGCCTTTTTCGGCGCCCAGTCGGAGGATGGCATGAAACAGCGCTACTTCATTCCGTTCAATGAACCGGGGTCGTGGTACCAGCAGGAGACCTACTGCTGTCCGAACAATCTGCGGCGCATGATGTTCGAGCTTCCGGACGCGGTGTATTTCAAAACCTCGGACGGGATTGCCGTAAATCTGTATTCGGATTCCGTTCTGACGCTTCCCGACGTGAGAATGGAACAGAAAACATCCTATCCGGAATCGGAAACGGTGCAGCTCAGGATTGTCTCAAAGAAGCGCTTTCCATTGATGCTGCGCATTCCGCAGTGGTGTCCCTGCGCCCGGATTACGGCAAACGGAATCGAGAGCCGTTCCCCGCATGGATGGCACCGCTGCTGCGTCGGAGTCGGAGAAACGGAGGTGACGCTTCAGCTTCCGATGCCGATCCGTCTGATTCGTGGAACGATGGCCCAGACCGGACGGGCCGCTCTGACGCGCGGTCCTCTCGTCTATGCCGTGGAACAGGAGCGCAACGCTCTTTCCGGACATGACATGGATCTTCTGGCGCTTGACAACACCGCTCCTTTCTCTCCGGAATCCGGAGGGATCCGCGCCCCCTGTGTCATCCGGAACGGCACCCATCCCCGCCGGGATGTGCTTTTCACCCGTTTTTCAAGCGAACACCGCACGCGGACGTTCTTCCCGGTTCTTTCGGACCGGGGTGTGGAGGAGGACTACCTCTATTCCTCCGGAAGATCGTTCGCTTGGAGAACGAACGGGGAGGAGGGGTGACGCGGAGCGTTTTCCCGGCGCATTCCTGTGATTTCCGCTTTTCCCGGTTCCGACAATAGCGCATCCGCCGGGATGGCTGATTTTCATTCCGAGGAGATTATCCCCGGGTTCTTCCTTGCGGGATCTGGCGGTCCGGGGCGGCGGAGGGAGGAGCTCCGGCGGATTCCGCAGGGGAGAAACCGGATGCTTTTCCCGGATCTTTTTTGCCTGCTCTTCTTGAATTTTATTCATTTTACGAGTACATTGTAAGAATGAATTTTTATCAAAAACGGGAGAGAATATGAGCGGAGATCTGGCGTACGGAAAGCGGGAGATGCTGGCATCCAGACTTGGATTCATTCTGTTGACGGCCGGCTGTTCCATCGGTCTGGGCAACGTCTGGCGCTTTCCTTATATCACGGGGCAGTACGGGGGCGGCTTTTTTGTCCTCATGTATCTTTTCTTTCTGGTGGTTCTCGGTTTTCCCGTGATGGTGATGGAGCTGTCCATCGGCCGGGGGGGCCGGCTGGATATTGTCGGCTGCTATCGGAAACTGAAGAATCCGGAAGACAATCTTCCCTGGGAGAAGGCGGGAATGCTCTTCTTTGTGGGGAATCTGATTCTTCTGATGTTCTATTCGGTGGTGACGGGATGGCTGCTGGCCTATTCCTGGTTTTTCGCGGTCGGCCGTTTTGCCGAGATGAAACCGGAACAGTGCGAGGCGTTTTTCTCCTCATTTCTTGCATCGCCGTCCCAGGGGATCCTGTTTTCCTACATAGCCATAGCGCTCACGATGGCGATCTGCTTTGCCGGTCTGAAATCCGGCGTGGAGCGTGTGACCAAATTCATGATGGCTGGTCTGTTCCTGCTGCTGATCGCGCTTGCGGTTCAGGCGCTTCAGCTGCCGCGGGCGGGGGTGGGGGTGGAGTTCTTCCTGCTGCCGGATCTGCGGAAGATGACGGACAACGGTCTCTGGCAGGCGGTTCACGCGGCGATGACGCAGGCCTTCTTCACGCTGAGTCTCGGCATTGGAAGCATTGCCATCTGCGGCAGCTACATTGACAAACGGCAGTCCCTGCCGCAGGAGGCGACGATCATCATCCTGCTGGACACGTTTGTCGCCGTGATGGCGGGACTGATTATTTTCCCGAGCTGTTTTGCTTTCGGCGTGGCGCCGGGACAGGGGCCCTCGCTGATTTTCATAACGCTGCCGAAGATTTTCATGACGATGTCCTGGGGGTCTCTGCGCGGAACGGTCTTCTTCATTTTCCTCTCGATCGCCGCGCTGACGACGCTGGTTGCGGTTGCGGAGAATCTGATTGCATTCGGGATCGACGAACTGAAACTTTCGCGCAGAAAATCGACCGGCATTACGGCGGTTCTTCTGTTTGTCTGTTCGCTGCCCTGTATTTTCGGATTCAATCTGTGGGAATCGTTCCAGCCGCTGGGGAAGGGGAGCACGGTTCTGGATCTGGAGGATTTCATCGTCAGTGACAATCTTCTGCCGCTGGGGGCGCTTCTGATTACGCTTTTCTGCACACGGAAGTGCGGCTGGGGATACCGGAACTTTCTGTCGGAGGCAAATGAGGGAAGCGGATTTCACTTTCCGCATATGATGCGCGTCTATATTGCCTATGTGCTCCCGGTGGTCATCTTTCTGCTCTGGGTGATCGGGATCGTCAAGCGGTTTCACTTATTAAATCTTTGACATAAAGAAGAAAAGGAGAAAAAAATGTTGATGTTCCTGTTGGGGATCGTGATTCTGATCGTCGGCTACTGCACGTACGGGAAGTTCATTGAATCCATTCTGGGGCCGGATGATCGGGACACCCCCGCCAAAACCAGTTACGACGGAGTGGATTATCTGGTTCTTCCGCATTGGAAAAACATGCTGATTCAGCTTCTGAACATTGCGGGAGTGGGGCCTGTGATCGGCGTGATTCTGGGGGTGAAATTCGGAGCGATTGTTTTTCTGATTATTCCGATCGGGAACATCATCGGGGGAGCGGTGCACGATTTTACGGCGGGGATGATGTCGCTGCGTCACAACGGGGCGAATCTTCCGGCGCTGATCAATATGTCGATGGGGAAGGGGGTCTACACGGTTTTTTCGATCTTCATGACCTTTCTGCTTCTGCTGGTGGTTGCGGTGTTCATCAATATTCCGGCGGGACTGATTGACCGGATGATGCCGGAGACGCCGATTTTCTGGTATGCGGTCGGAGCGATCTTTCTGTATTACATTGTAGCGACGATTTTCCCGGTGGACAAGATCATCGGCGCGGTGTATCCGATCTTCGGAGCGATGCTTCTGATCGGCACGGCGGCAATTTTCATTTCGATGCTCTGGCACTATTCGTTTACGAACTCCTCTTTTCTGATGGAGACTCCGGAGCTTCGGAAACTGGTGCTGGGATTCCGGGAGGAGAACCCGGTGCTGCCGGTGCTGTTTGTGACGATCGCCTGCGGGATCATGTCGGGTTTTCATGCGACGCAGTCGCCGATCATTGCCAGAACGATGGAGTCCGAGCATCAGGCGCGGCCCGCGTTTTACGGAATGATGATTGTGGAAGGGATCATTGCGATGATCTGGGCGGCGGGCGGTTTTGCCATGTACAATCTGTTTCCGGCGATGTTTTCGGATAACGCGACCAATGTGCTGGTGGAAATCACACGGTATTTCCTCGGCGGCTGGATGGGGGTTCTGACGATTGTCGGAGTGGTGATTCTGGCGATTACTTCGGGGGATACGGCCATGCGCAGTCTCCGACTGAGTCTGGCGGAGATGTTCCATATAAGCCAGTCGCGAGTGAGCAACCGCATTCTGCTGTGTCTGCCGCTGATTGTGATAGTCGCGGGGCTTCTGTGGTGGTCGAACATCAGTGCGAAAACGTTCGGTCAGCTGTGGAACTATTTTGCGTGGGGGAATCAGGTGCTGGCGTCGTTTACGCTTATAGCGGTGTCGGTCTGGCTGTGGAAGAACGGAAAGAACGGCTTCGTGACGGTGGTGCCGGGAATGTTTATGACGTTCATTGTTCTGACCTACATTCTGTGGGTTTCTCCGGCGCACGGGGGGCCGGTCGGATTTGGTCTTCCTCTGAATGTGTCGTATTTTGCAGGAGTTGTCCTGGCGCTGGTGTGGGGCATCTGGGCTTATTTCAAAGGCCGCAGACTTTCGGGAGCGCTGCCGGAGGTCAAATAATTTTGTGAGGCGTGATTTGTGCGGGAGAGAGGATTCGGAGCTCTTTCCCGCCGGTATTTTCCCTTGAGGGGAAAGGAGAATACCGGTTTGAGTTTCCCCGTTCCGGTTCCTGAAGAGGGGGCGTCAGAACGGGTTTCTTTTTGGAAAAGGAGAATGGTTTGCCCTATGAAGAGACGCATGATTCTTTGGAGTGCCTGTCTGCCGCTTCTGCTTCTGACAGCCTGCAACTCCCCCTGGATGACGAATACTCCGCGTTCCGCGATTGAGCAGTATCTGCTTTCGACGACCGTGGACCGGTGTTTCACCTATACGAATTACATGAATTACGCGAACAAGAAAGCCTTTCTGGATTACAGTTATTTTACGCCGCAGGTGGACAAGCAGTATGCGCAGGGGGCGATTGAAGGTCGTCTGGCGAGTTTCGGCATTGTGATTGTGGAGAAACAGGAAGAGGCGGATATCATTGTTCAGCCCTTGTGCGGAGTTCTGGGAACGGATTATGACAAGTTCCTCATTGGAACGCCGAGTCTTCCGATTCCGGTGCCTGACACGGGAATGAGTTTTGCGATTCCGGAGATTCCGCTTTTTTCGAAGATCACGCGCCGGGCCTACGGGAAATTTTCTGTTTATATTTTTGATGCGAAGACGCGGAAGCCGCTGGAGGCCATTGAAGGGGTTCGTTCCAGTGCGATGTATGTGAACTGGATTATCCTTCTGATTCCCTTCAAGACCCATGATATTGATATGCGCGACAGCATTGAAGGGCGGACCACCTTCAATTTCATTCCATGATCCGGGGATTTTGCCGGACTTCTTTTGGGGAACGCGTTTTTTTGTGAAAAAAAGGAGATTTTCTGTTTTTTTCTGCTTGAAAAAACGGATTTTTGTGGCATGTTACAGGACTATTCCTATTCGGAGAGATGGCTGAGTGGTCGAAGGCGGCGGTCTCGAAAACCGTTAACGGGTTTACTCGTTCAGGGGTTCGAATCCCCTTCTCTCCGCCATTTATTTTTTCCCGTCCGATTTCTGGTAAAAAGAGAATCTTTTATCCAAAAGCGCTAAAAGTCGTTGGAGTAAAGGGTTTTGCACAAATTGCTGAGATGTGTTTGAAACACACTCAGAATTTGAAAAAAGGCCTTTTTCAGAGAAAAATCACGATTCCGGCGGCTGAATTCTGAGTTTTGCTGAAAAGGTTAAAAATGTAGTTAAAGCAGCAACCTCGTTGATTATGAACAATATTTGTTTTTTGTCGTGTAACTGGCATGGGTGGGGGTAGCGCACTTGGTCGAAATGAAAAACCTCTTTTTTCTGACCCGGAGTTGAGTTCAACAGTTGGATTGACACTCCGTTTTCTGTGAATTTTTTTTGTCAGCCTCCCGTTCCGGAGCAGTTCATCCGGAACGGGGAGGTCTGAAACGCTTTGCCTGTTCGTTTACCTCGATCCGGCCGGTTCTCCGGAACGGACGTTGTTTTCCTCTTCCGGCGGGATCACGCCCTGGCGGATGAGTTCCCTGTGAACCGGCTCGATCGGCAGTTTCCGGAGCGTCACGCCAAGCCGCAGAGCCGTCGCCGCCGCGACTCCGACTCCGAGTCCGATGTTCAGACAGATCGGCATTACCCGGCAGCTGGAATGCGCTTTGTGAGTTGCGGAAAGATTCCGTCCCGCCAGCAGAAGCCCTTCCATTCCGACCGGAAGACAGCTCCGCAGAGGAATGGAATAAAAATGATGCGTCATATTCAGTTTTCCGGCCGGGTCCAGTCCGTGCCCTTCCACATTGTGAATGTCGAAGGGGAAGAAATTGCCGCAGGCGATCCAGTCCTCGAAACGGCGTCCGGAGATGATGTCCTCTTCCGTCAGACGGTAATCCCCGTGGAAGTGACGGCTCTCCCGGATCCCGAACCGGGATGCCGTCCCCGCCAGATAACAGTTTTCAAAACCGGGGACAAAGCGGCGGAGAAAGGGAACAATCGCCCGAATCTGTTTCCAGCAGAGCTGTTCCGCCCTGGTTTTCTGGACGACATCGGTAAAATCAAACTTGACCGCATTGGTCATATTGGCACAGATGATTCCGGGTTTTCCGGTCCGGTGCAGCAGAACATGTCCGGCCGGCGGCGGAAGATGTTCCCGGCCCAGTGCGCCGAGGTCCCCTGCCGGAACCGGATACGGCAGATTGAAACTTTCCGGCAGCGTCTGTATGTCCGGATTCACCCCGCCGATCTGAAACATCAGGGAAGCGCCCTGACAGAGATGATCGGTCTCTCTTCCGATTTCGAACGAGGCTCCGGCACAGACGGCCGCCGTCCCGTCTCCGGTTGCGTCGATCAGGCATGGCGATTCGATTCGTTCCATTCCGGAGACGCTGTTTATGACAATGACCGGGGATTGTCCGTTTTCGCACTCCGCATCCACCACGCGGGTATGGAGCAGAAGTTCGACTCCGGCCTCCTCCAGCATCTGGAACAGAACATCCTTCAGACACTCGTTCAAAAGACCTTCCGTGCGGTTCGGCGGAGCCAGTTCCGAGTTTGCGATTCTCCGATCAATCTCCTCGCGCAGCGGGGACCGGGTTCCCGGCATCCATTTTGCGAGCATTCCCGGTCCGGCCATTCCGCCCGGTGCGTTTTCCTCTTCCAGCAGCAGGACTCTGGCTCCCGCCCGGGCCGCGCCGAGGGCGGCGGCACAGCCCGCGACTCCGCCCCCGGCAATCACCACGCCGGGAAACGAGCGGTTTTGTTTTGTCTGAATAGCATACATCCTGAGTATCCTTTCGTTTTCTGTTTTGCTCATATTATACGATAATTTTCCGGAAAGAACCTTGATTTTTTCGGAAAAGAATCTTAAATTTTCTCAGGTCAGGGAGGTGTTTTACCATGAATCTTGCATCGCTTCTTCAGCTGCTGGAAGAGCTGTATTCGCTGAACATCAGCTTTGAAATCTGTCATCCGCTGCTGTACCGGATTCGAGCGCTTCGTCTGGATATGAAACAGTACCAGCACCACTCTCCGTTCTGCCAGTACTACAAATCCCGCGACGGAAGTCAGAGCTGCTATGAGAACAAAAGCAGGATCATTCGAAAGCTCCGGGATGGAAAATGCCGGGAAAGTGTCTGCGATTACGGGATTTGCGAATATGCGCTTCCGATCCTTCGTCATGATCTGCTCCTGGGAGTGTTCTTTTTCGGAACGTTCATCCGGGAGGAGAGAAACGTCCGTCTTCCGCCGGGGATCGAAATGCCGGAACGGATGAAGCCGGAAATCAGAAAAAAACTCAGGATGGTCGCGTCGCTGATTCAGGACTATGTCCAGCGGGAAATCTCCCGCTCCGGGATGGCCGAACTCCTGAACGAACGCACGCACAGCGAACAGTTCTACCTGGAAAACTGCCGGGATTTCATCGAACAGCATTTTCAGGAGAATATAGCGCTGGCCGATCTGGCCGAACAGCTCGGAGTCAATGCAAATTATCTTGGTGGACTCCTGCACAAACTCCAGAAGGAATCGTTCCGGACCCAGCTGACCCGGCGCAGACTTCGTGAAGCAAAGGAGTGGCTGACCACACGCTATGACTGTTCCGTTTCGGATGTCGCCTTTGCCTGCGGTTTTCAGGACAGCAACTATTTTTCCATGGTTTTCCGCCGGGCGTTCGGGATCTCTCCGAAAGCGTACCGGAGGTTGAAACATGGCAAAAATACGCCCGGATCCCGGTCTCCTTCCGGGGAAAAATCGTGATGGCGCTTCCGGAAGTTCCCCTTGTCCCGTCTGTTCGTTGTCATGAACCGGAGAAACGGTTCCGCTTTTTCATCCGGCCATCTGTTTGTCGGGAGATTGGCGGTTTGCCATCCCCTGTTTCCCTGCGATTTTTTCAATCAGACAACGATGAATCCGTTCCATTCCGGCGAATTCCCGCCGAAGAGCCGCTCCGCCTTTTCGACCTCCTCCGACGGGTTCGGAAACTTCGGAGAAGCCGACAACCCTTTTCAATCGAGTGCCGGGTGCGGGATCGTATGGAGCCGAAAGGAGATTTCCGCAGGAAGAAGGCGGGCCGGGGGGGCTCCGTGATGCAACCCTTCTGCTGCCGGACCCTCGTTCGGAATCTTCCTGCGAGGGCCCTGTTCAGCGGTTCAGAAGAATGATTTGACCGGCCTTCACCGGGATGGCAAAGGAGCGGGCAGCTTGGTCATGATATCGCATCGGCGTCCGGAATCTGAGTTTGAGGACCCCGGGTCTGGATGCCCGGATTTCGGCGCGGGAAATAACGCCGTCGGTCCATTCCGCTATGATGGTGTATCCACCTTTTGCCCGGAGTCCGGAAAAGGAGCCGTTCGGCCATTTCGGGAGATCCACGGGCAGAATGCAGATTCCATCGGGGTCGTTTTGAAGAAGCATTTCGCAGATGGCCCCGACGATGCCGAGATTGCCGTCGATCTGAAACGGCGGATGTGTTGTGAACAGGTTGTTCATCGTATTGTGCCGCAGCAGGGAAAGAACCATTTCCGTCGCTCTGGCGCCATCCCCGAGCCGTGCCCAGAGGGCGCTTCTCCAGGGCCAGGTCCAGGAGCGGCGGGAATCTCCGGCGGTTGCGCGCCCTTCCAGCGAGATCCGCGCCGCTTGCAGCAGATCCGGAGTCGAACGGTTGATGGTATTTCCCGGATAAACGGCAAACAGATGGGAGGTGTGACGATGCGTATCGCCTTTGCGGTCACGATCCGTCTCCCACTCCTGAAGCTGTCCCCAGCTTCCGATTTTCGGACCGAGCAGACGGGGACGGATGGCCGCGGCCCTGCGGGTGCTGTCGTTCTGAATTCCGAGAATCCGCGCGGATGCCAGAAACGCGTCGAAAAACTCCGAGACAATCTGCTGATCGTAGGAGACACCGTCTTCCACGGGGCCGTGTTCCGGAGACCAGCCGCGGGGGACCACCACGGTGCCGTCCGGTCGCTCCTTCAGATAGGAAAGCCAGAATTTCATGCATCCGTCGAAATAGGGCCAGACGGTCCGGCGCAGAAATTCTTCCTCCGGGTTGTATTCATAGTGGCGGAACATGTGCAGCGCCAGCCATGCCGCGGACGGACAGTTCCACTTCCACTCGCCTCCGCCGAATGGATTCAGGCTGGTTCGGAACGTAAATCCTTCCGGCGGATGTTTTTTCTTCATGCTTCGAGTGTCCTGTTCCGCCGCCGGGATGCTGCTTTTCATCAGCTGGAAGAGCGGCAGGTGACATTCGGGCAGATTGGCCGCTTCCGCTCCCCAGTAATTCATCTGCAGATTGATATTGGTGTGATAGTCGCTGTTCCAGGCGGGCGTATTGGAATTGTTCCAGATTCCCTGAAGATTCGCCGGCAGGGTGCCGGGACGGCTGGAGGAGATCAGCAGATAGCGTCCGAACTGAAACAGAAGAGCCTGGAGAGCCGGATCTCCGCCTTTTTTCCGGAATTCTTCGAGTCGTTTTGTCAGCGGCAGGTTCCCGCGTCCGGGTCCGAGATTCAAGGAGACCCTGTCGAAATACCGGCGGTAATCGGCGATGTGACGCCTGCGAAGCTCGCTTTCGTCCATCGCGGCGGCCCGGGCAAGACGTTCGGGGAGGTGTTTCAATTGGTCCGGATTGCGGAAATTCGTTGCCGGATTCTGTTCGTAGGTGGTGTCTCCCGCGAGAAGAAGGGTCAGGTTGCGGCAATTCCGGAATCGAAGGGCGTTTTCTTCCGAAAAGACGGCGCCGTCTCCGGAAATGCGGATTTGCACGGCATAGCGCATGTCGGTGGAGGAGGCGTCAAATTCCGTTTCCCTCCATTTTTTTGCGATATCCAGATATTTCAGGGCCCGGGGCAGAAGGCCGTCAAGCCGGATTTCCTGTCCGTCATACCGGGTTCTGATCCGTTTCAGAACTCCATTTTCGCGATATGCCATGGACTGCCTGGCATCCTCCAGAACGATCCGGCCGGACAGCGCTTGGGAAGAGCGGACAGTATACACCAGAACCTGATCCGGAGCGCTGATGTATGCGGTTCGAATCTGGCTGTCGCCATTTGTCCGGATGACGACCGTATGCACCGCCCGTGCAAGATCCAGTTCCCTCCGGTAGAACTCGGGTTTCCGCGGGGCTTGTTCGAGACGGATCCGCAGTTCTCCGAGCGATTGATATCTTCCCATGGAACGGGCCCCGCGTTCCTTCTGATTTTCGTCTCCGGTCCAGAGGGAATCCAGATTCAGCTGGAGCACATCCTCTTCGATTCCACCGTTCAGCATCGCACCCAGCGCGCCGTTGCCGAGAGGAAAAAATTCGGAGGCCCAGCGATTCCGATTGGCGGGAGCCGTCTGGAAGAGAATCCATTCCCCGGCCGGAGAGAAGAGGGGAAGAAGGGCGGCACAGAAGATAATCAGCAGGAAATCATGTGTTCTCATGCAGGGAGCTCCTTAACAATCCATTTTCGATATTTTCAAGGGGGCACCGACCGTACATGGCAGGGAAATATAGCAATGGATTTCTGTTCTGTCAAGGTTCCGGTGCAAACAGGGACGCGCAAAGGGCGGTTTTTTCGGAAAGACGGCGGACGCAGACAACTCTCCTGCATCAATTGTGACGCCACGCCTGAAGGGGAGGGCGGAGCGCAGGGACCTCCGGGATTTCCCTTCGGGAGAAACGCGTTGAACGAGTGACTCGTCTTCTCTTTTTCAGGAGGACTTTCGCCCTTGAACGTATGAAACACGTTTTTCTCTCCCGAGGGATTTCCCGGTCGGGAGGAGCGTTTTCTCAACGCTCCTTCCTGGTGATGACGGCGAGATAAAGGGGCTCCTGATCGGAGATCCGGACGCTTCCGTCAAAAGGCTCTTCGCGGAAGCAGTAGCCTTCAAAGTTGTAAAAGCGGATGATCCGGTTTTTCACCGGGAGAGTCACAACGGTTTTGAATCGGTCGTGGAGAACCGGGGCGGTGCCGAAATTTTCCAGACAGTCCGAAACGCCGAGATAACTGATGGAAAAGGGTTTCTCCAGATTCATTTTTTCACCGGTGTTGCGGGCTCTTCCGACGATGGTCAGAATCAGTTCTTCGGACTGGGCAATGGGTTTCCCATCCCTCGAACTGACCCCGAAGAAGGCAAACGGATGGTTCATCGCACCGACGGATACTCCATCCTGGAATGTGAATCCGTTCGGAATGGACCCCGTCACAATCTTGGAGTGCGCACAATCCACCGCAAAATATTGTCTGGAGGGAGCCCAGGTGATATCCGGCGATGCCTTCACGATCTCTTTTGTGTCACAGAAATCAATTCGAGGCGGAACCACGGGTTCCCATCCGATTCCGTCCGGCCGGGGCAGGGGGGCGGAAAGAGTCTGAGCGGCCTTCTGTTCCGGATCAAATTCAAATTGCAGTCTGTTCCGGATGCTGGCCATCATCAGCGGATAGGAACTTCCGACTTGATAGCGTCTCCATGCAAAATGCTGATAGGCCGAGGGACCGTAGCGGACCGTCAGTTCCTGTGCATTCGGTTTCAGTCCATTGAGAAACGCCTGGGCGGAGACGGCATTGGAGGCCAGGGTCTCCTCGTGATAAAAGTGCATGTTTACCGAATCCCCGCTGCGGAAGGGCGCCGGCGTCTGCGAAAGCGGAATCAGCTTGCTCGGCCCCTGATAAAGCGGCAGATCGCGGAGGTTCAGCGGGTGTGCCAGATCCCCGTTGCCCAGATATCCGTACAGGTAGATTGCATCCCATCCCGCTCCGGCTCCTGCGAAATGAATTGCCGGACACCACTCAGCCGGATAGCCGTAGTGTCCCTGATAGCTGTGTTCGTAGACCAGAAACGGCTGATCTTTCCTCGTCATGAGGTTCAGAAAATAGAAATACGCTCGTTCCGCGAACATCGGGCGGTAGGGATACCAGGGATTCTTCCGGTTTTGCGTGTACCATGCCTGATAAATGCCTCCGGATGCGAAATCCCCCTGTGTGGAGGCGTAAAAGGCATTCAGGTTCCAGTGATCGGCAAAGGTCGTGTGGGTGATCGGCGCCTGATGGATGCCGATTCCGGCGGGTGCGCAGGAGCGGGCGGTCTCTTCCAGTTTCCGGTAGACTGCAAGGAAACGCTGCTGTGTGAAATCAACCAGATCCAGCATGCGCTGTTCGGGATATTTCTGCCAGGAATCGTAATCGGGGAGGGGAAGAATGGTCGAGCGTTCCAGATCTTCGCCGGGATCCAGGGTTCCCCAGGCTTTCCGAACGCCGTCTCCGGTCCGGTATTTTTTCCGGAGATAATCGTTCCAGCGTCTGGTCAATGCGTTTCCCACGCAGGGATTCATGCGTTTGAGAACGTTGCCGCTGAAAACCTGAACATTGAAGTGGACTTCGTTGCCGAGTTCCCAGGTGGCGAAGACCGGCATTTCCGCATAACGCTGGCCGGTATAGGAATTGACGCGGTTCAGAAAATTCCGGATGTGACGAATCCGGGCTTCCAGATAGAGGTCGTCCAGAAAAAGCATGGCGTCGTTCTGATAATGCAGCGACACATAGGTGTCGGAACGATTCTGCGGACGGTCCTCCAGATCATACGGATTGCCCGGATAGTATTTCATCGGAGGCGTGTGACTGCCGAGCGACGTATTGTGTATGAAAATTCCCAGTTCCTGGCATTTTGCGGTCAGATAGTCATAATAATCCGCCGCGGAGTTGTCTCCTTTCCGGGAGGGGACCATCTCTTTTCTGCGGGTTGATTCCGGCGTGTAGAATGCGGAGTTGTTGCCGGACGGCCCCAGCTTGCTTGCCCAGAGACGGATGGCATTCAGATTCATGGCGCCCATCCGGTCCAGAAAGACGTCGATGTCCTCGTAGGAACGGAAGTTGTTGATCGAGACGTTGATTCCGGAGAAGCGGATGCTTTTCCCGTCGTAAAAGAAATCCGCGCCCCGCCGTGAGACGAATTTTCCTTTCTGAATCCGCTGTTTCGGATAGAGCGCCAGTTTCCCTGTCAGATTCGTGTAGTGAATGCGCAGGGCCGGCATGTGCCGGAACCACCAGGAGTACTCGACTCCGGCCGGGCGCCCTGTGTAGAACTCCAGACCGGCGGAGACCTTCCCGTCCGGAACCAGACGGATCAGAACGCCGTTGTTCAGAATCCGGCGTTCCGTTTCGGCATCGGCATGATCCAGAGGAATGGCCACCCGTTCTCCGATGTGTCCGGCGGAAAGAGAAATTACGGCGACCGGAGAGGCAAAATCAACCTTTTCGCGCAGTTCCTCTCCCGGTTTTCTCTTCGTTCCAAGCAGGGGCCGGACCTCGAGTCTGGGAATCCCGCTGCGGATGCGGAGATGTTGAATCCCGAGCTGAAGTTCCAGACGGTCAATCCGGTATTTTATGAGAGCATTCAGTTTTTCTCCTTTGAATTTCAGAATGCAGCAGCTTCCGGGAGTGGAGCTGAGCCGGAGTCCATCCCGTCCGTTCCAGCGAAGAAGGTCGCCCTGTCGGCATTCCTCCGCTTTCAGAGTATATTTTTCCGGTTCGGACGCTTCGGCGATATCGGGAATCAGGAAAATCAAGATGGAACAGATGAACACAATTCCATGCAGCAGCGGTTGCGGGATCATGGCTTTTCTTTCCTGTTTGAATGGAGAAATCAACGCGGAGAGACGAAAATTTTGGATTTTCATGGTTTCCGCTCCGATGAAACTTCCGCACGGATGGTCCGAAATTCAATGGTGGAATTTTTCCCGGCAAAAAAAGCCACGCGGCAGAAGGCGGGTGCTGCTTTTTTTCCGGGCGTGCGGGCGGATGCGTACTCCCGGCTGATGCGGAAGCGCCATTGAAATTTCCGGAACTCCTCTTTTGCATAAGTGCCGTTTGAGAGGGTGGCAAGATGTTTCCGTTCGGCATCGTACAGGAACAGTTTGACTCCCGCGGAGCCTTTCCCTTTGAGTTCGACGGCAATGGAGACCGTCTCACCTGCTTTCACATTCTGAAGAGCGGTGGAACAAAGGATGGCCTCCTCGTTCCCCGCGGAGAGGGTGACCAGCATGTGCTGCCGGTTGGTTTCATCGGTTCGAAGAGTGCATTTTCCGCTTTTCCCGGTGGAGAACCAGCCCTCCGGAGCCGTGCGGCCGGAGTTCCAGGCACGGAAGTCTCCCTGGAGTTTCTGTTCTCCTCCGATGAGAAGCGCTGCGGTCAGCAGGGGGAGAAGGGGAAGGAGTGTTCGTTTCATGAAGTCTGCATCCTTTTCTGTTTTATATCGTTGTGTTTTTGGGAAACGGAATTGTCTGAACAGGGGAAGCGCGGCTGCCGGTTCGGTTGTCCCGGTTTCAAAGCAGGGAATCCGCAGGAGGAAGCGACGGGAGCCGGTTTGAATGTCTCCGGTCACGGATCCAGAAAGACATGTTCCCGGAGAGAGGTCTGACTTCCCCGATAGTAGAGAAAACCGTATGTTTCAAATGAGGCATGTCCGTCCAGAAAGAGAAAATTGGCTCCGTCGGTATGGGTTTTCGCGGTCATGGAGAGCGGACGGGATTCCGGAGTTGCGCAGTCGAACTGAAGATCCAGCTGATCCCAGGTGATTCCTTTCTGGGCGCCTTCCAGCAGGGCGATTTTGAGGGAATGGCGTTTTGCGGCGGAGAGCCGGATATGACGGTTGTGTGGTGGATAACCTCCGCTGGCGTCTTTGCCGTTGGCTCCTCCGAGCATCGCATACGACCAGAGTTTCTCCGGCAGAACCAGCGGACAGTACAGGCGCGCCCGTTTCCGGTTCAGAAGATTGACGGCGTTCGGACCGACTACGCTTACCGCCACGGAATATTCAATCAGACCTCCGTCGGCCAGTTCGTCCGACCACCAGCGGGTTTCCGTCGAATTCTTCACCAGCGGCATGAAGTCGTTGAAGGCATTCTGATAGAGGGTGAACAGAAGGCCGATCTGTTTCATGTTGCTCAGACAGCTGAGCCGGAGTCCTCTGGCGCGTGCCGCATTCAGTGCCGGAAGAAGAAGTCCCGCTAGAATCGCTATCAGAGCAATCACAATCAGAAGTTCGATCATGGAAAAGAATCGTCCATGTCCTGCCATCCCGGGATTTCCGGGAAAAATTTGTCTGTCTGTTTTCCTCATTGCTGATTTCCTGTCTGTTTTTTTGGAAGAAAGGGTTCGGCCTTTTGATTATCATTATAGAAGATCGGCGGAGAATTGTCAAGGGATCTGTTCTGGAAAAGAGCGCGTCGCAAACGGAATCTGTTCTAAAAGATAGAACAGATGAGGGGCTGATGTGCGGGATGGAATATCAGTGTCGTTCCAGAATGGAGTTTTTCCGGATCAGTTTCAATCGGAGCGAGAGAAGAACTTTGTTCCGGGTCAGCTCCGGATGCGTGAGCAGGGTCATGACGGCCTTTCCCATCTCTTCCCGGGAGAAATCCATGCGGGTGATGGAGGAGCTGCGCTCCTCGGCCTGTCTGGTGATGAAGGAGACGATTCCCAGGTCTTCCGGGATCCGGAGTCCCATACATCCGGCTGCCGCGATGATTTCCATTGCCATGGAGCAGTTGTTGACGAGGAGGGCCGCCCGTTCTCCGGTATTGCGGATGTGTTTCAGAAAAGAGGTGACCGCCTCCATCTCCCCGTTGATGGACCAGGGAAGAATGGCATGCAGAGCAAGAGAGTGTTTTGCCAGTTCCTCCTGGATTCCGGCGATGCGCATCTGTTCCGACCAGCCGGGAGTGCGCGTGGTAATGAAAATCTGTTTCCGGTAGGAGTGGTTCAGCAGATAGGCCGCCAGATCCATTCCCGCCTGAAAATTGTCCACACAGACTCCGGCGCAGCTGGAAAAGGCGTCAATTCCATAGGAGATCAGCGGCACGGAGGAATGATGCGGCATTTCAAACGTTTTGAACCCCCGCGGCGCCGCAGGAAAAACGATTCCCGCCGCGCTGGAATCGCAGAGCGCCCGGCTGAGCGAATCCGGATCGGCTAGGTCGCTGACCTGAAAATTCCACTGTTTTCTTCGGGCCTGATGATTCAGGTAGTGCAGAATGTCGCAGTGATAGCTGTCCAGAAACAGTGCGGACGAGTAATAAAAATAATAAAGGGTCCGGACATGGCCTCCGCTGTTGATTGTCCGGTAATGTTCCGGACGCCGGGCAATGAAGAGTCCCGATTTGGGACGTGCTTCCAGAATTCCCTCTGCCATCAGCGGTTTCACGGCCTGAACCACGGTCATAAGACTGCATTCCATCTTTTTGGCAAGATGGCGCAGCGAGAGAAATCGTTCTCCGGGATTCCGGGCGCTGTCCAGAATCATTTCCACGATCCGTTCGCGGACTTCGTTGGTCAGAGTGGTGGTTTGCCGCATGGCGCTGTTCGCCTCTGTTTGCTGAAAGTTGACCGATGCGGCTGGCGCTTCGGCGTTGGTTCCGGTTCATTCCTTCCCCGGCCGGAGGGCGGGAGGAGGGGGCGTTTCTTACTTTACTCCGCTTTTCCGTCCTTTGCAAGTCTGCCGGCTCATTTCTGGTTCCCGATCCGCTGCGGCGGGGAGGAGGAAAAGGCGCTTCCAGGTCTGTCCGTCCGAAAAAATGGCGGTCCGTTTCCACGGGGGAAAGGGGAGGGGAAATTCCGTCTTTTCCGGAAAGCCCCGGCGGAATGTCTGTGCGAACGTTCCGCCGGGCTTTGGAGAAGGCAAAGGCGGAGGAGGCGGCAGGCAATGCGGCAATCTCTTCCAGAGTCTCCGGAGGAGAGAAGCGAGTCGGGCGACCGCATTCTGACTTTCCGGATCCGCCGGAGAAGGGCTCTGCCGTACTCCCCGTGTCAGTAAGCGCCCAGCCAGCCCCATGGTGATGGTGGATCGAGGGGAGATTTTTTCGAAGGGGAAAATGGCCACAAAATGAATGCCGTCGGGCTATGATGACCGCCCGACGGCATTTCCCTCTTCATAATAACGAGCCCGAGCTCATTGACTACTTTGCTTCTCCCTTGGGGATCAGCAAATCAATCTGTCCCGCCGGAGTGGAATTCAAACGAGGCAGAACGTCTTCGAGCCACTTGC
>CALXRL010000074.1 GCA_944390735.1 uncultured Victivallales bacterium | reverse complement strand
GACGAGTTGGGGACCCATTCTCGTCGGGCTTCTTATGATGATCAGTCCGCCGCCAATAACAGTGTCCGATTTTTTGATCGAAAAGTAAAGCAGAAACAGTTTTACATAGAAAGGACTGCAAGAAATTGCAGAGGGTGGATTTTTGTCTTCAAAAGACAAAAATGAGTTTAGAAAACGTGAAAAAACAAAAAAAACGTGAAATCTGGGGTTCAGTCCCTTGAATTTTACATAACAGCGGAAAAAAGAAAAAACGCCTCTGGAAGAATGCGAAGCGGATGCTATGGTACATGAGTTCGAATGACATCAGGAATTTCACCCTCAGACAAAGGACATGGAACATGTGGAAATCAATCATTGCCTCCGCCGCCGTTCTGACGGCGGTCCATCTGACGGCGGCTCCGCTGGCCTCGTTCAGCGGTCCCCTCTCCGACAAGCTCCCCGGCTGGGAGTTCAAAGCCTCCGCTCCCCGAAAGGGACTGACCTACAATGAATTTGAAGGCTACTATCCGGACAAGGGAGGCAAACTTCTCTCCCGGCGCATCCCCCTGGACAAGAAGCCCGGCGAAGCGGCCTATTACCGGATCCGGTTCGATGCCGAGACCCGGGACCGCGCCTATCAGGGAGTCGATTTCTACGATTCCAAAGGCACCCTTCTTCCCGACAATTACGATGTTCTCTATCCCGGCGGCCGCCGCTCCTATGACCGGGTCATCTACGCCATGCCGAAAGTGGCTTCCATCCGGGTGTTCTTTCAGTCGCAGACGGGTCTCCGCGCGTGGAATCTGCGTGTGGAACGGGCCTCCGCCGCCGAAGCGGCCGAATACTGCGACCGCGTCTTCCGGGAACTTCCGCCCCTGAATTTCAAAGCGCCGGCCAACGCCATGGATCTTCTTCCGAAAACCAGAGCCGCTCTGCACTCCGGAAAACCCTGGCATGTTCTGCTGCTTGGCGACAGCATTATGCAGGATACCTTTCATTCGCAGTTTCATTCGCTTCTGAAGCGGGAATTTCCGAATTCCGAATTCGACTTCACCATCTCCATGCGCGGCAGCACCGGCTGCTGGTTCTACTGTCAGGCGGACCAGTTCAAAAAATATGTGCTGGATGAAAAGAAACCCGATCTTCTGGTTATCGGCGGCATATCCAACTACCGCAAACCGTATTATCCGAACGGAACCGAGGCGATCGAAGTGGTGATCCGCGCAGCGAAGGCCCACTACAAGGACGTCGAAATCCTTCTTCTGAGCGCGCCGCTCTCGGTTGACACGCGGCCGTGGGACAAGGCGGATCCCGGGAAGCCCCTTCCCGTTCAGAAATGGGATCTTTCCAGGGACCGTCATGTTCTTGACAGCTACGATCCGAAGACGCTTCCGGCCATGGCGCGCCGCAACCGCGTGGCGTTCTGGGATCTCTCCACGCCGACCTACACCTGGCTCTACGCCTCCGGCAAACCGCATGAGTGGTACAGCCGCGACTATGTTCACTCCGGCGAACGGGGAAAACAGGTGATCGGGCGCGCCCTGATGGAATATTTCAAGACGGCCCGATAAATCCCCATGGAGCCGTCCGCCGGTTTTCCGGAGGGGAAAAAGAGACCGCCCCTCCGGGATTGTCCCTCTTTTCTGCGGAAAACGGATAGACTTTTTCCGTTTTCCGTGATACATTACCGTTTGAACACAGAACTTCTGAACGCAAGGATGGGACCATGCTGGCAAAACGAATCATTCCGTGCCTCGACGTCACCGGGGGGCGCGTTGTCAAAGGCGTGAACTTTGTCAACCTCATCGACGCGGGCGATCCGGTCGAAGCGGCAATTGAATACGACAGGCAGGGAGCCGACGAACTCGTCTTTCTCGACATCACCGCGACCAGCGACAACCGTTCGTCGATGTACGATGTTGTGCGCAGGACCGCGGAAAATGTTTTCATTCCCCTCACCGTCGGCGGCGGCATCCGGACGGTCGAGGATATTCGCAGAATGCTGAATTCCGGCGCGGATAAAATCTCCGTCAACTCCTCCGCCGTTGCCAATCCCGACCTGATCCGGGCGGGAGCGGAGCGGTTCGGCAAGCAGTGCATTGTCCTGGCGATCGACGCGCGGCGCGTTCCCGGCGAGCTCCGCTGGGAGGTCTTCACCCATGGAGGAAGACGCAACACCGGAATCGACGCCGTCGAATGGGCCCGGAAAGGGGTGGAACTCGGCGCGGGCGAAATTCTCCTCACGAGCATGGATGCCGACGGTACCAAGAACGGATACGATCTGGAGCTGACCCGAACCATTGCCGATGCCGTTTCCGTTCCGGTCATTGCCTCCGGCGGCGCCGGCACGCTGGAACATCTGTATGAGGTCTTTACCAAAGGCAATGCGCACGCCGTGCTTGCGGCCAGCATTTTCCATTTCGGCACCTACACGGTCCCGCAGGCAAAGGAGTATCTTGCGGCGCGGGGCATTCCTGTTCGAAAATTAGTCGTCTGATTTCAGAAAAACAACCCGGAGGAAATCATGTCCAATCCCGATCCCAAAGCCAAACTTGCACAGGACGCGCTTGCGTACCACAAACAGAATCCGCATGGAAAACTGACGATGCAGCCGTCCAAGCCCTGCAACACGCAGTATGATCTTTCCCTGGCCTACACGCCGGGGGTGGCGGTTCCCTGCATGGAGATTCACGATCACCCGGAAACGGTCTGGGAATACACGGGTCGCGGAAACTGCGTCGCGGTTGTCAGCGACGGAACCGCGGTTCTCGGACTCGGCAACATCGGACCCGAGGCGGGACTGCCGGTCATGGAGGGGAAAAGCGTTCTCTTTAAAAAATTTGCCGACATCAATTCCATTCCCATCTGTCTGGGCTCCGTTTTTCAGGAGAACGGCAAAACCGATCCGCGGAAGGTCATTGAGGCGGTCAAATATCTGGAACCCTCTTTCGGCGGCATCAATCTGGAGGACATCGGCGCGCCCGCCTGCTTTGAAATCGAAACCACGCTGAAAAAACAGATGTCGATTCCCGTTTTCCATGACGATCAGCATGGAACGGCGATCATCTCGCTGGCGGGAATTCTCAATGCCCTGAAACTTGTCGGCAAAAAGATTGAGGACTGCAAATTTGTGATGAACGGCGCCGGAGCCGCCGGAATCGCCTGTGCGGAATACTACATTGCCGCGGGAGCAAAACGCGAAAACTTCATTCTCTGCGATTCCAAAGGAACGATCCGGAGCGACCGGACCGATCTCAATGCGCAGAAGGCGCGTTTTGCCCGGCCCATTCCGGAAAAGACGCTTGCTGAGGCAATCCGGGGAGCGGACGTCTTCATGGGAGTTTCCGTTGCCGGAGCCCTGACCGGGGAGATGGTTGCGACCATGAACAAGGGTGCGGTGGTTTTCGCCATGGCCAATCCGAATCCCGAGATCCATCCGCTGGAGGCCAAACAAGCCGGAGCAGCCGTGGTCGGGACCGGGCGATCCGACTTTCCGAATCAGGTCAACAACGTGCTCGGGTTCCCCGGCATCTTCCGCGGAGCGCTCGATGTGCGGGCAACCGATATTAATGAAGCGATGAAACTGGCGGCCTCCCGCGCCCTTGCGGAGATTGCTTCGGAACCGATCCCTGCGGACATTCTTTCCATTCTTCAAGAAGCCTATCCGACGGACGCTGCGAACGGCGTTTTCGACGGTGACATGCCTCTGAAAGACACCTATGTGATTCCGAAACCCTTTGATCCGAGAGTCGTGCCCCGTGTGGCGGCCGGTGTGGCAAAAGCCGCCATCGAAAGCGGCGTGGCGCAAGTGGAAATCAAGGATTTCGACGCCTATGAAAAATCCGTTGCGGAACGAATCCGCAAGGCCAATCAATGAAAGTGTGAAAAAACAGAATGAAAATCATCAGAACGATTGCGGAAATGCAGGCGTGGTCGGATGAGAAACGGCGTTCCGGCGCCGTCATTGCCGTCATTCCGACTATGGGATTTCTGCATGATGGGCATCTTTCGCTGATCGACACGGCGAGAAAATCCGGGGCCGACGCCGTTGTCGTCACCATTTTTGTGAATCCGACTCAATTCGGGCCCAACGAGGATTTTGACAAATATCCGCGGGATTTCGAACGGGATGCGGCGCTCTGCGAAGGGAAAAAGGTGGATGCGGTTTTCGCGCCGTCCGCGGAGGAAATGTATCCGAAGGACAGTTCCACGTGGGTTGTTGAGGAGAAACTTTCCCGCGGGCTCTGCGCAAAAACGCGGCCGACTCATTTCCGTGGAGTGACGACTGTTGTTGCCAAACTTTTTCTGGCGACGCTGCCGCATCTGGCGGTGTTCGGGCAGAAGGACGGGCAGCAGGCCCGGATCATCAAACGCATGGTGCGGGATCTGAATTTCCCGATCCGGATTGTCATTTCTCCGATTGTCCGTGAAGCAGACGGGCTGGCCAGAAGTTCCCGGAACAAATATCTTTCGGAGGAGGAGCACAGGAATGCGCTTTCCCTTTCCCGGGGGCTTGGCAGGCTGAAAGCGGAGATCGAGGCGGGGGAGACGGATTTGCAGCGGCTTCTGGGGGGGCTCCGTGCGGAGATCGAAGGAGCAAACGGGGTTGTGGACTATGTCGAAGCGGTTGATGCGGAGACGCTGGAACCGATTTCCCGGATCGGGGGGAAAATGATGTTCCCGGTCGCGGCGTATTTCGGGAAAACCCGCCTCATCGACAATATTCTTGTCGAGAAATAAGAATTTGAGACTTGCATCATGCGCAATGTGATGTAAATTGTCTTGAGATTTCTGTTCGAAAGAGTTCAAATCAACAAAAAAGGAATCAAGAAAATGATGAAAAAAGTCTTTGCGGCTGCCATGGCTGTCACACTCTCCGTCCTTTTCACCGCATGCTCCTCCGTTACGACGGGGACCAATCTGCATGACATGAAACTCTCGGAAAGCAATGATTTGCAAACCATTGCGCATCTCAATGGTGATGTCTGGGGAATTTATCTCTTCGGAATCCTGCCGCTTTTCACGGGAAGCACGGCGACGCCGGGATCCTGTGCGGTTTTCAAAGATACGGTTCGTCTTGACAATGCGGTCAGCATGCTCAGCAAGAAAGCGGCGGCGCTTGAAGCGACCCGTGTTACGGATCTTTCCAGTGCGACGTCTTCGTCCTGGCTTTTCCTGATTTCTCTGAAATCGGTTCAGGTTTCCGGGAATGCGCTTAAGTAATTAGCAACGTTTGATTTTAACCGTCCGGTGGAGTTCCCCGGACGGTTTTTTTTGTTCATTTCATACGATCTATATGGGGGCTTCTGAGCGACCGTTCCACACAATTTTGATATTTTCAGTTTGAGATACGGAAAAATGCACAGCATTTTTCTCGGGTCAAGGACTGTGTCCTTGTCGCGGTCCAGCGGCGAGACGCTGGTCGTGCGAAGCACGAAATCTTTTTGCGAAGCACGAAATCTTTTTGCGAAGCAAAAAATATTCCTACTCAAAATTCATCAGGATGTTTCGCCCTATGGGCGACCAGCTTATTCAGCTGGACCGAAGCAGGTCACGGACCTGCACCGAGCCTCCGGCTCCTATTTTTTTTTCTTTTCTCATATTAAATCTTTTCCCCATTCGCTTCCTGTCTCTATTCTCTTCTTTCGCCCTATGGGCGACCAGCTTATTCAGCTGGACCGAAGCAGGTCACAGACCTGCACCGAGCCTCCGGCTCCACGCCCTTTCAGACATTTTTTTAGTTTTCCAAATATTTTTTTATTTTTTTAAATATTTTTTCTGTTTATAAAAAGCTCTTTGCTTGGGAAAATGGAATATATTGTCATAAAACGGAAAAAAGAAAGGATGAAATGAAAACTTTTCAGGTAAACCAACACGCGGACAGCTTCCTCCCCGAAGACAAAAACTGGAAACTCGTCTGGAACGATGAATTCGACGGAACAGAACTCGATCACTCAAAATGGGGCTTTCGACTCAATTTCTGGGGAAAACGCTTTCCCGCATTCACCGAAGAAGGCGTCATCCTCGACGGCAAAAGCCATCTCCAACTCCACCTGATCAAAAAGGATGGCATCTATTGCTCCCCCCACCTTCAAACCGCCTCCCTCACCTTCGATACCCCCAAAGACACCAATGGATTCTGGCCATTCGGAAAATTGGAAGAACCCCGCTTTCTCCATAAATTCGGATACTATGAAATCCGCTGCCGTCACCCGAAATGCGACGGCTGGCACTCCGCTTTCTGGCTCCAGGCCCCCGGCATAGGCTCCCACCCAAACCCGAAATATGCCGGAGTCGAATGCGATATCATGGAAAATTACCGCCAGTACAAAGATGGAAAAATCATCGGAGGAAATCTCTGGGGCGGCTACGGAAAAAATTATCAGGGCTCCGGACACTTCTCCTGGGACTGGAAGGAAACCGAAGACGGATGGCATACCTACGGCGTCGACTGGAGCCCCGACGGCTACCGCTTCTACGCGGACCGCAGACTGATCGGAACCGTCCTCCCCCCCGAAAAAGCCTCTTTGAAAAAAATTATGAAAGAAAAGGAAAACGCCAACTGGCTGAAGGAAGGAAGCATCTCCATCGGCCCGGTCTCCGAAACCGAACAGTTCATCCTGATCTCCACCGAGTGTCACGGCTACCGGGAAACCGGAACGTATGACCCCATCCTGGACAATGCATGCCTGCCGGATTATTTCGAAATCGACCATGTCCGCGTCTTCGACGAAATCCCCTGAAAAATTCAGAGAAAACCCATTTTCCGAAGGTCGGACATCTCCCCGCATCTCTCTGATTCACAAGCAGATGACGGGGAGAACGTTTTTCTTCCATCATGAGTCTTTCAAATCAAAGCCGGAATCAGAACCGGGAAACCCTCTCCTTTTTTGAAGGGAATAGGATTTTCGGACCCGTTTCCCCGATCCGGCATTTGTAATTTGAATTTCATTGTTTTTGGATTGGTTTTATTTTTTCCCGGATTTTCCTTCGATTCCAAAACACTTCCTGCAAAGACGATAATTTTTGCGTCCTGTCACAAAAAAGCCTTTTGTTTTTTGATAATACATGCACCCCTCCTTGTGGATTCTTCCGGTGCTTTCGGTCAGCCAGTATCGCTCCGAGTCGACGGATCGGCTGCGCCAGAGATACAGAAATACTCCCGCCGCCGTCAGAACGACGATCGCCAGCGCGAGCCATTTCAAATTGATGATGAATGTCTGGGTGATGGGCTGTTCAACATTGCCTTCGACTTTGATGTTGCAGAGTCTGAACTTCACGGTAACCTCCTTTTGGTTGTTGGTTACCGGAAATTATCGTTGAACCGATGAGGAATTTTATTTCTGTTCGTCGAGGAAATCCAGAAATCTCAATTTTTCCTCCGCAGTGAATCGAGTGTCTCTGCGCAGATTTCTGGCCAGCCGGACAGGATCCAGCCCGGACGACGTCTCCTTCCCCTCCCCCGAATGTTCATTCTTCAGTGAAATCGGCTTCTGCGACTCATTCCTCTGATTCTGCAGAATCATCCCCGACATATGCCCCCCAACCTCAATTGTATTCATTTTTACACTGTGCTTTTCCGGATACTCCTCCCGGAAAAAATAAATCTTCATCTCCGGAAAAAGACGGAAAAACGTGGAAAGATCCAGCTTCTCGAACTGCGTCTTCCCGCTCCTCAACCGGTTCACTATCGAATAGGACACTCCAATTTTCTCCGCATAGCGGTTCAGATTGTATTCCTTTTCGACCGCTTTTGCAAATGCTTCTCTTGTTTTCTCAATCCAACTCATAACTGAACGCTCCGGAAATAAATGTATTCTGCGGAAATATAGGCTCTCCTGAAGAAAATTCAATTTTTTCCGGAAACCCTCTTGACTTTTTATGCTAGATAGCATATACTATCCTGCAATCGGATCTCGGTCTGTTTCTGGACCTTTTTCCGCTAAATTATAAGGAAAATGGCCGAAAAAACAGAAGGAGGAGGTTTTTTTTGATTCATTTTATGCTATACGGCATAAAAAAATAAAAGAACGACAACCCTCACAGAAAGGAGTTCTCATGGACACCACGGAAGCAGAAAAGAAATCAATGGAAAGCATGGAAACCGATTCTCCAAGGAAAGAGGGCGTGAAAAAACGTCCAATTCCTCCAGCGGACGGCAGACAAAATACGGAGGAATCCTTTGTCACTCCGCAGAAACTTCTGGAACAGGGCTGGATTGCGGAAACCCGGGGTTTTCAGGCGGCCAACGCTCGGATTCTCACGGCACGGCGCATGGTTGCCCTTGCAGACTTCTCCGCGGGGGATCCCTTGCGCTGGCGGACGATCCGGGCGAGATTCTTTTTTGAAGAACTCGGCGTCAACGATCTTGCCAAAATGCTTGGAATCTCCCGCAGAACGGTCTCCAGACATCTTCAGCCGGTTCATATCAGCGAGGATGTCTACGACGAACTCCCGCTTTTCCGAAGAGCGCTTCCCCTTCCAAATCCCTCTTCCGCAGCGGCATCGGAATAGGGCGCTCTCCTCCGGTCCCCTCTCCCCGACAGCGCGGAGTTTCTGAAAAAACGCTTTTTTTCCTTCCCCCCTTGACAAAAGAGAAAGAATCTGATATAATTAATAGTATCGGATAGTATTTGATAGTATCAGACAAAAAAAGGCGCTGACCGGCCATGAATCTGGAGTTCAAAAAAGACATTCTGTTCCGGGAATTGAAACAGGACATTCTTTCCGGTGTTTTTCCTCCCGGCTACCGGTTTCCTCCGGAGCTGGAGTTTGCGAAACGGAAGGGAGTCAGTTTTCAGACCCTGCGTTCCGCGCTGGGGATGCTCTGCGCCAGCGGTCTGATTGCCCGGATCCCCGGAAAAGGAACCTTTGTACTGGATCCGGCGAGCCGGACGCAACCGGAAAAAAAGTCCGGATCGAAAACCATTCTGCTTCTGTTTCCGGAATACTCGGGGACACCGGCGGGAAGTCCGCTGTTCGACCGGGAGCTTCTGTGCAGCGTTCTGGACGAGGGATATCTGCATGGCTGGAGCATGGTTCCGGGGGATCAGAAAAAGGACTGCGAACATCTGCTGGAGCGCTGGCGCAGCGGAGAATTCAGCGCGGTGATCTGGGATCGCATCCTGCCGGAAAAACGGGATCTGGCAGCCGTTCTCCGCGACAACGGGGTCCCGCAGGTTCTCATCAACCGGAAAATCGAAGGCATTCCCTCGATCAGCTGCGACTATGCGGCATCGCTGCGACAGGCGGGGCGTTTTCTGCGCGGCATCGGTCATCAGGAGATTCTGCTGATCGATTATCTGCCCGGACAGGAGGTCTTCCGGGAACGTCAGCAGACTCTGCGCGAGATCTTTCTCTGGGAGGAGAACCGCAGCACCAGGGAGTTCATCCTTGCCCTGCCCCAGGCGGATCCCGCCAACTGGTACCGCATCGCAACGACCTGGAAGCAGAGACCTCGCCTGACGGCCATGATTGTTTCCAGCATTCATTTTGCCGCGTTTCAGAAGTTCGTGGAGGAGATGCAGCCGGCCATTCCCAGGGAATTGTCCGTCATCATCTGGGGCGAAAGCGATCTCTTCAACCGGAAATCCCTCCAGGGATACTCCATCCTGACGGAACCTAGACACGCTGCCGGTGTCAAAGCTGTGGAACAGCTTTTGCATATGCTCAACGGAGAGACCGGATCGGATGAGCCGATTCTGATCGACGGAGAACTGATCCTGCGAAAGGGATGCGCCCTTCCAAGGACAACAAAGGGAAAGGATGAAACATGAAAAAGCGGAATTTCACACTGATAGAACTCCTCGTTGTAATCGCGATCATAGCCATTCTTGCCGGGCTCCTCCTGCCGGCCTTGAATCAGGCGAGAGACAAGGCGCGCGCAATCCACTGCACAGGCAACCTCCGGGGCATCGGCCAGGGACTTGCGCTCTACTCCTCCGAGAGCTATGATTATCTCATTACCAACAATCGGAACTGTTTTATCAAAAAAGGCAGCTCCACCCTTGACACCGCCTGGTATTTCGCCTATTACGGCTTCATGAACAACGGAACGAAGGTTCCCGCGGTCAACTCGGGAAAGCCGAATCCGGGCCCGCTGCTCTGCGGAGCCAATCCGCTCTACTATTCGCCAGGCGGCAGCTGGAATTTCTCGGCAAACTACGGCATCAATTTCTTTACCGGAACGGTTTACAGCGGCGGAAGCGTGGCGGAAAGCGGCAGGGCCGGCGGCATCAAAATCTCCCGGATCAAAACGCCTTCCGGGAAACTCTACATTGCCGATGGCGGCGCCGATCAGGGGCAGACCTCCGTTGCCACGTGGAACACCTATGCCGCCTCGAAAGCCGCGGTCCGTTATCTGATCGCGTTTCCGCATTCCGATTACGCGAACGCGTTGTGGATCGATGGACATGTCGACGCCAGAAAACTTCCGCAATTCCAGTATAACGCCACGCAGTACACCTCCTCCCAGAGCCGGAACTGGTGGGCGCTCGACAAATAACAGGAAGGGATCATCCGATGAAGCAGGCGATTTTCTCCCTTTTTCTTCTCCTTCCGGCGATGCTCCTTTCCGCCGCCGATCCGTCCGATCTTCTGAGAGAGTCCCTTTCCGCGGAGCCCTGGTTCGCCGGGAAAAATCTGACGGCGAAACAGAAAGAGGCGCTCATCGCCTCCCCAGTCGTCAGGACCGCGATCCGGCGTGCGGACCGGGCGTTGAACGAGGAGCTTCCCAATCCCTTTCCCGATCTCTATCTGGAGTTCCGGAAAAGCGGCAACCGGACCCGGTTTCAGGCGGTGAACGACCGGTACATCCGGGCAATCGCGATGCTCTCCACCGCCTGGTATGCAACGGGAAAACAACCGTATCTGCGGAAACTGGAGGAGCTGCTGCTCAAGGTCTGCTCCTTTCCGACGTGGGTTCTTCCGGCGCATGACAAAAAGCTGTTGAATTTCACGGGGAAAAGCATTGAGATTGATCTGGCGTCCTCTCTGATGGGATGGCGTCTGGCAACGGTTCTGGGACTCTTCCGACCGGATCTTTCGCCCGCGACCGCCGAGCGTCTCCAGCAGGAACTGAACCGGAGAATTCTGATCCCCTTTGACCGGATCAGCACGGGGAAACGGGCGCCGTTCTGGTGGATGGAACGGAAAATGAACTGGAACGCGGTCTGTCTTGCCGGAATTACCGGAACCGTTCTCGCAGCGGAGAGCGATTCGGAGAAACGTCTCCGGATGATCGACACCGTTCTGAAATACAGCCGGAACTTTCTGGAGAGCTTTCCTCCCGACGGCTACTGCACCGAGGGAGCAGGCTACTGGAATTACGGATTCGGACACTATCTGTATTTGTCCGCGATGCTCTATCTGGCGACCGACCGCAGGATCAATCTTCTGGAACAGCGCGCGACCAGAGCTCCTGCCGCATATCCGGAACGGATCGTCATAGCCAACGGCTGGCTCCCCGCCTTTGCCGACTGCAATTACAAAACGCGCATTGCCCGGCAGTATCTGGATCTCCGGGATCTTCTGCTGGGACGGGCGGAAAAACGGGCTCCCCTTGGCTGGTTCCCCGAACTGCTTCTTTCCGCGGAGCTGAGCCGGACGGATGCGGCGGAAACACCCCTCTCCGCCCCCCGGGAGGAGGTCTCCGTTTTCCCGGACGGCGCCGTGGCGGTCCTGCGTCCCGGCAGCAGCCGCTCCTGCCGCATTGCCGCGGCGGTCAAGGGCGGACACAACGACGAACTGCACAATCACAATGATGTCGGCAGTTACACGGTCGTCGCGGATGGAATCCCGGTTGCCGGCGATCCCGGAGCGGAGATCTACAACGCCAAAACCTTCGGTCCCGAACGCTACCGGAATCCGATCATGAACTCCTTCGGTCATCCGGTTCCGCGGCCCGCCGGACAGCTTCAGAGCACCGGAAGAGAAAGCGCGGCACGCCTGCTGGAGGAGAAAAAAGAGACCGCAACCTTCCTCTGGAAACTGGATCTTGCCAAAGCGTACCGGGTTCCCAGCATGACCGCTTTGGAACGGTCGTTCTTCTACTCCCGGGAAAACGGAGGGTCCTTCACCGTCACCGACACGGTGGAATTTTCAGAGCCGGAATCGTTTGAAACGGCCGTCATTGCGTTCGGCACATTCCGGAGAATCGCTCCGGACCGGCTGGAACTGGAATTTTCCGGCAGCAGGGTTCTGGTCTCCATCGAGAGCGGCGGGGAAGCCTTTGAGCTCAGCTCCGTCCCGATTCCCGGCCGTTATCAGGGGGGACTCAAACCGCTGAGAATCGCGATCCGACTGAAAAACGCGGTCCGAAATGCACAGATCCGTCTCACCTTCACACCGAACGGGACAATGACAAAGACGACAAATGCCTCGGCGGCGAATGCGCCGAAGAGAAATGCCTCAAACGCGAGTGCGGCGGCTTCCCCCCGGAAACAGACGGCCGTTCCCCGCTCCTGACTGCGCCGTTCTCCCGCACACCGGCGGCTGCGTCACGCGGGAGAACGACGGCTTTCCCGGTTTCCCGGGAAAGAAAATCTATCGTCAGAATTGAATCTGAATGCGGTTTCCGCCCGTCACCGGAGGCACGGCCCATCCATTTTCGCGCGGGAGAACGGAAACGCGACTTCCGTTGCGCAGAACATTTTTCGGAAGTGCATCTGCGGAGAGGATCAGTCCGGACAGCAGAAGAGCATCGACAACCATGGAGAGCTGCCGCGTTTCCGGATCGTATCAGGCGGAACGGATGTTCCGTTTCCGCCACTGCCGGAACGAGATTTGCATCGTCTCGTTCCAGAGCACCCTGTCCAGCCGGGCGGGAACACGGATTCCGGGCCAGTCTCCGGTCCTCGGATAGTGACGCATGCACTTCCGGACCGCCTCCCGCAAAGGCGGCTTTCCCGCGAAAACGGACAAAGCCGGAAGATATTCGGAAAGAAATCCCTTCGGCTGTTTCATCAGCAGGGGAATCGCGCGGGTGGTGAGATGCCGTTCGCTCTCCGAAGCGCCGTATTTCCGATAGAGAAGAATCAGCTGTCCGGGGAATCCCCGGGAGAAGTCGAACGGATCGTCGGCGGCGAAGGAATTGCCGTTGGCGTTCGGGGAACGCGGAATTTTCCGTTGCGGGGAACACGACAGCCCCCTCTGCGGGAAGATTCTCCTCTTCCGAAAGGCCGCGGAACGGATTGTTTCGTTCCGACTGCATCCGTTTTTCATAAAAAAAATTGCGTTCTTGCCTTTGACGGTGTACATTACCGCAGCGGAAGCGCGCAGTTCCGATCGCTCCTCCCAGCGACAGGGAGAAACCGGTCCGGGGAAAATCGACGCGCTTCTCCGGGAAACCCCGGAAAACGCCGGAACAGAACTCAGGTTCAACCAGAAACATACAAACCTTATTCCAGGAGAAAAAAAATGGAAAATTGGGCGGACAGATGTCACAAATACACCTTTGTGGACGGAGAAAGCGGATTCCAGATCAACTTCGCCGGCATGCAGTTCAGCGATGCCGATATCGAAGGATTCGCCAAACGGTTCGTTTCCGTTCATGAGGAAATGCTGAAAATCGAACGGGGAGAGATCAAAAATCCCGATGAGCACAGAAAAGTGACCCACTTCACCGACCGCTCCGTCTATACCGGATCGGAAGAGTATCTGGATGTCGAAAACTTTGCCGAGCAGATCCGCACGGGCAAAATCGTCGGTTCCACCGGCAAGAAATTTGAAGCGGCCTTCATCAACGGCATCGGCGGCTCCGCCCTCGGCCCCCAGCTTCTCCAGATGGCGATCAACGGACCCTACTGGAACGAAAAGTCCGACGCGCAGCGGAACGGATACCTCAAAATCTATTTTCTCGACAACACCGACACCGCCGGACTCGCCGACGCCCTTCAGGTGGCCGATCTGGAAAAAACGCTCGTCGTCAACATCTCCAAATCGGGCGGAACGCAGGAAACGAAGAACAATATGAAGGCCTGCATGGACTTCTACGCCGCGGCCGGACTCGATTTCGCAAAGCATGCCTGCGCCATCACCATGAAGAACAGCGAACTGGATCAGCTCTCCCGCGGGTCCAAATGGCTGAAGGTGTTTGAAATGGCGGAATCCATCGGCGGCCGGACCAGCGAAACGAGCATCGTGGGGCATCTGCCCGCGGCGCTTGCCGGAATCCGCTTCAAGGATCTGCTCGCGGGAGCCTGCCATATGGACCGGCTCACCGGAAATGCGCAGCTGACCCACAATCCCGCCTACATGCTCTCCACCATGTGGTATCTGGCCGGAAACGGGAAAGGCGACAAGAACATGGTGATCGTTCCCTATTCCGACCGTCTGATCCTTATGTCCCGCTACCTTCAGCAGCTGGTCATGGAAAGCCTTGGAAAAGAGAAGGATCTTGACGGAAAAACGGTTCATCAGGGACTCAACGTCTTCGGCAACAAGGGCGGAACCGACGCTCATGCCTTCATTCAGCAGCTGAACGACGGACGAAACGACTTCTTCGTCACCTTCATCGAGGTGCTCGAAGACGCGCTTCCCGCCCCGATCTCCAAAGGGATCGCCATGGGGGACTATCTCCACGGCTTCCTCACCGGACTTTCCAATGCCCTGCGGGGAAAAGGAAGACAGGTGATCGAACTTCGCATCAACCGTGTCGACGAATACAACGTCGGAATGCTGATTGCGCTGTATGAGCGGGCGGTCGCGGCCTATGCCGAACTGATCCACATCAACGCCTTCCATCAGCCCGGCGTGCAGGCCTACAAACTGGCCAGCAAGGGCGTCATCAAGCTGCTGACCGATTCCGAAGCGACGTTCGCGGAACTGGCTCCGATCTCGGGAACGGCTGCGGAAATCGCGGCGAAAACCAACCTCTCCGCGCAGGAGTACGAGCTGGAGGGAATCCTTGCAAAACTTTCCGCCAATACGGAAAAACGCAGCAATCCCATCAAAGTGAGCCGCTCCTGGAATCCCGACAAAGGCTGGGTCTACACCATCACCAGATAACGCGGGGTTCCGAGCTCATGAATACTGAACTGGCCGCCCGCCTTGCGGAGGTGGAGCGGCGCTATCCGGTGAAAGTGAATGAATACTGCGGCGCTCTTGCTGAACGGTCCGCCGCAGTGGCAAAACTTTATCTGCCGGATCCGCGCGAACTGGAGGAGGCCGGACTTTCGTCCGACGGGCTCGCCGAACAGGCGCAGAGTCCGGTGCCGAAACTGATCCGGCGCTATGTCGACCGCGCGGTCGTGCTGACCACGACGGAGTGTTTTGTCCGCTGCCGTTTCTGTTTCCGGAAACGGCTCTGGGCCGACGGCGCCGCCTGTTTTCACCTCTCCTCCGACGAACTTAGCGCGATCTGTTCGTTTCTGGACGGGCACCATGAGGTCACCGACATCCTCTTAAGCGGAGGGGATCCGCTTGTCCTGGGGGATGACCGGCTGCTGGAGATTGCCCGGAAAATCCGCGCCGCGGGAGGCGTGGAGACCATCCGCATCTGTTCCCGCGCGCCCGCCGTGCAGCCGGAGCGCATTACGGAACATCTTGTCTCGGAGCTTGCGAAGATCGACGGGCTCTGGTTCGTCACGCATTTCGACCATCCGGAGGAACTCACGCCGGAGGCGGAACGCGCCTGCCGCCTGCTGGTCGCCAGCGGAATTCCCGTGCTGAACCAGACGGTTCTGCTGGCCGGAGTCAATGACGATGCCGATACACTGCGCCGTCTCTTCAAACGTCTGGCGGCGCTCCGCGTGAAACCGCACTATCTGTTTCACATTGATCCCATCGAGGGAGTCTCCCACTTTGCAACCGGTATCGCAAAGGGGCTGGAGATCCTGAACGAGTTCCGCGCGACCCTCTCCTCGATTGCGACTCCCGCGTTTGCGATTGATCTTCCGGAAGGCGGAGGAAAGGTCATTCTCGCCCCGGACTGCCGGAGGGAAGACGGAGCTTATCGCAGTTCCGTCTACGGTACCTACATCCGTCATCCGCTGGTCGACCGGAACAACGGGGATGCCTCATGCTGAAACTGGTCAACCGACTGAGGGCGATCCTTCTGCCGCGGGAAAAGTACACGGTACTCTTTCTCACGGCGGCCGCCTTCTTCGGCGGACTGCTTGAGCTCTGCGGAATCGGACTGGTCATGCCGGTCATTGCGCTTTTTCTCTCGCCGGAACTCTTTGACCAGAACAGGATTCTGATTCTGGTCAAACGGATGGTTGGGGATCTGCCGTTTCCTCTTTTCCTGAGTGTGCTCTGCGGCGGAATTGTGCTGTTTTTCTGTCTGAAGAATCTCTTTCTCTACCTGATTACCTGCTGCCAGGTTCGTTTCGCGTATGGGCTGACGGCGAGAATCGGAGCGAATCTCCTCGCCAAATACATTGGAACGCGGTATGAATGTTCGCTTTCGAAAACCACGGGCGAACTTGCGGCAAAGGTGCAGCAGTGCAGAAATATTTCCGACCTGACCAACAGTCTTGTCATGCTGTTTTCGGAAACGCTGGTGATTCTGCTGATGCTGGCGGCGGTTTTTGTGCTGGCGCCCGTGACGGCGCTCTCGCTGCTGGGAATCTGCGGAACGGGATCGTATCTGATCTACCGGCTGATGCGCCGTCTGGTCCGGAATCTGAGTATCGAGAGTCTGAAGAAAAACGGTCGTCTCAACTCCTACATTCTTTTTTCGATGGAGGCGCTGCGCGAAATCAAGCTCGCGGGACGGGAAGAGGTCTTCCGGGAAAAGTGCCGCGAACTGGAGGAGCAGGCGCAGGAACCGGAACGGAAAATGTTCCTCTATTCCCAGATTCCGCGCTTTCTCATCGAAGCGGCGGCAATCGTATTCGGAATGGGAACGATTGTGGTGCTGCTGCTTTTCCGGATCTCTCCGGCGTCGATTGCGCTTCAGGTCTCGTTTCTCGGACTGGTGCTTCTGCGCATGATGCCGTCGGTTTCCCGGATTCACTACTATCTGACCCGGGTGCGGGCGGCTCTGCCGTTCTTCTATGAGATCTCCGATGATTTAAGCGGCATTCAAATGGAAACGACGCCGCAGGAGAATGCGCCCGAGCTCTCCTTCCGGAAGGAGATACACCTGGAGAATCTGGCGTTTTCCTATGGAGGGGAAGAGGTCTTTTCGGGTATTTCGCTGACACTTCCGAAAAACACCTCTCTGGCTCTGGTCGGCCAGACCGGTTGCGGAAAAACCACGCTGATTGATCTTCTTGCCGGGCTTCTTTTCCCTTCGGGGGGCAGAATCCTTGCCGACGGCCGGGACATCCGGGAGAACATCTTCTCCTGGCGCAGACGGATCGGCTATGTCCCGCAGACCATTACGCTTGCGGAAGGATCCATCGCGGAAAATGTGGCGCTCGGCATCCCGGCGGAAATGATCGACCGGGACAAGGTGATGAAATGTCTGCGGATCGCCCAGGCGGAAGAATTTGTATCCCGTCTCGAGCACGGCATCGACACGGTGCTGGCGGAACGGGGAAAGAATCTTTCCGGCGGTCAGCGTCAGCGCATCGGCATTGCCCGCGCGCTTTATACGGATCCATCCATCCTGATTTTCGACGAGGCGACCAGCGCTCTTGACTCCGACACCGAAGCCGCCTTTGTCGAGGCACTCTCCTCTCTGAACGGAAAATTCACGATGATCATTGCGGCGCACCGTCTCTCCACCATCGAGCATTGCGATCAGATTTTCCGATTCCCGCAGCCTTCCGTCTCCCGGAAAAAGTAAAATGCGGAAAAACGGCGGCCTCCCCCCGGGGACCGCGGAGGGTGAGGAAGCGTTTCCCCACCCGTTTTTCCGCATTGTCTGCCGATCAGCGGCGGACTCTTACGCCTTCCGGTATCCGCACTTCGGGCAGACTCCGTTGACAAGGGCCACTCCGCAGAGCGGACAGCGGTCGATGCTCTTTCCCGGCGCATATTCCTGCGTCGCGGCATTGACTCCGCTGGTAAAGGTGATCTTGACGATGTTCAGCTTGTCTTTCAGAAGCTCGTAAACCATTTTGATCATTCCCTCCACCGTCATGGTCTCCTTTGTAACGACCAGGCGGCAGTCGGGATACGCGGTGGCGAGCTCCGTCCGGAACGCGGGACCTTTCATCTTGTTCGAGGGAGCGCCGTCTTTGATTCCCTGCTTCTCGTAAACACCGAGAATCGCAGGGAGCAGGGGATCGTCCTCCCGGAGAATCAGAGCGTGATCAAAATTCTTCAGCACGTTCCACGCAACCTTCTGGATCTCATTGCATGGATAGACCATGTTCACTCCCGGTTCAATGGAGTCTTCCACCTCCAGTGTCAGAATTCCCGTGTGCCCGTGGAGATACTGGGCCTCCCCCTGGAATTTGTAGAACCGGTGCGCATACTGCAGTTCGAGTTTCGTGATGCTTCTCATTCTTTTTCCTCCTTCTTCTCTGATTAGTTGTTGGGGGGATTATTCTCTGATGGATCAATGGGAGTGCATCCATTCAAATTCTCATTCCACTCCGAAGTTCCGCCCGCGCCGGCGGAACAGCGGCGGCAGATGCCGATCAGCCGAAGTTCCATGTGCTCCGCCTTGCCCGTCTCCGATTCCAGGGGAAGAGCGACTCCTTCCGGCCATTCAAAGTCGGTGATCTGTCCGCAGCGGCGGCAGATGAAGTGCCCATGAAGATCCGTGCGGGAATCGTAACGCGCACTCTCAATCCGGTCCAGACGGCGGATCATTCCACGATCGGAAAATTCATTCAGAATCCGATACACACTTTCCCGCGTCACCGACGGAAGCGAAGACCGGACCCCTGCCCACACCGCGTCCACATCCGGATGCGTCAGGTTCCCACGCACATACTCATAGACCGCCATCCGCTGAGGGGTGCATTTCCAGCCGTATTTCCGGCATATCTCCAAAAATTCCGTGTGTTTCGTGCCGTTCATTCTGATAACTCCCGATATCTTTTATCTTATCTGTAAATAAATATAATAGTTATTTGAAGATTGTCAAGAATAAATTTTGTTTTTTTTCTTTTTTTTCTATTTTTTTTCTGTTTCCCGGGATTTCGTGCTCCGCACGACCAGCGTCTCGCCGCTGGATCGCGACAAGGGCATACGCCCTTGACCTCGCAAAAATGCTCCCCACATTTTCGCGCTTCCTCTGACAGGGTTTCCTGTAAATGGGAGCCCTCGGAGATTTCGTGCTTCGCACGACCAGCGTCTCGCCGCTGGATCGCGACAAGGGCATACGCCCTTGACCCCGCAAAAATGCTCCCCGCATTTTCGCGGCTGCCAGGAAGTTTCTCCTGTGAAAAAATGATAAATCGGAAAAATGACGGAAATGTGAAATTTTTGTATGAAATTACATTTTTGTAATTTTTGAAAGGTTGGAAGTTTCTTTTTTTGAGGCGGATTCAGCGAAAGGAAATCAGATTTTCTTCAGTTGGCATGGGAGATGCTTTAAGGAAGGGCGGAGCCGTATTGAAACCGGTTCGCAACATAACAGACAAGCTAGGAAAGGAGAAGAAGATGAGAACAACTCTTTTAATGGCCACGGCCGGAATTGTTCTTGCCGTCTGGTCCGCCACTCTGTCAGGAGCGACGGCAGCCGGAAACGGCGGAGAAAAAGTAAAGCGGATTGAATGGCTTCAGGACAACGCTCAGAAGTACATGTCGACCAAGATTTATGAACTCCGTCACGTTCGTGCATCGGACATTACGCCGTTTGTGGAAGGAGCCGTCAAACGCTATCGTACGGACTCCCGTGTTCAGCGTCTGAACTACGCGGCAGGGAAAAAGGAGTATCTGGTGGTTTCCACCGGAACCGAAATGCTGCCGTATGTGGACGAGATTGTCAAGGCTCTGGACCGTCCCTCCGGAAAACTTGACGCCATGGGATCCAATATTGAAGGTACGGGCATCAGCAACTTTGTCTACTTCACCAAGCACCGGACCAGCAAGGACATGGAAAAGATCATCAACCAGAATATTCTGGATGACAACGGTCGAGCCTACGCCGATGTCGCCTGCGCGATGATCTACTGGAAAAGTTCCGTTTCCAAAGGCAAACAGATTGAAAAATGGCTGGCTGCGCTGGACCGTCCCGTTCCGCAGGTTGCCCTGACGCTGAATGTCTATGAGGTGCGGGACAGCGTTCTGCGGGATCTCGGAGTTGACTACGTCGCATGGAAAAACGGTCCCGGACTCGATCTCTTCGGCGCGGGAGCGGACATGTTCAACTCCTGGGGCATTGAAAAGATTGTCGAAGTGCTCGGCACCAAGGGGTTCGATTACCTGACCAGCTCCCAGTTCGCATTCGGCGGCGTCTTCTTTGCTCCGCAGTTCGATGCCAGCTTTCTGAAGATGCTGGAACAGGAAGGAATCGCCACCGTGGCTTCTTCGGCCTCCGTCACGCTGGTGAACGGTGCGAATGCGACAATCTCCTTCGCGCCCGATTTCCAGAACATCGTCAAAAGCGACAACGACAAAACAACGGTGGAAACCGGTGCCGCGACAACCTACACCTTGAATGTCGGCAATTCCATCATCAACTTCAAGGGAGGGAAGTATACAAAGCAGGAGAGCCGGGACGGATATCTTTATTACGAGGAGATTCCCGACGCGGTTTCCGGAACAATCATGTTCGGCTATGACTTCAATGTTTCCTCTCCTGTGGAGAGCAACAATCTGGGAACGCAGCTTGTGAATTCGACCGGAATGGCATCCAGCCTCTGCTTCGACGTCGGCAAGGAGCAGCTTCTGGGCATGTGGGAACAGAGTTACGACATCCGCCAGAACATCGGGATTCCGTTTCTTTCCGACATTCCGATTCTGAAATATCTTTTCGGAACGGAAAAGATCTCCCGCTCGACCTCGAAAATTTTCGTAACGCTTCGTGCGGAGTGGATCACCCCGGACAGCAAACTTGCCTCCTGGGCCGGAAAACTTCTGGCGGAAGATGAAATCATCCGTTCCGCCGCCGCGCCCTCCCCCGTAGCAGCGGAGAAGGCCGCGGATGACGCAAAGGAAGCCGGAGAACTGGACAAGGCGTTCAACAAAGAACTCGCTGAATAACAATGCAACTTTTGGAGTCTATCATGATGAACAGAACAAAATGGATGACGACGGCTCTTCTTGGAATCGGATTGCTGAACGGGGCTTACGCGCAGTATGCTCCCTATCCGGAAAAGGGTCAGCAGCCGGAAAGTCAGTCTGCGACCGGACCCTATGCCAGGACCGCGGTGCAGGCACAGCTCCGATTGAATATTGACAAGGATGTGGGAAAGGTCCACTTCATCCGGAACAACAACGATCCGAATGTCGTAACGAAGGCCTATGTGCTCAAACATGCCGATCCGTATGAGATCCGGCTGTTTGTCAGGAATGCGGTTTCGTCGCGCAGGGTGAACACCTCGCCGACCACGGTGGAGTGCATCAAGTATTCCGACGGAACCGGGATTCTGCTGGTCTCCGCGGAGGAGTACCGCTTTACCGACGAGTCCAAACCGGGCATGAGCATCGACGCCATCGTTGCCATGCTGGACAAGCCGCGCATGACCTCCTCCTCCGGATCGCTGACCTATCTCTACTTTCCGAAATATTTTTCGGCGGAAGGGCTCTGCAATCTGCTTGCACAGGTCGGTGCGAACGTGGAGGGGGACAATGTCGAACTTCAGTACGGGCGTGACAGCCTCGGATTTGATGAAGGTCTCAACGCCATGCTGATGTATGTGCCCCGGTACAGTGCCAAACATCTGGAGCGGCTGATCAAGCTGTATGACATCCCCACCTATGATGTCGATGTCAAATATCTCCTGTATGAAATTGATGCGGAAAACGATACGAAAATCGGACTGGATTTCCAGGCGTGGAAGAACAACGGCGGCGCGGATCTCTTCAGCGTCGGCGCCCGCTTCCGTGACGGATGGAGCGCCAGCTGGGCCGGAGGACCGAACCGGACCGGAACCAGCAACACCCGCTTCCTGAATTTCAATCCGAAATGGAACACCCGTTATCTGGACTTCCTTGTCTCCAAGGGCAAGGCGAAAGTGACGACGAAAGGATCCATCCGCATCAACACCACGACGACCGGAACCGTCACGGCGGCGACGCAGCTCTTCAATCTGGAGAATGGCGAGCCCCTGGAACCGGCGTCCGGCGTGGAAGGGTCCCTGTATGTGCCAGACGCGAGTTACGCGGTCACCGCCACGGACTCCAAAGGCACGGTGGTCATTGACACGGCAAATGGCGTGGTTCCTGCCGGAGCTTCCTATCCCTGGATGCTGACGAAATTGAAGAACGGGACCTCCGAGTTCTACACGATCAAATCCCGCGACGGGGTCTTCGACAACGGAAGAAGCGCGATCAAGATCGCCAATGTCTCCGTGACGACCACGGAAAAGGATGCCGCCGGAAACGACGTAGTGGTGGATGTGCCCTGGAACACCAGTGAAGGCTATCTGGCACAGAAGGGATTCCGTGTGGAGACCAAGCCCTCGTCCTACGGCTTCACGCTCTCCCTGACGCCGGTGGTGGCGGAAAAGTCGACTCAGATGACGATCGACATCAGGAATGACAGTCTGATCGGCTGGAACTCCGACGGGACGCCCCGCATCAGCCGGGATGCCGGACTGCGGACCGAGGTCATGATGAGCAATGCCGGACAGAGCTTCGTGGTCGGCGGACTTTCCAAACGCTCTCTCGTGACCAGCGACGGGGGAATCCCCTGGCTGAAGAAGATTCCGATTCTGGGTTATCTCTTCTCGACGGAATCGCAGGCGACAAAACGGTCGCAGCTGGTTCTGGTTCTGGAATGCTCGGTTGTTGACACGCTCGGCGACAAGCTTTCCGGCGAGGCAGCCGAAGCGATCCGCGGCGCAGAAAAGAAACTCACCAGCGCCGGAGTCACGGTTCCTTATGCGAACACCCAGTGGGGATTGAAACGCTGAACGGACCGGCCAATCCCGCATAAGCAAAGAGCCTTCCGCGAATCTTCGCGGAAGGCTCTTTTTCCTTTTGTTTCAACTGGATTCCGCTTATTTCTCCGGAATCTCCACTTCGAGATCGCGGCTCCCGACCAGATAGAGCAGACGGCTGCTCACGGAAACGCGGATATGATTTCCGGCAACCAGTTCCTGACGCAGCTGTTTTCCTTCCGCGTCATAGAATCCGGAGATGCTCCCGCTGGTTTTCAGAGCGACCTTTGCGGGTTTCCCGACGGTCCAGACGGCCGCAATGCGTTCCAGTGTTCCCTCATCCGAATACCGGAACCATGTGGCGATGCGGATGGGTCCATATTTCCGGACCTCGGGCAGAGAACTGCCATCCGGGTGCATGGTTGCGAAGACTTTCTTTTCCGTCCCTGCGGGGAAGCGGTAGACAACGGTGTTCTCAGGGACCGGCGTACCGGAAGGCGGATCGAAAAGAACGGTTCCGGTTCCGGAAGCGCAGGAGGCAAGGAACAAGCCGCCGAAGCAGAGAAGGGCAAATGTTGTTGAATTTCGTACGGAAATGATGCGGTTCGATTTCATGGTTTGACACTCTCCCAGTTCAATTGATCCATGGTAAGTTTCAGCGATTTGACATCCGGGTTGTAATCGAATTTCAGCCCGATGAATGTGACAGGATAGGTGATTGTCTTGTTTCGATTTCCCCAGACGCGGTCCGGGCGGACGGTTTCTCCGACGGGAATTCGAATTGTTTCAAAGCGTCCCGGTCGAAGTTTTACAGTTTTCCGGAACTGCCGGACTCCACCGGAGGCATCTTCGAACCGGACGGAGACGGCAACGAATCCGGCGGGGGAATCCGCCTTCAGACGAATCCCGACGGACCCCTGGAACTCCGCGGCGTTCTGAGCCACGGGGACCGGTGTTTTCAGCAGGAGTTCCGTATAGGGGAATACGCCGGGGGATACCGTGAGTTCGGCGGCGGTCCCTTCCGATCTGGAATATTCAACGACGCGGTAGCTCTGATGGCGTTTGGCTGGGAAACGAATCGTCCAATCCGATTCGTTTTTGAGATTCGGCAGATCAACGGCGAAGAGTCCCGGAAGAAGGGACAGAAGCAGCAGTGCGGTCAGACTTTTCATGAGAGTTCTCCTTGCTTTTCGGATTATTTTACACGCATCCGTGGTTTTTATCAAGGGGGCCAGCTCCTCTTTTCGAGGAAAAAGAGGATGCGGCCGGACTTTCCCCGTAGCAGTTCCAGAGACAGAGCTTCAGATTGACACGATTGCCGGGCAGAAAAACGACACCTTCCTTCCGCAGGAGTTCCGCCTGTTCGATCCAGTGCGGAGCACATCGGCCGGAAGCGCTGACCACGCGGTGACAAGGCAGGGAAAGACGTCGGGGAGTGGTGCTCAGTATTCTGCCGACCATGCGGGCGTGACGAGGGAAACCGGCCAGAAAAGCGAGTTGTCCATAGGTGGCGGTTTTGCCGCGGGGGATCTCCCGGACCAGCAGATAAATCTTCTTTCTGAATTCTTCTGTCGACATGGTTGAGTGAGGGTGCATGGGATCTCCGTTTTTTCCGGGCGGTCCGGTTGCGGAGCGGGATGGGTCCGCAGCCGGAGGGTCGTATGGAGAAAAGATACACCGGAAGAGATGGAAATCAAGTCTCGGACGGAGGATTTCCATTCGGCTTTCTGCTTCGGCAACGAATGGAGGAGATAGGGAAAATCATTTTGATTTTTTACGCTTTTGTGCTCTATTACAGAAAACAGAGGAAAGCCGGCATGATGATTACAATTGAATTCAACGGGAAAGCGGAGAGGATTGCGGAAAAGACGACGGTACGGGAGTTTCTCGACGGGAAAAAGTTGACGAATCCGCACCTGATTTTAGAGTGGAATGGGGAGATTCTTCCGCAGGATTCGTCCGTATGGATGACGGCGGAGCTGAAGGAAGGCGACCGCCTGAATGCCTTCTCGCTGGTTGGTGGAGGCTGAGTCATGCGGGTAAATCCCTTTCTGACATCAGAAGAAGAGGAGTGTTTCCGGAAGGTGACCATTGGGGTTGCCGGTGCGGGAGGACTTGGATCAAATGTGCTGATGCATCTGGTGCGATGCGGTCTGGAGAGGTTTGTGATTGCAGATTTCGACATTGTTTCGCCGGGGAATCTGAATCGTCAATTTTTTTTTCAGGATCAGGTTGGTCGTCTGAAAACGGAAGCGGTGGCGGAAAATCTTCGAAAGATCAATCCCGATCTTTCTCTGGAACTGCATTCGGAGCGGGTGACCGGGGAGAATGTGGGGGCCATTTTCGGGGGATGTGACATTCTGGTGGAAGCGTTTGATGATGCGGACTCCAAGGCGATGTTCATTCGGGAGACGGTTCTTTGGGGGAAACCGGTTGTTGCAGCCAGTGGACTTGCCGGATGGGGGAGATCCAATGAGATGCGGGTGAGAAAGGTGGGACGGAATCTTTATCTGGTGGGAGATCTTTCTGCTGGAGTTGGGGAGTTGCCGCCGGAATCGCCGAGGGTGGGACTTGCTGCGGCGCTGGAAGCGAACACGGTTGCCGCATTGATTCTAGGGGTTGAATTCTAAGTAGAAATGAACGATAGAATCCCATCGTTTTTGCCCGAAGGGCTGTTATGAGCCGAAGGCTCGGTGCAGGTCCGTGACCTACTTCGGTCCAGCTGAACAAGCTGGGCGCCCAACGGGCGAAACTGACTTCTCTATCGAAACAGCAAATGTTATTGTTTCTGCCCGAAGGGCTGTTATGAGCCGAAGGCTCGGTGCAGGTCCGTGACCTGCTTCGGTCCAGCTGAATAAGCTGGGCGCCCAACGGGCGAAACACCCTGCTTAATTTTTGGATAATAAGATTTCGTGCTTCGCATAATAAGATTTCATGCTTCGCATAATAAGATTTCGTGCTTCGCATAATAAGATTTCGTGCTTCGCACGACCAGCGTCTCGCCGCTGGACCGCGACAAGGACACAGTCCTTGACCCGAGAAAAATGCTCTCGCATTTTTCCGTATTTTTTCATGCCAGATAAAATCTCATGCAGCCATTTTAGATTTCGTGCTTCGCACGACCAGCGTCTCGCCGCTGGACCGCGACAAGGACACAGTCCTTGACCCGAGAAAAATGCTCTCGCATTTTTCCGTAAAAAAGAACGGGCGGCTGTCCCGATGACAGAACAGCCGCCCGCAAGGAGAGAGAGCATTTTCTATTTTCGGACCATGGTATTCTTGATCTTCGGCGGCATATAACGGTCCGATTTTTCATAACGCGCCGTATTTTTATATTCAGGGAATTTCGTTTTCGCTTTCGGAGTAAGAAACGTAATCTTCGCCGGCCCCTTCTTGGTGTAAATCACAACCTGACGGCTGTTATTCGCCAACCCCACGGCCGAAAGCCCAAGCATGAGAACCATCATCAGAAAAACTGTTTTCATTTTCATGCCCCCTGTTTTGTTGATTCCATTCCTTTTCCGCCCCTTTGCTGATTACTTTAATGCGGAAAGGTGTCCGGATGATTGCGGAAACATTACAAAGATGCAATCTTCGGTTTTTCCCCTTTCTTTTTGACCATCTGAATAAAAATTCCCCCTTGTCTCCCCCCTTCAGACTCAAAAATAAAAAAGCCCTGCCATCTCTTTCCGACAGGGCTCATGAAAACAATCACTCCAGAAGAATTATTTCAGATTCAGTCTGCCGCCGGCAAGAATGATCTTAATGTCCTCATCTGTCAAATGATAATTCAATTTGATCTCAAAGGGAGCCGCTCCATTTGCGGGAATCACCGTCGCAACAACCGGCGCCCCGGAAGTCAAAGCCTCCCGAATCTGCGGAATCTGAATGGAATCGCCTTCCGAGATCTTGTCATAGTCGGATTTGTCGGCAAAGGTCAAAGGCACAATACCGAAGTTCACCAGATTCGCCGCATGAATCCGCTCAATCGCCATGGCAATCAACACCTTGATTCCCAGATACATCGGACAGATGGCCGCATGTTCACGGGAAGATCCCTGTCCATAACTGTCACGCCCGATAATCACCCCATGCTTTCCCGCATCCCGAACCTTGGCGGCACGCTGCGCAAAAGTCTCCCTGCCGGGCTCATTGAAGCGCTCAAAGACCACTTTTGCATATTCCGGAATGTTGCTGCGATGCTTCAGATGCACACCGGCAGGCATAATGTCGTCCGTGCTGGTTTTATCCGGCGTTTTGATGACGGCAACCCCGTCAATGCTGTCCGGCAGAGGCGTGTTGACCGGCGGCTTGCCAATCGTCGGCTTGCGGATGATTTCAATCCCCTCCCCATTCTCCGGAGGAAGAACCACCATGGAGTCGTCAATCAGGAATTCCGAGGGATTTTCCACTTCGGGATAGGCAATTCCAAGTTCCGCCGGCGGAATGATGTATCCGGCAAGCGCAGCGGCACAGGCCGTTTCCGGACTGACCAGATAAGACTGATCCCCTTTTGTTCCGGTCCGCCCCGGGAAATTCCGGTTGAAGGTCCGGAGCGTAACCGTATCATTCGCAGGACTCTGTCCCTGCCCGATGCAGGGTCCGCATCCGGCCTCCAGAATCCGGGCGCCCGCGGAAATGATATCCGCAAGCGCTCCGTTGCGCGCCAGCATTTCCAGAACCTGACGACTCCCCGGCGCAATGGAAAGCGTCACATTCTCACTGATCTTCCGGTTTTTCAGCATTCCGGCAACGATCATCAGATCGCGATAGGAACTGTTTGTGCAGGAGCCGATAATGACCTGCCCCACCTCCGTCCCCTTCAGCGATGCGATCGACTTGATGTTGTCGGGACTCGACGGACAGGCGGCAAGAGGTTCCAGCGTATTCAAATCAATCTGGATCAGCCGGTCGTATTCGGCATCGGGTCCGGCGGAAAGACCGACCCAGTCGGCGCCTCTTCCCTGCGCATCCAGAAACTCCTTCGTCATCTCATCGGACGGGAACACGGAACAGGTGACGCCGAGTTCCGCCCCCATATTCGTGATGGTTGCACGCTGCGGTACCGTCAGAGTCTTCACACCCTCCCCGAAATATTCCACCATGCAGCCGACATTTCCCTTTGTGGAAAGAATCTCCAGCATTTTCAGAATGATATCTTTGGCGGAGACCCAGTTGGAAAGTTTCCCCTTGAGTTCCACACCGATGATTTTCGGGAACGCAAGGCGGAAAGGCTGTCCGGCCATGGCCAGCGCCACATCCAGTCCTCCCGCGCCAATGGCCATCATTCCGATTCCCCCTCCTGTCGGAGTATGGGAATCCGATCCCAGAAGCGTCTTTCCGGGAATTCCGAACCGCTCCAGATGCACCTGATGGCAGATTCCGTTGCCCGGCCGCGAAAAACGAACCCCCTTCGACGCCGCAACACTCTGAAGATAAAGATGGTCATTGCGGTTTTCCGGTCCATTCTGCATCATGTTGTGGTCCACGTACGAAACGGAGAGCTCGGTAGCAACCTTCCGCACCCCCATGGCTTCGAGTTCGAGATACGCCATGGTGCCGGTCGCATCCTGGGTCAGAGTCTGGTCGATTTTTATGGCGATCGGTTCGCCGGCTTTTTTCACGCCGGAAACGATATGGGCGTCGAGAATCTTCTGGATCAGTGTATTTTTTGCCATCTTGCAGCAAACCTTCTGTTGAATTTTTCAAAAAAAAGCGGGAACGCTCCTTCGGACCGCTCCCGCATCTTTCCTGTATTTGAAAATACAGCTGCCGAATCAGTCGATCGGCTTGGTCTTGGGAAGACCGCTGAGGACTTTCTGGCCTTCTTTCCAGCGGCCTTCCGCCGTGAGCATGTTGATGCGCTCATAGCGTTTCAGAACGTTTCTCTTCTTGCGGATCTTTCCCGATGATTTCAAGCTTGGATGTCTGGACATATTTATCACTCCTGTGTTTCAGTCTATCGAAAGTTTAAACTATACCATCAAAGCGGGTTTTTTCAAGTCTTTTTTGAAAAAAGCGAAATTTTTTTTAATTTTGAATCCGTTCTATGGTTCTGCTCCAGAGAATTTCCCCGGCATCCTTCTTTTTCAGCGAAAGGGTCCACGTCGTTCCCCGGCGCGTGCTGAGAAGAATGTATTCATAATTCCGGTCGTCCGCCTGCTGGAAGAGATGCGGATCCAGCGATTTCAGAAAACGTCTGTTCACCCCGTCCGCGGAAACCATGACCAGGCGCACCGGCGCAATCTGTTTGCGAACCGCGAACTGCGTCAACGAAACACACATCGAGGATTCCGCCTGAGCCATCGTGATCGTCCGATTCTCCTGCCGCTCCCCCGTCAGCGAAGCCGGCGGCTCTCCGGGCGGCAGAAACAGACCGCATCCCCCGGACAACAACAGAAGGGGAAGCGTCCATACCAGTGCAATCTTCATTTTCCGGTTCCTTTCTCTCCGTAAAATACACGCAGATGCGCATAAGACAAATGAAAAATTGAAAAAATCAGTTGAAAATAACCAAAGATGAATTATGTTATCCCATTCTCCCTGCCGAAGTGGCGGAATGGCAGACGCACTAGACTCAAAATCTGGCGCCAGCAATGGCATGAGGGTTCGACCCCCTCCTTCGGCACCATTTCCTTCCATTTTTCTTTTCCGATATCTTCAGAGCCTTTCTGCACGCGAACCAGGATCGTTCCGCGGAAAATCAAGGGGGATCCGGCCATGGAATACCGGATTTTCAAAGGAGTTCCGGTCGCCGGAGGAAGAGCGGAGACCGGAAAGGACGGGAGTCATCTGCTGCCGGAGATCTGTTCTTCCAGCCAGCGGGTGATCTGATCGGAAACAAGTTCAAAATCGTCCTCGATGTCGCCGACGCGCAGTTCCAGATTTTCGATATCCTCCTCTTCAATGACCGCATCGCGGTCCAGCACGAACAGCGTATCCAGCACATCCCTGTGCAGTTTGACCATCTGTTCCCGGAGATTCGGGGGCAGCGTTGCGTTCCGCCTGGCGAGAACCGCGGCGGAAAGATCGATTCTCGCATCCGTCAGCTCCAGCAGACGGGCCCGCAGAGGCGCACGCAGAGAATCCATATTGTGACTGTAATGTTCGAAGGTCTGTTCCCAGAGTTCTTCGACGAAATTCAGATAGGCGACCTCCTGCGCCTCGTCGGTGAAGACAAATTTCAGGAGCGATTCATGAATCCGTGCGAACTCCTCAAACGTCTCGGCCCCGTTGGCAATGGTATCCATCATATACGCCTGAAGTTCGATCTCCTGAATCGGCGCATGGATCTCCGTCAGAATGGCCTCGATGGATTCAATGGTTCCCTGCGACGCGGAGAAATCCTCGGCGGAAAGATCGCCGAACGCGCCCTCCCCGTTCTTTGTCCCGGGACCATTTCCGTGCTCATGACCGCAGGAACAGCCGGAACCGTGTTCTCCGGCGGAAGAATGCTCCGCGGGAGCCGGGGACGGGGAATCCTCCAGCATATCGTTTGCAATCAGCGACCATTCCGCTCCGTCGCGGCGGAAGGAGATGCTCTGCATCATGTTCGCGTAGAGATCGACGGACGGTCCCGGAATCCGCCGCACATCGTTCCCCGACGCCGCCGCATAGACATACGCATACGTGAGCTGTTCATGGATTTCCAGGGAATCCTTGTAGTCGCGGCAGACCTCCGTCAGAGCCGTTTCGAACTTGTCGATCCAGCTGTTCACTTCCGCCGGCGTGGGGGAATCGACCCGCGGGACATGGGAGACGGTCAGTTTTCCATTGCTCCAGGACTCGATCCGGAAGCGGAGCAGATCCCCGTTCCGGAAATTGACACTTTCATAGAAGGCGGAAAAGTCGAATGCCTCAAGGGATACCGGCAGGGCATCCCGCAGACCTCCCATGCGCCGGAGTCCGTCGTAATTGTCCTGGGACTCCGCGATCAGCATATCCATGGTGCCCGCCGGTCCCAGCATCAGAAAGAGGTCGGAGATCTCACTGTAATTCAGACGGATCTCCTTCAGGCCGAAGGTGTCCCGGGAATGCCGGGTGGAGATTTCCAGCTCGTCCGGATAAAGCTCCGCCGGATGAAACGGCTCGAAGCGCGCGGCTGGAATCAGAATTCCCTTCCGCAGTTCGACTTCACGCGGCTTGCAGAGAAACTCCGTGCCGCGGAAAAAGTTTTCCAGAATATAATAGAGATCCGAAGAGTGCTTCCGTGCAACAAGGCCGCAGGAATCAAGAATGCCGCAGACGCGGCGCAGCACGTATTCCCGCTCCTCCCCGGCTGCCTGCGGATCCAGTTCGGCCGCCAGTTCCTCCGCATCGAAGAACTCCTGTCCGGATTCCTCCAGGAACCGCATCACAGCGGCTTCAAGATGATCGTAACTCAGCATAGATTGCGGCGCTCCTTTCAAAAGGATGAAAAGGCAGTCATCCTGGCAAGTTTTTTATGAAGGAAACCGGTCACGGCATTGTCGAGATCGGCCTGTTCCCACTGTTTCATGGTTTCGATATCATAGGCGTCGTCGAGCGTGAACTCCCCGCTGCGGATGCGGTTCAGACTGTAAAGACAGGCTCCGCAGCCGAGGGATTCCCCGATATCCGCACAGAGGGTCCGCACATAGGTTCCCTTGGAGCAGTGCACGACAAAATCCGCATACGGGAGATCAATGTTTGTGATCTGAAGGGAGAAGATCTGTACGGGTTTCGCCTCCCGTTCGACTTCGATTCCCTTGCGGGCGAGATCATAGAGACGGTCGCCGTCGTGTTTTTTTGCCGAGACCATGGGCGGCACCTGAAGGATCTCTCCGGTGAATTTTGCGAAAGCGTCGCGCAGGTCGTCGGGCGTAATTCCGGAGACATCGGAGGTTCGAAGGACTTCGCCGTCCATATCCTGCGAATCGGTGAAGGTGCCGAGAAGGATGCGTCCCTCGTAGGTTTTGTCCTCTCCGCTGAACTTCTGACTGAGCTTTGTGAATCGGCCGAGCACGACGACCAGAAGCCCGGTCGCCGCCGGATCAAGCGTTCCGCAATGTCCCACTTTCGGCACATTGAACCGGGAGCGGATAAAGCCGACCACGTCATGACTTGTCCACGTCGCCGGTTTGTTGACCAGAAGAATGCCGCTTTTTTCAAACGGCGGAAGACGATGCTTATTGGGATTGTTTCTCATTTCGTTTCAGTTCCGTTTCCACATGCTTCAATAAGATTTCCTCGGCCTCCTTTACGGAAGAGGCCGGAATGAATCCGCCGGCGGCCATTTCGTGTCCGCCGCCGTTCAGGGCACGCGCGATTCTGCCCGCGGAATAGGGCGGGTTCTTCGAGCGCAGAGAAAGTTTGAATCCGCCGTTTTCCGGCCGGAGCGTCGCGGCGAATTCGACTCCGGCGAGATTGCGCGGAATCTCGATCAGCGTCTCCGTATTGCGGATTTCCACGCTGAATCGCTTCAGAAGCTCCCGGTCGAGCACCATCCACGCGAACCGCCCCCCGAACGCGGTTTTCAGATGATGCGTTACAAGCTCCGCCTCCAGACGAACCAGATTTTCCGGCTTGGAACAATAGGAAGCCTGGATGATGCGGTGATGATCCGCCCCCAGCGCCATCAGCTCCGCGGCGGTGCGGAGCGCTTCCGGAGTCGTGTTGTCGAAACGGAAGCAGCCGCTGTCGGTAATCACGCCGAGAAGAAGACGGGTCGCATTGACCGCGGATATATGAAATCCGTTGTCCCGGAAAAGAGTGTACACAATCTGCGATGCGGAGGATGCGGCGGGATCCAGAATCGCAAGCGAACCGAATTTTTCATTGTCCGGATGATGGTCGATGTTGATGACCTCCGCGCACGCTTCCACCGGATAATTTCCGGCGGCAAGACGTTTCCGGCTGGAACAGTCCACCGTGATGAACAGCGACGCCTCCGTTCCGTCGGCGGAAGAAGTCACATTCTCCGGCAGAAACTGCGCATATCCGTCCGGCGCGGGATCGGGCAAAATCGCAAGCGCATGGAATCCGTTCTCCTTCAGAATGGATGCGGTCGCACTGAGGGAGGCAATCGCATCGCCATCCGGCCGTTCATGGGTCGCGATCAGGATCGTTCCGGAACCGGCGGAACGCAGAAGCGGAAGAAACTCGGAAGACATCACGGTTTCTCCTCCTCTTCCTCCAGCTCCCGCAGAAGACCGAGCACCCGGTCGCCCTCCTCCAGATTCCGGTCAAGGGTAAAGCGGAGGACAGGGGTGTATTTCAAAATAATGGATCGGGAGACCCGTCTCTGGATCAGGGCACGCTTTTCCTCCAGCAGGGCAATGGCCCTCTCTCCGGCCTCGGCCCCCCCTCCGTAGACGCTCACATAAACGGTCGCATTCTTCAGACAGGAGGAACACTGGACCTTGGTGATGGAAATCAGCGCATCCGGAATTGTAATATTCTCTTTTTCAAGGATTCCCGCGATTTCCCGCTTCAGAATCTCGTTGACGCGGGCGATTCTGTCAGGTGCAAATGCCATATTGAGTTCTCCCTTCTGAAGAGTGAAATGAATGGATCGGCGGATACGGCGTCTCCGCGGAGTCAACAAATCCCCGCGGAACCGCCGTCCGGAATTACAGTGTGGCTTTTTTCAGTTCGATTTCGTAGACCTGAATGATGTCGCCGACATCGAAATCCGTGAAGTTGTCCAGTTTGATTCCGCATTCGAGGCCCTGTTTGACCTCCCGGACATCGTCCTGGAACCGGCGCAGCGAGCGCACCTCGCCGTTGAAGATCAGCTCGTTTCTGCGGAAGACCCGGGCCTTGGCGCCGACCTTCACCACCCCTTTTTCCACGACACAGCCGCAGACGCGCGGCCCTTTGGAAAGTTCGAAAATCTGAAGAATCTTCGCAACGCCGAGTTCGTGATCGCGCTTTTCCGGTTCCAGCCGTCCCGCGAGAGCATCGGTAATATCCTCGATCAGCTCGTAAATGATGCTGTAAAGACGGATCTCGACCTTCTCCTTTTTCGCCAGCGCATTCACCCCCGGATTGACCCGGACGTGGAATCCGACCACGATTCCGTGCGACGACGCCGCCAGCAGCACATCATTTTCCGTGATTGCTCCGACGCCCGCATGAATCACATTGATGCTGATTTTCTCCGACGGCAGTTTCTTGAACGCCTCCACAATGGCTTCACAGGAGCCGTTGACATCGGCTTTGAGCACAACGCAGAGGGAGTTCTTCTTGTCGTTTTCCATCTTGCTGAAGAGATCCTCAAGACTTGCTCCCGGCGAAGCGTTGCTGAGGAGCGTTTTCTCGCGGTTGGCTTCCGCCCGCTCCTCCGCGAGCTCCCGGGCGCGATGCTCGCTGGAACAGACCACCAGTTTGGTTCCCGCTTCCGGCACACCGCTGAGTCCGGCGATTTTCACCGGCATGCCCGGTCCGGCGGATTTCACGCGCTGCCCGCGGCTGTCCGTCAGGTTCTTGACCTTGCCCCAGTATTCGCCGCAGAGGACCGGATCGCCGATCTTGATGGTTCCGTTTTTCACGATGATGCTTGCCGTCGGCCCGAATCCCTGCTCCAGCTGGGATTCCAGGACATAGGCCGATCCCGGACGTTTGGGATTGGCCTTCAGCTCCAGCATTTCCGCCTCGAGCAGGATGCGCTCCAGCAGATCCTGAATTCCCTCTCCGGTTTTCGCGGAGACCCGGATTGCGGCAGTTTCCCCGCCCCACTCCTCGGAGGTCAGACCATTCTGCTGCATATTCAGAAGCACCTTGTCCGGATTGGCGTCGGGAAGGTCCATTTTGTTGATGGCCACGATGATCGGCACTCCGGCGGCCTTCGCATGGTTCAGCGCCTCGATGGTCTGCGGCATGAAGCCGTCATCCGCCGCGGCGACCAGAACCACAATATCGGTCACGTTTGCTCCGCGGGCGCGCATGGCGGTAAACGCCTCGTGTCCCGGAGTGTCCACAAAGGTGATGGTCTTTCCGTTCACATTGACGACGGACGCACCGATGTGCTGCGTGATCCCTCCCGCCTCGCCGCCCGCGATGTTCGTTTTGCGGATGCGGTCCTGAAGCGAGGTCTTGCCATGGTCGACATGCCCCATGAACGTCACAATCGGACAGCGGGGCACCAGATCGCCGGGCTTGTCCTGATACTCGAAATCCTCCGGATTGGCGGACTCCTCCGCGGACGCCGCTTTTTTCTCCGGTTCACGGGAGCCGACCGTCAGTTCAATGCCGCATTTTCTGGCATATTCGACGGCCACTTCCGGAGCCACCGTCTGATTGATGCTGGCAAGCACATTCATCTGCATGAGGCCGCTCACGACCTCGTTCGGCTTCTTGCCGAGCGCCTCGGCAAGCGATTTGACAATCACCGGGGGAGCAATCGTCGCCGTTTTCAGTCCGGCGGGAGCGCCGGTTCCGGCCGACTCCTTACCCCGGCCTTTGCCGCTTTTCGCCTTGCGTTTGGCGGCATAATCCTCGAAGTAGAGTTCGACAAGATCAACCGCATCGGCGGGGATGGCGGAGGAAGCGGTTTTGACGTCGTCAAAGCCCTGTTCGTTCAATTCCCGGATCACATCTTTCGGCGAGAGACCGTATTTTCCGGCAATATCCTTGACTTTCAAATTTTTTGCTGGCGACATGTTTCTTCTTCCTCCTCCGGTCCCGCGGTTCACTCTTCCTCGGAAGATTCCGCGGTATTTTGTTTAGCAATTTTTTCCACGATCACGCTCACGGTCTCCGGAGAAAGCCCTTCGATTGATTCCAGATCGGAAACCTGCACGGCCTTCAGTCCGTCGATGGAGAGGAACCCGTTGTTGACAAGAAGTTCCGCATCCGCAAGCGAAATTCCCAGAAGACTGGAAAGATGTTCCGTGATATGCGCCTTCTTCTCGTCGAACGATTCCGTTTTTTCCTCCGCGGGAGCCTCCTCGGCCGCCTTGATGTCGATTTTCCAGCCGATGAGCTTCTGAGCCAGCTTCACATTCTGCGCCTTTTTGCCGAAGGCAAGACGGGAATTCTCCGGAGTGACATAGAACGATACGACTTTCGCATTCTCGTCCACTTCGATTTTTTCCGCCTTCGCCGGATGCAGAGCGTTCGCCGCGTACTCCGCGATACGGTCGGAATAGTTGATGACGTCAACGCGTTCGCCGCCGAGCTCGTTGGTGATGTTTTTCACACGCATTCCGCGCATTCCCACGCACGCTCCGACCGGATCAATGCGCGGATCGCTGCTGCGAACGGCGATCTTGGTTCTCACGCCGGGATCGCGGGCAATGGCGACAATCTCCACCACTCCGTCATGAATCTCGGAAACCTCCCGCTCCAGCAGACGCCGGATGAACAGCGGCGACGTGCGCGACAGAATCAGACTCGGTCCCGCCACATTGACATCCACCTTCAGCAGCACCGCGTTGATCCGGTCGCCGGGCATGTACTGTTCGTTCGGCACCTTGTCCCGGGGGGAGAGAATCCCTTCCGCCTTCTGAAGATCCACGATGATCGATCCCGCGTCATAGCGCCGGACAACTCCGTTGACGATCTGACCGACCTTGTCTTCAAATTCATCTTTCACAATGGCCTTTTCAGCCTTCCGGATCTGCTGGAGAATCGCCTGTTTCGCGGTCTGGGCGGCGATCCGGCCGAAATCCTTCGGCGTGACCTCCCATTTGACGATTTCACCGCTCTTCGCCTCCGGATAGCGGACGCGTGCGGCCGAAAGCAGAATCTGATCGTTGTTCGGATTCGCCTCGACCACCTCAAGATTTGCCCATGCACGGATATCACCGGTGGTTCTGTCGATTTTCACTTCAAGATCACTGGCCGGGTGTATGCTTTTCCGGGACGCCGTCAGCAGAGCTTTTTCCACCGCGTCGATCAGCTGTTCCTTGCTCACTCCCCGATCTTGTTCCATATAATCCAAAATGGCCAGAAGTTCGTGATTCATTGTCGTTTCCTCCACCCTGCATTCATAACTGCGTCATTTTCTGATAACCGTATCAAAAAATAAGGCGGGAAATCCCGCCATGGCGCAAACGCAGGGGCGTCCGCGCCGGACAAAAAATATTGTAACACAACTTTTCCCGTTTTCAACAGGGGAAAGTCATTTTCCGGAGATTTTCTCCGGGGGGAACAGGCCGATCCGCCGTCGAGTCCGCTTTCTTACGCGGGCTTGATTTCGACGGGAGCCGTCTTCGCGACAAGCTGTCCGAGACGCGATTTCTTCCGGTTGGCTTTGTTCTTGTGCATCGCACCGGATTTCACAGCCTTGTCGAGCGCGGCATACTGTCCCTTCAGAAGATCGGAAGCCGTCGACTTGTCTCCGGCGGCGACCGCCGCTCTGAGTTTCTTTTCCAGTGTCCAGAGCGTATTTCTGGTGGACTTGTGTCTGAGACGAGCTTTCTCACTCTGAATAAACGTCTTTACTGCTGATTTTCTGACAACTTTTCCTGCCATTTTTTTATCCCTTCATATTTGTCATTTCCGAACAAGTTGCATCAGAACGTGTAATATAGCATCGGAAAATGATTTTTGCAATTCCGTTTTTATTTTTTTTCTCCGCCGCAGGAAAAAATGCGGAAAGGAGCTCCCCGCGCGGAGCGGATCCGCGGCGGGGAGGCGGACCGTCATCCGTTCACGATCTCGGTCCCGACACCCTTGTCCGTGAAGATTTCCAGCAGAAGGGAATGCGGAACGCGGCCGTCGATCATGTGCACCTCGCTTGTCCCGGCTTCGAGAGCGTCCACGGAGCTGCGGATCTTCGGAAGCATTCCGCCGGAAAGAACGCCTTCCCGGATCAGATCGTCCACCTCGGAGGTCTTGATCGAGGAGATCAGGGTGGATTCATCCTTCGGATCGCGCAGAATGCCCGGGACATCGCTCAGAAAGATCAGCTTGCGCGCCTTGAGGCTTTTGGCAATGTCGCACGCGGCCATATCGGCGTTGATGTTGTAGGGCTGTCCGTAAAAGTCGGTCGCCAGGGGGGCGATCACCGGAATGAAGTTGTATTTGAGACAATCCATGATCGGAGCGGTATCCACCGCAATCACCTGTCCGACATATCCGATGTCCAGTTCCTTTCCGGTCTCCTTGTCCGTTGTGGTCAGACGTTTCGCGCGGAGAAGCTTTTTCCCGGAGATCTGCGCGCCCTTTGCGCCGGAGGCGCGGATGCCGTCGACCAGCGCCTTGTTGGTCACATTATGAAGCACATCGTCCACCACGGCGATCGTCCGGTCGCACGTGTAGCGCAGTCCGTTGATAAATTTTGTCTCGATGTTCAATTCCCGGAGACGCGCCGTGATGGCCTTGCCGCCGCCGTGAACCACCACCGGCTTCATGCCGATGGCGTCCAGCAGGACGATGTCGCGCATGGTCTTCCGGGTCAGTTCGGGATCCTCCATCGCACTGCCGCCGAATTTGATCACCACGATCGCGTCGCTGAATTTCTGAATGTAGGGAAGCGCCTCAATGAGGACCTCCGCCTTTTCCATTGCCTGCATCATCTTCTGTTCTCCCGGATTTCTACTCTAGAGGGAAAACCACACCGGATCAGGTGTGGTAGTCCGCGTTGATTTTGACATATTCATAGGAGACGTCGGATGTCCAGACCGTGAACGATCCGTGCCCTTCTCCCAGATTCAGTTTAATCGTGAATTCCCCGCGTTTCAGGACACGGGCGAGTTCCGCCTCCGGAACGCCGGCATCCATGCCGTTGCGGACCACCGGCATCTCATCGTAGTCCAGCGAGACATTTTCCGCGGAGAAGTTCGCTCCCGAACGTCCGGCCGCGGCCAGAACCCGTCCCCAGTTCGGGTCGCATCCGAACCATGCGGTCTTGCAGAGCAGGGAGTTGGCAACCGTTCTTGCGCACAGTTCCGCCTCCGAATTGTTCGCCGCACCGGAGACCTCCACACTGACGAATTTCGTCGCGCCCTCGCCGTCCATCGCGATGCTGCGCGCCAGATGCTGGGCGACCATCGTCAAAGCGGTTTTGAAATGGAGTTCATCAATCGAGCCCTCGCGGATCTCCGCGCCGGAGGCGCCGTTCGCCATGACGATCACGGTATCGTTGGTGCTCATGTCGCCATCCACGGTGACCTTGTTGAAGGAGTCGTCCACGACCTCGCCGAGCATCGCGGAAAGCTGACGGTTCGAAATCACGCAGTCCGTTGTGATGTAGCAGAGCATGGTGGCGTGGGGAACGGCCATCTTCGGAGCGATCATGCCGGCCCCCTTGCAGGTTCCGCCGATCGTCACGACCTTGTCGCCCACGGAAAAGGTCAGCGCGATCTCCTTGGGTTTCGTGTCGGTGGTCATGATGGCTTTTGCCGCATCGGCTCCGCCGTCGGCGCGAAGGGCCTTCGCGGCGGCCTTGATTCCGGCGGCGATCTTCTCCATCGGCAGCTGATTGCCGATCCGCCCGGTGGAGGAGACCATCACCATGCCGGGAGAGAGCTTCAGCTCCTCCGCGGTCAGACGCGCCATATTTTCCGCGTTCCGGTATCCCTCCAGTCCGGTGCAGGCGTTTGCGACGCCGCTGTTGACGATCACGGCCTGGATCGTCTTCTCGTGAAGCACCCGCTCCTTGCAGAGCTGCACGGGGGCGGCGGGGAAAAGATTGGTCGTAAACGTGCCGGAAAACGTGCAGGGTTTCTCGGAACAGATCATCGCCATGTCGAGCGCGCCGTTTCGTTTGAGTCCGGCGCAGACGCCCGCGGCCCGGAAGCCCTTCGGAGAAGTGATTCCTCCGTTTTCAATGAAATCCATGTTCATACAGCAGATCCTTTCTGTTACCGTTGAGCTTGTTCCTCTCGAATTGTCCGGGCCGTCCGGAGAGCGAGCTCCGGCCGGGACCCGTCCTCGGCCGCGACGGAAATGGCGATTCCGCCGCGCGGGCGGAAAACTCCTTCCACGCGCATCCAGCGCGGGGAGAGCACTTTGACAAGGTCCGTCAGAATCCGGTTGACCGCCTCCTCATGAAAGGTATTGTCGTTCCGGAAGGAAAACAAGTAAAGTTTCAGCGATTTGCTTTCGATGCAGCGGCGGTCGGCCACGTAGCGGATCCGGATATGCCCGAAATCGGGCTGACCGGTGACGGGACAGAGACTGGTAAACTCCGGACAGTCGAATTCAATGACATAATCGCGGTTCGGATACGCGTTTTCAAAGAATTCCAGTTTTGCCTCCTCCGGGGAAGCGGGGTACTCCTTATGGTTCCGATTCAGGAGCGTAAGACCTTCATGTTTGAGATTTTTCGGCGTCTCGACCGCCTTTTTTCCTGTTTTCATAAAAAATTTTCCGTTTTTTACCGTTCAGTTGCTAAAAAGTATGCAACTTTCGCTTGAACGCAACGAAAGCGGGAATATATTAGCTCATATTCTTCGGAATACCACTGTCTTTCATGACAGAAATGAAAATTTTTTAAAAATAATTAACCAAACAGGAGAAAAAATGAAGTTTTGGAAGACCATTCTGCTGGCAGCCGTCACCCTCTGTGTGGTGGGAACCGCAACCGATCTCGCAGCCGCTGAGGACGAAAGCGCCTTCAGCACAACCCTTCAGGACATCACCCGGAAACTCGGGCGCGGCGTCACCAACGTGGCCTTCGGGGCACTGGAGCTTCCGCTGAAAATGTACGAGGTCAACTTCGAAGAGGGCGGATTTGCCGCCTGCACCTACGGGGTCTTCTACGGACTCTGCTATGTGGTGGAGCGTGAAATCGTCGGCGTCGTTGACATTGCCACGTTCCTTGTGCCGCTGCCGGGCTGCCGCCAGGATCCGAACGAGGCCGGATGGGGATATGGGCCGATCATGAGACCGGAATGGATCATCACTCCGGACAAGAACTACTACAACTTTGTCTATCCCTCCTCCGCCACGATGAACTGACCCCGTCACCGTCAGTCACTTCCGGGACCGGACGAGCGAGCCTCGTTTGGTCCCTTTTCTTATAACCTTTTCTATTTCAGGATACTGCAATCATGTTCGGTGAATCGCCAGAAGCAAAAATCAGGGTCGGGGTTGTCGGAGTCGGCGTCCTCGGAAGATACCATACGAAAATTTACAGTGAATCGAAAAACGCGGAGCTGGTCGGAGTCTACGATCTCAATCCCAAATGTGCGGCAGCGGTCGCCGCCGAGTTCCACACGCGGCCCTTCGCCACGATCCGGGAACTTGCCGAACAGTGCGACGCCCTCAGCGTCGCCGTGCCCGCCACAGGACACCACGCCGCGGCAATGGAACTCATGGCCATGAACAAGCATATTCTGATGGAAAAACCCCTGGCGGTCACCGTCGCGGAAGCCGAGGAGATGGTCAAAACGGCTGAAGAGAAGAATCTGGTCTTTGCCGTCGGCCACGTGGAGCGGTTCAATCCGGCCATGGACTACCTGGAAAAGCATCATTCCAAAACGCTGTTCATTGAAGCGCACCGTCTTGCCAAGTATCCGCCTCCGCGGCCCGGCCAGCACCGGCGCGGAACGGAGGTCAGCGTCGTGCTGGATCTCATGATCCACGATCTGGATCTGGTGCTTACGATGGTCGGCTCCCCGGTGGAGCGGATCGACGCCGTCGGCATTCCCGTGCTCAGCAAAACGGAGGATATCGCCAATGTCCGCATTAAATTTGCGAACGGGGCGGTTGCAAACGTCACAGCCAGCCGCATGAGTCCCGAACCGATGCGCAAGTTCCGCGTCTTCCAGACCGATTCCTACATCTCCATGGACTACGCCAACCATTGCGGAAAAATTTACCGCAGAGGACTGATCGGCGTCTCCAAGAAGCACATTGATCTCTGCGAAACCAATGCGCTGGCGGCGGAACTGGAAAACTTCCTCTCCTGCGTGGCGGAAACCAGAAAGAACGGCGGACCGCCGGCCCGGCCGCGGGTCTCCGGACGGGACGGACTCAACGCGCTGGCTCTCGCGGTCCGCATCACCGACGAGATCTCCGCCTACAACACCAAATACGGACTCTACAATCTCAAGAAATTCTGAACGAATGAAACGGACCGCCCCCTCCAAAATCAATTTGTACCTGCGGGTGCTCGGAACGCTTCCGAACGGATATCACGAGATCGAGACACTTTTTGTCCCTCTTTCCGATCCCGCTGATGAGCTGGAACTCGAATTTTCCGATGACGGCCGCGGCGAGATCCGCGTCTCCGCCGACGTGCCGCTTCCCGCGGACGGCGACAATCTCTGCGGTCGCGCCGCGCGGGCCGTCTGTTCCGCTCTGGGAATCGCCCCCTCGATCCGGATCTCCCTCCGGAAACGCATTCCGGTTGCCGCCGGCATGGGCGGGGGAAGCTCCGACGCGGCCGCCGTCATTCTGGCGCTTCAGGAACAGTACGGCCCCCTTCCGGACGGCGGACACGCCGCCGCTCTCGCCTGCGGCGCCGATGTTCCGCTGTTCCTCCATCCGGTGCCCTCCATCGGACGCGGAATCGGCGACCGGCTCAAACCGCTGGAGGATCTGCCGATCCCGCCGATTCTGATTTCCCCCATGCACTTTCCCGTCTCGACTCCCTGGGGATACCGGCACATCCGGGAAACCGGGGATCAGCGGAAACTGGACGATCTCCTCCGGGCCCTCCGTTCCGGGGATCTGGAGAAAACGGCAACCCTGCTGCGCAACGATCTGGCCGTCGCGCTCTGGGACAAATTCCCGCTTCTCCAGATCCGCCGCGAGGAACTGATGGATGCCGGCGCTCTTGCCGTCCAGGTCACCGGAAGCGGACCGACCCTCTACGCGATCTTTCCCGATGAGAAAACCCGGGAATCGGCTCGCGCAATGCTGTCCGAAAAGTGACAGGCTTTCCCGGAGGACCCGCAGCGAGGCCCTCCCCTTTCCACCTCGCAGCGGATTGGTGTCACGGATAAAGAATGCACTCGAACCCGAGTTCCGGATTCTTGGCCCAGCTGTATCCGCCGGCAGGAGGAAAGCTGGCCTTGGAACGGTTCTCCACATGGCCGTCGGCGTAAGAGAAATTGGCTCGCAGTCCGTGCCGTCCGTTGAACTCAATGGCCGCGTTGCTCGTGAGATCGTTGTAGACGGCATACGGATATGAGGTGCCTGCGGAATAAAAGCCCTCCGCATGAACCACCTTGCGTGATCCGTTCTTCAGTTTATTGAAGCGCTGAACGACTCCGGTGGCGCCGTATGCGTCATAGCGGCCGCCGATGTCGTACTGAAGAATTCCGTAATGAATGGATGCGAAGTTGTCGACGTTCCGCTTGCTGTCGCCGGGACAGCAGAAGACCCCGTTTCTCTGTCCCTTCGGAATCGGAGTGAAAAGCGGATTTTCCGTCTTGAGATCCGTCTTGATTCCGACATAGGAGGAGATGTACCAGGACCAGGCGGGCTGATTCGTCGAATAGGTGGTTTCGAATCCGCGATTGTCGAATTTTCCGGGCGTGCTTTTTTCCGTGGTCATGGGAAGGATGAAGTCGTCGTGATCGAGGCCGTACTGAAGAAAACCGACAATGATCTGCTTCATGTTCGAACTGCAGGACGCCTTCTGTCCGGACTTGCGGGCGGACTGAAGAGCAGGCAGCAGCAGCGCCGCCAGGATGGCGATGATGGCAATTACCACAAGGAGCTCTATGAGTGTGAAATTTGTTTTTTTCCGCATGGGAAATCTCCTGTTTCTCCGTTATTTTACCGATATATCCAAGTCAAGAACGCCGTTCGCCGGGAACGGAATCCGCAGCGCGTTCACCGGAAAATCCTTGTGCGACGTTTCCAGTTTTCCGCTGAGGAACGCCTTGCCTTCACTCGGCCAGGTCACCGTCATGGCACTGTTTCCGCGCCGATAGACAAACCTGCCGGGCTGTTCGATCTTCATGGAGACCTCCTTCTCCGTACGGAAAGGAAGGCTCAAGAAGGCGTTTCGAAGCTCCGGAGCATCCAGTTTCACCCGGATCTTCACGCCGTTTTCCCGAACCGTATAGGTCCAGACAAGCGATCCTTTCACCGGACGAAGGGCGGCCGAAATCTCGAATGCCGAACCGCGGCGAAGCCATTTGAAATCGCTGTGTTCCTTGCCGCTGTATCCGATTTTTCCATTCGGACAGGTTCCATACACTCCGCTCCAGGTGATGTCGGAACTGTCGCGGACCGCGTTGAGGCGCGAGTTCCGCATGGAGGCCAGGGCAAATCCGAGTTCCGATGTCCAGAGCCCGAGGGGACCGCCGCTCATGATGCCGCGAGGCTCCCATTTCCGGTTGGCGCCGTCGACGGCATAGAAATGGAGGCCGTAGAGGGAACCGTTTTTCCAGGCGATCTGTCCGGGAAGATCCCACATGCCGCGCGCCTTCTGCCACGGAAGTTCCACGATTTTCGCCTTGAGAGGAATCTGATCGGTCTCATAAAGTTCGGCGGTCCATGCGCCGGAGAAATCCTCGGCGCGCGTGTTTTCGGAACGTTTTGTCAGACACTCGCGGATCAGTGTCATCGCCCAGGCGTCGGTGTTCGCCAGATGCGGGAACACCGATGCGGGATAGGCGACATCCGGCCGCACCGGACGATTCATCATGAAGCGCGTGTACCCGAGATCGAATTCGCGTCCGGCCATGTAATCGCCCGGATAACTCGGAATGGAAAGAAGCGAATTGGTCCGGCAGTTCATCGCGTTGGGAGCGAAAATCAGATCGCGGTTGTTGCCCGCCGCAGGCAGCCAGTGGAAACTCTTGTAGTAGAGGTTGCGCTGAATGCCGGAACGCATCTGCCGGACAAGCTCCGGTTTGGCCTCCGGAAGGGCGCGGTAACGGTAATAGGCGCTCACAAGGGCATACATGTTCAGGTGATCGTAGTTGCCGTCGGGACCGTACTCCTCCAGGAAGAAGCCCGTCGGGTGCAGTCCGTGCTTCGAATCCCGGCCGAAGGTGCAGTTCACATAGGCGTCCATCAGAATTTCAAAATAGCGGAGGAAGCGCGGCTCGCCGGTCGCCTTGAACGTGTTCAGATGGCCGGAAATCACATGCGCCCACTGATTGGATTCGTATGCCTGATAGGCGGCGATCTTGTCGCCGAGCTCGATCAGACCGTCGTGATACGCTTCGCGCTGAGCCGGAGTCAGATCCTTTTTCAGAAGATCAAAGGTCTTGGCCAGATTGTCATAGACAAAGAAGGAATGGGTCATGGGATAGTCGTTGCGCCGCAGATCCCCCTCCCGGAGAATGCCGTCCCCCTGAAGCTGAACCAGATGATAGAACGCCGCGATCAGCGCCCGGTTGATGATCGCCCGGTTCCGGTACAGCGGATTCAGCGTGAGCGGAACTTCCGCAAGGCCCGCAAGACTCACTGCGGAAAACGGCGAAATGACACCGCTGTAAATGCCGTTGCGCCAGTCGCTGCGTTTTTTGTTTCCGCTCCCCGGATTGGAGCCGAACAGAGGACTGGAACCATCCAGAATCTGCTTCTTCGACGCGCCGGAGAGGGAATGCAGAGGTCCATACGCGCCGAAAAGCAGACACTCCTGCATCGGATTGCTGATTTTGTTCCCGTTCAGGACCGGATAGCTCCAGACGAACTCGAAATCCTTCGGCTGGAACTGCGCCATGACCTTCCGGATTCTCGCCTGGATCGGACCGTTCACGCGGAAACCGGAGACGACCAGCTGTCCGCCCTTGAGTTTTTCCGCGGCTTCGGGGGTCGGACAGAGCAGTCCCGGCACTCCGTCGAAGGCCAGAGCGGCGCCCGTCATATTGCGGAGACGGACCTTGACCGCCTTTCCTCTCGGAAAACGATCGAGAGTCAGGAGCTTCCGTCCTCCCGCCTGTTTCCAGTTTCCCAGACGCTCCGCGCCGTTCCAGAGTTCAAATCCCGCCTGATCCGCCCCCCAGACCATGCCGATGAGAAGTTCCGCCTGCTCCGGCAGATAAAGATACATCTCCTCCGGGAAACCGCCGCGAATCCCCAGCGCCATCTCTCCGCGCACGCCCCACACCGGCGTTTCGGGAAACTCGATCCGGTACCGGTCGCTGCCGAGACCGTTCGCCACGGAGAAGCGCCAGACCCCCGGTTTCCCCGCCGGAAGAACAAACTCATACCGGGCATGCGCCGTCTGCTGCGCGCCAAGATCAACAAACTGGACCACCTTCCCCTGCGGATCGTAAATCTTGAACGAACTGATGGATGAAAATCCGCCATAGTCGGGCTTCAACTCGCGGGCATTCGGCCGGGTGGTCCGTTCCAGAACCACTTTCCCGGGCGACGCGCCGGAATACTCCGCCAGGATCCCGAACCCCCGGACATTGCCCCCCATGGTGTGAATGTTGACGTCAAGACGGATCGGCGAAGCGGAACCGGAGATGGATCCGAACAGCAGAACCGCCAGCAGAACCGGAAACACATTGCTGAATCCTCGAAACATGGAACCTCCCTGCATTCTGTAATGAATGGGTTATCTTTTGCATTTTTTCTTTTCTTTCTTCTACCATTATACTCGAGAAAATGGATTCTGTCAATGGGAGAAACTCTTTTTTTTAAAATTAACTTGAATGGGTCAAAATCAGCAGTATAGTACCCTCCGAACACACGAGACAACAGGAGAGAGAGGTGATCCGTGGAAACAGGAAAACAGAAAACAGCCGCCATCGCCCAGTGGCTCACAAAAGAGATTGCGGAAGGACGCTTCCGGCCCGGCGAACGCATTCCGTCCGAATACGAACTTGCGGAACGGTTCTCGGTCAACAAGAAGACGGCGAACAAGGCGGTTTCGGAACTGGTCGTCCGGAAACTGGTGGAACGGCGGCGCGGAGGAGGCGGAAGCGTCGTCTGTGAAAATTCCGCTCTGCTGAAGGGGAAGTTTGCGGCGTTTCTCAGCGGAAACATCAGTTATTATTCCAATCTGCTGTACGGCTTCCAGGAGGGGGCGTTCCGGCGGGGATACAATCTCTTCTTTTTCAGTTCGCCGGATCTGAGGGATTTCACTCTGGCCCGGAACCGGCTGAAGGCGGAGGAACCGGCGGGCATCCTTGTGAGCCATCTTCAGGAGTTTCCGTCGGATCTGCCGTTCCCGGTGCTCTGGGTGAACAATTTCCCGGCGGGAATCCGCAACTGCAACCGGATCCGCCACGACAACCGCGCGGGAGGAAGGATGCTGGCCGAACATCTGATTCATCTCGGACACCGGAAAATCGTCTATGTCACGCAGAACCATGTGGAACAGCCGCTTCAGGACCGGTGCCGGGGGTTTCTGGAAATTCTCCGGGAGAACGGAACCGAAGCGCTCTCCGTGGAACAGTTCACCAATGAAACGCTCAGCGCGGGGGAGTTCACGGACCGCCTTCTCCGGCGCTTTCCTGAAATGACCGCCATCGCCTGCGACGGAGATCACATTGCCATGAGTCTTTTTCTGGCGCTGCGGGAGTCGGGCATCCGGATCCCGGAGGATCTTTCCCTGACGGGATTCAGCTGTCTGCCGGAGGTGCAGTCGCTGGTGAAAATCACCAGCGTGGATGAACAGCCCCGGCGCATGGGATGCTGTGCGGCGGAACTTCTGGCGGATCTCGTCGAAGGAAGAACGGCAGGAACGGTCGACGAGATGTTCTCGGTGGAATTCTCGCCGGGACGCACCACCGGACCGGTCCGCTCCCGGACCCGCCTGTTTTCCTGAATCAGCGCTCCGCCACAAGCTCAAAGTAGAGGGAGGGACCGCCCCGGAAGCCCGCGGTGTCGATCGTTCCGCGAATGGAACCGTCGCCCGCTTCCAGCGGCAGGGAAAAGCGCCGTGAACCGTCCGTGGCTAGCGCATAGAGTTTCAGGCGTCCGGCATTCCGGTTCTCAAGACCGAAGCGGAAGGAGCCGGTTTCCACAAGGACCGGCGTTTCACCGGTTTTCCTCAGAGTCCGCATATCCCCGGAAAGGAACTCCATGCCGGTATTCAACGCGTTCGTCGCGTAAACCAGAACCATCCGCCGGGATTCGGAAAGCGGGAGTCCGTCCACACTGACAAGCGCGACATTTCCACGTGTCGTCAGATTCGAAACGCGGAAATGTCCCAGTCGGACCGGTTCGATCCCGGCTTCCGCGCAGATGCCCTGCAGTTTCGGCGTGTTGACCGAAAGAAAGCGCTTCCGCACATCCAGATAAAGCTCCTGACTGGAATTTTCGAAGATCCCCTTGGCGGCATCGGTCCGGTTCGAGCGGGAAACAAGCCCCTGTTTTTTGAATTCATTCATGATGGTGTTGATGTCAAACGGGGCTCCCGGCTTGTCCACCACCATGGTGTATCCGGGACGGGTCATGACAGTGGAACCGCCCGACGAGGAAATCGCAAGCTCGTTCTTCCGGACGGGGAAATCCGGATCGACCGCCGTGGAAACGCCCGTCAGAAGACAGAGTCGCGACTGGCCGGAATGGATGCCGTCCAGAAACGTGCGTTCGCGATACATGGCCTCCGTGTTCAGATCGAAACGGATGTGCGCCCGGGCGGGTGCCACGTCGCCGCGACGGAAGAGATACGCCGTCAGAAATTCCGAAGCGTGAATCACCGGATCGCTGGTGCAGCCGAACGGACGGATCGCCGTCTCCGGACGGATGGAAACCGTCTGAGAGTGCACCGTCAATGCCGAATAGTCCTGAAATGCGGCATAGGCTCCGACAGCAAACGCCTCCTCGTACCGGTATTTGTTCCAGAAGACAATCCCGTATTCCGTGACCAGCAGAGGTTTCCCGGTAAGACGGGTGCTGCTGATTCCGCGGAACACGGCGTTGGCATTCGAAAGAGAACTGGACTGGTCAATCGTCTGCTCAAACGGTCCGCTCGACGAGGGATGCCCGTGATAGGAGTGCATCCCGATCGCCTGAAACGGTCTGCGCAGAGCGATGTAGCGGAGATTCTGGCCCATGTCGTAATTGATGACGATGCCCTTGTATCCCATTTTCCGGAGTTCCGCGACATACCAGTCATACATTCCCGATTCCAGTTCCGACTTGTAGCGGGCGACATCCTCGCCGCGACGGTTGCGTGCAGTCGCATCCTGACGGGTAAAGACCGGAATCTCCTTCCAATCCTTCCCCTTCATTGCCCAGGCGCTGTTGAATGCGGAAATCGTTTGATAACGGCGCTTCAGAAATTCGCGCCAGGAGGGAAGCATGTACTGCGGATTCTCCGGATATTTCCAGGCCATCAGCGCGAATTCCTGTTCGTTCTTTCCATTCACAATCGCAAGAACCGGATCCTCTGCAAGGCGGGTTTTCGTATACGGATTGACATGGGTCAGGAGCTTTCCGACACCCTTCCGCCAGTTCTCGCGCACACTCTCCTTGAAATAGATGTCATACCCGAAATTGCGTCCGGATTTGTCCGGATACCAGGGATTGCCGAGATCGTAGCCGTAAAGACTGCACATGGCGTCAAGATTCAGATAGATCCCGTTTTTCTTCATGCAGTAGACATAATAATCGAACTTGTCGAGATTTTTCGGATTGAACTCCAGCGCCTTTTTTGCGCCGCTCATCAGAATGGAGTCCAGGTAATGCAGTCTCGCCATGTTGTATCCCTGAAGACGGAGCTGGCGGGCATACTCTTCGATGTGCTTTTTGGAGCGGAACATCTGAAACGTCTCATACGAATCCGCCACCGTCAGGAAGCGGACGGGAACATCGGGAGAGCCCTCCAGCGCAAGCTGGCCGGCGGAATTGGCAATCACACGCTCCGTCACAGCCGTTTTCCGTGTCAGAGCGGAGCGGTCAAGCGCGGAGCCCGCGATCACCCCCGGTTTCGCCGGGGGAAGAGGACGCCATTTCGCGGATTCCCCGGTCACGAACTTCTGCAGATCCGGAAACCTGTACTCCGTTTCGGAAAGCGTTGCGCCCAGAAGAATCCAGACCGGAACCTGATTGACACTCCGGAAAGTCACCGATTTCACGGGAGAAATCCCGGGAGAAATCCGGAATCCGGAAACATACACGCCGACCGTTCCTCCCTGCGCCGTGTTCCACAGCACGGCGGGATACGCATTTTCCAGACGTTTCGGATTCCACCAGTCGGCGACATCCTTTCCGATCGTCACGGGAATTTTCTGAATTTTTCCTCCGGCTCCGGCAATTTCCAGTTCCCCGGCGACCCCTTTGGCATTATGACACATCGTATGCAGGAGATACAGATACGACGCCTTGACCGGCTGTTTCAGCACCGTTTCCGCCGACTCGGAACCGCCGGGAAACTGAAAGGATTTCATGGAAAGCACCGATTTTCCGCCGTTTGTCTCCGGAGCAATCACGCGGAAAGGGAATCCCGCATAAAGCCCGTCGGGACGGATTCGGAATCCGGAGGCATCGTTGTCGGACCCCTGATCGGACCAGCCCCCGCGGCCGTCATTGGCTTTCGGATCCGCAAATCCCATATTAACGATCGGTCGCAGATCCAGCACCGTTCCCAGATCCTCCACTTTGAGATTGCGGACAAGAAGCGTCCCGAAGGAATCCTGGAATCCCAGCACAATCGAAACCTTCTTCACATCCCAGGGGATCTCCGCGACGAACGATTTTTTTTCCCAGCCGAACGATCCGCTGGAAAGCTGAGCTCCCGGATAGAGTGTGCCGGAAGGAGTCTCCACAGGCATCATGAACTTTCCTCCGTTGAAACGCTCTTTTGCCGGAGCAATCTTTTCCCCCTTCAGTTCCGCGGAAATGCGAAGCCGTTTCCCGGCAACCTCCTGCGGATTCAGAGGAATACGGATTGTGCCGATCGGCTTGTGTTCCGCAAGAAAGAGTTTCAATGCCCCGGAGCCGTCCTTTTCACGGATATATCCGGTTTTCACCACCCATGGATCATATTTCCCGACGGACTCCGGAGTGGAAAAGGATTCCTGAAAGAGAAGAGGTTCCGCACACAGAAGCGCGGCGGAAAAAAACGACAGGATCTGAACGAGATATTTCACAGGAAACTCCTCACGCAACTCTTACCATTGAATGTTGTTGTAGGGGAAATACTGATACCAGATTCCATTGGAAAGCGTTCCGTTTTTCCAGTCCATTCTGGAATAATGGACGTTGCTGACATGACCGTCAAACCAGGTCACGTTGATGGTATTGCCTCCGCCGTGCCGATAAGTCAGGTATTCATCATCATTGGTCCCGTTTCCATATTTCCACCAGAAACTGGCGATATTGCTGCCGTAGAACTGGATTTTTGCCCCGGCGGACACCTCTGTAAAGACCAGTTTCTGCGACGGTCTTTTGATTTTGGTCAATTTCCAGATATCGGTTTCCGCGCTGCCAGCCGGATGGATCGTATCTCCATCGTTCCAGACCATACCATAGACGTACCAGACATTTTTGTATTTGGTGCTGGTTGTCGAAGTGGAGGGTCTTGTGTTGCTGCACACGAACGAGGAATCCCAGTAGGAGAGATCCCAGACATAGGAGGGACTTTTCGTTTTGACTCCGAGATATTTAATGAAATCCGGATTGTTCGCCCAGCGGCGGTTGATGTTTGGCTCATCCCCCGGAATCGCCATGGTGAACGGCATCCACCAGTCGTCATAGTCGGAGGCATAGGAGTGTCCCGCGGTTCCCATCTGTTTCAATGCGCTGCTGCACTTCATCTGGATTCCGCTTTCTCTTGCCTTGTTGAGTGCCGGGAGAAGCATTCCTTCCAGAATTGCGATAATTGCAACAACGACCAGCAGCTCTATCAGTGTCAAATTTCTTCTCATTGTTTTTCCATTTCCTTTCCATAAATGGGGAACGGCGCGAGCACGCCGTACCGCCGGGATTGTCTCTGTTTCATTTCGGCAAGGGAGAGGAACCGTGCGGGAACGGAGGTTCTGCACGGGATCTCCCGGGAAGGCTGTTCCAGAGTTCCGAGGAGAAGATCCACCGCCATGCGGATCTGGGCACAGGAATCCGTATAGATTCCGCCCGCGATCCGGTCGAAGGAGGCATACATGGTATAGTCGTCATACCCCACGATGACTTCCGGCCGGTAATCGGGATACCGTTCCAGTGCGGCAAGAAGGGGGGGAACACCGTTGGCGATCAGCGCCGTGCAGTGCTCCCGGCGGAACTGTTCCACATAGCTGTCCGCCATGGGGTCGTCCTGCGGAAAAAGTCTTGCTTCCACGCCGTTTTTCTCACAAGCCTTCAGAAAGGGTTCCGGCCATTCGGAATGGTCATACAAAACGCCGCAGATGCGGGTGTGTCCGCGGGAAGCGAGGAAGGAAACGGCATCCTCCATCGCCTGCCCGCCGTCGGCGCAGACAGAGGGAAACTCCGTCGAGGGACTCAGCCGGATTACCGGGATCCGGCTCCGGAGAAGCAGCGAAGAGGTTTCGGAATTCTTTTCCGGATGAATGCAGCAGATCAGACCGTCAATCTGCCGGTTCAGAAGACTGCGCACCGCCTTTTCCTCTTCCTCCGGAATCCAGCGGGTCAGCCCGAGAAGCAGCTGATACCCGTGTTTTGCGGATTCGTCCAGCGCATCCTCCACCAGATTGGCGAAATAGGGATTTTTAATCCCGCCGCAGATGATGCCGATCGTTCTGGTCTTTCCGTTGGAAAGCGCCTGCGCCGTGAAGGAGGGCCGGTAATCCAGCTCCCGGACCGCGCGATCAATCCGGCTCTTGGTTTCCGAAGCGATCTTGCTGGAGAGCTTGTGATTGTTCAAATACATGGAAACCAGGGATTTGGAAACCCCGACCCGTTTCGCAATGTCATTCAATGTCGCTCTCACTGATCCACTCCGCTCTCTTTTAATTGAACCGGTTCAATTACCTATTCATTATACGCTTTTTTTGAAAAAAGCAATAGGGGGAAGCAAAAAAAAATGAAAATTCGCGGAAAAAGATCAAATAAGACCGATCCCGGCTTGCTTTTTAATCCATTCAGCTGTACTAATACAGGGTCTAGAATTTTTTCAGGGAGCACAGACATGCCGAATATTGACGTTTTTTTGAATTTCATGCTGGAACAGAAGGCCTCGGACGTACATCTTTCCAGCGGAGCTCCGGCCGTCTACCGGATTGACGGAGAGATCGTGTTTACGGAATCCGAGCCGCTGACCAGCGATTACATTGAGGCCCTGGCAAACGAGATCATGCCCCAGCGCAACATCGACCAGTTTGCCGAATGCAACGACACCGACCTTGCGTATTCGCTGCCGAACGGAGACCGTTTTCGTGTGAACGTCTTCCGGGATCTGAACGGCGTCGGCATCGTCGCCCGTGTGATTCCCGCGAACATTCTGACATTCGAGCAGCTGAATCTTCCTCCGGTGATCGCCGATCTCTGCACCTTGAACAAGGGACTGGTTCTGGTGACCGGACCGACCGGAAGCGGAAAATCCACGACGCTGGCCGCCATGGTCGACTACATCAACCGAATCCGAACAGACCATATCATCACGATTGAGGACCCGGTTGAGTTTGTGCATCACAACAAGAAGTGTCTGATCAATCACCGTGAAGTGGGCCGCCATACCAGAAGCTTCTCCTCCGCGCTGCGAGCGGCACTTCGTGAAGACCCGGATATCGTGCTCGTCGGAGAAATGCGAGACCTGGAGACCGTCGAAATCGCGCTGGAAACGGCGGAAACCGGTCACCTTGTGTTCGGAACGCTGCATACGACCACCGCCGCCAGTACCGCGGACCGTATCATTCAGCAGTTCCCGGCGAACCGTCAGGAACAGATCCGCGCGATGCTCGCGGGCTCCCTCAAGGGAATTGTCGCACAGACCCTCTGCAAACGAAAAGGACGCGGACGAATCGCCGCACTGGAAATCCTGCTTGTAACAAACGCGGTCAGCAACCTGATCCGTGAAAACAAGATCTACATGATTGAATCCGTCATTCAGACCAGCCACAAGCTCGGCATGCGCAGCTTGAACGGATCGTTGCTGGATCTTGTCCTGCGCGACATCATCACGCCGGAAGAGGCCTTCTTCAAAGCGATCGACCGCGGAGACCTCCGCAAGATGTTTGCCGACAACGGCATCGAATCGGAATCCCTCCAGGACGACTCCTTCTGATCCTTCGGAACCACAAAACAACAGCCCGGTACGAACCTTTTTTGCGTTCCTGCCGGGCTTTTTTTGATCGTCATGGGCGGGGATGCCGTTTCAATTCCAGTTCCAGTCTCCGGTAGCGTTCCGAAAGCCAGGCAGGCATAATATTTTCCGGAGGGGACTTGCGCCGGAAATCGTATGGACAAATCAAAAGCCGGATCTTTTGAATTCCTGTCCGCGCGGCAAGGGCGAAAATCTCTTCCATGGCCTCATTGGAAACGGCAATGCAGCCAATGGATCCCCCCTTTCCGTGAAGCATGATCGCGGAACCTAATTGATCCGGATTCCGTTTTTCCGCGATTGCAATACGCTTGTCTTCTTCCGAGGGATAGGCAATCTTCAAAGCCAGATAAAAAGAACTGTTGGGATGCAGGGATTCTATCGAATAAAAACCTTCCGGGACTTGCCGGTCCCCCTCTTTCCGTTTCGGTCCGGCAGTCCCGCTGGCAGCAAGAACAGGATACGACTTGAGCAATTCCGGTTTTCCGGATCCTCTGCTGCCCCAGAGTTCCAGAATCCGTTCTTCCTTTAACGCGATGATGTCCAGTTTTTCAGGAATGAACCCGAGCTCCAGGCGTGCCAACGCCGCCGGACCGAACTGGCGCAGACGCGATTCCACCGTATGCCGGAAAAAACGTCCGATGCTCCAGTTCCAACCTCTGCGCAACCAGGATTCCGGGACAAACACAAACAGCAGTCCCGTAAGCAGCACCACACCTCCGAGCAAAAACCATCTTCTCCACTGTTTGCGCAAAAACCGCACAATAGGCCTGTTTGTTAGCGTTGTTTCATCTGGTGCAGAATTCCTGCGCACAGGAGAAGAGGATCTCCATCTCTTCGGGGGTTCCGATCGTGATGCGGACGAACTCTCCGGTCATTTCTCCGGGGAAATAACGAACCAGAATCTGCCTGGTCCGCAGGAACTCGAAAAACTCTTTTCCGTTCTTCCGGGGAGGTGACGCAAAAAGGAAATTCGTCTGCGAGGGGATCACGCGGAATCCGAGCTCCTTGAACTTCTTCCCATACCGCTCGCGCGTCTCCTTCACTTTTGCCGTCGTTTCCGCCAGATAGCCGGAATCGCGGAAGGAGGTCAGCGCCAGCAGCTGAGTCAGCGCGTTGACATTGTAGGAATCCTTTGCCTTCATCAGCTCCGCAATCAGATCGGGATGCGCGACCACGTAGCCGAAACGGATTCCCGCCAGCGAGCGACTCTTTGAAAAGGTTCGCGAGAACATCACATTCGGATATTTCCGGACCAGAAGATCGCAGTTGTCCGCTGCGAAATCGGCATAGGCTTCATCGATCAGCACGGCGCCGTCGAATTCGGAGCAGATCCGTTCGATCTGCTCCAGCGGATACGCGTTTCCGGTCGGGGCATTCGGACGAGCCAGGATCAGAAGCGAGGCTCCGCGGATCCGTTCCCCGAAATCGGCCGGAAGGGCAAAATCGTTTTCCTTCTCCAGCGGAACCGTAATCATGGGCGCGCACTGAAGCTCGGCCAGCGTCTTATACAGAGAATAGGTCGGAACCGGAAACGCGATCGGATGCGTCTCATCCAGAAAACAGCGGGAGACGATGGTAAGCACATCGTCGGACCCGTTTGCCGCGAGCACCTGCGACGCGGAGACTCCGTGAAACGCGGCAATCTCCTCCCGCAGCGTCTGCGCCACCGGATCGGGATAGAGGCGCAGACGCGACAGATCGCAGGACGCAAGCGCCTCCGCCAGCTTCGGAGTCGGCGGATACGGATTTTCATTGGTGTTCAGTTTGATGATTTTCGTCCACTTCGGCTGTTCTCCCGGGACGTATCCGGACATCGCGCGAATGGAATCGCGCACTTTGGGCACATTCATTTCCAATCCCTTCTTATGGAAGCGCTTCTGCCGTGGGCGTCGAGTCCCTCCAGCGAAGCGAAGCATTCAATTGCGGAGACCTCTTTCATCAGAGCCTCCCTGGTATATTCCAGCAGACTGCTGCGGCGCATGAAATCCATGGTGGAAAGTCCGTGGAAGAACTTTGCCGTTCCCGCAGTCGGCAGGACGTGGCTCGGCCCCGCGGTGAAATCGCCGGCGGGTTCCGGGGTCCACGGTCCGAGGAAAATCGCTCCGGCGGCCTTGATGTGCGGCAGAAGCTCCCGGGGATGTTCGCACATGACCTCCAGATGCTCCGGCGCATAGTTCCCGGCGATCTCCGCGGCGGAACGCATGTTTTCCGCCTCGATGAGATAGGTGCCGCGCGACAGCACTTTTTCCACCGTCGCGAGACGCGGCAGAGTCGCCGACTGACGATGCAGTTCCACTTCCACCTTGTCCAGAAACTCTTTCGAATCGGCGACGATCACCGACTGTTCCAGTCCGCTTCCGTGCTCCGCCTGTGAGAGCATATCGGCGGCGGCGAACGCCGGATTGGTCGTACGATCTGCAAGAATCATGATTTCGGAAGGGCCTGCGACCATGTCGATCGCCACGGAACCATACACAATCTTCTTTGCCGCAGCGACATAGGCGTTTCCGGGACCGACGATCTTTTCGACCTTTTTCACGGTCTGCGTTCCATATGCCATTGCGGCAATGGCATACGCTCCGCCCATTTTCCAGACTTCGGTTGCGCCGGCGCGTTTCAGCGCATAGAGCGTTGCGGGATTGACGTTTCCGTTTTTCATCGGAGGAGTTGCCGCGACGATCTCCCGGACTCCGGCTGCCCTGGCAATCGCCACCGTGTGAATCACGGTTGAGACCAGCGGAGCCGTCCCGCCGGGGATGTAGCAGCCGACCCGTTCCATCGGAACGAACCGTTCGCCCAGCACCACGCCTTCCCGCGGAGAAAAGGAATGATCGTGAGGTTTCGCCTGTTCGGCAAACGCGGTGACATGCGCGATTGCCAGATCAATCGCCTGTCTGGCGTTTTCATCGACGGCACGTTCCGCCTCGGCGTACTCGTCGGCTTTCACCATGAAATCCTGAGGCTGGAGAGTCACCTTGTCGAAACGGGCAAGAAAATCCGCAATTGCGTCATCGCCTTCCGCTCTGACCTTCGCCACGATTTCCGACACCGACTCTTCGATCTCCCGCGGACAAGCCGGCCTGTTGTACAGGGCCTCCAGTTCCGCGGACGCATCCTGATCTTTCCATGAAATCCGTTTCATTCTTTTTTCTCCATTTTGAAACCAGTATATAAATATAGCAGTTCAATGTTGTGATTGCCAGTCCGCGGAGGGGGTTTTTCCCGGAATCAAAGCGCAAAAAAGAAAAATCGCACCGGAAAAAAGAAAAGGGGAAAAAGATGGTGCTCGAGGGGAGACTCGAACTCCCATGGATCGCTCCACTAGCACCTCAAGCTAGCGCGTCTGCCATTTCGCCACCCGAGCATTCTTATCGTTGGTGTGGTGATAAAATATCACATTTTTCCTTATTTGCAAGTCCCGCGCGCAATTTTTTCCGAAGAAAGGAGAGGCCGAGAAAGCGTGCCGGAGAAAAAGTCCGTCGCCGAGCGGCTCCCGGGAAACGGTCAATCTTCCGAGAGAACGACTTTCTGGACGCGTTCCGGGGGACGGCTGAGAAAACGCGCCGCGTGAACGGAAAATTCGGAGTGCATATCCGTCACGAAAAAGCTCTGTTTGGAACCTTTCCCGGGAGATGCGGAAAGGGCGTTGGCGCGAAGGAAGTCGGAGACATAATCGGCACAGGCGGTCGCGCTGTCGATGATGCGCACACTGCCGCCGAAATAGCGGGTCAGGGCGTTCCGGAAGAGCGGATAATGAGTGCATCCCAGCAGGACCGCGTCAGGGGGACTGGTTCTGATTCTGTGCAGATAGATATCGAGCACGGCGCAGGCGAGTTCGTTGTCCACGATTCCCTCCTCCGCCATGGGAACGAGCAGCGGACAGGCGATGCTCTCCACAATGATGGAGGGATCCACCGCATGAATACCTCTGCGGTAGGCGTCGCTGTTGATGGTGGCGCGGGTGCCCAGAACCGTGATCTTCTGCAGTCCGGTCCGGACCGCCGCGCGGATGCCGGCATCCAGCACTCCGAGGATGTGCGCCTGCGGATAGTTCTGATGCAGCGTCTTCATGGCGACCGAGGAGACCGTGTTGCAGGCGACCACAATCATTTTGACCCCCCGGGAAAAGAGGAACGCCGCATCCTGCAAGGCAAATGAGCGGATGGAATCGACGGATTTGTCGCCGTACGGCACGCGGGCGGTGTCGCCGAGATACACAATGTCCTCGTCCGGAAGAAGACGGGAAAGCGCGGAAACCACCGTCAGTCCTCCGAGTCCCGAATCAAAGACTCCGATGGGTCTGTTGTCAGCCTTGTGCGACACTTCGATTCCTTTCCACCAGTGTGGAGACGATGTTCTCCAGCATGGACCGGCCGCGCTTGTCCAGTTTCACCGAATTGCGTTCCTTGCACATGCCGCTTTCCAGACGGGCGGCGAAGTCGTCGATCTCCCGCAGGGAAAGACTCTGCGGATGCGCCGCCCAGTTGCGGAGAAAGGTCTGTTCCGGCAGTTCGGGACATCCCATCCGCGGAATGGAAATCGGCCGCGCGCAGGTCTCCAGCTGATAGGCCTTCAATGCGACAATCACCTTTGCGTAATCGGTCTCGGTGGACTTCAGACGCAGGAATTTGTATTCCATCACATCGGAGACGGACTCCTCGTCGCCGAAACGCGAGTAGTGGTGTTTGCGGTCGGAAAAATTCAGACTCTTCATCATATTGGTGTCGAGTTCGTTGTTGTAGATGCGCCACTCTCTCAGGATGCCGTTCTCGTCCCTCCGGAGATCGCCGCCCAGCAGAAGAAGACAGACGAGATCCGACTCCCGGTGCGACCGGTCCGTGATCGCGGGACGCCCGTTGATCTTCGCCAGCTCCATCGAAATGTGCAGACTGTGCGTCGGAATCTCCAGAAACTTCACCGCCTCGTTGATGACCATCGACATCGCCCACGGACAGTCAAACAGCGGCCGGGAGAGATCCCCCACAATGTTGAATCTCCCCAGCGCATATTCAAAGAATCCTCTGCTTCGGGCAAGACCTCCGCCCGTGATCGGCCGATGCGCGTCCACATGTCCGCCGAGCCGCCAAGTTCTTCTCTGGAGATCGAAGTCGTTGAACCAGTTGAATCCGTCGAACACCGCGTCCTCTCCGGGCTCCGCGTAAACGGCGCGGGCCCCCAGAAAACTGAACTCCAGCTCCGCGCCCAGCGGAGTCGGCGTCGAATACCAGTTCATGGCCACGAAGTCCAGGATTTCGCGCATCTTCGCCGGATCGTAGAGCTCGTCCGCCAGCGTGATGCAGCCCGCCGCGTATTCCCGGTAGGATCGTCCCGGAACGGCCTTGTCCAGCGCCATCTCCCGCATGACCTTCTCAATCTTCCGCCGATTCGAATTGTAATACAGGAACGCCAGAAGAATCGCCACTCCGTGACGGAAATACTTTTTCGAGACCCGCACCGCATCGTGAAACTGATGACGGATCTTTTCCACCAGCTGATTGAAAATAATATGCTTGCAGGCAAATTTCATGTAGTGATCCGCATACGGACGAATCGCCACATTCGAGAACACATGCGACAAATCCGGCGGCCGCGCCTCATTGAACGCCTGAAGCATCAGATAGTTGCAGACATAATCCCCGTCAAAATGGGACTGAATGAGCTGATCGATTGCCGATCCCATCAGCTCCTGCAGCGCCCGGCGGGCGAGTCCCTGCTCGGTCGGAGAAAGATCGTGCAGCGCCTGATTGATCTTCCGCTCCAGATACAGACTGTACCGGTCCTCAAAAAGGATCTCCTTGGCAAAGGACTTCTGAAGCGCGGGAATATTGCCGACATACGTCATGCAGCGGCGGCGCTGATTGTTCTGATCGCGGACAACCACGGATCTGCGGTAATAGAGATTTCCCTCGTCCTCGAAACTGTCGAGCCGTTCGAGCTCCTCGGCCGTCAGAGCCTTCAGCAGCCGGCCGCGCACCTGCGATCCCCGCTGCCGGACGATGAAATAGAATGCCCCCGGCGGAACCACCTTCATATAGTGATACAGAGTGACCGGCTCGCTCGCCACCGTTCGATTCAGAATCAGACGCACATGATTGTCGCTCAGCAGCGTTCCGTAGACAAAGAGATCCACGGTCTCGCCCCTCGCGCCGTGAAACGCCTCCATCAGCTCCCCGCGGGAGCGCCGGTGCCGTTTTTCTCCGACAGACCCCTTCTCTTCCGCGGCGGAAGTCACGGGAACTCCATCAGAACCGCCGTCTCGTCGCAATGGTCTTTCTTCCTGCATATCACGCAATCGCTCCAGATTTTTCCGGGGAACATGGATTTATCGACCACCCGGAAGCCGAGCCTGGTGAAAAAATGGGTCCGGTACGTCAGGGAGAACAGCTGGGCGGGCTTCCCCAGACTCCGCATGTGCCGGATGATTCCCGAAAGCATCTCCGACCCGATTCCCTGTCCCACATACGGCTTGGCCACCGCAAAGGACCGCACCTCGTAAAGCGAGTTTCCATAGTGGCGGAGCGCCACGCATCCGACAAAGGTTCCATCCAGTTCGGCAATTCTGAAATTGCCGATTTTCTCCTGAATATCCTCCTCCGTGCGGGGAAGAAGCAGACTCTCCTTCGCATATCCGCCGAGAAGAGCCCAGACCTTGTGCACATCGGAGTTGTCCTCATGGCGCAACCCCTTCTCCGGATCATAGACCGCGGGCCGAACGACCAGTTTCCCCTGAAACATTTTCCGTTATTTCTCCGCCGGGACTTCTGTTCCGGCTTTGGCTTTCGAGGGCTCCGCATAGAATTTCACATTGCGGAACCGCTGATACCGGTGATCCCGCAGCTGATCCGGCGTATAGCCTTCCATCTCCTTGAGAGCATGGAGAACCGCCTTTTTCAGCTGCACCGCGGCGGCATCGTAATCCTTGTGGGCTCCTCCGAGCGGCTCCTCGACAATGCCGTCCACCAGTTTCAGTTTGTAGAGATCCGACGCCGTCAGCTTGAGCGCCTCCGCCGCTTTCGCGGAATACGCGCGGTCCTTCCAGAGAATTGCCGCACAGCCCTCCGGCGTAATCACCGAATAATAGGCGTTTTCCATAATCAGCACCTTGTTTCCGACGCCGATGGCGAGCGCTCCTCCGGAGCCGCCCTCCCCGATGACCACACAGACAATCGGCACGCCGAAGGAGAACATGTCGCGCAGATTGACCGCGATGGCCTCTCCGATGTGCCGCTCTTCCGACGCCACGCCGGGAAACGCCCCCGGAGTGTCAATGAACGTGACGATCGGCACGCCGGCCATGTCCGCCAGTCTCATCAGGCGCAGCGCCTTGCGGTAGCCTTCCGGATGCGGACAGCCGAAGTTGCGCATCACATTTTCCTTGGTGTTGCGTCCCTTCTGCGTTCCGATCACCATGACGGGACGTCCGTCGATTTTGGCGAATCCTCCGACGATGGCGGGATCGTCTGCGAACCGGCGATCCCCGTGGAACTCAAGAAAATCGGTGCAGATGCGCTCGATGTAATCCAGCGTATACGGGCGGTTCGGGTGTCTTGCAAGCTGAACTCTCTGCCACGCGGTCAGCGCGCCGTAGGTGGCCTTCTTCATTTTTTCGATCTTGCTTTTCAGAGCGGCGATCTCCTCGGAGGCGTCAATATGACTGGAACTGGTCAAAGACTCCCATTCCGCCAATTTGGCTTCCAGCTCCGCAATCGGTTTTTCGAATTCAAGTATTACAACTGGCATTGATGACAAAACTCCCTGTTTACCCGATTTTTCTCTGCCTGATCAGGCATGTGTTACTTTACTTTGACCTCACAGCCTTCGGCAAGCAGTCCGAAAATTTCATTGATGTCGGCGTTTTTCAAGCAGAAAAACAACGGTTTTTCCGCCTGCTCCGGTTTCAGCATGGATTCTCCGCAAATGCCGGAGACCGGAGTGCCTTCGGCGTTTTTCAGTTCAATCCAGCGGCTGCCGAGCGTATTTCCAACGGCGCCCACTTTGTAGAGCGTTCCGTTCAATTCATAATTCGGATATCCCAGTTTTGCCCCGACTTTGAAGTCCCCCTCCGGCACGGAGAACTCTTTCCCGAGCGAGAGCGGGAAGCGGCGGCAGATCGTTCCTTTTTCCAGCAGAAGAAGCATTCCCTCCTCCTTCAGGATCAGCACGCTCCACGGGCCGCGGAAAGGAACTCCGGAATTTCTGGCCGCCGCGTTGGCGCTGATGGAAAGTTCGATTGCCAGATCGCGGGCCCGGCGGACATTGTCCAGTTCATCGGCCAGCAGAAAGGCGCGGGTCGCGGCGGTGGCGGCCTCCTTGTATTTCCCATTCTGGCGATCCGCCCTGGCCTTTTCCATCTGCTGACGGTACACCCATTCCGCATCCTGAGCGAAGACGGGAACGGCCGACAGCATAAGAACTCCCGTCATCACCGCCGACAACAACATGAAACTGAATTTTCCCATCCGACATATCCTCCAGAATAAAATTACTCATAAATTACTCTTTCAATGCGAAGTTTTCAAGTTTTCTCCATGATTTTTGGTCATTTTGAACGCGGAAGCGTCCGATTCTCCGGATTTCTCCGGCGTTTTCTCCGCGCAGAAAAGAGAGGGAAAAGGTCCATAAGCGCTCCCTTCTCCGGGATCTCGGAGTTCCCGAAATGAATCTGCCGGAGAAAATAACGGAAAAATAATCCGATCTTTTTTCCTTTCCCGCTTGACAATTCATTTTCAGCATGTATTTTATATGACACTCGAGCGATAAGCCCCTATCGTCTAGAGGCCTAGGACACCAGGTTTTCATCCTGGCGACACGGGTTCGAATCCCGTTGGGGGTGCCAGTTTATTGCTCGTCAGCGTAACAAGTGAATTGCTTTTGCCCCTATCGTCTAGAGGCCCAGGACACCAGGTTCTCATCCTGGCGACACGGGTTCGAATCCCGTTGGGGGTGCCATCCGCACAGAGCGTTCTCCTTTTTCCGCGCCAAGCCCCTATCGTCTAGAGGCCCAGGACACCAGGTTTTCATCCTGGCGACACGGGTTCGAATCCCGTTGGGGGTGCCAGTTTTCTGTTTTTTCTTCCCGGAAGATTCATTGCCGTTTTCTTCGTGTCCGTCCCGGAAAAACATGCTGATACGGACAAGCCGGGGAAGAAGAAGATTTCCTGCCGTCATGACAGACTCAAAACGCCCCCGCCGCTTCCCGACGGGCGTTTTTCCGGAACGGAAACTCGTCAGCGGATTTTCTGCGGAATTTCTTCCGGTCCGGCGTATGCGGCTCCAGAGGAGAAGATTCCTTCCCGTCCAGTTCCCGCCGAAGACGCTCCAGCACTCCGTCCCGGAATCCGCGGGCGGAACGCGAGGCTCACGGCATCTCCCTCGATGCGCCTCTTCCCGGTTTTGCCGGTTTGCGACGGTGTCCGGCAATCGCGCTGAAATGCGGAAAAGCCTCCTCTCCGGGCACCAGTGTGAATTCCGGAGCCGCTCCCTGAAACGCCTTCACGATCCGATCCGCATCTCCGGCATCGGCATTCAAGAAGAATGGAAATTCAGAACCCCTTTCGACGGGCGTTTTTCCGGAATGGAAACTCGCCTGCGGATTTTTTGCGGAATTTCTTCCGGTCCGGCGTATGCGGCTCCAAAGGAGAAGATTCCTCCCCGTCCAGTTCCCGCCGAAGACGCTCCAGCAGTCCATCCCGGAATCCGCGGGAGGAACGCGAGGCTCGCGGCATCTCCCTCGATGCGCCTCTTCCCGGTTTTGACGGTTTGCGACGGTGTCCGGCAATCGCGCTGAAATGCGGAAGGGCCTCCTCTCCGGGCACCAAAGTGAATTCCGGGGCCGCTCCCTGAAACGCCTTCACGATCCGATCCGCATCTCCGGCATTGGCATTGAGATAGGAACAGTCGTTTTTCAAGTCGATGCGTCCGAGACGGGAGCCTTTGATCCCGGTCTTCTGAAAAATCATTTCCAGCAGCTGGGGCACCGTGATTCCATCGTCCCGTCCGGCGGCGACGCGGATTCGCGCATGTCCCTTCCGCTCCGGCCCGGTTTTCGGCGGCGGCTGCTCCAGATCGACATAGCTTTCCGGCAGAAGCTCGTTCCGGAACCGCAGACGCAGCATGGCGGCAAGAAGCTCCGCCGGGTGATCGGCAAGAGTCAGCAGTTCCTCCGCAAACCCGAGATACGGACAGTGTTCCCGCTCGTCGATCATTCGGCGGAGCGTCTCGGAAAAGCGCTGTTTTTTGGCCTCCAGCACCTCCTGAATTCCGGGAAGAGTCTTTTTCCGGATCTCCGCATGGATCCCGCGGCGGATGCGCCCGAGTTTTCCGAGTTCCGAGGGCGTGACAAAGGTGATCGCGGTTCCTTTTTTCCCCGCGCGCCCCGTCCGGCCGATGCGATGGACATAGGCCTCCGTACTCTGCGGAAGCGAATAGTTGATGACATGCGTGAGATCGTTGACATCAATTCCACGGGCGGCGACATCGGTGGCAATCAGCACACGGAAGCGCCGCGCCTTGAAGTTGTTGATGACCCGCGTGCGCTGCGCCTGCGCGATATCCCCGTGGAGCGCATCGACGGCATACCCGCGGGCAAGCAGATGATCGGTCAGCTCATCGACATCGTTTTTTGTCCGGCAGAAGACCATTCCGTACAGCTCCGGCTCCATATCAAGAATGCGGGAAAGCGCCTCCAGTTTGTTCTCCCGCCGCACCTCATAGCAGATCTGTTCGGTGAGGTCGGTACTGACGGATTCCGTCTTCGTGCGGATGATCTCGTAATCGGGCCGCATGAACTCCTCCGCGATCGAAAGGATCTCCTCCGGCATGGTGGCGGAGAACATCAGCATGCGTTTGTCCGGGGGGGTGGCGGAAAGAATCTTCCGGATGTCGTCGACAAAGCCCATGTCGAGCATTTCGTCGGCTTCGTCGAGCACCGCGAACTTGAGGTGATCGAAGTTCAGTTTTCCCCGTTCCATGAGGTCGATAATGCGTCCGGGGGTGCCGATGACAATGTCCATTCCGTCACGGAGGCGGTCCAGCTGAACCAGAATGTTCTGCCCCCCGTAAAACGGCGCAATGCGGAGACGCGACGCCCCCTGAAGAGAGTTGAGCTCCTCCGCGATCTGAATGCTGAGCTCCCGGGTCGGAGCAAGAATCAGCGCCTGCGGGGCTCCTTCTCCGCGACTGATGGTGTCGATGACGGGAATGCCGAACGCGGCCGTCTTTCCCGTGCCGGTCTGCGCCTGCCCGATCACATCCTTTTCCCTCTTCAGCAGAAGCGGAATCGTCAGTTCCTGAATGGGGGTGGGAGATTCAAATCCTTTTCTCTGAAGAGCCGCGATCACACATTCCGAAACGCCGAGAGTTCTGAACCGTTCAAGATTATTCATGAATACCTTAACCAAATGCCGTGTTCCGTTCCCCGCCCCCGGTTCCGCGCGTCCCCGTCCCGGACGAAGACGCGCACCAGCCGGATTCGGATTGCGGAAAATTTCCGTCCGCACCCGTTCGTCCGGCAGTTGATTGACGAAGAGCGAACCTGTCCGCCGTGCCGGATGCACGACGCTTCCACAAATACGTTTTCTTTCAACGCATGAATCCGTACTATACACCCGAATTGAAAAATAACAACCGTTCCGGATTTTCTCCTTGCCGGAAAAAGCTCCGGATGCCGTCGGCCGCCAATCCGTTTCCCGGCGCGGAAACCGCCGCAGACGAAGCCGTCCGGACGCGAAGGAGAGTCCGCAGAAGAGCTTCCTCCTCCCCCTCCCCGTCTCTCCCGGGAGCCTCCGCTCCTCCGGAGAAATCCCCGGCTCAGAAGAAGACCGCGGAATAGCCCTTCCGGTCCTTGCTGTTGGACTCCACCCAGCGCGGTTTCGGCAGTTTTCCCTGATCCTCCCGGTAGAGTTTGTTCGGCAGGACCAGCAGAACTCCGCCCCGGTTCCGGTTTTTCTGAATGAACTCGTTGGTTTCTTCAATATCCAGGACGCGATCCTGACGATTCATGAATTCCAGGCCGCGCGTCAGCTCTCCGCCGAAGCGGTAGAGATACACATCCTCCCTGCGGAATCCCCAGCAGACGCCGTGGAACGGATGACGGAACGCAATGAGTTTCACATCCTTCCCGACCTTCGGTTTCACCCGCTCCAGAAGGGAGGCGACCGTTTTCCGCGCCTCGATCCTCTCCGGAACAATGAACGGATACAGGAACAGAACCGGAATCAGCGCGATACAGAGATAAGCCAGTTTTTCCCATCCTTTCTTCTCCGTTGCCGCGAAGTGGAGGAACACGGCCAGCACCACCGCCGCAAGCAGAATCGAAACCCATTTCCACGACTCCGCCTTGTTGAACAGCGCCCATTCCGGATTGCTCAGCTGAATGACCGCCAGCACGATCGCGGCCAGCAGCACCGCTCCGCCGAAAATCCGGCAGGCCAGATTGAACGCGCCCACCTTGCCCTCCTCCAGAAACGCCTTCCGGAAACCCGCCGCAAAGAGAACGGCGATCGGAGCAAAACAGGGGAGAATATAGGTCGGCAGTTTTCCCGTCGAGGCGGAAAGAAAAAGAAACGGAAGCACGATCCAGCAGAAATTATACCGGAAAAAATCATCCCGGAAAACCGTTTTGCGGAATCCCCGTACCGCCGTCGGAAGATAGAACAGCAGATAGCCGAGCCCCCCGAGCAGCACCGGCACAAAGAAATAGAACGGTTCCGGATGCTGTTCCTTCTCCAGAAACCGCTTGATGTGTTCATCATAGATAAAGTAGGGCCAGAAATCAGGCGCCGCACGGTGAATCGCCCAGGCCCACGGAAGAGAGATCAGAAGAAATCCCAGAAGCGGAACCCACGGCAGAAGAAAAAGCTCCTTGTAGCGCCGCGTCCACAGCAGATAGACGAAAATGGAAAGTCCCGGCAGAACAATCGCCAGAAACCCCTTCGTCAGGAACGCCGCTCCGAACGCCGCTCCGCAGGCAAAAAGAAAGGCGTTTTTCCTCCAGCCGGAGGACGAAACGGCAAAATAGAAGAGCACCATTCCGATCGTCAGAAAACAGGAGAACAGCGGATCCAGCGTCGAGGCGGTCGCCAGTCCGAACACCAGCGGCATCAGCAGAAACGTGAACACCGTCAGAAAGGCGTCCTGCATTCCCCCCGGGGAAAAACGCCGCGAAAAGAAAAACAGCGCCGCGGCCGAAAGCAGCGTCATCAGCATGCAGGGAAACCGCACGGCAAACGCATTCTCTCCGAACAGCTCCTGCGCGGCGGCAAAGAACCAGTAGCCCATGACCGGCTTTTCAAAATAGTGCACCCCGTTCAAATGCGGGACGACCCAGTCGTTCAGCACCCGCATCTCCCGGCCGATCTCTCCATATCGGGTCTCATCGGGAGAAAAAAGCTCCCGGACGCCCAGCGGAGCGAGGTAGGCAAGAACGATCAGCACCAAAAGAAGAAACAGCATTTTTTTCATAGACGATTCTTTTCCTGTAAGTTGTTCAGAATTTTTTCCTGTATGTCAGTTGTTCCGGGAGTTTTTCCGGACTTGCTCCGCTTCTCCGGAACATATTCCGCTCCGGCGGGAGAGAAGCGGTTTTCCCCCGTCCGTCTCCGGAGAGAAGCGAAAAAACGGATCTTAAGCCTTCTCTCTCCTCCCGACGGCTGCATCGCGCTCCAGCCGCATCTTCTCCTTCCGGGCCCGATGACGGCGGACCAGCTTGAGAATCCCCCAGTACGTGAGCGGCGTCATCACCGCGGTCAGAATCGCTCCGCCGATGAAAAAGGAGGCGGTGAGCGTCCAGCCGAGCCCGAATAACGTCGCATAGTCCTGATGCTTCAGGACATCCTGCATCACTTCGTTGACTTTCGCATAGGAGAGATCCCCTCCCATGAGTTTGCTTCCCACATAGCACTGCACGGGATAGATGATGAAAATCGTGAAGTGATTGGTCAGCAAAGTTCCCAGAGTCGCCCCGATCTTGCTGCCCTTCAGCAGAAAGGACGCGGGAATGGAAACCACCAGCTGGAGCCCGAACGGAATCAGACAGCCGCAGAACATTCCAATCGCCCATCCCCGGGCGATGTATTCCGGCGAAGCCTTCTCCTTCAGAATCTTCGAATAGAAATACACATATTTCCGTTTGCACCAAGTTCTCACATTCATTGCACACCTACGCTGTTGTCGTTTGCGCCGCTCCGGCAGAAACGGGAACCGTCATGCCCGGACCCCGGCGGCGTTCCACCGGAACCGGAAAAAATCGCACGGAAGCGGAAAAACCGCGCGGAAAAGGAGCCGGACCCCGTCCCGGACCGTTTCCGAACCACCTACAATAGCATCAAAATGTTCTTCGTTCAAGTCGCCGGATGCTCCCCGGAAGGGGAATTTTCCTTTTTTCCTCCGGAATCCACCGAACAGAGGAACGCCCGCGAAGCGGAACGGAGAGATCAGAAAGCGTCTTTCCGATGGATTTCTCCGGCTCGTCCGGAAAACTTTTTTGTATTAGCACCGATTCCGGTGTATAGTATGAAACAATACAATTACAGGAGATGAATCATGCTCAGGAAATTCTTCTTTACGGGAGCCGCGGTCCTTGCGGCCGTCGCCATTTCCGCCTGCCGTTCCACCGCGCCGGATCAGCCGCCCCGCGCCAGCGTCATCACCCGGGCGGAGGTCGCCCCCGAACAGCTCAAAACCATTGCGGACGCCTATCTCAAGGATATTCTCACCGGACTGGAAACCAATGACTACAAACGATTCGTCAAGGATTTTGCCTCGGAATACAAGGATACGATGAATCCGGAGAAGTTCGCCCCGCTCGCCGCCGGATTCCAGGCGAAAAACGGAAAACTGCTCGAACTCAAATATCTGGACTCGCTGGATCAGGGCATTTTCAAATCCGTGATCTGGAAAGCCAGATTCGCACGCACCAAAGCCCAGGAGGAGGCGCTCAAGCGCGACGGAAGAGATCCGGCGAAAACCCCGGCTCCCGAACTGCTGATCCGTCTGCTTCTCGGCAACGTCAACGGCGAATGGAAGGCCTTCGCCATTTTCTTCAACTGACCGGAACGGGAGGAAGAACTCCGCAATGAAAAAAATACTCCTGACGGCTCTTCTGCTTCTTTCCGCACTCTTTCTGTTCGCCGCGGAGATGCGCATTCTCTGCACCACGCTGCCGATGACCATCTTCACCGGCGCCGTGACCCGGGGAGTCCCGAATGTTCAGGTATCCCAGATGCTGGCTTCCGCGATCGGCTGTCCCCATGACTATGCGCTCACACCGCAGGACATGCGCAAGCTGGCACAGGCGAATGTGATTGTTGTCAACGGTCTGGGCATGGAACGTTTTCTCGACGGCGTGATCGCCCGGGTGAATCCCAAAGCTGTTCTCATCGACTCCTCCCGGGGAGTGAAGGGCGTTCTGGAGACCTGCGGGGAACACGATCACGATCCGCACGGACACGCGGGCCATGTCCACTTGAAAAATGAACATCTGTTTGCGGGTCCGGCAACCGCGGCCGGCGTGGTGGAATCCATCGCCGGACAGCTGGCGGCGAAGGATCCCGCCAACGCATCCCGTTACCGCGCCAACGCAAGAGAGTATGCCGACAAGCTGCGCGCAATCGCCCGGGACTACGCCGCTCTGGCCGCAACGATTCCGCCCTCCGGACGGCGCATCGCCGTTCAGCACGGAATCTTCGATTATCTTGCCGCCGCGACCGGTCTTCAGGTGTTGAATTATCTTCAGGCGCACACGGGAACGGAGCCCTCCGCTCCGCAGATCCGGAAGTTCATCCGGGAGCTGAAGGAACAGAAAGCGGCGCTGATCCTCGCGGAAAAGAACTATCCGGACCGGATCACCCGCCTGATCTCCAAAGAGAGCGGAGTCCCGGTACTGACGCTGGCCGTGTATCCGGAAAACGACGCCCTGAATCCTGAAGGATATCTCAACGTCTTCAAGAACAATCTGAAAGCACTGAAAGCGTTTTACAAGAAATGACACACCCTCTTTGTCCGAACTGCGCGCACTCCGTAAGCTTCGAGCATGTATATGTCGAGCACGACGGAATCCGCATTCTGGACGACATCTGCGCCTCGATTCCCCGGGGGGAATGCACCGCAATTGTCGGTCCCAACGGAGCGGGGAAAACCACCATGGTGCTCGTCCTGCTCCATGAAATCTCCTACCGGGGGACCGTGACCTTTCACGGATATGCGGAATCGCGTCCGCGAGTCGGCTATGTTCCGCAGTCGCTCTCGTTCGACCGGGGCATGCCGCTGACCGTTCTGGAATTCATGGCGGCGTTCCATCAGAAGAAACCGCTCTGTTTCGGGGTCTCGCGCGCACAGAGGGAGCGCCTTCTGCCGCTGCTGGAAAAGACGGCCTGCTCCCATCTGGCGAACCGGCCCCTGGGAGCGCTTTCCGGAGGAGAACTCCAGCGGGTGATGCTCTCCGCCGCGCTCTCCCAGGAACCCGAACTGCTGATTCTTGATGAACCGGCGTCCGGAATCGACTTCAAAGGAGGCGAGGTCTGCTGTGAACTTCTGGACCGCTTCCGGAAAGAAAAAAATTTCACGCAGCTGATGATCACTCACGATCTTTCCACGGTTGCGGCCCATGCCTCCCATGTGATCTGCCTGAACCGGCGGATCGTGGCGGAGGGCAATCCCCACCGGATCCTGACGCCGGAAGTGCTGGCCGCCACGTTCGGACCCCACCGGGGAGTTCCGGCGCCCGGAGCAATCCCGGGAACCGCTCAGAACCTCCCGGACAGCTGCTGCAGGAAGGAATCATAAAAGATGGAACTCGGATTCGTCTCGTTCTTCTGTGAACTGATCGGGAAAGTCATTCCGCTGGAGTGCATGCAGATGCGCTTCATGCAGGAGGCTCTGCTGGGACTGATTCTGATCGCGCCCATGGCGGCCGTGGCGGGAACCCAGGTGGTGAATTTCCGGATGGCCTTCTTTTCGGATGCGATCGGGCACTCGGCATTTGCGGGGGTGGCCTTCGGGCTTCTCTGTTCCGTCAGTCCGGACCTGACCATGCCGCTTCTGGCGCTGCTGGTGGGACTGGGCATCATGGCGGTCAAACAGCGGAGCGGACTTTCGACGGACACCATCATCGGAGTTTTCTTTTCCGCGGTGGTTGCCGCGGGACTTGCCGTGGTCAGCCGCTATCCGCAGGCCGCACGCGATATGCAGATGTTCCTCTACGGAGATATTCTGACCATCAGCGATGCGGAAATTGCCGCGCTTGTCGGACTGCTTGCGCTGTTTCTGATCTTCCAGTATTTTTCCTTCAACAAGCTGATCTGCGTCGGACTGAATCTGCAGCTGGCCAAGGCGCACCGGATCCATGTGATGATTCATCAGTATCTGTTTGCGGCGCTGCTGTCGCTGATTGTGATCTTCTCGGTCAAGGCGGTGGGGGTGCTGCTGGTGACGGCAATGCTCATCACGCCGGCCGCGGCGGCACGGAATCTGGCCTCTTCGTATGGGAAGATGCTCTGGATCTCGGTTCTGATCAGCCTTGTCTGCGCGGTGGCGGGACTTCTGCTCTCCGCCCAGGACTGGATGCGGACCGCGGCCGGAGCCACGATCGTCCTCTGCACCTGCGCGGTTTTCTGCGTAAGTCTGCTCTTCCGCCGGCGCACCCGCAGCTGACAACCGAACGCTCAAAGACGCAGAAAACGCGGAAGCGAAACGCTTCCCCGGTCCAGGAAATGGTAGTCCACGGACACATCCGATTTCACGGACCGGCCCTCCATCAGCGATTCCAGAAGCTTCAGCGCCTCCGAGGCAAGTCCGGAGAAATCCTGCAGACAGGTGGTCAGCGGCGGCGACAGGAATCCGCTCACATCCGGCTGCTCCCAGGTGACCAGGGAAAGATCCTCCGGAATTCTCAGTCCGCAGGCTGAAACGGCATGAAACGAGAGAAGCGATTCACTCTCTCCCGTGCAGATCAGTGCCGTGATGCCCTCTTTCACCAGCTCCGCGACCGTGCCTTCCAGCCGGCCGATCCGTTTTCCGGACGCATCGGTGAAAACGCCGGGTCTCCAGACCGATTCACCATCCAGCGCATAGAGATTGCGCAGCTCCTCGAAGGCCTTTCTTCTGGCCTGGTTGCAGGCGGTATCGACATTGCCGTTGACCAGCAGGGCAATCTTCCGGTGTCCGTATCCGGCAAGATGCTCCACGGCATGGCGGATCGCGCCATATTCATCGGAGAACACCGAATAGACTCCTTCAATGTGCCGCGCGGAATCGTTGATGCAGACCATCGGAAGCGAACTGCGCGAACCGAGACGCCGCGCCAGAGAATTGTCGTAATCAAAGGAGAGAATGCCGGAAACAAAGCGTTCATTCAGAATTTCGATCTGATCGGAGGAGACCAGATCCAGCAGCCATCCGCGCCCCGCGGCATGGAAACGCAGCGCATTCAGAAGGGAGATGCTGTAATAACTGAGACGGGCTCCGCTGGGCGGAAGAACAACAGCCAGCGTCCTCCTTCGGCGCTCCTGACGGAAGCCGAACTGCTCCGCGGCACGCAGAACGGCCGCCGCCGTCCGGGCGGAAATTTTCGGATGGTTGTTCAGCGCACGGGAGACGGTCGAGGCATGAAAGCCCGTCGCCTCCGCGATTTTCCGAAGGGAACACGCTCCGCTTTTTCTCACGATTTCTATCCTTCCGTCCATGCGGCGGAACGGAAACGAACTCCGGCGCGGAGCGATTTCCGCTTCCGGCGCCGTCTTCGAATATCCGTTCCCGCCGCCGCATTCCTTTTCCGCGTCAGCCGGATGCGCTTTATCGCGTTACAGGAGTTCCGCGGCCGCGGCGGCAAGCGGACTGCGTTCGCTCTTCCGCAGCGTGATGTGACCGTGAATCGGAAGGCTCTTGAAGCGGTCGACGATGAAGGACAAGCCGTTGCTGCAGGAATCCAGATAGACATTGTCGATCTGGTAGGGATCGCCGGTGAGAATCATCTTGGTTCCCTCCCCCGCGCGGCTGACGATGGTCTTGACCTCGTGCGGGGTCAGGTTCTGCGCCTCGTCCACAATGACGAACTGGCGGGGAATGCTCCGGCCGCGGATGTAGGTCAGCGCCTCGAGCTCCAGTTTGTGGTTGCGCTTGAGCTCCTCGATCTGGCGGCGGACGACCTGGGAATCGTTTTTGTCGCTCCGGAGCAGGTAGTCGAGATTGTCATAGATGGGCTGCATCCAGACATCGAGCTTCTCGTCCTTGGTTCCGGGCAGATAGCCCAGATCATTCCCCATCGGGATGATCGGACGGGAGACGAGGATCCGGTCGTAGAGATTCTGCTGAATCGTAGTTTCCAGCGCGGCGGCGAGCGCCAGAAGAGTCTTCCCGGAACCGGCCTGTCCGACCAGCGTCACAATCTGGATGGAGGGCTCCATCAGAATGGTCAGCGCCATCCGCTGCTCCTTGCTGCGGGGAGAGACGTTCCAGACCTTGTCGGACAGCTCATGGGGAATCGCCTCGATGCGCGCGCCGCGTTTCCAGCCGAGCGCGGACCGTTTGGGATTCGTCTCATCCTTGAGCACCACAAATTCATTGGGAAGAAGGGTGTTTTCGATTTCCAGGAATCCGTTTTTATAGAACTCCTCCACCGCCTGTGCGGAGACGGTCATTTCGCATTCGCCGCTGAAGAGTTCGTCGAAGTTGACGCGTTCGCGCTCAAAATCCTCCACGGGGATCCCGAGACTGTCCGCCTTCAAACGCAGATTGATGTCCTTGGAAATCAGGATCACATTGTTTTTTTCCTTGTGCAGCATGAAGGCGACGCGGAGAATGCGGTTGTCGGGCTGGCTCATGTCCATCCCCTCGACCACCTGTCCCTCTCCGGCGATCACCTGAAGGGTTCCGGCCTCCTTGCCGTTGGCGTTGTCCAGCGGCACGCCGGTGAAGAGACTGCCCTTCGCCCGAAGAGCATCCAGACGGCGGATCACCTGACGCGCATTGCGTCCCAGTTCATCCTGATGCTTTTTGAATTTGTCGAGCTCCTCGATCACCGCCATCGGAATCACGACCTTGTTGTCTTCGAAGGACTCCAGCGCCTTCGCGCTGTAGAGCAGAACATTCGTGTCCAGAACATAGATTTTTTTCATGATCGCCTACCCCTTTCTCTTGCTGACTTCTGAACTGTTGTCCGACATTTCCGAATTTGCAAGCGGAAAATCTTGAAAAATGCAAAATAATTTATCTTTTTTAATCATCATGCGACAAATTTCCGCCTTCTGCGGGAAAAATCCGCAGGGATGTTTCCCGCAGATGCAGAATTCCCGCACGGATTCGAGAGCGGAGAAAACGCGTCCTCCGCCAGGAATCGCAACGGAGGAAAGCAGCCGGATGGTCTCCGATCCTGTCTGCGGGAAGAAAACCGTGTTCCGCACGCCGCAGGCGCTGCCGGAAGGCTATTTTCTTATCCACAATCATTTTTTTGGAAATTCTTCCCCTTTCCCCTATTGACAAATCTGCGGATTTCGTGTATAATTAAAATACAAACATATTTGTATAACTATTTTTGTATTGAGGAGACAGCATTGACGGCGGAACGGAAAATCCGGAGGACCACCTTGCGGGATGTGGCACAGAGCTGCCATCTTTCGGTGCCGACTGTCTCGCAGATTCTGAACAACCGGGCATCGAATTTCAGTTCGGAAGAGACACGCCGTCTGGTCCGCGAAACCGCGGAGCGACTCGGATATCAACCCAATCTCGGCTACAAGCTGATGCGCGGGATCAGCACCAAAACCGTGGCTCTGGTGATCGGACATGCGAATATGAAAGATTTTGAATACATCCGCAAGTTCATTTTTCTGATTCTGGAACGGTTGAGCAGCGAAGGATATTCCGTCTATATTGAAACAATGCCGGATGACTGGTCCAAACGCCATGACATCATGCTGAATCTGATCCAGCGCGGAGCAGAACATTTCATTTCCATCGGGAAACCGTGCGAATGGGAGGATCTTGACGCTCTGGAACAACGGACCGGGATCACCATGATGACCTTCAGTTCCCAATACAGGAAATCCGTCAATGTCAATGTGGAAAAAGGAGTATCTCTTCTGCTGGAACACTGTCTGCAGAAGGGCTGCAAAAAGATTCGAGCGGTTCTCCCCTACGACAAAGACCGGTTTGAAGCTCTGGCCAAGGTTTTGAAACTCAACAAAGAGGAAGTGAAATCCATCATCTGTCATCATGAGATTCCCTGCACGGATTCTCCGGAACAGCAGCTGGAACAGCATATGGCTCTGGGATATGAGAAAACAAAAGAACTTTTTGCAAAAGAACCGGATACCGATGCGGTTCTTTACCTGACCGACAATTTCGCGATCGGCGGAGCGAACTATCTGCGGGAAACCGGACGCGTCATCGGAAAAGATGTTCGGCTGATCGCCTTCAACAATACGCTCGCGGTACAGGCTTATCCATATCCAATCTCCTCGGTATCACACAACCTGAACGCGGTTGTCGACTGCATCATGAAAAACTTTACAAAACGGGATTCCGGCATCTTTTCCATTGATCCGATCCCACATTTCAGGGACTAAAAGACAGAATTGACCAGAAAGGAGAACAGAATGATACAAAAAGCGGAGAAATACAGCGAAGAAATCCGGGAAAAAACAGGAAGATTTTTTACGCTTATAGAACTTCTCGTTGTAATTGCAATTATTGCAATTCTTGCATCTCTCCTTCTTCCCGCCTTAAACAAGGCTCGAGAAAAGGCGCAGGCGATCAGCTGCACCAGCAATCTGAAGCAGCAGGGACTGGCCTTCATTCAATATGGAGGCGATTTTGATGACTGGATCTGTCCGGCAATGACCTATGCCACCCCGGGTTATTTCTGGTGGAGAAAACTTCAGCTGCTCGGATATACCGGAAAGCCCGCCAGCAGCAAACTGAAGGATGTGACCCTCGGACCGAAGGGAATTTTCTACTGTCCGGCCGATACCAATCCGATCAAAATGACCGCGGCAAGTTCCTGGGGAGTGGAGGACATCGTCAGCTATGCCATCAATCTGAATATCGCTACGGGGTACTATGAACTCAATCCAACTGCGGAGAAAGGATCCAAATATAAGGAAAATCACTACCGGTTCACCGATCTGCAGAAGATGGCGAAAAAGACCTCCGGATCGGTTCTTGTGGCAGACGGGCTGGGCGGAAACGAGGGTTGCAGTACCGCCCCCCACTATGCAAAAGAGATGACCCCCTTCTCTCTGACCGCTCCGCAATACCGGATTCCGCTCCGCCATTTCCAGAGTGCAAACATGCTGTTTGCCGACGGACATGTCGGAATGGAAAAGGGACCGCTCGGTCCCCCGGATACCATGACTCCTCTGCTGGATGTCTCCAGCTATAAAAAACGTTAAAAACAGAAAGGAATTTACGATGCTGAAATTCGTTTGCTCCCTCATTCTCGCGTTTTCGCTCCTGCAGACTCTTTCCGCGGTGGATCTGATGCAGCAGGAAAAATGGGTCTCCTGGCACAAGGCAAAAATCACCCGGGTCAAAGAGGCCGACGGCGAGACCGTCGTCCGGATCACGCTGCCCCGGACAGAAAAGAAAATCACCTATGCCGCCGTCGACTGCATTTTTCCCCGTCCGATGGATCTTTCCGACTTTCAACAGCTGACAATGACCCTCAGCTCCTCGCAGAAAATCAAAGTCTCCATGCGCATCAACACCCGCGGCGGAGCGAACACCTTTCCGGGATGGAGCAAAAAGAACGCAGAAGAAAAACCGGAAACCTTCACGTTCCTCCGCGAAAACATGAAAATGGATAAAAATCCGGATCTGAAGAAAGCGGTCTCCGTCACCTTCGGCTTCGGACTCTGGCAGTACGACACGACGAAATCTCCGCTGGAAGTCGAACTGCGAATGGCAAAAGTCATTTTGTCCGCCTCCGGAAGCAACCCTCGAAAATAAACTCTTGCAACCAGGAACCAGACATGCTCAAGCACCTTGTTTCCCTACTGCTGTTCTGCGCACTTCTTCCGGCGCTCTCCGCGCTGGATCTGATGAGCGTGGACAAATGGACCGCCGGACAGGAGATCAAAATCTCCAGGTTCAAAGAACGATCCGGAGAACCGGTCCTCCGGATCGAAATACCGAAAACGGAGAAGAAAATCACCTATGCCGCCGTGAACTGCGTCTTCCCGAAAGCCGTTGACCTTTCCATGTTCAGCCAGCTGGAAATGAGCGTGAAAGCATCGCAGAAGATCAAAGTCTCCATGCGCATCAACACCCGCGGAGGCAACGTCTTTCCCGGATGGAGCAGACAGAACGCGGACTCCATGTCGAAATCATTTGTCTTCACCCGCAAAGAGATGAAACATGATAAAAATCCGGATCTGAAAAAAGCGCTCTCCGTCACCTTCGGCTTCGGACTCTGGCAGTACGATACGACCCGATTCCCGCTGGAGATCGAACTGCGCAAAGCCAAAGCGGTCGACCCGGCGGAACGGTTCCTGATTCCGCGCCCGACCGCAGGCACCATGATCGACGGAGCTTACCGGAAAGACTGGGGATATGAAAACGTCCTTTATCTCTGGACGCCTCCGGAGTTCATCCGCCTGTCCGGACAGGATTCCGCCGTCGGGAAAACGGTTCCGGCGGAGGAGGAGCTTTCCGGGAACTTCTCGTTCATGGCGGATGCGCGGAATCTCTATTTCCTCGCCATTGTCGCGGACCGGACACCGGGAGAGGGGAGCAATCCCGCCGCCCCGTGGAAAAACGATTCCGTGGAACTTTTTCTCGCCTCCGGAATCCGTCAGAAGGATCTCCGAACTCAGCTGCCCCTGCGCGGACATGGATTTCAGATCGTATTCGACATTTCCGCCGGCGGAAAACCTCTGCTTCTGAAAGACGGAACCGGAACCACACCCGCCGCCATCTCATACAAGGTCCGCAAAGAGAATGTCACCGTGAACGGGAAACCCGTTCACGGCTACGTTCTGGAGGCGGCCATCCCGCGAGACCTGCTCCCGGGGAAACCGGAGCGCGGATCGCTGATCGCCTACTGCATCAATCTGAACGACAGCGCAAGCGGAGTTTCCCTGCGCACGAATCCGGAAAAGACGCGCCCCGCCACAACCATTTTCGGGTACCGCAAGGCGTTTCTGGAATATGAAGGACGCGAAACGCTGCCGGTCTTCCAGTTCGGCGCCATCGCGCCCGATCTTCCATGGCCGGAGATCTATCACGCAGATGGAAAACGCCTCTGGGATGATTCCCTCCTGACCCGTTCCAAAACGGCCTCCGCCCAAAGAATCTATCTGAACGGATTCTGGGCGGTGCAGGGCTCCGGAGACGAAACGGCCTCCCCCGATCCGGCAAAGTGGTTTTATGCGCCTCTCCCGATGACCATCGGCTGGCACACGCCGGTTTACCGGAAACATCCGCAGAAAAAAGAGCTCCTCCAGCCATGCGGATACACGCTTGTCACCGACAAGGCCCAAAATACCTTTTTCTGGTACGAACGGACGTTCTCTGTTCCGGCGGAATGGAAGGGAAAACACGTCCGTCTTACGTTGGACCATGTGGAGAAGGAGGTCCTGATCTGCATCAACGGAAAAAGTGCAGGAAGTGCCTCCCTGATGACACCGTCGGTCGATCTCTCGAAGGTTCTGGAATACGGGAAGAAAAACCGGATCGACCTGCACCTCTTCGGGAAACAGTCGCACGGACCTTCTCTTCGACGAGCGGACGGAATCCTTGGAGACCTGTATCTGGAAGCCTCGGATCACGCTCCGGTCATCGACGACATCTGGATTCGGAAAGCCGATGGAATCAGCGGCCATTTTCTGATTCAAGTCACAGCCCCTGCGCTCGGCAAAGGAAAACTCTCTCTGGAACTGCTCGGACCGGATGGCAGACAACGGTTCCGGAAAACGGAAGCGATGAACGGGAAAAACCGTCTGACCTTCCGCGGACAATGTTCCGATTTTCCGCAATGGTCTCCTGAGCATCCGCGCCTCTGCACCGCGCGGGTCCGGGCGGAAAAAGAGGATGGAACTCTCATCGAAGAGAAAACACAGACCTTCGGCTTCCGGACGTTTGAGACGAAAAACGGACATTTTCTGCTGAACGGCCGGATTGTCCGTCTTCGGACCGCCTTTCCGAGAACGCCCTCGAAAATCTACGATCCGGGCCGGATGGAATATCTCCGGAAACTGGGATTCAACGCCATCTATCTTCACGCGGTCGAAGGGGGATACAACACCCCCCTCTATGACCAGTGCGACAAACACGGATTTCTCGTCATGGCGCCGGTCGAGCAGACCTATTCCGACGATCAGACCATGGAAGCCGTCCGCAAGATCCGGAACCACCCCTCCATCATCGGCTATCTGAGCGATCCCTACGGACAGCTCACCTCCAACGGATTCAATCTGAACCCGTTCGCAACCGACGACTCCTACATGCCCGCCTCCCGCACCGCCAGGGATCAGGAGGCTTTCATGGAAAAACGCGACGCACTCTTCAAGAAAGCCGATCCCGAACGCGGGTACATCGCTCAGGCAACCGGCAACTGGAAAAATTTCATGCGGATGCTCCATCACTATCCGACCAACGGACTCAATCTGCTGGACCGGATGATGTATCATACCCCCTGGGCAAACCGTCCGGAAAAGAAACTGCCGCTCTATCTGCTGGAAGCGGGAACCATCAATCTCTATTCCATGGACACGCAGCATCCGGAGCATCAGTTTCCGGTCATGAAAGAACGCCGGCGCGTTCCCCGTCTGCTCTTCTACGAAGCGGCCGCGCGGTATCTCGGCGATGCAGCGTTTGACAACTGGCTCGAATGGAGCCGGATCTTCTTCCTTGCCGGACTCCGCGATTTCCGTCTCAACGGCGTGGACGGCTTCTGCGCGTGGACCGAAGAACTCTACGCCCACCCCTTCAACACCGACCGTGCGGAAGGAATCAAAGACCGCCGCAGGCTCTCCTGGCGCTACTTCACCGAACCAGTCCTGGGAACGGAAGATCACGAGTGGATGCGTACAAACAGCTGGTACTTCAAGCTCCGCGCTCTTGCCTTCCACCCCTGGCCGGAAGAGTTCGGACAGGGAAACGGCCCCGTGCAGGAGAGTATCTTCGCCCCCCTCTACCGCAACGAAATGCAGCCGCTGTATCTCACGCTGACCGGCGAAAAGGACGATCCGTTTACACGCGACCATAATTTCTACGGAGGAGAGACGGTCCGCAAGCAGATTGCCGTCGTCAACGACACGGAACGTTCCGTGACCGTCAGGGGAACTGTCACGCTACGAATCGGCGGAAAACCGGAAGCCGTCTTCCCGTTCCGCAAAACAGCGGCGCAGGGAGCCATTGATTTTCAGCCCTTCGAATTCCGCCTTCCTGAAGTGAAAGTCAAAACAAAAGCGCATCTCCTTCTGGAAGCCGGAGGACGAAAGGAGTCGTTCGCGCTGACAATCTTCCCGAAACCGGACCGGCAACTCCTGACAGACGCGGCAAAGAAAGTCACCCTCGGAATCGCAAAGGGGAAGAGCGGATCCATCGCGGAAAAAGCCGGCCTCAAAGGAGTGCCGGTCGATCTTGTCAAAGGGGTGCCGAAGGGAATCGAGGTGCTGATCGTGGAACGCGGTGCGCTCGTCCGCAGGACCAATGCGAAGTCGCTTTCCGCGTTTCTCCGCAACGGCGGACGGATCCTGATCTTTGAACAGGACGATACCTCGCTTTATTCCCACCGGGCCAATGAACAGCGTCTCGAGCACGCGTTCCTCGCGGATGCGCAGCACGAAGCGGTAAAAGGACTCAGCAGCGAGGATCTGAGCTTCTGGCGGGGAAGAGCGGAAAGCGTTGTAAATGAAAAACGTCCATCCGAGGCATTCCGACACAATCAGTCGGTTGCACTGGAGACGCCGCATCTGACCAACCGCAATCTGGTTGCGGGATTCGCATTGGAAAATCCCTCCTACGGCTCGATCCATCCGATCATCACAGGCGGATACGACCGGAATTACGCCGTGGTGCTGGAGGCCCGTTCCGGAAAAGGAATTCTGTTCTTCTGCCAGGCCGATGTCTCCTCCCGCTACGGACAGGATCCTGCGGCGACGCTGCTGGCGGACAATCTTCTGAAAAGCGTTCTCACAAAACCGGAACCGCAGATTCCAGGGGTCCGCTATACCGGAGACGAATCCGGGAAGCAATTTCTCGCACGTCTCGGGATCCGGATCGTAAAAGACTCCCCGATCTGTGTGGCGGGCCGGGGAACCATCAACGGCGAGGTGCTGAAAAAAAGCCGAACGATCGTCCGGCTTCCCGGATCAGCCTATCTTCCGGAAGGCGTTGCCGTCTGCAGGCAATTCCTGACCAAAAAGACCTATCCCCATTTCTGGAACGGCGGGTTTTATCAGTTCCAGATGCTGAAAGGCATTCTTCCCGGCACCGATTTTCCGGAAAAGGCCGGCGAAGCATTCCGCGGGCTCTCCGCATCGGATTTCTACCTGTTTGAAAACCCGCGGACGGAATCGTTCGAATTCACTCTTCGGAAAGGCGATTCCCGCGCTCCGCACGGAACCATGGCGGAAGTGGTCCGGAATGGAAAAACGAACATTCTCTGCGCACTGGATCCGGATTCCGTCAAACAGGGAGAAGAACGCCGGAAAATCTACCGGGTCTGGTCGGTGGTGTTCCATAACTTGAATGTGGAAAACGAATCGGAAATTCTCTTTTCCGTTCCGAAGTGGGATCTGACCGACACCGCATGGACCTTTCTCACCGATCCGGATGGAAAAGGAGAAAAAAACGGATTCGCTTCGGGAAAATTCGGCGGCAGAATTCCCCGTCCGATCAAAACGGGTCTGATCTGGGAGGATCAGGGCGTCACGGAAAAGAATCCGCATCTGGAATCCGATCCCGGCTCCGCCTATGACGGGTTCGGTTGGTATTTCACCGAACTGGAGCTCGACGAGCTTCCCGCGGGAAACCTCTATCTGCATGTGAACGGAATCCGCGACATTGCCACCTTCAAACGGACCGAGCATCAGACCACCCTTTTCCTCAACGGGAAGAAGATGCCGGAAGCCATCGGAATCTACAACGCCTATCTCGGCGGACGCGGTGCCCGCCTCTGGAAACTGGATGCGGGAAGCGTTCTGAAACGGGGGAAAAACCGTATTGCCATCCGCATTTACAACAGCTCCGGCGCAGGAGGAATCCACAGGAATCCGGTCCGCTTCGAATTCGAAGGGAAAAACAGCGATCTGCTCTTCCCCTATGAATTCCAGGAATCCAAATACACCAACGATTTCTTCTGGTGCTGGTAAAACAAGACGCTCCGGGAACCGGGCATCGGAAAAGAACGGCGGAGAAAGGTTGATCCATTTCCCTTTCTCCGCCCGGCTTTTTCCCGTATGCTCTGCGCCTTCAGATTCCGGCTCCGGCAATTGCATAGGCGAGAACCTTGGAATCAATGCGGATGCCGTCGGCCGCCATGGATTCCACCGTCTGCAGAAGAGTGCGTTTCTCCAGAAGGAGCGTCTCAATGTGTTCGGATTCGTCAAAGTCGGTTTTCAGTTCGCCCTGCTCCTTCTCGGGGACCTCCATGAGGACCGTGTAGATGAATTCCCCCGTCAGTCCGGGCGAGTTGTAGGCGGGAGGAAAGACCTTTCGGATTGCTCCGTGATAACCGGTCTCCTCCCGCAGTTCGCGCAGAGCGGCGGCTTCCGGTGTTTCGCCCTCGTCGATCAGTCCGGCGGGGAACTCCAGCACCACGCCGTCGGCGGGCGGACGGTACTGACGGATCAGCACAAGCCGATGCGAAGGCAGAAGTTCCGCAATCATCAGAACGGCTCCGTCACACCGTTTCCGGGAGACGCACTCCCATTTGCGTTCCTTTCCGTTCGAATCAATGTAATCAAGCACTTCCAATGCGAGCCATTTGCCGGAAGCGACCTCATTTCTCCGCAGGATTTTCATAAAATTCCTCCAAAAAACGTTTTTTTACTTGACTTTTTGTTCAGGCATGATACAATATAGCACTGTCTGCTGACAGTTTCATATCGTAAATGATGCGAATTGCATCATTATTTTCATTTTATTCCAACCGTGAATCGTAATAAGCTCTGCAAGTTTTAAATGGAGATTTTTTCTTGAAAGTCATCGGTCTGACCGGAGCCCCGGGCTGCGGAAAATCCACTGTTTTAAAAATCTTTGTCGAGCTTGGCTGGAAAGCGGTCGACGCCGACGCCGTCTGTGCGGAGCTTCATGCGGACCCGCATTCGGGAATTCACCGGAAACTGGCGGCGATCTGGGGAAACGAGGTGATTGCATCCGACGGAACCACCAATAAAAAAGTGCTTGCGGACATCGTCTTTTCCAGGGAAACGGAACGCAGACATCTGGAGGCGGTTCTGCATCCGTTCATCGACCGGCGGATTCAGGAGCTCTTCCGCGCCTGCGGAGAGGAGGCGAACGTCATGTTCGATGTTCCGCTTCTCTTCGAATGCTCCTGGAACACCCGGACGGAAAAAACCGTTGCCGTCTGGGCCCCTCCCGATCTTCAGATGGAGCGTCTTCTCGCGCGATCCTGGAGCCGGGAACACGCCCTCTTCCGGATCCAGAGCCAGATTCCCGCGGAAAAAAAACTGGAACTGGCGGATTACGGACTCATCAACAACTCCTCCATCGACCGTCTGAAACAGCAGTGCATCCGATTAAACCGATGTCTCAATTCGTGAGCGGTTCTTCCCCGCCGAAGAACCATTCCCGAATTCAGACAGAAAACATCAATTTGATATTTTGGAGATACTCCCGACATGGAAAACGAAAACGAAAATCCGATCCTCCCCGAGGAAAAATCTGAAGCAAAAACCGAACGCAAACCCCGGACGCCGCGCACCCCGCGCGCAAAACGCAAAGAGGATGCCACCCCCGCACTCGCCCTTCCCGCGCAGGAAACCGCAATCCCCGCGGCCGCGGAACCGGAGACGGGAAAGGAACCTTCCGCCGGTGTCGTACCGGAACAGCAGACGGGATCGGCCATGTCGGAACCGGTCATTCCCATGCCGCAGCCGCGTAAGATCACCAGGAAAACCGGCAGCCGGGAAGACGCCTCGCCCGAGCTGGAACCGATTCCGGCGAATGTGCAGCCGGATCTTCTGGTTCCGCCGACCGTGGTGCCTGTCGAACCCTCGGAGACCTCCGCTCCCTATCAGAACACGGAGAAGAGTCCCTATCTGGAAGAAGGAGAATACGCGACTCCGCGCGAGCCGGTGCGCCGGACTCCCCAGACTCCCGAACGCGAACCCGTCGAAGAGGCACGGCCGAACACCCCCGAACCGCGCGAGTTCCCCCGGAAGGAGAACAACCGGTACAATTTCAACGACCGCCAGAACAACAACGACCGCGGCGACAATCGTCAGCAGCGCCACTTCAACAACAATAACAACAACGGTCAGCAGAACGGCAACCGCTACAACAACCGGAACAATAACAACAACCGCCGTTTTCTCCCGAACAACAACCGCTATCCGCAGGGATACCAGCAGAACAACGGGCCCATGAACGGCGGTTCTCTCCCGCAGAACGCTTCGCAGCAGCGCGACGAGAACGCTCCGCTTCCGCAGACGCCGGAAATGCCGCAGCAGGTCCGGGAAAAAGCGCCGGATCTCAACATCACCGCTCTGCAGGAAAAATCCATGCAGGAACTGACCATCATGGCGCGCGACCTGGGAATCGAAGGCGTCGGAGCGCTGGAAAAATCGAAACTGGTCTTTGAAATTCTCCGCGTGACCACCGAACGCAGCGGCGCGGTCTACGGCAGCGGCTTTCTGGAAATTCTGCCGGACGGATTCGGCTTCCTGCGTTCGCAGGCGTACAGTTATCTGCCCTCCTCGGAAGACATCTACCTGAGTCCTTCGCAGATCCGCCGCTTCTCGGTGAAAACCGGAGACTTCATCGCCGGCCAGATCCGTCCCCCGCGGGAGAAGGAACGCTTCTTCGCCATGCTCAAGGTGGACAGCATCAACCACGAGGCTCCGGAAAAGAAGCGTGACATCATTCCGTTCAACAATCTGACCCCCTACTTCCCGACCCAGAGACTCATTCTGGAGAACGATCCGGAAAATCTTTCCACCCGCGTGGTGGATCTGGTCACGCCGATCGGCAAGGGTCAGCGCGGACTGATCGTTGCTCCTCCGAGAACCGGAAAGACCGTTCTCATGCAGAAGATTGCCAACGCAATCCGGAAAAACAATCCGGAGGTGGAGCTTATCGTTCTGCTGATCGACGAGCGTCCGGAAGAGGTGACCGACATGAAAATGAGCGTCAATGCGGAAGTGGTCAGCTCGACCTTCGACGAACCGCCCGAACGGCATGTCCAGGTGGCGGAAATGGTCATTGAAAAGGCAAAGCGTCTTGTGGAATACAAAAAGGATGTTGTCATTCTTCTGGACTCGATCACCCGTCTTGCCCGCGCCTACAACACGCTTCAGCCGCACAGCGGCAAGATTCTCTCCGGCGGTGTCGACGCCAATGCGCTTCACAAACCCAAACGCTTCTTCGGCGCGGCGCGGAACATCGAAGGTCATGGAAGTCTCACGATCATCGCCACGGCTCTGATTGATACCGGAAGCAAGATGGACGAGGTCATTTTCGAAGAGTTCAAGGGCACCGGAAACATGGAACTTCACCTCGACCGGCATCTGGTCGACAAGCGCGTCTATCCGGCGATCAACATGGAGCAGAGCGGAACCCGGAAGGAAGAGCTTCTTCTGCATCCGGACGAGCTTCAGAGAGTCTGGACCCTGCGCAAGGCCATGAACGGAGTTCCGCCGGTCGAAGCCATGGAGCTCATCCTCGGCAAGATGAAGAAAATCAAGACCAACGCGGAATTCCTCATGACTCTGCAAGTCTGACATTCCGGAAACGGGAGAGTGCCGAAGATGAAACTCAACGCCATCGTGCTGGCCGCAGGCTACGGCTCCCGGCTGGCTCCGCTGACTCAGGAGGTGCCGAAACCCGCGCTTCCCGTCGCCGGAGTGCCGATGCTGATCCGGATCCTGCGAAAACTGAAAGCAGCGGGAGTGGACCGGATCGCGGTCAACACGCACCATCGGAAGGAACAGATCGAAGAGTGCGTGAAACGCTCGGGCGTCGCGGACTGCGTCCGGCTTTTTCACGAGCCGGATATTCTCGGAACGGCGGGACCGCTGGTCAATGCCAGGGAACTTCTGACCGACTGCGATTATTTTCTTCTCCACAACAGCGACGTCATCTGTGATTTTCCGCTGGAACCGATGGTGAGGGAGCATGTCGCGTCCGGGGCGACGGTCACGCTGGCGGTGATCGACGGACCGGAGAACCGTCTGCATATCGAAAACGGAGAGGTGGTCGATATTCTCAACCGCCTCGGGGTTCCCTGTTCCGAAAACGCCGAATCACGGACCTACGCCTGCATCGCGGTCTACTCCAGGGACTTTTTCGAGATTCTGCCGGAAAAACCGGAATATCTCTCCATGGTCGACGTCTGGATCAAGGCGCTGAAAGCGGGCCGGAGAATTCACGTCTATCATCCTCCGGAACAGAGTTTCTGGAGCGACATCGGCTCTTTTGAGCAGTACTTCGACGCGAACGAAAAGCTGCTGAAAGGAGTCGTCATGAAAGAGAGCGCGCCGGAGAGCCCGATTCTTCTCAGAAAGAACGACTCGATCGCTCCGGATGCGAAACTCACGGGATTTGTTTCGATCGGCGACCGCGTCAGCATCCCCTCCGGAACGGAACTTCACAACTGCATTGTTCTGGACGATGCCCGTGTCGAAGCGGGATTTCATGCGTGGGAGATTCTGACGCCGCATCAGGAAATTCATCGGGACCAGCGGAAAATCGCCGCACTGGAGATCATGAAATCCCTGCCGGAAGGATGGCGCCTCCGCTCCCTTCCCGAACAGGGATCGGACCGGAAATTTCTGCGGATTGAACTGCCGGACCGGAGCACTCGCATTCTGATGCTTTCCAATGAGAACGACAAGGATTTCGAGCGGTTTCTTGAACTGGGGAAATTTTTTCATCGCAACGCACTTTTCACGCCCTGTCTTCATGCGGCCTCTCCGGACGAGTACGCCGTTCTGATGGAGGATCTCGGAAGCGACACGCTGTATCGTCTGGTCCAGGGGCGGGAGAAGGAGAGCTTTGATCTTTACCGGAAGGTTCTGCGCGCGCTTGCCGAATTCCAGGTGCGCGGGACGGAGGCGCTGGATGCGGACAATCAGGCGATCCGCGTCTTCTCCCGGCGGTATCTTCGCTGGGAAACCGATTATTTCCGGGAGAACTTTCTGGAGCGTCTCTGCCGGCTGGTTCCGGATGCCGGAACGCTCCGGGAACTGAACCGGGAGTTCGACGCGCTCGCCTTCGCGGCGGAAAAGATGCCGTACCTTCTGATTCACAGGGACTTTCAGTCGCAGAACATTCTGCTGCAAAACGGGAAGGTCCGTTTTGTGGATTATCAGGGAGCGCGGCTGGCGCCGTATCCCTATGACGCCGTCTCGCTGATCCGCGATCCATACGTCGCGATTCCGCCGGAGATGCGGAAAGCCCTGATGGAGGAGTACCGGAAATCGCTGGCGGAACTGGATTACAAACTGGAACCGGACGAGTTCCGGTATCACGGGATTCTCGCGGCTCTTCAGAGAAACATGCAGACGCTTGGGGCGTACGGATTTCTCTCTCTGGTCAAAGGCAAGAGAGGCTATCTCCGGTACGCCGGGCCGTCCCTGGCGCTTCTGCGTTCGGCGCTGGAACAGCTTTCGGAGCTGCCGGGAGAACCGGCACTGCCGATGGAGACGTTCCGCCGACTCTGCACCGCCGCGGAACCCTTATTGAAAGAACGACTGAAAGAACTGGGAGAACTGTCATGACAAAAAAGATCGCAGTAATTCTCGCGGACGGATTCGAAGAGATCGAAGCCGTCGTCCCCTCCGATGTGCTCAAACGTCTGGGCTGTGAAGTGATCCATGCGGGAGCCGTTTCGAAAACGGTCACGGGAGCCCACGGCTTCCGGATCGAGGCCTCCTGCACGCTGAAAGAGCTGGACCAGGATTTTCTGGATGCCGTGTTTCTTCCCGGCGGTCTTCCCGGAGCAACCAATCTGCGGGACAATCCGGAGGTGATCGAACTTCTCCGCAAACTGCATTCGGAAGGCAAAATTCTTTCCGCGATCTGCGCAGCGCCGATCGTTCTGCACAAGGCGGGAGTGACCGCCGGACGCCGCATCACGGGCTATCCCGGCTCGGAAAAGATGGCTCCCGGACTCGAATACACCGGAGCCCGGGCGGAAAACGACCGCGGAGTCGTCACCGGCAAAGGTCCCGGCGCCTCCTTCGACTTCGCGTTTGCCCTTGCGGAAGCGCTCGGCATGGAGAAGGAAAAACTCCAGCAGCTTAAACTCCAGATGTTCGTGCTCTGATGGAACATTTTGAACTGCTTCATCAGGATCCGGCCTCGGGAGCGCGGCTCGGCAGACTCACAACGGCGCATGGAATTGTGAACACGCCGGTCTTCATGCCGGTCGGAACGCGGGGAACGGTCAAGGCGATGTCCCCGCGCGAACTGGAGGAACTGAAGGTCCAGATCATTCTCGGGAACACGTACCATCTCTTTCTGAGACCGGGTCCGGAACTCATCGAGAAGGCGGGGGGACTTCATCAGTTCGAGGACTGGCATCACCCGATTCTGACCGACAGCGGCGGCTTCCAGGTCTTCAGTCTTTCCAACCTGCGGAAGATGAGACCGGACGGCGTCGAATTTGCTTCGCACATCGACGGAACGCGCTTCTTTCTCGGACCGCGGGAATCAATGGCGATTCAGCGGGCGCTCGGCTCCGACATTGTCATGTCGTTCGACGAATGCACGCCGTTCCCCTGCAAATACGAAGATGCGGCGAAGTCGCTGGAGGTCACGCTCCGCTGGGAGGCGATGTCGCGGGAACAGAAGCTGAAGGATCATCAGCTTTTGTTCGGCATCGTCCAGGGTTCGGTCTACCGGGATCTGCGCGAGCGGTCCGCCCGCGAGCTGGTCAAGCTCGGATTCGACGGGTATTCCATCGGCGGTCTGAGCGTCGGAGAGCCGGAGGAACAGATGTTTGAATGTCTGGAATGGGTCACTCCTCTTCTGCCGAAGGAGAAACCGCGCTATCTCATGGGGGTCGGCACTCCGAAACAGATCTACGAGGGGGTCCGGCGCGGAATCGACATGTTCGACTGCGTCATGCCGACCCGTCTTGCGCGTCACGGCTCGGCCTTCGTCCGCGGGGGAAAAACGATTCCGGTCAAGGCGGGCAAGTACCGCGAGGATTTCTCGCCAGTGGATCCGACCTGCTCCTGCTACTGCTGCACGCATTTCACCAGGGCGTACATCCGGCATCTGCTGAATGTCAACGAGATTCTCGGAATCCGTCTGATTACGCTTCACAACATCCATTACTTCATGGATTTGACCCGGCGCATCCGCGAACACATCGCCGGGGGAACGCTGGATGAAATGGCGGCGGAATTCGACTGATTCCGCGTTTGTTCTGAATGTTCCGCTCCGGGACGGCTCCCGTCCCGGAGACGGATTTTCCTTCTCAAATAAACAGCGTGTTTCCGCTGTGTTTTGCCAGCTCGACAAAGCTGGCGACGCCGGCGACCTCATCCACGTCGATGAGTTCCTCTCTGGAAATTCCCATCACGCCCATTGCCATTTCGCAGGCGATGAATCGGACCCCCAGCGCCCGGGCCTGAGAAAGCAGTTCCGGAAGCGAGGTCACATTCTGATCGGCCATCACCTGATTCATCATGGCCGTCCCGAGTCCGCCCATGTTCATTTTGGAGAGTTTCAGATGCCCCGCCCCCTTCGGCAGCATCCAGCCGAAGAGTCTTCCCATCAGGCTTTTCCGGACCGGCGGAGCCGGATCGCGCCGCAGCACGCTCAGCCCCCAGAACGTGAAGAAGATCCCGACTTTTGCACCGGCAGCCGCCATGCCGCAGGCGATAATCAGGGCCGCCATCGCCTTGTCCAGATCGTTGCTGAAGAGCACGATCGCCGCGGAGTGTTCCCCGGCGGACCGCGCAGGCAGTCCGGCTGCGGATGACACTTCCGTTTTTTTACGCAGAACCGCTCTCAGGAAATCGCCGCCCGTCTCCCGGGAAAGCGCCTGATGGCCTGTGGATTGAAGCCAGCTGTCCAGATCCGGTTCAAAGGAGAGGGGAGCCAGCAGTTCCAGCGTGTCGCCGGGCTGAAGGGCGTCCATCTCCTGTTTCAGACGGACCACGGGGCCCGGACAGGCCAGCGCACGCACGTCGACCGTCAGCTTGACCGGAACGGAGGAGACCGGCTGCTCCCCGTCCTTCCGCGCGCCGCCGGATTTCCCCGCCGGAGAAGAGGGGGCGGGAATCGGCGAAGGATGAAACATCTTCCATGTCAGATATCCGCCGGAGAGATTGGCGGCGTCGAACCCGTGCTGACGCAGGATGCGCTCCGCGACATAGCCGCGAAGCCCCGACTGGCAGGTGATGTAGATGGTCCGATCCTTCGGCAGCTCCCCAAGACGCGTCCGGAGCGCTCCGAGCGGAATGTGCTTTGCTCCGGGAATGGCACCGTTTTCGACCTCCGCCGTCTCCCGGGTGTCCAGCAGAAAGGCATCGGACGGAAGGGCATCAAACTGCGCGGTCTTCGAGGTCCCGTTCAGAATGTTTTCCGCGATCATTCCGGCAAGGTTGACCGGATCTTTTGCGGAGGCATAGGGTGGAGCGTAAGCCAGCTCGAGTCCGGCAAGACGATCGGCGGTCAGGCCGGCGCACATTGCGGTGGAAATCACGTCGATCCGCTTGTCCGCTCCTTTCATGCCGATGATCTGGGCTCCGAGAATGGCGCCGCCGTCTCCGAAGATCAGTTTCATGTGAAGGGGCGCTCCGCCCGGATAATAGGAGGCGTTCGACGCGGGATGCAGATAGATCTTCTGATACTTCACACCGGTCTCCGCAAGACGGCGCTCCGTGCAGCCGGTGGAGGCGGCGGTCAGACGGCCGACTTTAATCACCGAGGTTCCCCGCGTGCCGGGATATCTGCTGTGCCGTCCGGCAATATTGTCGGCGGCGATGCGGGCCTGCTTGTTCGCGGGGCCGGCAAGGGCAATTGCCGTAACGCCGCCGAGGATCGGATCGCGGACTTCGATCACGTCGCCGACCGCATAGATGTCGGGATCGCTCGTGCGCAGTTCCTCGTCGACGACAATGTGTCCCCGCTTTCCCAGCGCGAGTCCGGCCGCGGCGGCAAGTTCGGAATTGGGCCGCACTCCGATGCTCAGAACCGCGAAATCCGCGGAAAGGGAGCGGCCGTCCTTCAGCGTCAGATTCAAGCCGTCGGGTCCCGGAGCGAATGCGGCCGTCTCCGCCTCCAGCTCCACACGGATCCCGAGGCGGCGCAGTTCCGCCGCAAGAAGATTGCTCATCTCGAAATCGAGCGTCGGCAGAAGCTGTTTTCCGCGCTGAATGACGGTCACCTCAAGCCCCCGTTCCCGGAGATTCTCCGCCAGCTCGACTCCGACAAAACCTCCGCCAATGACCATCGCGCGTTTCGCCCCCTCGTTCAAGCGAGCCTCGAGACGATCCATGTCGGCAATGGTCCAGAGGTGAAAGACTCCGGGCAGATCGGCCCCCGGAATCGCGGCGGGCACCGGTGAAGCTCCCGTGGCAATCACGAGTTTGTCATACGATTCCATGGTTGTCTCTCCGGTTTTTCCGTTCCGGATGGAGACGGTCTTCTTCTCCCGGTCGATCGCCACCGCCTCGGAACGGGTTCGGACATCAACCGCGAACCGTTCCCGGAACTTCTCCGGCGACATGACCAGAAGCGCGGAACGTTCCGGTATCACCTTTCCCAGATGATACGGCAATCCGCAGTTCGCATAGGAGATGCACTCCCCCCGTTCCAGCAGAATGATTTCCGCCGATTCATCCAGACGACGCAGTCTCGCCGCCGCCCCCGCTCCTCCGGCGACTCCGCCGATCACAATGACTTTCATGCTCAAAAGCTCCTTTTCTCTCATTTTTGATAAGAAATATCGTTTTTTACACTATACATCATCCGGGAAAGATATCAATTCGGAATTTCTGAGAAATTGCATTTTGCGCTCAGGGAAAACAGGAAAAAAGATCGGATTCTCCATTTTTATGCGGTCTTTCTCCATACAAAAAGAGAAGAAAAGGCACTATAATACCGATCGAAGCTCCATTTGAAAACACCAACAACGAGAAAGGGAGACAGGATGAAATTCGGAGTAGCGGATTACGGCATGAACGTCTGGTACGGAGGACTTTACGACATCGGAGCCCGTCTGGAGGATCTGCATGCGCTCGGCTTCAACGGAATTGAACGCGTGGAGGCGATAAACGCCGCGGACGCCCTGGTCAAGGCGGCGCTTTACCGCAGACTGGATATGGACTTTGCAACCTGCCGGGGCCCCAATCCGGCCGCCGGAATCGAATGGACCGCCGGACTCGGAAAGGAATATGTCTGGCTCACTCCGGGCGACGGCAGTCCGGAAGTCGATTTCAACGTCTACTGCCGCCGTTCCCATGACTTTGCCAAAGCCTGTGCGCGCGCCGGGATCAAAGCGGCGATCCACAACCATCTCGGGTCCCGGATCGAAACCCAGGAGGAGCTTGACGCCTTTCTGACGGAGTGTCCGGAGGTCGGACTCCTTCTCGATATCGGCCATCTTCATGCGGCCAGGGGTGGCGATGTGGTCGGGACCATTGAGAAATACCACGACCGGCTCGTCGCGGTTCACTTCAAGGACATCTATTATACGGATCGGGACAACCCCGTCTGGCACAAGCGCCTGCGTTTCTGCGAGCTCGGCGGAGGCAACGCCGGACTCGATTACAAAGGCGCAGGGAAAGCCCTCAAAAAACACGGATTCGATAAATGGGCGTTCATCGAACATGACACCCATCTCAACGATCCGCTGAAGGATCTTAAAATCAGTCTTGACATCATGAAGGACATTCTGCGCTGACAAGCGCACTTCCCCTCCGGAGTTCCCCCCTCCGGAGGAGGCTTTCGAAAACAGATTCCGCTGTTTTCCTCCCCTCCCCCTCCCGCGGCGGATTTCCGGAAAAGTTTCTTGCGAAACGCATTTGAAAAACCTGAAAAGCAGTGAAATATTATTCGAGATTGCCGTTTTACTGTAACTTGTTTTCATACAAACAAAAAGAAAGGAATCCATCGTGCAGACTCGTATTTTGCCGGCAGCAGTCCTGTGCATGCTAGCCACCGCGGCAGCTGCGCAGCAACCCAGAATTGCAGACGTCTCCACCGCTCTGCAGAAACTTCATCCGCTTTCCAGCGGCATCACGGCGGCATGGTGGATCGCCCCGATCTGCGCGCTGATTGCGCTGGCGGCGGCCTGCATCTGCTACCGTCTGATGATCCGGGCGCCCAGGGGGAACGCCCGCATGGAAGAGATCGCGGGGTACGTCCGCGAAGGAGCGATGGCGTATCTGAAACAGCAGTATTCCCGCGTGGGACTGGTGTTCATCATTCTGTTTGTGATCTTTCTGATTCTTGCCATCTGCGGGGTTCAGAATCCGTTTGTTCCGGTGGCGTTTCTGACGGGCGGTTTTTTCTCCGGACTCTGCGGATTCCTCGGGATGAAAACCGCGACGGCGGCCTCCAGCCGCACCGCGCAGGGAGCCAGTGAAAGTCTGAACCGCGGACTCCAGGTCGCGTTCCGTTCCGGAGCGGTCATGGGACTGGTGGTGGTCGGATTCGGACTCCTCGACATCACCGCATGGTATTTGATTCTTGACAAACTGGTGTATACGCCGGAACACATGGCAAGCGGTCTGCATCTGTTCGGGCTCCAGCTCATTGCGCCGAATTTCGATGTCGGGCACAAGCTGACGGAAATCACCACCACCATGCTGACATTCGGAATGGGCGCCTCCACGCAGGCGCTGTTCGCCAGAGTCGGCGGAGGAATTTATACGAAGGCGGCGGACGTCGGTGCGGACCTCGTCGGGAAAGTGGAAGCGGGCATTCCGGAGGATGACCCGAGAAATCCGGCCACCATCGCGGACAATGTCGGAGACAACGTCGGCGACGTTGCCGGAATGGGTGCCGACCTCTATGAATCCTACTGCGGTTCCATTCTTGCCACCTCCGCGCTGGGAGCGGCGCTTCCGGTGGTTGCGGGGAAACTCACCTATGCCGACATTGTGACACGCGTCAATGCGCCGCTGATCGTCGCCGGCATCGGCATCATTCTTTCGATCATCGGCATCTTCTCGGTCCGCTGCAAGGAGGGGTCGAGCATGATGACTCTTCTGAAGGCTCTGCGCACGGGAACCTGGGGCTCCTCCGCGCTGATTCTGGTGGCCTGCGCGATTCTGGTGTTCTGCGGCATTCTCACCTGGGGCATCTTCGGAGCAGTGGTCTCCGGACTGATCGCGGGCGTCGTGATCGGCTACTCCACGGAATACTATACCTCCGATGAATACAAGCCGACCAAAGAACTTGCGGCACAGGCTCAGATGGGGCCAGCGACCACGATTATCGACGGTTTTGCGCTCGGAATGCTCTCCGCCGGAATTCCTGTTCTTGCGACGGTTGCGGCGATCATCTGCTCCTACGGTTTCGCGGGCGGATTCCGAACCATCGCCGAAGGCGGCGGAACGATTCACGGACTCTACGGAATCGGCTTTGCGGCGGTCGGAATGCTGGCGACCCTCGGAATCACGCTTGCCACGGACGCCTACGGACCCATTGCCGACAACGCGGGCGGAAATGCGGAAATGTCGCACCTGCCTCCGGAAGTCCGGGAACGCACGGACGCCCTTGACATGCTCGGCAACACCACTGCCGCCACCGGAAAAGGCTTCGCCATCGGCTCCGCCGCTTTGACGGCCATGGCCCTCCTCGCCGCCGAGATCCAGGAGGTCGAAATCTGGGGCCGCAAATTCGAGACCTTCGACAAGCTCATGCTCGCCAAGCTGAACAATCAGATGGTGGACAACATTTCCGCTCTTGTCGATTACTTCCACATCACAATCATGAATCCGTTCCTGCTCTGCGGACTCTTCATCGGAGCGATGATGGCGTTTGTCTTCTGCGCATTGACCATGAAAGCGGTCGGACGCGCCGCCGGAAGCATGGTGGAAGAGGTCCGCAGACAGTTCCGCGAAATCAGCGGCATCATGGAAGGCAAAGCCACACCGGACTACGCCCGCTGCGTGGAAATCTCCACACGCGGTGCCCAGCGTGAAATGATGTTCCCCGCTCTGCTGGCGATCATCGTGCCGGTCGCAACCGGACTGATCCTCGGAGTCGCCGGACTCATGGGACTGCTCGCAGGCGGTCTCGCCGCCGGATTCTCCCTCGCCTGCCTCCTGAACAACGCCGGCGGCGCCTGGGACAACGCGAAAAAACACATTGAAAAAGGAAACTTCGGCGGCAAGAAACTCGCCGACGGCTCCAAGAATCCGGTCCATAGCGCGGCGGTCATCGGCGACACGGTCGGCGATCCCTGCAAGGACACCTCCGGACCTTCCCTGAATATTCTGGTCAAGCTCATGAGCATGGTGGCGATCGTCTTCACCCCCGTGATCGTGAAATTCTCCCCGGTGATTCAGGAACTCCTCCACATCCATATGAAATAAGCGGATCCGCGGCATTTCCGCCGCATCCGGAAAAAAGGAAAGCCCGGCGAATCCTCTGAATTCGCCGGGCTTTTCTGTTGTTCCAAAATCGGAGTTCCTGCGGCGGGCAGTGCCTTACCAGTCGCGGGATTTCATGCCGATGGCTTTATAAATTTTGTCGCGGGTGGGTTCCTCTCCGTGAATCACGTTTTTGGTGTAGGCGACGACCAGGTGGTTCTTGACATCCACGATTCCCTCCGCGCCGCCGTAACCGCCGTGTCCGAAGATCTGTCCGTAATCGTGTTTGGGTCCGTAGAGGACGTATCCGAGTCCGAAGAGCTCCCAGGTTCCGGGCTTCAGAGGAGCCGGATCATTCGGGGAGCGGTTCAGCGTCGAAGCCAGACGGATCGTCTCCGGTTTCAGCAGCGCCTCATGACCTTCCAGATCGCCGATCAGCGCGGCATAATGTTTTGCAAGAGCGCGTGCGCTCATCAGGCCGTTGAATGCGGGCAGACACGCCTGATGCACGATCGGTTTGTTCATATCCTGTTCCAGCGGAACGTCCCCTTTCGCGGGAACGGGCAGATCCGTTCCGCGCGTGAGCCATGCGACACGCTCCTCCGCCTCGGCCGGAATTCCGAAAAACATGGAGTCTTCAATTCCGAGCGGTTTCATGACCTCATCCTGAAGAATGGTCTGGAAATCGCGTCCGTCGGCGCGGCTCGCGGTCTCGCCGAGAAGCCAGGAGTAGGTTCTCGACTGGTACTGTGTTCTGGAGCCCGGCTCCCAGGCGGGTGTCATTTTCGCCATGCGGGAACACATCAGATCCCAGTTGGTCAGCTCCTCGTCGGACGAGTAGGCGGGAACCTCGAAAAGTCCCGTGCGATGGGTCATCACATGCCACAGCCGGATCTCCTCCTTGCCGGCGCAGCCGAATTCAGGCCAGACATCCGCCACACGGGTGTCATACCCGAGCTTTCCCTGCTCCACAAGACGATGAACCGCAGTGGACGCAATCGCCTTTCCCGTTGAAAAAACGGGGAAAAGAGAATCTCCATCCACCTTTCGTTCCCCCTTGGCATCCAGCGTTCCCGCCCAGGCATCGACCACCTTCTCTCCGTTCCAGTACACGACGCACTGGGCCCCGCGCTCCGTTCCGGCGGCTACGGCCTCGTCCAGGATTCCCTGAACGACCTCCTGCATTCGATCCTTTTCCACGCTCATTGATTCATCCTCTGTCGTTGATTGATATTGCAAACGGTTTATTCCGCAAGCACCTTTTTTCCGAGTCCGGGAAACGAATTTGATCCAGCAGTTCTTCCGCTGCGCGGACGTTCTGCGACGCATCCGGATCATCGGACCGTTCCGAAACAACGGCGGAAAGCATCCGGTTCTCCCCGGTCAGCACCACAAATCCGCGCAGAAACAACGTCAGGGGACGCCCGGAGTGCCGACTTCGCGTATCCGCGCTTTCCGATTGATACTCCACACTCGCTCTGCCGCAGCGTTCTCCGCTCCAGACCTTGAACGATTTCATTCTCCCCGCCCCGGAACGCCGGGCCAGACTCCGCCGCATCGCCTGTTTCAACGTGGAGATGGAAAAGCGTTTCCGTTCCTTCCCGGGAAGCGCCTCCGAAATCCGGATCTCCGCAATCAAGGTATGAAGACGGTTCTCCGGATCCCCCATTCCCCATACCGCCCTTCGCGACGACTGAAAACGCATGGGCGCAACCCAGTCGGAATCTGGAATTGCAGAAATCGCGAATCCGGAATACCGAATTCCCCGGGGCGTTTTCCTCTGCTCCAGAACTCCGCGATACCTCCTGCCCGCGGAAAGATCCAAAAACTCCTTCTCCGACTCGATCTCCGGCGCGGAAACGCAGGAACTCAGAACCAGAACGGCAAACAGCGGAAAAAGAAATTGAAATCCGATTCCAAATCGTCCACCTGCCATTTTCCACGACTCCCTCACCCTCCGCGCAGTGAATCTGTCACAGATGGAACAGCACGGAGTCCAGCTTCTCGTACACCCCGAGCTCCCGAAGCAGATGAAGATGAGGCTGAAAGAATCCGACCTCATACAGATTATGGGAATCGCTCCCCAGAGAAATCTTCACGCCCTCCCGGAGACAGATCTCCAGAAACTCCGGATACGGCTCGTTGCAGTGGAAATTGATCTCCGCCGCCACTCCGTATTGTTTCAGAAGCGCCGCGACCGGGACAAACAGATCCTCCGGCGCCCGCATGCCGCATCCCCACCGGAAAATCCGGAACGGATGCGCCAGAATCGAAACGCCGTAACGCAGCAGCGCCTCCGTCCGATCCAGGAATTCGCGTTTGAGAAGCGGAAGATTTTCCTTCCGGTCAAGACTGTGAACCGCTCCCAGGTTCACGCAGCCCGGATGCCGATCCCGGTCATCAAGAGCCACGGTGCAGTTGCGATCCACATCCAGCTCGAATCCGTGAGTGAAGCCGCGTTCTCCGCTGTACCGGCGGAAGAGGGCGTCATAGTCCGGCATCCGTCTCCGCTCCGGACATCCATCGGGGCGATTGCGTCCGTTCATGGTCCATTGGAACTTCCAGTAATCCTCCGCAACAAAGTAGAGCTGTCCGGAATGCTCGCTGAAGTTGACCGCCTTCAATCCGGTCAGCCGCGCCATGCCGAGCGCCCCCGGCACGGTCATATTCTCGCTGCAATAGGCAAGATTCGTATGAACATGGAAATCGGTGAGTTTTCCGACGACCTCCTCGGGAAGCGACACCCGGTGAATCTTTCCGTTGAACACCCGCTCCCCCTCCAGCTCCACCGTCAGGAACTCGAACGGGGGCTTGCTGAACACGGGAAACGGTCCGACCCGGACGCGGATCCGCTCCAGAAGTTCCGCGACGGTCATTTTTTCGCCGTCGACCTCCAGTTCCGTCGAAGAGGCATCCGGAACCCGGAACATTGACGCCGGATCGTTCACGCAGTAGAACGGAACCGCGATCTTCCGGAGCGCACGGGATTTTTCCACCGTCTCCGGAAAACGCGCATCCTCCGCTGAGCCGCAGAACACTCCGGACACCAGAAAACAGTCCGCCTTCAGAAACCGGACCGCCAGATGAAATGCCCGCAGCAGCAGAAATTCCGTAAGATCTCCGGCGGAGGGCCGGAACCCCGATGCAACCGCAATTTTCATACTCAGACTCCCGAATGCAAAAAAGGGGGTGCGGGAAAAACGCACCCCCGGCTTTGATTTCTTATTTCAGGTTCTCAAGCGTCTCTTTCAGAATCGCTCTGGTTTTGTCGGAAACCGGGCAGAGCGGCAGCCGGTACTCCTCCTCGATCATGCCGAGCATCGCCATTGCCGCCTTGACCGGGATCGGATTCGATTCCAGGAACAGATTTTTGAAGAGCTTGTAGTATTTTCTGTGAATCTTCAACCCTTCCGCGAAATTGCCCGCGTTGCAGAAATCGACCATTTTCTTCAGTTCGGCGGGGAAGATGTTGGACGCGACGCTGATGACGCCCTTTGCCCCGACCGACATCATCGGCAGAGTCAGACTGTCGTCTCCGGACATCACCGTGATGTCGCAGAGCTGAAGCACTTCAGAGACCCGCTCGACGGATCCCGCCGCCTCTTTCAGCGCAATGACATTCGGATTTGCGGCAAGACGCGCCACCGTGTCGGCGGCAATCGCCGTTCCGGTCCGGCCGGGGACATTGTACAGCACGACCGGCAGTCCGCAGTCGTCGGCGATTTTGGAGAAATGGCGGTAAAGCCCCTCCTGCGTGGGCTTGTTGTAATACGGGGTCACCTGCAGCGAGCAGTCCGCCCCCATCTTCCGGGCGCAGGTGGTGAGTTTGACCGCCTCCTCGGTGGAGTTTGCGCCGGTTCCCGCCATGATCCGGCATCTGCCGTTTGAAAATTCGATCACCTTCTCAATGACTTCGAGATGCTCCTCCACGGAGAGAGTCGGAGACTCCCCCGTTGTTCCCGTGGGCAGAATTCCATCGACTCCGCCGGCAATCTGCTGTTCCACGATCTCCTTCAGGCGACCGTAATCGACCTTCCCATTGGAAAACGGTGTTATGAGCGCTGTGTACAGTCCTTCAATCTTCATTTTTATCTCCAATCTCTGATGTTGTTCACTTCAAATCCATTTTTCCGGAGAAAGCGGTCTGAGCGGGTCCGGAAAGGAAAATCTCCCCGGGATTTTTCCCGTCGCCGCGAATCTCGACGGTCAGGACATCTCCGCCCGCGCTGAGAATACGGCGCTTCTCCCTCGGCTCCAGAAAGCGGTGCGCATACGCCCCCGCCGCGGCCATTCCGGTTCCGCAGGCGAGCGTTTCCGCCTCCACCCCCCGTTCATAGGTTCGAATCCGGATCGTGTCGCGGTCCGGCATTTCGATGAAATCCACGTTGGCGCCCTCCGGGGCAAGCTCATCCGAAAAGCGGATGGCCCGTCCGAGCACATCGACCTCGATCTCATCCAGTTCCGTTTTCCGAAGCGGCACCACGGCATGGGGCACCCCCGTCGACGTCAGATAACAGGAGTAGCCGCAGACGGTCAGGATCCGGAACGGGGCGGCCGGCGGCATCGCCGTACGGATAAGACCGGGCGCAAGACGCCACGCCTCCAGTTCTCCGGCACCGGTCAGAAACACCGCATGATCGCCCGGAACAAGCTCCAGTTCCGCAGCGAATTCCATGGAACAGCGCAACCCGTTGCCGCACATTTCCGCGGAGGAGCCGTCCGCATTGAAATACTCCATTTTCAGACGGTTTCCCCCGAGGGGCTTCAGAATGATGACGCCGTCCGCGCCGATTCCCCGTCTGCGGTCACAGAATCCGCGGATCGCCTCCGCAGACCGGGGTACGGTATTCCCGTCACAATCGGCCGCCACGACAAAATCATTGCCTGCGCCGTTCATTTTCAGGAATGCCATGCTTTTCATATTGACTTCTCCATTCTCCGCACCGATTCAAACAGAATCACCGTTGCCGCCTGCGCAACGTTCAGCGATTCCGCCGATCCCGGCATCGGAATATTCAGCGGCAGCGCACCGGGAACGGGTCCCGCTCCGTTGGCCTCATTGCCCAGAACAATCGCGGAATCCCGAAACAGATCGGGTTCCCGGAAGACGCTGTGACCTTCCGCGGGTTCCGTCCGGAAAAAACGGATCACTCCCAGCTTTCCGAGCGCGGCCGTCATCTCCTCCAGCGACTCCGCCAGACGGATCGAAAGGGCAAACTGCGCACTCGATGCCGAGCGGATCGTCTTGTCGCCGAACGGATCCACTCCGCCTTTGACCGCCCAGACCTCCCGCAATCCCACCGCACGCGCGGTCCGGAGAATCGTCCCGAAATTCCCGGGATCTGCAATCCGGTCCAGAACCAGCGCAAAAGGATCTTTTCTCGGCAGATCAAGCTTCTCATATTCCGGCTGACGCGCAACGGCCAGAATTCCCTGCGAATGAACGGTCGAAGCCAGAGATTCGAAATTCCGACCGTCCAGAACCACCGTTTTCTCTCCGGGAAGACGTGCCGTATCGCATCCCTCCCGCAGGACACAGAACTCAATCAGATCGGGCCGCAGCACAAGCAGTTCGTTCACGCACCGCAACCCTTCCACAAGACAACAGCCGCTGTTTTTCCGTCCGTGCCGGCTCGTCAAAGAGCGAAGCAGCGACTCCCGCCGCTTTGACAGTACTGTTTCCACTTTTATTTTTTTACCGGAGCCTTGACCGGAGTTTTCCCGGGAGCTTTCTCCGTTTTTTTCACCGAAGTCCCGGCGGGAGCCCCGGCCGGAGCCGCTGCGGATTCCACGGGAAGACGCTCCAGCGCCGACTGCGCCTGATTCTTCCAGAACATCGACGCCATGCTGGTCGGATTCGGAATATTCGCCTGACGGAACGCCGCACGCGCCTTGGCAAAGTTCTTTTCGATCACCTGCATGCGTCCTGCGGCATAATATCCTTCGCAGCGCACATCCTCGCCGAGAGAGATGTCCGCGACGGCCTTTTCATACTGTCCCAGCGCTTCCTTGTATTTTTTCTCGTTTTCATACAGATATCCGGAATCAAGAATCGCACGACCGCGAGTGAACACCGGTGCCGATTCATCCGCCGCGATCAGCGCGAACTGCTCCAGTGCCCCCTTGCTGTTTTTCGCGTTCAGATAGATCCGTGCAAGTCTGGCGCGCGCCTCACATGCCGCCGCTCCGGTCGGATACTGTTTCAGCGCCTCCTCCAGCTGCTGCTGCGTTCCGGCCGCTGCCAGCGTCGCCAGACTCTTCGCCGCCATATTCTTCCGGACCTGAATCACCGTGAAGACAACCGCCACCGCCACAATGATCGCGACACACGCCCATGCGATCAGCTTGCCGTGTTCAATGAACCATACTTCAAAATCGTTGCAGTCTCTTGTGATATCATCGGCCACAACCATGGACTCCATCTCTTTCTTTTTCTTCAAAGCCATATTGAACTCCCATATTTTTTTTCATCAAGTTCTGAAATATAGTCCGCGTCCGGAACTTTTGCAATTTCCCGACCGCAGAAAAAAGGAAAAATCCCGTCATCGGCGGGCCATCTCCGAAGCTCCGGCGGGGCGTGCCGCGCGTTCTCCCCTCCGGTTCCGGAGATCTTTTTCCGGCTTCCGTCCTCCCTTTCCAGCATTTTTTCCAACATTGCCGTTTTGCAATCTGCCCGCAATATTCCGGATACTTCCGGAGGATACAGTATTGCTCAGACAGAAAAAAAGGAGCACCGGCAAACCAACAGACCGGGAACTCCGGAAAAAGCAATTCCGAAAGGAGGACACGATGAAAGACGTCATCATTGAAATGTTTCTGGCACTTGCCGCAGTCAATGTCGCCACCAAGCAGTTCTCTTGCTATCCGTACTGAGAACCGTTTTCCTCTGTCCGGCTCTCCTTCCCTTCCGGGAACAGGAATCGGACACCGGAACTGCAAAAAAAGACCGCTGATTGTTCAGCGGTCTTTTTTTTGCCGATTTTCCGGAGGATTTCATGCGTGGCGCATCCCCTCCGCAGGACTCTTCAGGCGTTTCAGCGGTTCATCATCCGCTCCATGCCGCGCAGGGTGTTGCGCATGAGCATGGCAATGGTCATCGGACCGACGCCTCCGGGAACCGGCGTGATGACGGAAGCCTTCGGGGCAACTTCATCGAATGCGACATCCCCGGTCAGGCGATACCCCTTCGGACGGGTCGCATCGGGAATCCGGTTGATTCCGACGTCGATGACAACCGCCCCCTCCTTCACCATGGATCCCCGGACAAATTCCGGTTTTCCGATTGCGGCGACGATCAGATCCGCGCGTTTGAGCTCCTCCTCCAGATTCGCCGTCCGGGAGTGGCAGAGCGTCACGGTGGCATCGACTCCTTTGCAGGAAAGCATGCACATCATCGGCTTTCCGACAATGTTGGAGCGCCCGAGCACCACCGCCTTCTTTCCGGCAAGAGAAATTTTGTAATATTCCAGAAGTTTCATCACTCCCCAGGGAGTGCAGGGCAGGAATCCGGTCATATCCCCCTGAAGCATCTTTCCGGCGTTGAAGGGATGGAAGCAGTCGACATCCTTGCGCGGATCAATGGCCAGAATGATTTTCTCCTCGTCGATCTGAGGCGGCGGAGGCGACTGCACGAGAATGCCGTGGATCCGGGAATCGCCGTTGAGGCGGTCGATCACCTCCAGCACCTCCTTCTGCGAAGCGGTCGGCGGCAGCACGATCTTTTCGGATTCGATTCCGACCTCCGCGCACTTCTTCACCTTGGAAGCGACATAGACCTGCGAAGCGGGATCGTCTCCGACCAGCACCACCGCCAGTCCGGGTCTGCAACCGTACTTCTGCGTAAGTTCCGCGCATTTCCGCGCCGTTTCCGCGTTGACCGCGGCGGAGACCGTTTTTCCGTCGATGAGAATGGCTGACATGGAGTTCTTACTTTCCTTTCCCGGCATCGGTTTTCGGGGCGGGCGCCGCCGGGGCATCCGTCTTGTTCGTGTTTGCGGCGTTGAGTCTGGCGTTCAGCGACTCCAGTTCGGAATTGAGCTGCAGGATCCGGTCGTTCATTTTCCGGATCTCCGGCTTGGCGTCAAGCGAGAGCGCCAGATTCCGATGCAGTTCCATGATTCTGTCATGCGTGCGTTTCAGATTCCGGTCCGTCCGGATGTACTTCATTCTCAGGTCCGACATTTTTTGGAGGGACGCCTCCCGTTCCGCCTCCAGAATCGCGCGTCTGGCCTTCAGAACGCCGACCTCCTCCTGCGCCGGAAGCGAAAGCGGAAACAGAACCACCGCGGCCGCCGCCAGCGGAAACAGAATCAATGTTTTCATCGCAAACCACCTTCTTTTGTTTCGGGAAACATAACCGTTCTTCCCCCTTTTTTCAAGTTCAAAACGCAGAAAACAGGAAATCCGCCCCCCCTTCCGGAAAAATCCGCGGAAGGGAAGGAACAAAAACGCGGAAATCTTTTCTATATTCCTTCAGAAAGGAACCTTTTCCTTTCCCGCTTTCCGTTTGCATTTCCGGGGAAGCCATACTACATTGTCATAAACAGAACAGGAGCTGAACGAATGATGCCACTACGTACCGTATTCTTCTCCGGGCTTGCCGCGGGAGCGCTGCTGGCGGCCGGATGCGTTTCCGTTGCCGTGCCGGAAAAAGAGAAACCGGCCGGATTTCAGGAGATTGTTTCACAAGCCGGGAACAAAGTGTTTCCGGCGGTCGTCTACATCAACGCAGTCGCGGGCGACATGAAGCTCGGAAGAGCCCAGAGCAGCGTCGTCGCCGGCTCCGGCGTGCTGATCTCGCCCGACGGAGAGATGCTCACCAACTGGCATGTGATCGACAAGGCCCAGTCCATCCGCTGTCTTCTGAACGACGGACGCGCCTTCCCCGCCAGAATCATCGGAAGCGACAAGGATCTTGATCTGGCGCTTCTGAAACTGGTTCTGCCGGAAAACACGCCTCCGCTGCCCTGCGCGGAGCTGGCGGAAGGGACGCTCTCGGAAGGAGATTTCGTCATGGCGATGGGCGCGCCGTGGGGCTTGAACCGCTCGGTGTCGATCGGCATCATCTCCTGCGCCTCGCGCTATCTTCCGGTCAACGGGATGTACTCCCTCTGGTATCAGACCGACGCCTCCATTTCGCCGGGCAACTCCGGCGGTCCGCTGGTCGACACCACGGGCCGAGTGGTCGGAATCAACACGCTGGGGGTGCGGTCCGGCGGAACGGTCGGATTCTCGATTCCCTCCACCACGATCCGCGATGTTCTGCCCCGTCTCCGCAAGTACGGGAAGGTCAACTGGGCCTGGTTCGGATTCCTGCTCCAGCCGCTGCGCGACTTCAACCGGGATATCTATTTCAACTTTGCCGAGGGAGTCATCGTCTCCGGCACGGAACCCGGAAGTCCCGCCCGCAAGGCCGGATTCCTTCCGAATGACCGCATTCTCGCCGTGGACGGCAGAAAAACCACCGTCGCCACCGGGGAGGAGATGCCCGGATTCCTTCGCAAACTCGGGCTCCTGCCGTTCGGGAAACCCGTGGTGTTCACCGTGGCGCGCGACGGAAAAATTTTTGACATCTCCCTCGCTCCCATCGCAAAAGGCGACGTCGAAGGCGACGAAAGCTCCTGCCCGCGCTGGGGTCTGACCGCCAAAGCCATCAACCGCTTTGACAGTCCGAATCTCTATTTCTACCGCACGCGCGGCGTCTACCTCTTCGGCGTGGTTCCCTACGGCAACGCCGCCCAGGCGAATCTGCGCAAGGACGACATCATCCTCTCCGTCAACGGACAGCCGATTCTCACCCTTGCCGATCTGAAACGCGCCTATCGGGACGCCATGAAAAACCTCAATGAAAATCCAAGAGCCGATTTCGTCGTTCTGCGCGGCGGACAGCGCCGTCAGATCATCATGGATTTCTCCAATGACATTCAATAACTCAACCAACGGAGTCTCAAGATGAATCGAACACAACTTCTGGCATTCACCCTTCTGGTCTCCGCCGGCGCTCTTTCCGCCGCTCCGGGAACGATTTCCGCCAAGACCGCGACCTCAGGGTCCGGATCATCCCCGATCCCCGCCGCGCCCGCCCCGGCATCCGCCGGAGCGCAGACGGACCGGCAAAACGCCCCCACCTCCGCCGAACTGAGCCGTCTGAACGGCAAACTGCTGAACCGGTTTGACCGGTCGCTGGTGGACATCGAATACTTCTTCCGCCCGGATGAGAACGCGGACCGCACGGAGATCGCCGTCGGATATCCCTGTCCCGCCTGCGGCAGAATGCACAACGAGAACCCGGAACTCATTCTTGCCGATCAGCGGCCGTTCCGGGTGCCGGGCTACGCGCTCTCCGCAACGGAGTTCCTCTCCTCGGATATCACCGCCATGCCCGACTGGGTCAAATCCATTGACGTGGTCTTCCAGGGGAAACGGTATCCCGCCAGAATCGTCGCCTACTATCCGGAGCACCGGAGCGTCCGTCTCCAGACCGGGAAACCGGTCGCGGGGATCGTTCCGCTGACCTTCCGGAAGGAGAAGGAAAAGGAGCGCAAATTCGCCTTCTTCCGGGTGGAGGAGGGCGGAACGCGCATCGCATCCGTGCGGCCGTATTCCAACACGGGAATCGTCCGGAATCTCGCTTCCGGCAAAGAGTATGTGACCATGCCGCCGAACTCCCTGATCGTCAACGGCGACGGAGAGCTTCTGGGACTCTCCATGAAAAACACGCTTCCCCTCGGCTCCGAACGCGAACTCAATCCGCTGAAATGGAAGGAGCTTTCCGCCACGGAATTCGAAAATCATCTTGCCGCCTTCCGGACCATGCTCAAGGAGAATGTCTATGCGGTCCGGCTCCGGCTCAAACCGGTGAAACAGGCGTCCGGCACTCTCCGCTACCGGCGCGGGAAAATGCGCAACGAAATTGATGCGTTCGGAATCAAACTTTGCGACGGACGCGTTCTGATCGCGGCGAATCTCACGCCTGCGGAAACCGCGCGTCTTTCCGGCATCTTTCTCACCGTCGACGGGAAAACCGTTCCGGCCCGTTTTGTGGGGACGTTCCGCCATTTCGGTGCGCTGACCGCCATTCCGGAAAAACCGCTTCCGGGCAAAGGCATCCGGATCTACGACAAACCGCTCGCCCGCGAATTCGGGACCGACGTCTACATCGTCCAGCTGAAAACACTCGGCCGGAACCTCGACCTCGACGTGCTCACCGACGAACTCCGTCTTCTGCTGACCGGCTTCCGCGGCTTCCAGGTGCCGCCCTTCACCAGCCGTTCCAACATGCTCGTGTTCAAAACGGATGGAGAACTTCTCTCTCTGCTTCTGGAACGGCGCAGGATCAAACAGTCCGGCGGCATCAAATATCCGGTTTCGGGGGATCTTCTGAGCGCCCAGATGAAGGACTTCGACCGCTCCAACGTTCCGCGCAAAGGCGAGGAGCAGATCGCATGGCTCGGCATTGAATTCCAGAAGCTGGACCCCGCTCTCGCACGCGCCAAAAACGCCGCGGAACTCACCGCCGACGGCAAATACGGACTGCTGATTCTCTCCGTCTACCCCGGCTCCCCCGCCGCCGGACTGGGACTCAAGGAGGGTGACATTCTCATCTCGATCACTCCGAAGGGCGCCGTGAAACCCGAACGGCTCGAAGGCGGACTTTTCCGCACAAACCGCATCGACCGCTTCCCCTGGGCAAGGTATGACGAAATCCCCCAGCAGTACTACAATGAAATTCCCGCTCCGTGGGGAAGCACCCGGAACGATTTCAATGAAATGCTCGGCCGGATCGGACTGGGAACCGGAATCCGTCTGGGAGTGGTCCGCGACGGGAAATTCCAGGAGTACGATCTCACCATCTCCGCGGCCCCTCCGAGCTTCGACACCACGGAAAAATTCACCGACGAACCGCTCGGACTCACCGTCTGCGACCTGACCTACGAAGTGCGCAACTACTTCCAGATGAAAGCGCCGGAAGGCGGAATTCTGGTGGCCAAAGTGCGTCCCGGCGGAAGAGCCGCCGTCGCGGGAATCAAACCGTATGAACTCATCCTCAGCGTTAACGGGAAAACCGTCTCCAACCTGAACGAGTTCAAGAAGGAGACCGCCGGACAGAAGGAACTGCGGCTCGGCGTGCGCCGGCTCGCCGTCACCCGAATCGTCACCATCAAACTCGACAACGGAAACTGAAGGATCCCTCCCTTCAGATCCGCTTTCCCCGATAGAGCCGGAGATAGTAATAGACCCGGCTCTCATCTTCGAAAGCGGGCAGTCCGCGCATCTGCCGCAGCAGAAGTTCGTTGCGGAACATGAGCGGAAAACGACGGAACTCCGCCGACGGGTCCGCCAGAAGATGTTTCATTGCACGGACCTCGGGTCCGTACGCGGTGTCAAAGGTCGATTTCAGAGCCCGCGGAACCTCTCCGTTCCACGGGCAGTACTGCTCCAGCTGGCAGAGCAGGGCCGCACTCAGAAGAAGCATCCAGAGGGTCCGCCAGAGTCGCTTTCCCCTTGTCAGATTCATTGCCTGAAGCAGGAACACCACCATCAGCGCCGTCATGGGAGTGGCATAGGAGCCGTTCAGAAGATCCCGCTCCACAAGGATCGGCGGACACTTCACGACCATCACATTGGCGCACGCCGTCAGAGCGGCTCCCGCGTACAGAAACACCAGAAGAGCCGAAAGACGCTGATCGGCCAGCACGCCGCCTCCCCCGTTCCGCCACCGGACACGCGATGCCAGCGCGGCGGCAAGCAGCAGCATGACCGCGATCCCGACCACCATCCCCGCGCCTCCTCCGAATCCGCAGAAAAAACGGCCGAGATTGGAAAACACAAACTCCAGTCCCCCCGAAAACGCGAACACCGCTCCGCTCTCCGTATACTGATAATCAAAGTCGGGAACGTATCCGTTCAGGCGATAGACCAGATACGGGGAAAGAAACAGATTGTATCCCGTTCCGAACAGCACAATTCCCCATGAAATCAGCGCCGTCCGCGCCAGCACCTCCGGATGCCGGATATACGCGGAACGCGAGGAACATGCCAGCACCAGACCGCAGAACGCGGCAAACACCGCCGTGAAAAACGCTCCCTGACGATCCGCCATCATCAGAAGAAACAGCGAAATCGAGAGCAGAAACAGTGACATGCGCCATCGTCCGCCATCGTACAGACGCCGATACAATGTCAGAATCAGAAAACAGGAGGCCGTCAGAAAAAAAGCCGTCAGCGGTTTCGCCGACCGGTAATAGGTCACGGAGGTCACCGGAAACAGGGCATAGATCAGGGAGACCGCCGTAATCAGCCGTCCGTCAAGATGCGGAAAACAGCTTCGCGCCCCGTACTGCTGGAGAAACACCGTCCCGCAGCCCAGAAGAAGATTGCTCAGCGGATAAAAATGAACCACGCCGGAATGAATGCACCAGGCGATGAACCGGGCATCCAGAGAATCGACAAAGTAACTCAGCTCCCTCGGCTGGTACATGATCCAGTCGTTGAACGCCGGATTGTAGAGAGTCGCCCAGAACGGCCGCCCCTCGGTGTAGACGCGGAGAAAGGAATACGCTTCCGGATGAATCGCGCCGCCGTCGCTGTAAAGCATCCGGAGAAGCAGAATCAGGCCCGCGGCCAGTGTCACCGGAAGACTCTCCCGGAGAATCCTTCCGGGGAATTCAATGTTTTGCGTCATCATGTCGGAACCTCTCCGCTTCCGCCCGGAGGAACCGGGCAAACGATTGCGGATGCGGCACGGAAAGCACACCGCGCGTCACCAGCTTCGCATACAGATCCGCCAGGGCGGGATTGCGGCACTCCAGCACACCGTACCGCAGCCACGTTTCTGCGGAAAGCTTGTTGCCGCGGGCAAGAAATTCGCGGATCAGAAGAACGGAATACTCCGGATACTCCCCTCCCAGACGCACCCGGTCGCAGTAGACATCCAGCGTCATCTGAAGATAGTGCCGCAGAACCTGCGGCGACTTCTTCGAATAGTACGGCCTCCCTTTGTATTTCGACTGCGCCAGCAGAAGCAGCGGCGCGGTCAGAAACACAAAAAGTCCCAGAAGAATGTACTTCCTCCGGCTCCCGCCTCTCCTCCGTTCCCCGGACATCGTCCTCCTCCTGCCGCGTTTCAGGAGAGGAATTTCCGGATCGCGGAGAGCAGATCCTCTTCCCCGATCGGCTTCAGAAGACACTGATCGACCCCGGACTCCATGATTGCCGCCAGTTCGGCTTCCGTCAGGCCCGTCGTCATGGCAATCACCACCAGCGTATGCTGAATCTCCTTCCGGATCGTCGAAATCAGATCGGTGCAGAACGCGCGCTGAAGATTCAGGTCCAGCAGAAGAATATCAAAATGTCTCTCCTTCAGCGAGGCAAGGCACTCTTCGGCGGATTTCACACAGACGATGGAACAGTTCTCGTTCTCCAGCATCATCGAGAGCATGGTGGCGCCCGACTCGGAGCGCTCGGCGATCAGGACCTCCAGAGGCCGTCCCTCCTTCCGGTAAATCCGGCGGGAGCTTCCGGATACGCCCGGCTGATCCGAGAACGAGGTTCTGGAACGGTCGAGCTCCTCTCCGCGATCCTCTCCTCCGCCCTGGATTCCGGAATCCAGCAGGTCCTGTTCGCTTTTCAGAATGGAAATTTCGATCACGGTATCGGCGGAATCCTCCCGGCGCACCGCCACCTGGGCGCCGATCAGCGCGGCCTCCGCCTCCAGCACCGTCAGATTCAGAATCGCGGAACCGTAGCCGGGATACGAACGCGAAGAGCTTCCCGGGGACATCCGGTGCTCCCGGTAGACATCGGCCACCGAACAGGGGGACGAGGTCTTCGCATCGCTGAACAGAAACGAAATGGAGCGGTCCCTCTTCGCACAGATCCATTTGACCTTGGTTCTGGGAGGCGCAAACTCCAGAAGCGTCGATGCCGCCAGCTTCAGAACATGAAGCATGATCCGGCGGTCCGAAACGATCCGTTCCGGCATCTCCGAACAGTGCACCTCCAGAGCCACATGACGCTCGGAAGAGAGCGGAACGCAGGAATCCGTCACCTCGGTCACCACCCCTGCCATGTCAAATTCCGAATAGGAGGGCTCCACCTCCGTGTGATCCAGTTTGGAAAGCTCCCCCATGGAAGAGATCATGCGGTTGACCGAACGTGCCTCCTCATGGATCTTCGTCAGCGGCACGACCGCCTCCTCCTGTCCTTTCAGTTTCCGCAGAAGCAGACCGGAAAATCCGATAATCAGATTCAGCGGCTCCTTCAGTTCACAGACCATGTCATTGAGCAGGGCCGATTTCAAACGGTTCGACGCCTCCGCGTCGCGCCGTGCAAGCACCTCCCGCTCATGACTCTTTTTCAGGCGGATCTGCATACCGCCGATCTTGTCGCGAAGATGATTCAGCGCACCGGAAAGCTCCATAAACTCCACGGAAAATCCCTCCCGCAGCGTTTCGGACGATCCTTCCCCCTTCCCCGCGCCGTTGGCGAAATTCAGCATTCCGCCCAGCGCCTCCGACAGCTTCCGCACCACCAGAATCAGCGGCGGGAAAAACACCAGGACTCCCGCCAGAATGATGAAGAAAAACGGAATCAGCTGTCTTCCGGAGAATTCGCTTTCAGCCGGGGAACTCCCCCTCTCCTCCCCGGCATAATACGGAAACGCGGACACAAACCGAAGTCCCCGCGCCGGAATGGAGTAGGTTTTCAGCGTGACGGCGGCCGCCTCCCAGCGCGGATCCATCCCCGCCGTCCCGGGATTCTCCAGCATCTCCAGCTCGGAGACCCGGCTGTTCTGCAGCGGCACCAGACGCGCCGCCAGATCCACCATCGCCTTCTTCATCGAAGAGGTGATCTTCACATTCATCGAAAGGTTCTCCGCAACCGCAATCGCCGTATTGCCGTGCGTCAGCATGGAGAAGGAATCGCCGCTGCGGGTCCCCGTGCGTTTCAGAAGTTTTTCCGCACGAAGGCGGAACGCGATCACAAACCCGCCCCCGCGATCCATGAAATTGAGCGCGGCCCAGAGCGTTCCATCCGCCTTGCGCGGAACAATCACCGCCCCGATGTTCTGCCGCTGGGTTCTTTGAAAATTCAGCAGCTCCTCCGGAAACACAAACTGGGAGGCAAGAGCGCGGTCCGGCGAAAACACCAGACGAACCGCTTTCCCGTTCCGCTCCCCGAACGCGACCGCCAGATCCGCCTCGGACGGCAGCAGCGCCATGGAATCCTTTTCCGGCGTGATGAAGATCAGCCGTTCCAGAGAACTCCGGAACTCCGCCTCCCCCGGAACCGCCGATGAGGAACGGTGATTCAGCTCCAGATAAAGCATGTGCAGCCGGAGAAACATCCCGTTGAACAGGGAATCCAGATGCGCCCCTTCCGCAAATACGGCGGAATAGGCCTCCCGTCTCATGGATTCGCCTGTCATCCGCCTGGAACTCTCCGCGAATCCGTCGGAAATCGCACGGATCCGGACTCCCGTCAGAATCAGAGTCAGGAGCGCGGCCGCCACCGCGGCTCCCCCGATGATCAACATTAATTTCGCCTGAAGTTTCATTGGAATCCTCCGTAGTTATCCTCTCCGAATCAGCAGCAGAAGCGCCGCGGCCGCCACGACGGCGACGGCCGAAAGAAGGAGCGCCAGACGGAATCGCCGTCCTCTTTGTCCTCCCCCGGAAAAAGTTCCGTTCTTTCCGGGGGAAGTTCCCGCTCCATTTCCGTGATATTGCAGTCTGGAACTGATTTTCTGTTTCCGGGTTCTGCGTTCCTGTTCCAGTCCGGCGAGAACGGGGGAAAGGGTCTCCAGAATTCCGGGGAAATCAGGCCGCTCTTCCGGAGAAGCGCTCAGCATCCGTCCGACGAGCTCCGCCACCTCCCGTCCCGCTCTCCGGCCGATCTTCGACAGAATCCCCGGCGTCTCCCGCTTCCCGACGCCCGGACCCGACGGCTCCCGCCCCGCCAGCAGACGGCAGAGAAGAACACCCAGACTGTACACATCGCTCTTCTCATGGATCATTCCCTCCGTGTTTTTTTCCGGAGCCGCATACACTCGACTTCCCTGAAAACCGGCTTCCCGCATAAGCTCGGCGAGTCCGAATCCGGTCAGGCGGATCCGCTGTCCGGAATCCACCAGCAGATTGGCCGGCTCAATCTCCCCGTGGGAGAGCCCCGACGCGGACGCCTTCTGCAAACCCGAGGCCAGATCACAGCACCACCCCAGCACCATTTCCGTCGGCAGCGGCTCCTTCTGAAGCGCCAGGAACTCCGGCAACGTCCCATACTCCGCATATTGCGACACAATGTAAGCCAGTCCGTACAGCTCCCCGCAGTTGTAAATGGATAGAATCGCCGGATGATTGACCGCGGCCAGCAGACGCGCAATCCGCGTGAAACGCGACCGCGCTCCCGCCGATGCCGAATACTCCGGATTCAGAATCTTCAGCGACACATACCGCCCGAGCTTGGAATCGTAAGCACGGAAGACCGTGGTCAGGCGATCCCGCCTCCTCCCCGTGTCCTCCAGCACATAGTCTCCGAAATAGACGGGCCGCACCACCCGCGCGGAACAGTTCGGACAGCAGACCGCGGCAAACGGAGCAATCTCCGTCATATCCAGTTTCTGCCCGCACGCGGAACAGGCGACCTTGACCCGATGTCCCCATCCGATCTCCGTCAGACGCTCCGTCAGCGACGGGATCTCCTCTTCCACTCCGGTTTCCGCGTGCTCCGCCATCGCTATCCCTTTCTATACGACCCAGAATGTTTCACTCGGAACAGACTGTTCCGCAATCCGGAAACTCACATCGCGCCGCTTCAGAAAATCGAGCCGCTCTTCCGCCATGGCCTCCACGATGGACCGGTCGTTGCATTCCGAACTGAGGTGTCCGAACAGCAGAAAACGGGTCTTTTCACACAGCAGCGTATCCAAAGAACGCATGGCATCCTCGTTGCTAAGATGCCCGTGCCGGCTCATGATCCGCCGTTTCAGATGAAGCGGCCGCGAGGAATTCGCCAGCATTTTCAAGTCATGATTCGATTCCAGCAGCATCGCGTCACAGTCGGAAAGACGGTTCGCGATCAGCGTGTTGACATGCCCCAGATCCGTGGCAATGGAAATCTTGCATCCGTTGCAGAGAAAGTTGAATGCCACCGTGTCCCGCGCATCGTGCGGAACCGAAAAAGGCTCCACCGTGATTCCCGCCAGGGAAAACGGCGTTCCGGGAGAAAACAGGATCTTCCGCTCGCCGATCCGGTTCGCATCCGCCAGCGCCCGGCAGGTCACGGAGGTGGAACAGCAGGGAATTCCCCACTGGTCGGAAAACACCCGGCAGCCCTTGGTATGATCGCTGTGCTCGTGAGTGATGAGAATCGCCTTGATCGTCTCCGGCGCCACCGAAACGCTGGCCAGACGGGAGAGCAGTTCCCGGCAGGAAAATCCGGCATCCACCAGAATTGCCCCCTCCGGCGTATGAATCACCGTGGCGTTGCCGGAACTCCCGCTGCCCAGGTTCGTTATTCCAAACAGATGCCGTATCATTGTTGAATCCTTCTCTCCACTCTTCTGTTATTATACAATCAATCCCGCCGCTTTTAAAGCGGATTCGGAATGAATTTTCGGAGACGGTTCTCTTTTCCGTTCTTCTCCGACAGAAAACGGGCCCCGTGTTTCGCGGAGCCCGTTTTTCTTTCCTCGTCCGGATGATCCGGATCTTACGCCTTGAACTGGAAGGCGTTCACCGCGCCGACCAGTGCGCCCATCTTGGCAACCAGCTCGTCGGATACCGCGGAGCAGGTCTTGATGACCGCGAGAGAGTTGCCGCTCTTGGGATTCTGCGGCGCGCGGATGTCGATGATGTTGATTCCCTGCGCACTCAGTTCGCCCGAAAGTTTGGCAATCACGCCCGGCACATCCTTGTATTCGAAGAAAAGGGTGTTTCCCTTCGGATCCAGATAGAGACGATCGAAATCGTCGAGTCTGGAAATCATCATGTTTCCTTCCGTGATGGTTCCGCGGACGGAAACGCGGTTTCCTTTGGCGTCAATCAGGTCGATGGTGATGGATTCGCCGTATTTCTTGGCATCGTCGACATCGCGATTGACAAGTTCCACTCCGCGGCCTTTCAGGAACTCTTCGGCATCCTTCGCGTTCAGGTAGGGATCGAATTCCGGAGTCAGTCCGGCGCAGATCGGCGCGGTCATCCATTTGGCAAACTGATGGAGATTGCCGTAGAAGCTGGTTTCAATCTTGCGCAGCGGAGTTTCCAGTCCGATCGCGGCTCTTGCCAGCTTGGCAAGAATGGAGGCCAGATGCTGATATTCGGCATCCAGTCCGTCAGGAACACCCTTGTTGACAACGCAGGTGGTCACGCCGTTTTCAAAATAGGCGACCGTCTGTTCCGCGGCGCGCTTTGCGGCGACGAAGTTGGCCTCCTTGGTGCTGGCGCCGAGATGCGGAGCCATCACGTCGGCGATATCGGCAATGGATTTCTCCCCTTCGGCGTCCTTCTTGTAGACGTCGTTGCAGTAGAGAATTCCTTTTTCCGCCTTGAACTTGCGCAGATCGTCCTCGTTGACGATTCCGGCACGCGCGCAGTTCACGATCATCACGCCTTTTTTCACCAGGGAGAGAAGTTTTTCATTGACCATGCCGCGGGTCACATCGTTTTCCGGAACATGAAGACTGATGACATCGGCTTTGGAGAAGATGTCCTCGACGGTTGTCAGCGTAACGCCGATCTCGCTTGCCAGCTCCTTGGAGATCACGGGATCGAAGCCGAGAATGGTGACCTCGAAGCCGGACGCACGCTTGGCAAGAAGACGGCCGATATGTCCCAGACCGATGATTCCCAGAGTCTTTCCGGTGAATTCGCGTCCCATGAAGGACTTCTTCTCCCATTTTCCGGCGCGGGTGGAGATGTCGGCCGGAATGAGTTTCCGGTAGGCTGCAAGGATCATGGCAATGACCTCTTCGGCGACGGCGTTGGAATTTGCGCCCGGCGTGTTCATCACATCAATGTTTTTTCTGCGGGCGTACTTGATATCCACGTTGTCGTATCCGGCGCCCGCGCGGACCACGAGCTTCAGGGAGGGAAGCACATCCATGATTTCCGGAGTCACTTTCTCGCTCCGGATGATGAGCGCTTCCGCATCCGGATTCGCCTTGGCGAGATCCAGGAACGGAGTCTCCATATCCTGCACGACTGTGAAACCTTTCGCGGAAAGAATTTCGCTGACGACCTTGTCCAGTTTTGTCGGGATCAGAACTTTTTTCATTTGCAGGTTTCCTTTCATATTTGTTGAAATCATTTATAAAGATACCCCGCAAAGTGGAATCTTACAAATAGAAGCGTAAAAAATGCCGGAATTTTTCCGCGATTCCGGCCGGAAAACGCATTATTCCTGTGAAAACAATCACAAAAGAACCGTTTTCCGGCATCGCGGAACGGGGGAGGAATCAGCGGCAGACGGAAATCTCGCCGCTGGAATTCACGAGATAATCCTTTCCCCCGTCATACTCCGCGATGGAGCTTCCGGGCTCCCCGTGCCGTCCCCCGTGGTAGAGTGGCGCTCCGATGAGCTGGTTCCCCCGGACCAGAATGTTTTTCCCGCATCCGATCCAGACGGCCCGCCGTTTTCCCGGACCGTTGATGACCGTATTGCCGCTGATCGTGATATTTTCGTGTCCGGTATCCTTCTGAAAGGTCTTCGTGTTCGGATAGGTCAGCCAGATTCCCGCGCGAACCCAGTAGGCGCCGGGCTCCCCGGAATAGACGCGGTTGTTGAAAACGGTGTTGCCGGAAATGGTCACATTCCGGCAGGAGAAGAAGAGAGAGATTCCGCCGTGTTCGGTGTCCCGCACCACATTGCCGGAAATGACGGCGTCCTCGCACCATTCCAGATCGAGCCCGACATCCTTTGCGCATTCCACGATGTTGCCGGACATAACCACGCCGATCACACCAACCCCCCAGATTCCCCCGTCCCCGGAGGGTGCGTTCTTCACATAATTGTCGCAGAACCACAGGTTACGCGTCCGATACCGGGGCCGCCAGCGATCCTGACTCCAGAACTGAATCCCGTGCTTTGTGCTGCCGAGCACACGATTCCCCACCGTTCGTATATTGCTGCAGAAGGTCTGCATAATTCCCGTGTAACAGGAGCGGATGCTGCATTCCCGGATCACCGCATCTTTCCCGTGATCGAAATGAATGCCGTACGCCCGGCTGTTGGAAATGGAAATTCGTTCAACCGTCACCTGTTTCGTGCGCAGGAAAAAAAGTCCGTGAGCCTTTCTGCTGCGCACATCAATCGAAAAATCCGAAAAACGGCTGTTGCTTCCGCCCCGGATCACAAACTTCTGATCCTCTGAAAACGGAACCAGACAGGACTGCTCTCCGCATCCGGTCACGCTGATATGATCCGGCAGAACCAGTTCCTTGACGGCGAACACGCCTTCCGGAACAAAGATCCGCGAAACTCCCGCTTCGACCGCTTTCTGAAATGCCGCGGAGGAGTCCGAACGGCCGTCGGGCTTTGCTCCAAACGCCAGAATGGATTGTTCCACCGGAGAGGCGGATGAGCGGTTTTCCACCTTTTCCAGAACGACATCGTCCAGCCAGATGGATTCCGCCTGATCCTCCACAAGAAAACGGAACGGAATCCGGGACTCCTTCTTCGTTGTGAATTCGAAGACATATTCCCGCCAGTCCGCGGTTCCTTCCTTGGAGCGAACCAGAGGGCGGTATTCGATTCCGGCCCAGAAGGGTCTGCTGTTCTGTGTCTTTGCCCGGAAACGGAGGCGATATGCCGTCAACGGCTGCACGTTCAGCATCCGCCAGACGGTGAGGTAGACGTTGCTTCTTCGTTTTCCGTTGAATTTCATGTTCAACGACTGTTTTCCCTCAAATGCGTTCTTCTGATCCAGAACGGCTTCCGCATCGGGATTGCCGACCTTATGAATTCTCCACTTTTCCAGTCCCAGCTCAAAGGAGCCGTTTTCCAGCAGATTCGGAGCTGCCGGAAGCGGAAGAGTGCAAAGAGTCAGACAAAAAATTCCTGTCCATTTACCGATTTTCATATTTCATATTCCTCTCATAAAGGGTTGTCTTTCCGGGATCGGTTTTATTTCGGCCAGACGGGATCGCCGCTGATGCCGGGAATTTGAAAATTATACATGGCGCACGCATCGGAATTGGTGGAGACGACACTTCCGGAACTGCTGAAAACGCCTTCCCAGGTGAGCTGGCGGCTGAGCTGGACATGACCGTCTGCCAGCAGAATGTTCCATCGCCCGGAATGCCGGTTGTCCGGACGGCTGAACGAACCGCCGAAAGCCATTGTGTAACGGGTCTTGTTCTGACCGTCGATCAGAATGGCGGCGATGGTCGGCTGTTTGCATTTGCTCAGCTTCCGGACAGGGGAGATCTCGCCGCTGCTGGAACATCCGAACCTCCAGCTGGCGGTATAGTTGGTATGCCAGTTGTTTCCCAGGGATTCCAGCTGGAGGGGAGCGGAGGAACACTGCACCACCTTCACTTTCCGGTAATAGGGCGAAAGACGCTCCACAAAAGTCGGCCTGCGGCTGGACATGGTTCCATTCGGCTCCCGAAGAGAGACATTTTTCCAGGACTGCGTGTACGGCACATAGTCGTTGAAATCCATGGCATACATCTGAAGCGAGGAACCAAGCTGCTTCAGATTCCCGGAACAGGACGTGCTGCCCGCCTTCTCCCGCGCCTTGTTCAATGCGGGAAGAAGAAGCGATGCAAGAATCGCAAGTATCGCAATCACCACAAGCAGTTCTATCAATGTAAAATTATGTTTCCGTTGATTCATCTCCGTTCTCCTGTTTTCACGTTCCTTTTCCTATGACCTTCCAAGCGTTGATTCCCGTTCGTGGAGCTCCACGGGAAGACGCAGATTCACACTTCTGCCGATTTTTCCGGAAATCAGTTTGCAGAGCAGATCGGCGGCTTCAAAACCGATCCGGCGGCGCGGCTGTTCAATCGAACTCAATGGCGGACTCTGAAGACGAGCCAGCGGAAGATCGTCGAATCCGCAGACCATCACATCCGATCCGATGCTCAGGCCAAGCTCTTCCGCAGCCCGGTAAACGGCAAGGGCCACATAGTCGTTCATGCAGAGAATGCTCACCGGAAGGGAAGCTCCGCTCAGAAACGATTTCACCTTCCGGTAAGGCGGTTCCTGCATTTTCGTCTCCTCCCAGTATTCGGGATCGTTGTCGGTAGCCGGGTAGAGAAGAAGATAATCATGAATCCGGTCGGAATATCCGGCCTCGCGCATCGCCATGCGGAACCCGTTCAGACGATTCTGCTGAGTCGAATGGTTCGGAACGGCCCCCAGATAATACACCGGTCGCGAAAAACGCGTAATCAGAGCCGACGCCGCCAGACAGACTCCTCCGGAGTTGTCCACCTCCACCGAGTTCAGCTTCATTCCGCCGAGCGGCCGGTCCAGACAGACAATCGGAAAATTCCGTTCCAGCAGCCCGCATATGGCATTGCGGTAGGCCTCCGTCTCATACGGAAGCACGATCAGACCGTCGATTCCAAGTTCCGACGCGTGATTCAGAAGATCTATGACCTCGTCATGTCCCTGTTCACTGGTAAAGAACTGAAGATCGCAGCCGTGCTCGCGACAGAATTCCTTGGTTCCCTCGCTGGTCCCCACGACAAAGCCGTCCGGCACTCCCGCATAGACAAAGGCAATGGAAAATGGCGCGGAGAAAGCACCCCCCTCCTCTTCTCCGGCTCCCGGACTCGGCCGGGAATGGGTGGAGAGATCGGAGATCCGCGCGGTCCGGTTCGGTTCCTTCACCAGTTCTCCGCTGGAAATCAGAATCGAGATCACCCGGCGGATCGTCGTCCGTGACACGCCGTAATGACGACTGAGCTCCAGCTCGCTTGGCAGAAGCTCCCGGTTCCGAAAACATCCGCTTCGGATGTCCTGAAGCATCCGGCCCGAAAGACGAAGCGCCTTGCTCCGGTAAACCCCTTCCTGTCCCGCGGAATCCCGCATGTTGTCTCCCTGTTGTATTCGTTTCTCTTTTCCGTAATTATAGACGAAAAAAAGAGTTTTGTCAAGAGTTCTTTCTAAAAAAACAGACAAAATTTCAGACATAATTTAAAATTCATACAATTTTTCAGACAATCATCCTTTTTCCGTCTCCGATCTTCTTGTGGAACGTTCCCGTGATTTTCCGGGAAATCTCGGTGCGGGACTTGAAAATATCGGAAAGAAAGTCTACATTTCTTCCCACGATTTTTTACAGAACATAGAATGAGGAAACGATGCACCCGGCGGAATTCGGAATAGTTCTTCGCGTCAGGGACCTGACAAAATGCAGAGCGTTCTACCGCGATGTGCTTGACCTGGGCAATCCGGTGATCGACAGCAATTTTCAGAGTGTCTTTGCGATCGGAGAAGATTCGAGTCTCTGTCTGGAAGCCGACACCACCGCCGCCGCTCTCTCCGGACAGGACGATGCGAGAATGGCTCTGGTGCTGATTCCCGAAGATCCGGAAGGCGTTGCCGAACGACTGGAATCCGGCGGCTGGACTCTCCGTTCCCGGAAGGAGGAACACTCCTCCGGCGTGCTGGAGTGCCGGGATCCCGAAGGGAATCGTTTTTATCTTCAGTTTTCTTAAGGATACAGGGTACGGAACACATGGCATATCAAGTCATAGCAAGGAAATGGCGGCCGCAGAGATTTTCGGATATGGTCGGCCAGGAACACATTGCGCGGACTCTCCGCAATGCGATCATGACCGGACGCATCGCGCAGGCCTATCTTTTTGTCGGTCCGCGGGGGATCGGGAAAACCACCTCCGCGAGGATCTTTGCAAAAGCGCTGAACTGCAAACACCCGGTCGACGGCGAGCCATGCTGCGAATGCGACTCCTGTGTCGCCATCGCCAATGAAAGCAGTGTCGATGTCATCGAGATCGACGCCGCCACGCATACTCAGGTGGAAAAGGCCCGTGAGATCTGCGAGGAGGTCCTGCACCTTCCCATCGCCTCCAAATACAAGATCTACATCATTGACGAAGTTCACATGCTCTCCAAAAGCGCCTGGAACGCGCTGCTGAAGACCATCGAGGAGCCGCCGGAACATGCGAAATTCATTTTTGCGACCACGGAAGTCAACAAGGTTCTGCCGACCGTCATCTCCCGCTGTCAGCGGTTCGACCTCAAGCGCATTCCGACCAATCTGATCGCGGAACGTCTTGCCCTGATTGCAAAGACCGAAGGGGTGCGGATCTCCCCTTCCGCCATCGACGTCATTGCCCGCGCGGCCGACGGAGGCATGCGCGATGCCCAGTCCCTGCTCGATCAGATGATCTCCTTCTTCAGCAATGCCGACGGGGAAAACACCATTTCCGAGGCGCAGGCGCTCTCGCTTTTCGGCCTCACCGCGCCGGCGGAGATGAGCGGGCTCATTCAGGCGCTTCTCTGCAATGACCGCCCGGCGGTCGTCACGGCCATTCATAATTTCGCCGCGGCCGGAAAAAATCTGGAACTGCTGTTCGATGAGATTCTGGTCTGGCTGCGCGGCGTCCTGATGTGTTCCCTCCTTCCAAATCCGGAATCGGTGCTGGAGGAGTCGCAGGAAAAAATCCGAATCTATGCCGAACTGGCCAGACTGGTTCGACCCGACAACGTTCAGCGACTGCTGGAACAGCTCTCCTCCACCGGATTCCTTCTGCGGGAGGCCATCAACAAACAGATCTTTATTGAGACGCTCCTCCTCAAAGCCATGCGAATGGCCCATGCGGTCCAGGTGGATGATCTGATTGCCCGTCTCAATTACATCCGCAAGAACGGAGAACTCGCTCCGCTGGATGCGGTTCCCGCCTATGTGACGCTTCCTCCGCCGCGTGTCGTCATCCGCCGGAGCGAGGAAAGGGAAACGGAACATTCCGCCTCCTCTCCCCGTCCGCTCTCCGCAGATACGGGATCCGCCGCTTCCAGAACCGAAACCGCCGTTCCGGCTCCGCCGTCCCCGAAGGCGGTATCGGATATTCAACCGCAGGAACCTTCCAGCGCAGCCTCCGGAAAGAGTCCTTCTCCGGCATCCATCGGGGAAGAGCGCTCCGCCGCACCGTGCACACCGGAAACGGATCCGGCTCCGAAGAGCGAAACGGAAAAGCTCCCGGAACAGAAAATGCAGGAAGTTTCCCCCCGGAATGCCGCCTCCGAAGGAAGAGAGGAATCCGCAAGGAGACCGGTTCCAGCGCCCGGAAAAATCGAATCATCTCCCGAGGCTGCGGAGAAAAAAAAGGCTCCGTCCCCCATGCCCGGGAAGGCCGAGCCATCCGGCGCGGCGGAACAGCCGGTTCCGACGCCCACATCCGCCCAGACCGCCCCCTCTCCCGCTGCCGCGGCAAAACCGGAACCGGATCAGCCGGCATCCGAAGAGACGCGCTCCGGAAGCTCTCTCTCCGAAGTCGCGGTTTCCACGCCATCGGCCGGAAACGAGATCCCCGGGGAGGACTCCTTCGAGGAGGAGAGTTCCGAAGATGCCGACGAGCTCGGATCCGATGAGGATTCTGCCGCCGGAAGCGGCGACGCTCTGGATCTCGCCCGGATTCTCGGCAAACGAAAAAGCGTGGAGGAACTCATTTCCGAGGTGCGGGACATTCCCATCGTCAGTGAAATCGTCCGCAATTTCGGCGGCCGTCTCGTCGATGTCCATGAAATGACCGAAGATCCGAACAAATCCTGATCCTCAAACCGCATTTCTCCGTTTTTTTCATCCGGAAGGGAAGAGCGGTTCAGCCCAAAAAAGAAAGCGCCACTTTCCCCGGCGCTTTTTTTCCATACACAAAAAAATAAAAATGGCGGAAGGCGACCTCCGAAAACGGGTCTCCGTTCCGCCGGGAAAACGGGCGATTCCAAACAGAGTCAGAGTTTGACTTTGACTACCACTTTCCTGACTTTTCCGGGCTTTCCGGAAGCCGGCAGGATTTTTCCGTAGTGACAGTCCTCCGGATAAAAAATGGCAAAGAGACCGGGGACGAGTTCGAGTCTGGCGACGCCCTCGGCGGGAGTTCTGCGGAACTCGACATCCTTGTCCGGCTGATAGGCGGTTGTCACCTCCAGACCATCAATGTTTGCCCAGAGCATGGTCTCGCAACCGGAAATGACCGCCTGAATATCGACATACTCCCGATGGGCCTCCAGAGAATCGGCGGAGGGGAGATCCGCATCGTATTCCATAACATTTCCGAAAATTGCGTCGCCGTCGATCGGGAACTTTCCGAGCGGAGCATCGGGGGGCAGAGCCGCGATTGCGTCAAATGCCCTCTGAAATTCGGAGTTGAAGGAGACCGTTACTTCCGGCGTGAGTTTGTCAAGAATCATGCCATCCTCCTTTGCGGTGTTATCTTCCGCAGCATTTTTTATATTTTTTCCCGCTGCCGCAGGGACAGGGCGCATTCCGCTCGATTTTGGGCGAGGTTCTCACATAGGGTTTCTGGCGGACGAGATGGCCGTCATAGAAGAACCATTCCCCGTCGTGTTTCCGGAATTCGGCGAGTTCGTGATGTTCCAGAGGGGTGTTGCTGTCGGTATAGCGGGCGATGAATTCCACTTCGCCTTTCTCGTCGCCGGGGTTGTTTCCGGTCGCGGAGATGATTTCCAGCCCGAGCCATTTGGAGCGTTCCGCCCACTGGCGCATCTCATTGCGGTCCACGGTCTCGCGCTGACTGGGATCGGTCGAGGTGAAAAGGTGTTCGATTTCGGCCTTTGCATAGGCGCTGTAACGGGAGCGCATCAGCTCCTCGGGATTGGCGGCCTTGCGCACGCCGCGAATCACAGGTTCACAACATTCCGAATAAAGTTTGCCTGAACAGCACGGACACTTCTCTGCTTCCATTTTTACTCCTGAAGGTGTTGCTTGCACTCGTCAGAACCGGTTTTCAGCGTCTGCCGACGGCTTTCTTGAAAACGCCGAGTCTGCCGTATTTCTTTTCGAGTTCTTTTTTCTGTTCCGCGTTTGCGGATCTGTATTTGGTTCTTATGAATTCGGTTGCGGTTTCGTTCAGCTCTTTTTTCTGATCGGCGTTTGCCGCAAGCTCCTTTGCATACTCTTCGGCGACTTCGAAATCGCCCCGCATCATCAGATAGAGGAAGGCGGCCTGTTTCTTTCCGGTCCGGTTGGCCAGACGCAGAAGGAAGGCGTTGGCCTGCGCCCGGGAAAGCTCGTTCAGATTCACCGTAAAGGTTTTTCCTCCTCCCTCATCCGCGGTGATAACGCCGTCTCGAATCGAAACAACGGCTCCGAATTTTCCCTTGTAAACCAGCTGCGGACGTTTCAGTTCACTACCTCCGTTTTTCAGGAAGGCGCGGAACGTTTCCGCCTGATTCAGCCAGTTCAGCATTTTTCTGCCCCAGTTTGCATAACGCGCGGCCTCATTCCGATAGGTCTGCGGTTTCCCGGCGGCCTGTTTCTGAACGGCAATGACCTCTTCCAGAATCTTTCTGGCACCGGCATAATCCCCGGCGCGGCAACAGTCGATCACGCCGACCCGTGCACGGGGCGTGCCCGAACGGATCTGACTGCGAAGAGCATTGAGTTCCTGCGCATCTTTTTTGCGCTGAATTTCCGCCAGACGTTTCCGTTCCCGCTCGCGTTCCTCGCGCTCCTTCTGTTCTCTTGCCTGCCGGGCGGCCTCTTCGGCGCGTCTGCGCGCGGCCTCCCGTTCCGCTTCCAGGCGGGCGATATACTTGTCGCGGGCAATTTCGCGCTGAGGCGCACAGAGTTTCTCATCAAACTCATCGAAGAGCTGCTGAATTTCCGCGTACTTCTCTTTTTCCCTGGTATACTGAGCCTCTTTGAAATTGCGGAAGAACTCTTCGCACTTTTTCACAACGGCCTCGGGTGAAACGCCTTCGTTTGCGGCGAACGCGAGAATCTCATCTGCCTTCATGGTCAATGGAGTGCTGGCGGGTTCCTGCGCCTCCTCCACAGTCCGGGCGACTTTCTGATGAACCCGGCTGAACATTCCCGTCAACGCTTCCTTTCCATTGCCGAACGCCACCCAGGCGCCAATGCCGATTGCCGCGATCAGCACCACGGCAAGAAGTGCGGAACCGACCACTTTTTTCGTGGCCTGCTTCTCCCGCTGCTCCTTCATCTTCCGCACCTGCTTGGAGACTTTGGAGTCCTTGTTCTTCCCGAGACCGCCGTTTTTGGTTTCGGTGGAGACGGGTTTCGGCTCCTCCTTGGGCGGCTCAGGCGGCTTCGGCTTGGAGGGCATTTTAAGCGACGGCGCACCCGCCGGCTTCGCTCCTCCCCCTCCCCCCGGAGCACTTTCCGCAGACGGCGCGGGCGACGGCGCCGCAGCAGGCGCAGGCGACGGAGCCGCCGCGGATGCCCCCGGCATCTTCAGCACCGGCGTCTTTGCCGCAACCTCCCCGGGCGTCAACCCGGCAAGTTTCTGAAGGGAAACCGAACTTGTCGTGGGGATCTTCAGGCGCGGAACCTTCCCGGACACCGCCCGGTTCTTCCGGATGTTCCGCAGCTCCTCCACCAGGGATTCCCCATCCTGATAGCGTTTATTCGGATCCTTCTCCATCATTTTCATGATGACTTCGGAGACATTCCGGGGAACCGCGGGATTCACCTGGTCCGGCGGAGTCAGAGGATCGGTAATGTGTTTTCTGGCAATCTCGGAGGCGGAATCGCCGTTGAAGGGGAACTGCCCCGTGACAAACTGGTAGTAGGTGGCGCCGAGGCTGTAAATGTCGCTGCGGATGTCCATCGGCTCTCCGAGAAGGGCCTCCGGACTGATGTACTGGGGAGTTCCCATCACCTCGTCGCTGTCCTCTTTTTCCTCCTTGTCGCCGGCGACGCGCGCAAGACCAAGATCCGCGAGTTTCGCCTTGCCGTTATTGGTCAGCATGATGTTGTCCGGCTTGATGTCACGATGGACGAGCCGCTGCTCCTTCCATGCGTAGTCCAGAGCCTCGGCGATCTGCTGAATGATCTGCGTGGCCTCCTCCACGGGAATGATCTTCTTTTCCGCAAGAACCTCTTTCATGGTCTTGCCGTCGACATTCTCCATGGCGAAATAATAAAGTCCCTCGTCCTCCCCGACGGCATAGGCCTGCACAATATGCGGATGATTCAGTTTCGCCGCCGCACGCGCCTCCTTGATGAAGCCGACCACAAATTCCGTATTGTTCGCATACGTTTCCGACAGGACCTTCAGCGCAGCGGAACGATCCAGGGAAATCTGATGCGAAAGATAGACAATCCCCATTCCTCCCCGGCCGAGTTCCCGGATGATGATGAAATCCGCAATCACCGCCCCCGGAGAGGTCCGGGAAGCGGGAGCCGGAACGATTTTCTGACAATGGCCGCACTGCACATTGCTTCCGAGCGCGGCATTATCCACCGAGACGATCTCGTGACATTCCGGACATTGAAAACGCATTTGAATCACAGCTCCTGTTTGAATTTGAAAGAAAAACTCATCTTATATTATATAGCGCATGACACCAAAAGTCAAGAGAAGGTTCCACGGGAAATGAAAAGAAGAAAAAAAGCCTCCGCGGAAAACGGAGGCTCTTCCAACCATCGTCCGGAAAAGCGGACTTACTCGGCTTTGTGCTCGTGATGATGTTCCCCGCAGCCGCAGTCGCATTCCTCCTCAATAGGCGTGTACCAGGCGTCCACAAACGCTCCGGCATCCACGGATTCCACTCCGGGAGAATCCTTCAAATATGCGACAAACGTCTCTTTGCGCTCCTCATTGTTCGTATTCACACGGCCGGTTACAACGTAAAAATCCAGATGATCCAGTTCAAACGTCCCCCCGCAGACCAAATCGAGCGACGCGGCCTTTTCAAGGATCCGTGCAAGGAACTCGTCCGCGGCCTCCGCCGTCATCGCGTGAAACCCGGCCTTCAGGGGAAACGCCAGCTCCTTGAATTCTCCTATACATTTCTTCTTGCGGATTCTCTTTTTCATCGCTATTCTCCATGCTTTAAGTGACTGTTCCGAAAACCGCTCATAACATACTCCCGGAAGAGAAAAATACAAATCGGGAAATCCCATCCTCCCCGCATTCCCCTTTCTCCGCGCAAAAGGAACGGCACCCCCCTCGAATTCTCTTTTCCCCCGGCATGCCCCCCTTCTTCCGCTCCTGCCGGGAAAGAATATTTTCCCATAAAACCATTTTTTTCTCTTGAAATCCGGAGAAGAAAAATTATTTTTTCATAACATCCGATGACAGATTCCGCCGCGATATCCGCCATTATAGTTGTACATCGGATTGATTACTTAAGACGTTTCTCCGGATTCGACCCGGAACATCCGACCGGATCCGCGAAACACAACAAGGGAGACTGTTCATGAAAAAGCTTCTCATTCCTTTGCTGGCGCTCACCGTCACGGCTCTCGCGGCGGAGGAGTCCACCACGACAACCACGGAAGAGATCACCACAACCACGAAAATCACAACCCGGAAGGTCCAGACCCAGGAGAAAAAAGTCTGGTCCCCCCTCAAGGTTGCCGTGCTCGATTTCTCCTCCGCGGAGATCAAGGGCCAGAAATTTCTGGACTATCAGAACAAACCCATTCAAATTCCCGCGCAGGAAACCCTCAACAGCTCCGACCGGAAATCCATCAACAGCATCATGCAGGGCTTCGTCCGCATGATCGACTCCTGGGACAACACTCGCACCAATCAGGCGAACCGGGAAGGACAAATCGTTGACAATCAGCGCAACTGGGAAAAGGCGAAGAATCTCTATCAGACCGTTGTTAAAGGGGAATCCCGCCCCATGGTCCTCGGTGCCGAATATCTCTCCGCTTATCTCGGAAGAAAGAACGATCTTTTCCAGATCGTCGATTCCTCCCTCGTCCAGTCGGCCATGACCCAGCTTCAGAAGGAACCCGATTTCCCCAGAGACGCCCTTCTGAAACTCGCTCAGAAAACCGGAGCCACCCATCTCATTTACGGAACCGTTTCCGATCTGCGCACAAAGGTCAACTCCTTCAAAGGATACGGCATCGAAACAAAGACGACCAACTATCAGCTTGACGTGATCCTCAAAGTGGTGGATCTGGTTCAGCAGCGCACCGTATACAGCAACGTCTACACCGGCAGCTACCGGGAGCAGCGGCCCGTCAGCGGCACGCAGTTCGACAACAACATCTTCCAGAATCTCATGACCTCCGCGCTGGAACAGGCCGCCGAAGAACTCGCGGACATCACAAAGCCCGGACGCAAAAACAAACTTTCCGTCACCCCCATGCCGTACAAGGTCACGGTGAATCCCACCGGAGGATTTCTCTTCAAACCATCCTCCGCGGAAATTTTCATTGACGGAGTCCGCGTCGGCAACGGAGGGGGAACCTTCTCCGTTCCTGCGGGCAAACACCGCATGGAAATCAAGGCGGACGGATACAAATCCAACTCGTTTGACATTCAGGTGACCGGCGACGCCGTCATCACTTCCAAACTGGCAAAATAAGGAGATGAAAATGAAAAAACACCTTCTCTCGTTCCTTTTTCTTTTTGTTCTTGCCTCGAGCCTCTTCGGAGCAGATAAACTGGCGGTGGTCGAACCCGTCGCAAAAGGCGGAATGAAACCGCAGGAGATCGAAGCGCTCTGGTCCATGCTCGAAAGCTCCGTCGACGGCGGATACGAACTCATCTCCCGCTCCGCCATCAAATCCATGATGACCGAAATCGGCTTCACAACCAGTTCCGATCTCGTCAATCTGAATTCCACTCAGAAAGCCAAACTCGGACAGATCAAGACGGTCAAGTACATTTTTCTGCCGACCGTCAGCAAATTCGGTTCCAGACTCAATGTCTCCTTCATGCTTCTGGATGTCTCCACCGGCGAGATCGATTCTGACACAAGAACCACCGAAACCGTGAACTCTCTCGACGAACTCGCCGACAAACTCCCCGATATCCTCAACGAAATGGGACTGGGACGCGCGGCAAAAAAACGCGGAATCTCCGCGATCCTGACGCTAGCCATCCGTGTCAAAGACGCACCCGCCTATCTGTCGGAGAACTTCAACACCTCTCTGGAAAATTATCTTCTGGAAAACAACATCCGCCTCCAGAATCTGCAGTCGGTTGCCAAAATCCTGAAGAAGAACAAGATCGACAATCTCTATGAGGCGGAACCTTCCATGTTTATGCGGATCGGAAAACTGCTCCGTGTGGATAATCTGGTTCAGGCCTCCATCAACCGATATTCCATTCTCATGAAAAAAGAGTATATCAAGGCCTCCAAACGGACTCAGGTCTCGTGCATCGGAAACATTGAGGGCAATATCCGGATCATCTCCGCCCAGACAGGACAGGTCGTAGCCAGTTTTCCCTTCCGCAAACGAGTCAATTTCGACGACCTCGACGAAGATACGGATGACTGGACAGCCCGCGACTACGGTCAGTACCTGATTGATCAGGCGCTGCCCGCCGTCTGCAAAAAAGTCACGCAGAAACTGAAATAATGTCTCCCCGGGATGCCCTTTTTTCCGGCATCCCGGTTCCTTTCCCGCTTCAGGACATCATCAAGCAATACGGATCCTTGTTATGAAAACAAAATTTTTCCCGCTGCTGCTTGCCGGTGCAGCCGCGATCTTCACATTTTCCGGCTGCTCCAGCATCATCAACTCCCATCGGCAGAAAGCTCCGATGATGGAGGATTATCTCGCAGGCAACAACACACAGGTTCTGAAAGAAATCACGGACAAACTGGAATCCACAAAAGATACCGGCGATGAAGTCATGTGGCAGCTGGAAGCCGGTGCCATCTATTTCCAGCTCGGGGATTTCGAAAAGAGCCGCAGCCACTTCCGAACCGCCGAAAATCTGATTACCGAATATGACGACCGCGCCATCATCAGCATGCGCGACGCGGCCGCCGAAGGCGCCATGGCGGTCACGAATCTGAACGCGCTCCCCTATCGCGGCTTCTGCCGGGACAGAATTCTTCTTGCGGTCTATCAGTCGCTCAACTACCTCGGCATCGGGAAGGAGGACTCCTTCCGCGCCCAGATCCGCCGTCTGCGCGACGAACAGAAAAAAATCATGGAGGATTATCAGAAGTTCTTCGAGGAAGAACAGAAATCCTTCCGTGCAATCGAACAGAAACAGAAAACAGAGGCGGCCGCCGCTTCGACCTCCGCCCAGACCAGTTCCGCCATCACGGAAGGAGAGACAACCCCCGTTTCCACGGAAGATCCCGGCGCACCCTCCACCACAACGGCAAGCGGAGAGAACTCCCTGAACGCATCCGCGGGAAAGGCCGATCCTCAGGAGGAGGCAAAAAAGGAGCAGAGTCTCATCGAACAGAACGCCCAGAACAAGGAGTTCAAAGAAAGCATCGAAGAGATGAAACGGGTTGCAAACCGCGGCTACGGGAACTTCCTGAATCCTCTGGCAATCTTCCTTTCGGGACTCGGGTCCATCCGCGACGACAACTTCGAAAATGCAAAAATCGACTATCAGCGACTCTACGAAGCAATGCCCGGCAACACCATGATCCAGCGCTACTATGTGACGGTTCTGAAGGATGCCGGACGAGAAATCCCGGAAAAGCTGAACAAGGTCAAGCCGTTTGAATTTCCGCTCGGGCGCGACTGTGTGTTCGTGATCTTCGCCAACGGCCGCAGCGCCGCCTTCCGGCAGATCGCGATCTATTTCCCGATCATGGTCGCATGGCCGGTCTGCGAATACTATCCGGCGCCGTGGAAAACCCTTCAGGTCACCGCGGGCGGCAAGCAGTACGACACCGCCATCATTGCCGATATGGACGGCATTCTCTCCCAGGAATACAATCAGCGTCTTCCTGCGATGATTACGCGCATCATTCTGAGCACGGCGATCAAGGAGGGTGGCAGCTACGCGGCGACCATCGCCGTTGCACGCCAGAACGTGCTTGCGGGCGGAGCGGTATATCTGGGATCCGTCGTCTACCGGGCGGCCTTCAACACGGCGGACACCCGCAGCTGGGAAATTCTCCCCAAGGAGTTCCAGCTGACGCAGTTCCCGATGCCGGCCGACCACAAGATCACAATCGCTCCGGACGGACGCAATCCCCGGACCATTGAACTGCCGGCAGACAGCCGTTCGGCAATCGTCTATGTGAATGCCCCGAGCGACCGGGTGCTCTCATATCAGGTTTTCGGAATCAACTCAAAATAGGAGATGCCATATGAAAAAAGTGTATTTGTGCGCCATGCTTGCGGGAGTCCTTCTCGGCGGGTTCGGCTGCCAGAACACCGCGAACTCCATCGAGAACGCGGACAAAACCATGCAGACGAACACGATCGCCGACCGACGGTTCGTCACAGACGGATGGCTGCGCGACCGTCTGAAGCTCACCGGTCTGAACACCAGTACAACGCCGGACGGACTTCTCCGCGTTCAGCTGACTGCCGTCAATGTCCGCACCGGGTTCTTCGACCAGATGTGGAGCGGCATGACCGGAGAAAACCCCTATAAAATCAAATATCGTTTCACCTGGTTCGACAAGAACGGCATGGCGGTGGAATCCATCCTCTCCACATGGCAGGAAACCAAGGTCATTCCCGGGGAAACGGTCCAGATTCAGTCCGTTGCACCGACCCCGGAATGCAAGGACTTCTCCATCACTCTGATCGAAGCGGAATAACAGAAAATCAACTTATAGAAGGAGTTTCGAAATGAAAAAAATGATCTGTCTTCTCGGCGCCGCACTTCTCTGCGGTCTCTTCACCGGCTGCGCATCCACAAGCACTTTTGATGCGAGCGATCCAACCGCCAACACAGCACGGGCCATCGGGACCGTCTCCCAGGCGGAATGCCTTATGGCGGCACAGGCAGCGGCAAAGAGCGCAATTAGCAGTAAGGCATTCTCCAGATTCATCAGACGCTATCAGGTCGAGCAGAAGGATGAACTGGCAGTTCCTCTGATGCAGGTCGGTTATCTGAGAAATGACACAAATGATCCGGATCTCCAGATGAATCTTGTCACGGATGAGCTCTGCACCGCTCTGATGAACTCCGGCAAGGTCGAAGTCTCCCTGGCGACCGGACGTGATGTCTCCCAGACATTCAACGATGCCAGGAAGCTTAAATTAGACAAGAATTTCAAACGCAGCACCGTTGCGAAAAAGGGAACGCTGGAGGCCCCGCGCCTGAGTCTGGAAGGATCCATTATTGCCAATGTCGTCCGCGACGGCCGGGATACCGTTCAGGTTTATTCGTTCAATCTGAAAATGACGGATATCCATACCGGGAAAGTGATCTGGAGCTACAACAAACCGTTCGGAACAAAGAAAACCAGAGGCCTTTTCGGTGACTAAATTTCATCCGGAGAGAGCCGTATGATACGGCTCTCTCATCCAAAAAGGAAACTTTATGATTCCCATTCTGATTCTTGGATTCATCGGACTGCTTCCGCTGCTGAACGGATGCTCCTCTCATCCGGAAACGAAAGCCGGTCCCGCAGCAGAAACGACAAGGAAAACTCTGTCGGCCCCTCGTCCGGAAGCCATCCAGCCAGCCATTCTTGAGAATGAGACAAGAAAAAGTCTTTCCTCTCTCCTTTCCAGTCCCAGAGTGCAAAGATATATAAGAAAGCTGCACAAGATTTCCGGTATGGAACGCCGCCCGCTCGTCCAGATCGGAACCATAAAAAACAGAACAAACGATCCCGCCTTCCGAATGGACGTGATCGAGGAGACTCTTTTCAGGGGTCTGGCTGCCTCGGAAGTCTTTGAACTCACCATTGCGACGGGAACCGCGGGTCGCCTGACCCCCCATGCCAGGAAGATGATCCAAAATCCCGGGGAAAAAAGATCATTGCAACGTCCCGATCTCACCATGGACGGATACGTTGCCTCTGTCATAACAGGAATCGAACCGAACCAGAGAAAAGGGATTTTTCTGTCCCTGAAACTGATTGATTTGCAGACAAGTACCGTGATCTGGTCCTTTAACCGGGCCATCCCGCTGGAATCCCACCAACCGGAGAATACGAAATGAAAAACTTCACACGAATTCTTGGCGGACTGCTCGCATCCGTCATCATTTTTTCCACTTGTTCCTGTTCATCACGCTCTTCACATATTGATCCTGATACAGTACCTCGGGTTCCTCAAAACACTGCAATTATCACCCCTCAGGATCTAGTTCAGGCAGCACAGCTGGCGGCAGCCAGTATCCTTCAGGACAAAAAAATGAACAACTATCTGGCGGAATACAAAAAACAGAAGGGGGACCCCAATGCCGTTCCCGTTCTGGATTGCCGGATCTTCAATCAGATGAACAATCCGGATTTCGTCGCGACCCCTTTTCTTACGACTTTTGAATCGGCTGTCAGGGATTCAAAAAAATATAATCTCGTCCGGAACTCCAGCTCCTCCATACAAGGGAAAAAACAAAAACCGGATCTGATTTTCAGTGGAACGTTCTATGAACTGGTGGAACGAAAAGGCCGAACCAGGACAGTCTCTCTGCTCTATGTCTTCAAGATTAACGAGAGCAAGAACAATCGACTGCTCTGGAGCTTGAAAAACGACAAAACGAATCAATATGCAACGAGACTGATCAGCAGGTAGGTTTCAATGATCAAAGATTTCCAAGGAGGACAAAAATGAAAACTTTCCAGAAACTGCGGCTCTGGTGCGCCGCAGCAGGAGTCGCTCTCCTGACAGGATGCACCAGCGTAGGCACCTTTGATTACAGTTCCGCTTCGGGAACGATGGTTCAGTTCCCCGAACGGACCAACCGGAAAAGCGTAGCGGTCATGCCCTTCCGCGATCTGCGCAGCACCAAATATTTCGATCCGGCGCAACAGGCCGCGGCAGAACAGTATCCGGCAGGAGACCACGGGTCCTTCTACCTCGGACTGATCCCCCTGATGCCCTTCGGCTTCGTGGAAAAGGAGGAACCGGAAAACAGCAGGGATTTCGTCTCCCAGGGCCGCTTCCGTTTTGATCCCTCGCAGGAACTTGCAGCCGCCGCGATGCAGAGTCTGAAACACTCGAACCTGTTCAGCCGCGTCGTCAAGGCGAACACCCTGGAACAGGCGGATACCGATTATGTGTTCCAGGGCACCTTCTCCAATCTTCATTACGACGGCTACCTGCTCTCCTACTGTGTGACCTATTTCCTCTCGCCCGCGCTCTGGATTCTCGGCGCACCGACGGGCGTCTCCTACAATGAGCTCTGGGTGGACTTCTCCCTGCTGGATCGGAAAACGGGAAAGACCCTCTGGACCTACCGCTTCCGCGGCTCGGATTCCATCACGCACTGGCTCTATGCCCGGATCGGCAAAGACACCAGTCTCTATGCCGAGCTGATGAAACGGGCCATGAACGGCGCGCTCTCCAGTCTGCAGCACAAGCTGCGCTGATCTCTTTCCGAAACGATCTCGCCGGGGATGGCGGAGAATCTCTCTCTTCGCCATCCCCCAGCATTTCCGGGAACAGGCATGGGCTCCACCCGAAAGACAACAACCGGACCAATGCTCACGCCTCTCCCCGAATCCTCTTTTTCCGGATTGCCACCCTCGTCGAGATGCCGTTCCCGGCGCAAAAAAAGTATCGGACCTCTTTTCCGGCTCTTCGGGAGGCCGGGACGCTCCGGAGATCCGCGCATCGGACCGCTTCGTCAGCGCCCATGCCGGCGGGCCTGTCCGCGGCATGGAGAGGAATCTTCCGGCATCCCGTTTTCTCCTTTCGGGAAACTCCGACTTCGCCGAGCCGTCCGCGACGCAAAGACGGGAGCCGATTTTCCCCCGAATCCACACCATTTCCTCTCTTTTTTCCAAAGGAAAAGAGCCGAAATTCCCCGGAGAGCCGGATCATTGCGGAGGAGAAGGGCTGTCAAGTTTTTTTCAAGAATTTTTTTTGAATTTTATTGGGGGTCGGACAATTGATTTCCCGGAAAAACAATCTATATTGACATTGTATTTTCCATTTTTCAACCTTCTAACCTATAAGGAAAGACAATGTCGAACGAAAGACCGATCTATGACATCGGAACCGAGATCTGGAACCGGAAATATCGTTACCATGGTTCCGACGACATCCCGGAAGACAAAACCAAAAATGACACCATTCTCCGGGTGGCGAAAGCCGCCGCAGCCAAGGAAAAAGACCGTGAGTTCTGGACCGGAAAATTTCTGGAGGCCCTCTCCGATTTCAAGTTCATCCCCGGGGGCCGGATCGTTGCAAACGCCGGGACAAAACGCACCGAAGTGACCATGTTCAACTGCTTCGTCATGAATAAAATCGACGATTCGATCGACGGGATCTTCGAAACGGTCAAGGAATCCGCGCTGACCCAGAAGCAGGGAGGCGGCGTGGGCTTCGACTTTTCCACCATCCGACCGACCGGTTCCCCGATCAAGGGCTGCGAAGCCTCCGCCTCCGGTCCGCTCAGCTTCATGCAGGTTCTCGACTCCACCTGCCGGACCATCATGAGCGCGGGCCAGCGCCGCGGCGCCCAGATGGGCATCATGAGATGCGATCACCCCGATATCGAAAAATTCATCACCGCCAAACGGGGCAACGCGGCTCTGCAGATGTTCAACCTCTCCGTCGCGATCACCGATGACTTCATTGAAGCGGTCAAGAAGGACGCCCCGTGGGATCTGAAATTTGAAGGGGTTGTCTACAAGACCATCCAGGCGCGCGATCTCTGGGAACTCATCATGAAGTCCACCTACGACTTTGCCGAACCGGGCTTCATCCTGATCGACCGCATCAACAGCATGAACAATCTCTATTACATTGAGGAAATCCGCGCCACCAATCCCTGCGGCGAACAGCCGCTGCCGCCCTACGGAGCCTGTCTGCTCGGATCGCTGAATCTCTCGCGCTTCGTCAAGCATCCGTTCACCACGGAAGCGGAAGTGGATTTTGATCTCATCCGGGAAACGGTCACCACAGCGGTCCGTCTTCTCGACAATGTGATTGATCTGAGCAACTATCCGCTGGAAAAGCAGAAGATGGAAGCGAAGTCCAAACGCAGAATGGGCATCGGAATCACGGGACTTGCGGATCTGTTCCTCTTCCTCGGGATCCGGTACGGATCGGAAAAATCAGTGGAACTGGCCTCGAAAATCATGCGGACGATCACGATTGCGGCCTATCGCGCCAGCGTGGAACTGGCCAAGGAGAAGGGGCCCTTCCCGCTGTTCGACGCGGAAAAGTACTGCGCGGGAAAATTCATCTCCAAGCTGCCGGAGGACCTGATTGCCGACATCCGGAAATACGGAATCCGCAACTCGCACCTGACCTCCATTGCGCCGACGGGCACGATCAGTCTTCTTGCCGGAAACGTCTCCAGCGGACTCGAACCGGTCTTTGCCTTCAAATACACGAGAAAGGTCCGCAACGGAACCGATGCCGACGGCATCTCCGAATTCGATGTTGCCGACTACGCCTATGCGGAATATCTGAAACTGCATCCGGAAGCCTCCGATCTTTCCAAGCTGCCCTCCTATTTTGTAAACGCCTCCGACATCACGCCGATGGCGCATCTTTCGGTTCAGGCGGCATTGCAGCAGTGGGTCGACAGCTCCATTTCCAAGACCATCAACGTCCCGGCGGACTTCCCCTACGAGGACTTCAAGGGCATCTACATGAAAGCCTATGAACTCGGACTCAAGGGCTGCACCACCTTCCGTCCCTCCGAACACTTCACGGGCGTCCTGATCGCAAACGACGACAAGAAGAAAAAAGAGGAAGAGAAAAAGAAGGAGGAGCCGAAGCCCGCCACCATCATCACCCGTCCGGTTCCGCCGAAGCGTCCGAAAGAACTCGAAGGCACCACCTACAAGATTAAAACGCCGCTGGCGGCCGACGCCCTCTACGTCACCATCAACGACATCATCGAAGAGGACGGGCGCCGTCATCCGTACGAACTTTTCATCAACACGAAAAACCTTCAGTACTTCAGCTGGATTGTCGCCATGACGCGTCTGATCTCGGCGGTGTTCCGGCACGATCCCGCGCCGAAATTCCTCGTGGAGGAGCTCAAGAGCATCTACGATCCCAACGGCGGTTATTTCAGCGAGGGGGCGTACATCCCCAGTCTTGCGGCGGCGATCGGAAAAGTCATCGAGCGCCATCTTTCCAAACTGGGAATCATCGAGCCGAAAAAACCGGTCGCCGAACTCGACCACGGACAGAAGGATTCCCATGCGGAGGTGGACGACAAACATCTGATGATCTGTCCGCACTGCAACGAAAAGAAGCTCACGATGCAGGAAAACTGCATGAAGTGCCTTGCCTGCGGCTACAGCAAATGCGGCTGACGGGCGGAGAATAGATCATGCTGTATCTTCTGGCTGAGCTGCGGGACTGGTTCGGTCCGCTGCGTCTGTTCGAATATGTGACCTTCCGCTCGGGGGGAGCGCTGGTCACGGCGATGCTGCTGGTGATTTTCCTGGGACCGTGGACCATCCGGAAACTGAAGAAATTCTGCGTTCCGAAATCGGCGCGTCTGGAAGGACTAATCGACGAGAAATTCGTGGATCACTCCAAGGACAAAACCCCGACAATGGGCGGACTGCTGATCGTATTCGCCATCGCCGCTGCCACAATCTTCTGGGGGGATCTCTCCAACCGGATGGTTCTGGTGTTTCTGCTCGTACTCCTGCCGCTGACTTGTCTCGGGTTTTACGACGACTACATCAAAGTCAAATACAAGCGGAGCGTGCGCGACGGCGTCTCCGGGAAAGTGAAACTGCTTGTTCAGGCGCTGGTCAGTCTGGTTGCGCTGTACATCATCTACAAGATGCCGGACACGATGACGACCAAAGTTCTGATTCCGTTCTTCAAGGATCCGATCTGCCTGAAACCCGCGGGAGAGACGATTCAGTTCTGGCTGCCGACTCAGATTCTGGCGCATCCGCTGTTCACATTTGCCGCCTCGTGGGGAATCGCGGCGATCGGGCTGATCTTCCTGATCAACACGGTCCTGGTCACGTTCTTCAGCAACGCGGTGAACCTGACGGATGGAAAAGACGGACTTGCCGCGGGATGCACGGTTTTCTGTGTCCTTTCGTTTGCGGCGGTCGCGTACATGCACGGGCACATTGAATTTGCGAAATATCTATCCATTCCGTACATACCGGAACTGGGAGAAGTGAGTGTGTTTGCGTCGGCGATGGCGGGAGCGTGCATCGGATTCCTGTGGTACAACTGCAAACCGGCATCGGTCTTCATGGGAGACACGGGAAGTCTTCCGCTGGGAGGCTGCATCGGTCTGATTTCGGTGCTGATGGGACAGCAGTTCCTGCTGATCGTGATCGGTTTCGTTTTCCTGATGGAGGGGCTCTCGGTCCTGATTCAGGTGACGAGCTTCAAACTCACGGGAAAGCGGGTCTTTCTCTGCGCGCCGATTCATCATCATTTTGAACAGAAGGGATGGAGCGAGACTCAGATCGTCACCCGGTTCTGGATCATCGCGGGGCTCTGCGCACTGATCGGCCTGGCATCCCTCAAACTCAGATAAGGAAGGCAATCATCATGTACAGAACCGAAACCGACAGCATGGGCCCGATCGAGGTTCCCGCGGAAAAATACTGGGGAGCCCAGACCCAGCGCTCCCTGATTCATTTCAACATCGGCAATGATCTCATTCCGCTGGAAGTCATCCGCGGACTGGTGCTTGTGAAAAAGGCATCGGCGGAAACCAACTGCGAGCTCGCCCTTCTTCCGAAAGAGCTCTGCCTTGCCATTGTGGGCGTCTGCGACGAGATTCTGAACGGCGACTACAACGCCCAGTTTCCCCTCAAGGTCTGGATGACCGGAAGCGGAACCCAGAGCAACATGAATGTCAATGAGGTCATCTCGAACCGCGCCAACGAGCTGCTCGGCGGAGAGAAGGGAAGCAAGAAACCGATTCATCCGAACGATCATGTCAATATGTCGCAGTCCTCCAACGACACATTTCCGGCCGCGATGCACATTGCCGCCGCCGGAATGATCGTGCGGAAACTGCTTCCCGCCCTCCGGCACTACCGGGAGGTTCTCGACCGGAAGCGGCAGGAATTCGACGGCATCGTCAAAATCGGGCGCACCCATCTTCAGGACGCCGTTCCGCTGACACTGGGCCAGGAGTTCTCCGGATATGTCGCCCAGCTTGACGCCGCGATCCGCCGGATTGAACATGTTCTGCCGGAACTCTACGAACTGGCGCTCGGCGGAACCGCCGTCGGAACCGGACTCAACGCGCCGAAGGGATTCGCGGAGAAGGCGGCGGAAAAAATTGCCGCGCTGACGGGTCTGCCCTTCCGTTCGGCGGAGAACAAGTTCTCGGTGCTCGCGGGACATGACGCGATTGTCGCCGCCTCCTCCGCCGTCAAAGCCTGCGCCTGCGCGATGATGAAGATAGCCAACGACATCCGCTGGCTGGCATCCGGCCCCCGCTGCGGGATCGGAGAGCTGATCCTTCCGGAAAACGAACCGGGCTCCTCCATCATGCCGGGGAAGGTCAATCCGACCCAGTGCGAGGCGATGACGATGGTCTGCACCCAGATTGTCGGACTCGACGCCGCCATCTCCTTTGCCGACACCCAGGGGAATTTTGAACTGAATGTCTTCAAACCGATGATGATCTTCGATCTTCTGGAAGAGATCCGTCTGCTTTCCGACGCGTCGGTCAGTTTCACCAAATACGCGCTGGAAGGCCTTCAGGCCGATGAGAAACGCATCCGGGAGCTGGTCGACCGCTCTCTGATGCTGGTGACGGCGCTCAGTCCCGCGATCGGCTATGATAACGCCTCGAAAATCGCGAAACACGCGCATCATCACGGACTCACGCTCAAAGAAGCGTGTCTGGAACTCGGCTTTCTCTCCGCGGAGGAGTTCGACCGGATCGTCCGTCCGGAAAAGATGGTCAACCGTTGATCGACCTTCCTGTCCAGACGGTTCTTCCGCAAGTTGCGGAGGCTCTGCGCACCCGTGCCACGGCGGTGCTCACCGCCGCGCCGGGCGCGGGCAAAACGACTCTGGTTCCGCCGTATCTGCTGAAAACGCTCTGTCCCGCGGGGAAAAAGATCGTCATGCTGGAACCGCGCCGGCTCGCGGCGCGGGCATCCGCCCGCCGGATCGCCGCTCTGCTGGGGGAACCGGTCGGGGGAACGGTCGGCTACCGGACAAGATTTGATACGCGCGTCTCCGCCGCGACCCGCATCGAAGTGCTTACGGAAGGGATCCTGACTCGTCTGATTCAGGAGGATCCTGAACTTTCCGGCATCGACACAATCATCTTCGACGAGTTTCACGAGCGGAGCATTCATGCGGATCTGGCGCTGGCGCTCTGTCTCGACATCCGTTCCGCTCTGCGCGAGGATCTGAAACTGCTTGTCATGTCCGCCACGATGGATGCCTCCAAAGTTTCCGCTCTTCTGGGCTCGGCTCCGATCATTGAAAGTCCGGGGAGGAGATATCCGGTCAGGACGGTCTACCGGAAACGGCCGGATCCCTCCGCGCCGCCGGAACGCGATGCACTTCAGGCGATCCGCACGGCGGTGCGGGAGGAGACCGGCGATCTGCTGGTTTTTCTCCCCGGCGAAGGGGAGATCCGCCGGACCGCCGCTCTGCTGGAAGAATCCCCCATCCCCGGAACGGTTGTCCGTCCGCTGTACGGAAATCTGCCGCAGGCGGAACAGGATGCCGCGCTGGATCCGGATCCGCAGGGACGGCGCAAAATTCTTCTTTCCACCTCCATTGCCGAAACGAGTCTGACAATCGAAAACATCCGGATCGTGATTGACTGCGGAATGATGCGCGTGCCGAAATTCTCGCCCCGCAACGGAATGAACCGTCTGGAAACGGTCCGGGTCTCGAAGGCCTCCGCGGATCAGAGGCGCGGACGCGCCGGACGAACCGCTCCGGGAGTCTGCTACCGGCTCTGGACGCCCGAAGAAGAGCTCCGTCTGCCCGAATTCAACACACCGGAAATTCTGGAATCCGACCTGGTTCCCCTGGTTCTGGAACTGGGCAGCTGGGGATTGCGTCCCGATCAGTATGACACGCTTCGCTGGATGGATCCGCCGCCGCTCTCCCGGGTGTCGCAGGCGGCGGAACTTCTGCGCGACCTCGGAGCATTCGATGCGGAAAACGGCATCACGCCGCACGGAAAAGCCCTGCTCAGACTGCCGGTCCATCCGCGACTGGGACATGCGATCCTGAAATCAAAGGAACTCGGATTCGGCTGCACCGCCTGCTGCATTGCCGCCCTGCTGGGCGAACGGGATCTGCTCCGGAACGCGGGCGCCGACCTGCGGCTCCGCCTTGCCGCGCTCGAGGGGAAGTACGCCTGCGACGCGGGAACTCTCCGGCGCATCCGGACAGCCGCCGCTCAATGCGCGGCAGCCGCCGGCATCCGGGAGAAAACCATGGATCCGGAGAGCGCGGGGATCATTGTTTCCTTCGCCTATCCGGACCGGATCGGCCACAGCCGTTCGCCCCGCTCGGGCGAGTACGCGCTCTCAAACGGAACCGGGGCCCGCCTCCGGAACGAGGATCCGGTCAGCGCCAGCGAATATCTGGCGTGCGCGTCCGTGGAGGGGGAAGGAAACCGGCAGATGATTTTCACGGCGGCGCCCCTCTCCTTCAGGGATCTGGAAGAGTTCTCCCCGGAACGGATCACCGAAGAGTTCCATGTGCACTGGAATCCGGAACGCAAAGGGGTGGAAGCGGAAAAACAGATCCGGGTCGGACGCATGACCGTACGGACAAAAAACGCCTTGAACACTCTTCCCGCCGAACGTCTTCTTGCGGCGTATCTGGCGGGCATCCGGGAGGAGGGCATCGCCAGTCTGCCGTTCGAAAAGGAAAGCGAATCGCTGCGGGAGCGGGTGACCTTCCTCCGGCGTTTCGTTCCGGACGATTTTCCCGATCTCTCGGACGAGGCCCTTCTGCAAACCCTGGAACAGTGGCTGGGACCGTTTGCAGGAGGATTCACTCAGCTCAGCCAGTTGAAAAAGATCTCTCTGCATACGGCGCTGAAGACTCTGCTGAGCCATAAACAGCTCCAGGAGCTTGCCCGTCTCGCTCCGGAACGCATCGAACTTCCGAGCGGTTCGCATATCCGCGTTGACTACTCCTCTCCGGACGGGGTTCCGTTTCTGTCGGCCAAACTCCAGGAGCTGTTCGGCATGCTGGAGACTCCCCGGGTCGTGGGGGGCCGGGTCCCGGTGACGATCCGGATCCTCTCCCCGGCAATGCGTCCGGTGCAGACGACCTCGGACCTGAAACATTTCTGGGCCGAAAGCTATTTTCTGGTCCGGAAGGATCTGCGCGGACGCTATCCGAAGCACGACTGGCCCGAAAATCCGCTGGAAGCACGGGCTCATCGCGGCATCCGGCGCCATTGAGACCGTTCTGCCGGAAAGCGCATTCCCGACATCCGGCAGAACGGAGGAAAAATCCGGAATCCGCCGTCCTCCATTCCGGAAGGGACCGCATCTTTTCCGGGAAAAATTGATTCCCGTTTGCATTTTAAGGAAAGAGGAGTTATATTCCCTATTGTTGAAAAAGGAATTCAACATCCAGGCATGACCGGATCGACTGTTCCGCTTCCGGTATCGTGGAATTCGGTCGGTATCGCACCCCGAAGGAAACGTCGGAGTCCGATACCGCTATTCCGCATTACCGCAATAAGAAGTCAGTCCGGGCGTTCCTGTTCACCACACACAAAAAAACAAGCGGCTACCGATTCAAGCCGCAACACAGAAGGACTGTATTCTTATGCAGGAAACAAAGATCAGCGTGGAAATCACGCCCGGAAAAACGATGGAAATCTCCACCGGAAAACTTGCCCATCTCGCCAACGGTTCCTGTGTCGTCCGCCAGGGTGACACCTGCGTGCTCGCCGCCGTCTGCTCCGGCCCCGCAAGAAAGGGATCGGACTTCTTCCCCCTGCAGGTCGACTACCGCGAAAAATTCGCCGCAGCCGGACGCTTCCCCGGCGGATTCATCAAACGCGAGGGCCGTCCCTCCGACAAGGAGATCCTCACCATGCGCATGACCGACCGTCCCCTGCGCCCGCTCTTCCCCGAAGGATTCTTCGACGAGGTCCAGGTCTACGGCATGCTCCTCTCCTTTGACGGGAAATACGACGCCGACACGCTCTTCATGCTCGGAGCTTCCGCCGCCCTCTGTCTTTCCGATCTTCCCTTCCAGGGACCGGTCGGAGCGGTCAGAGTCGGATACATCAACGGACAGTTCATCGCCAACCCCACCCTCGAGGAAATGGAGGAAAGCGAAATCGAACTGGTCTACGCCGGCAAGGAAGACCAGGTCATCATGATCGAAGGCGAAGCAAAGGAGTGCTCCGAACAGCTTCTCGCCGACGCCATGTATTTTGCCAATGAAATCATCAAAAAACAGTGTGCCGTTCAGCGCGAACTCGCGGAAAAAGCCGGACGCGCCAAAAAGACCCCGGAACTGCATCTCGTCCCCGAGGAGGTCATGAACGCCATCGACGAATCCTGCCGCGACACCATCGAGGCGGCCGCATTCCTCCCGGGCAAGGAAGAACGCAGCAAGGCGCTCGATGTGGTCCTGGCAAAGGTTCTCGAAGACCTCAAGCCGAAATTTGAGGAATCCCTCGGCGAAGATTTTGAATTCTATGTCAAGATGGGCTTCGACAAGCGGGTCCAGAAAGCGGTCCGCTCCGCGATTCTCGACAAACACATGCGCATGGACGGCCGCGGCATCACCGATCTCCGTCCGCTTTCCGCTGAAGTCGGCGTGCTTCCGGTGGTTCACGGAACGGGGCTCTTCTCCCGCGGAGAGACGCAGGCGCTCGTGATCGCCACTCTCGGCGGACCGCAGGATGCTCAGGAATACGACAACGTCTGCAGCCTCAACAAGAGCAAAAAATTCTATCTTCAGTACAACTTCCCGAACTACTCGGTCGGAGAAGTCGGCAAAGTCACGGGACCTGGCCGGCGCGAAATCGGACATGGAAATCTGGCGGAACGCTCCGTGGCGCAGGTCTTCCCCAAGGACTTCCCGTACACGGTGCGCTGCGTTTCGGAGATCATGGCGTCCAACGGCTCGACCTCGATGGCGTCCGTCTGCGGAGCGACCCTCGCACTGATGGATGCGGGAGTTCCCATCACATCTCCGGTCGTCGGCATCTCCTGCGGACTGGTTACCGATGACACCGGAAAGGAGCTGATCCTCACCGACATCATCGGCGCGGAGGACCATTTCGGCGACATGGACTTCAAAGTCTGCGGAAGCAACAAGGGAATCACCGGCTTCCAGCTCGACCTCAAACTCCCGGGCATTCCGATCGACACCCTCGTGCGCGCCATGGCGCAGAACAAGGAGGCCCGTGAAAAAATCATGAAGGTCGTCACCGACTGCATCCCGGCACCGAGACCGGAAGTCAGCCCGAATGCGCCTCAGATGGCCGTCATGAAAATCAATCCGGACAAGATCGGCGCGCTGATCGGAACCGGCGGCAAAAACATCAAGGAGATCTGCGAAGTCACCGGCGCCCAGGTCGATATCGAAGACGACGGATCCGTCAGCATCCTCGCCAAGAACAAAACCGTTCTCGAAGACGTCAAACGCAGAGTCCTTTCCTACACCGCCGAACCGGAAATCGGAAAGATCTACCGCGGTCTGGTCAAAACCGTCCGCGACTTCGGCGCCTTCGTCGAGATCCTTCCGGGACAGGACGGGCTCCTGCACATTTCCGAAATGGCGAACTACCGCGTCAACAATGTCTCCGACATCTGCAAGGAAGGCGATTACATCACGGTCAAAGTGATCGACATCGACCGCTCCGGCAAGATTCGTCTGAGCCGCAAAGCCGCCCTCGAAGAAATGGACAAGTAATTCCGATCATGGAATGACAAAACCAGAGACGGAACCGTTTTCCGGTTCCGTCTCTTTCTTTTCCGGCAACGCGCCGACGGAACCGGAAATTCCCGGAAACCGCTCTCCGGAAAACAGAAAACGCTCTCTTTACAAGGAAGAACTGCCATGGAACAGCGCCTCCCCTGCCGGAAGATTCCGGACACCCCCGGTTGTATTGCCCTGATTCGAAACGGTCATTTTCTCTACGCCGCGGGGAACGATCTTTTTTCCGTCTACGACATCCGCCGCCCGGAAGAGCCGAAGCTCCTCCGGAAACGTTCGGGATTCGGATGCGGACGCCAGTTCGCCCTCTCCGGAAAGCGCCTCTATCTGAGTGCGCGTGAATTCGGTTTATGGATCTTCGATGTTTCCCGTCCGGAACAACCGAAACTCCTCACCCGTTATGACACGGTGGAACTCGCAACGGGACTCGCCGCGGCGGGAGATCTGCTCTTTGTGGAACAGCGCATCTACGGAGTCGAGATTCTGGACTGTTCCGATCCGCAGCATCCGCGGCATCTTTCCCAGACACGCACCCAGGAGGCCCAGTCGGCAGCGTATGCCGACGGACGTCTGCTGGTTGGAAACTGGGCGGGAGCCCATGTGCAGCTGCTGGATGTCCGTGATCCCTGGAACCCGGTCACTCTCGCCTTTGGCGAACTGGGCGGATTCGGCGACGGCGTTGCCATCGCCGGGGATCTCTGCTGCGCGGCAACCGGACTCAACGCAAGGGGAAGCGGCGACAACACCCTGGGCGGAGACGGACACGGTCTGGATCTCTTCCGTCTGGAGGGAAACTCGCTGCGCCATCTTTCCCGCGTCGCGTTTCCGCGACTGCTTGTCAAGAGCAATGATTTCTGGAGCGTCCGGATCTCCGGCAGAACGGCGTTTGCGGCGGATACGCACAATGGGGTTTTCCGCGTCGACATTTCCGATCCGCACCATCCGCGGATCACGGGACGAATCGAACTGCCGGAGGTCTCCCGGATCGATGTCCGTCCCGAAGGCCAGGTCCCCATCCGGGTTCCCGACTGTGCCGGGGGAATTGCGCTTGGCGACGGCGTTCTTTACATTGCGGGGGAGAAGACCGGACTGCATGTGGCCGTCTGTCCGGAGATCTCGCCGGAACCCGCGGCGCCCTGCGTTCCGCATGTGCCGCCGGCGCCCCGGCGGACCGATCCACCCCTCCCCGGCTTCCGCCAGTTTCACCTGGACGGACAGCTCCGGCGAATCGCTCTCAATGGAGACACCCTGTACGCGGCCTGTTCCCATGCAGGACTGCGGATTCTCCGTCTGGAAGGAAACGATCTCCGGGAAACAGGCGTCCTCCCCGTTTCCTGCTCCTATGATGTCGCCGTGCGAAACGACCTTCTCTACTCCGCCGAGGGCCCTGACGGATTCGCCGTCTATTCCCTGCGGGACGGACTGCGGGAGCTCGGACGCTGGAAACGGCGCGGCGTCATTTTTCAGCTGCTTTATCTTACCTCCGACGGCCGCTTCGCGGTCTGCAGCGGACGCGGAGGCGTTCTGCGTTTTCTGGATCTTTCCGATCCGGTCGCGCCGCGCCTTGCCTTCCGCCATCTCCACGGCGGACAGCTTTACGGAGACACCTTTCCCGAACAGGCTCCCGGCCCTCTTCTTCCCGTCATCTGGCCCTACTGCGGAATTGCCTGGTACGATCTTTCCGGACGCAGACCGTTTCCACGCCTTGACGACCGGAACCATATCACCGGTCAGACACAGGGAATCACATGGCTTCAGGGACGTTTTCTGGTCAACACCCAAGACAATCGGTTCCTCTTTTTCTCGCCGGAAGCTCCGGAAAAAGGAGTGCTCAGCGCGTCGGAGGGATGCAACGGAGTGCCTTCGGCCTGCGGCGATCTGGCCGCCTTCTCGGACCGGCGCAACGGATGCGTCCATCTCTACCGCTTTCACGGAGACATCGCGGAACCCGTTCCCGAGCGCTCCGTGACGGGGCTGCGGGGAATGCCGGACCGCGTCCGTTTCCACCGGGGACGGATGCTGATCCCCTGCGGCTGGCAGGGACTTCTTGTCGAAACAGAAGAGAACTCCCGCTGATCCTTTTTCAGAACCCGCCCCGCCTCCATTTTCCCGGCGTTGTCCCCAAGTACCGGCGAAAGAGAGAGGTCATGCGGCTCTGGTCGCGGATCCCGGAGATTTCTGCAATCTCCGCCAGCTTGTATGGACTCCCCTCCAGAAGACGGCATGCCGCAGCAACACGCAGACGCTGGAGCCAGTCACTGAACGAATATCCGGTCTCCCGGCGGAAAAGGTGAAGAAAGCGCGACGTACTCAATCCGCAGGCATTCGCTGTCTCCGACGCGGACAACGCTCCGCTGCAACGGCTTCTCATGTAATGCGCCGCCCAGAGAATCCGCCGGTCCTCCGAGACAATCTGCGGCAGAAGCGGCCGCTCCACCAGCGGAAGATGCTCCCGGTTGAACAGATTGTCCATCCTCTGCTTCAGATAAATTCCAAGATTCTCCAGCCGGGCATCCGACAGAATCGGCAGCTCCCGCGACAGCGGATTGGTACGATCTCCCGCAAACGGTCCGGCAAACAGAACCCCGGCCAACCGGCAGGATACCACCATTCCAACCGCAAGAATTCGGCACCCCGCATGACACTCCGCGATCCGGAATCCGGGATTCAGCTCCAGCTTCCGGAACGATTCAAAATGGTGAAACTGGATACACTGATCCAGTTTCCGATAGGGATTTCCCTTGATCCTCCGGCAATACGGATGGTTGTGCTGGGCCTGTTCCGGAAGAACATTCATCAGAAGATCGTTGTCGGCAAAATGCCAGACAAATCCCGTTGCGGCAAATTCACCGAAAAGCTTCAGTTCCTCCGAAAAAATCCGCAGTTTTTCACAAAAATCATGTTTCAGCATAATCTTCCATCTTTTCAGCATAATATACATATCTTTTTTTTCTTTTTTCAAGTATAATTCCGAAAAAAGAAGGAGAAGACATGAAAATCACAGAGATCAAAACTTTTGTCATGGATGCGTACCGGACGAACTGGACGTTCCTGAAAGTGGAAACCGATGAGGGGCTTTCCGGCTGGGGAGAAGCCTCGCTGGGAACGCAGGAGGGGGCGCTCTCCGGCTGCGTGGAGGACCTGAAACGCCTGATCGTAGGACGCGATCCCCGGGAAATCGAACGAATGTGCTTTGAAGTCTACCGCGACATCTACTGGAAGGGCGGCCCGGTCCTCATGTCCGCGATCAGCGGAATTGAAATGGCAATGTGGGACATCACCGGAAAATATTTCAATGCCCCGGTCTATGCGCTGATGGGCGGAAAAATGCGCGACTCCGTCCGAATGTACGCAAACGCCTGGTTCGTCGGAGCGCGAACCCCGGAGGAGTTCGCCGCCGCGGCACGGAAAACCGTAAAATTCGGCGTGACGGCTCTGAAATGGGATCCCTTCGGGAAGGCGCACATGACTCTCGGAAACGGGGAACTGGAAAGAGCCTCGGCAATCGTCGGAGCGGTCCGGGACGCGGTTGGACCGGAAACCGATCTGCTCATCGAATGTCACGGCCGCTTCAACGGCTATACCGCACTTCGGATCGCCCGGGAACTGGAGCAATACAACATCATGCTGATGGAGGAGCCCTGTCCGCCGGACAATCTCTCCGTCCTGGCGGAAATCCGCTCCCGATCCCCGGTCCCCATCTCCGCGGGCGAACGGATCTACACAAAATTCGGATTCGAGGAGCTCTTCTCTAAAAATGCCATCGACATTGCTCAGCCGGACATCTTCCACACGGGAGGAATCTTCGAATCCAAAAAAATTGCGGCAATGGCGGAAGCTAAACATATCCCCGTCTCATTTCACAATCCGAGCGGACCGGTCTCCAACGCGGCGATTCTTCAGCTGGCCGCCTGCACTCCGAATTTCCTGATCCATGAAATCATGCTCACAGACGGCTCATTCCGGAAACGGATCACGAATGAATGCGTCGAATTTGAAAACGGGTTCCTGCGCATTCCGGACCGTCCCGGTCTCGGGATCGACGTACAGGAATCCGTTCTGGCGGAATATCCGCCAAAACCCCGGAATCTGCGGCACTATACCGGAGATCTTACCGACATCCGTCCGAAAAACGACACCATCTATTATTTCAAAGGACTGGAACATGAAACTTTCTGAAGCTCTCGAACGGACATGCTTCATCGGAATCCTGCGCCGGATTCCTCCCGAAAAAATGCTTTACTGCGCGGAAACCTTTGCCGCGGAAGGGGGGGAAGTTCTGGAAATCACCTTTGATCCCGCCGATCCCGATACCCTCCGCAAAACCCGAAGGGCTCTCCGGGAGATCCGTCGGACCGTTCCGCATCTGCACCTCGGCGCGGGGACGGTGCTGAATGTCGCAATGGCAGAGGCCGCAACCGATTCCGGAGCGGAATTCCTCGTCTCACCGGGGACCTCGCCGGCCATCATCGAAATCGCCCACAAGCAGGGAGTTGCAGCAATCCCGGGAGCCTACACCCCGAACGAAATCTTACATGCGTATGAATCCGGAGCGGATCTTGTCAAGCTGTTTCCCATTCTTCCGGGAGGGGAACTGTATATCCGAACGGTCATGTCGCCGCTGGCGCACATTCCGTTTCTGGTCACAGGGGGAATCCATCCGGGCAATGTCCGTTCCATGCTGGAGACCGGAGCGACAGCCGTCGGAGCGGGAGCATCCCTCTTTCCCCCGGAACAGGTGGAACGGAACAACTGGCGCGGAATCGCACAGACCATCCGTCTGCACTGGAAGGAAATCCCGGAGAGAAAATCAAACGGATCAATCAATTGATCCTCGCAAAAAATAAGGAGAACATCATGCTGAAAGATCTGAAAAGAAAGTTAAACACCGCAACAGTCATTGTCCCGCCGGTTCCGAGAGAGGACTTCTGGACGGACGAATATCACTTCAATTTGCAGGAGGATCCGATGAAATGTTTTCCCGGTGCGGAACTGCTGGGACGTCTGCCGTCGAAAAAAAGCATCGACGTAAACCATTCCATTCTCGGCGTCGGATTCGAAACTCTTGACCGGGACACGTTCGACCCCCGGAAGACCTTTCCTTTTCTGGCGGAAAGCGGCGTGAAATTCGCCCGCTGTCAGACCGGGTGGATGAAGTGCGAAAAAGTTCCGGGACAATACGATTTCCAATGGCTGGATGAAGTCGTCGATCCGCTTGCCTCCATCGGAATCGAGACCTGGTTCAGCCTGAGCTTCGGCCATCCGGTCCACACCCCGGCGGAGGCATACGAAAAAGCGTGGCATGAGGCGAACGGAAAACGGGTGCCCGGCTGGGCGCGAGGCTGGGTCGGCGAAATTCCGCTCTATCACGGGGAGAAGGGGATGAACGCGTGGACAAGGTATGTCCGGGAACTCTGCCGGCATTTTCACGGACGCGTCCGCTTTTTCGAAGTCTGGAATGAGCCGGAAGCATTCTGGACTCACAATGGGAAACCCCTCCTGAAAACCATGTCCTCGGCGGAAAGAGCCAGAGATTATACCGAATTCGTCGCCCGGACCGCCGCGGTTGTCCGCTCGGAAATCCCCGATGCGCAAATCATTGCCGACGTCGCCCAGACGGGAACCGCCTATATCAAAGCCCTCGGCAAAAACAAACTCGCCGATCACATCGATATTTTCAGCTATCACTTCTACGGCCCCGTTCCGGAAGAGTTCATCGAGGCCAGAGTGGAAAATCTCCGTGCGAATCTGGTTCCCTCCGATCCGGCAAAGAAACTCCGTTTCTGGCAGGGGGAGAGCGGACGCGCCAGCGGAAAATCCATTCTCTTCTCCTTCCCGACGGAACTGGCTCAGGCAAAATATCTGGCTCGCCGGTATCTGACGGATCTGGTCTGCGGCGTGGAACTGAGCTCCATCTTTACCGTTACGGATTTTCTCTGCTACTATTCTGACGGAAGCGATCAGTTTTACGGCGTGATCGACGCAAAAAACAACTGCGGCAAACTGGCTTACTACACCATGCAGGGCATGGGATTCCTCTTCGACGGACTCGAAAACGCTCCGGACAACTTCTGCGCCTTCCGGCCCGGCAACCCGCAGGTGTTCGAACCGCGGGCTCCATACCGGATCGAAGCGCATTCCTTTCGGCGCAATGGGAAACCCGTGTTTGCCTTCTGGACCCCGGAACATGTTGAAATCTCCGCCCCGACGGTCCGTGGCACCATCTACATGCAGATGGACGAATCCGAAATTCCGGAGCATCCGATTGTCATAGATCCGATCCGACGGAATGTCTGGCTCCTGGATCCGGGACTCCTGAACATCACTTCGGACAGCGGAAATTTCCATGGATCGCTCTTCCTCCGGAATTTCCCCGTGACAGATTGCCCCCTGCTCGTTGCAGACGCCTCTCTCTTCGAGTAAGACCTCTTTCTGCCTCTTTTTCCGGAAAAGGGGCAGAAAAATTTCCTTCTGCCCCCCTTCCACACAAGCCTCTCACCCGAAGGAAAGGAAAGCCTCCTCCGAATCTTATTCCGTAAACGGATATTTCTCTTTTTTCCATTCCGGACTCTTGACATTTCACGGGAATTGTAGTATAATTTAAAAATGAACCAAGTGGTACATTTTTATTCTTTGAGGAAGGAGTCGGAATGGGAACGATCCGGAACAATCAGTCGCGGGAAGTGACAAAAAAGAAGATTCTGTCGCTGATCCGGACTCTGCTTGCGCAGGGGGAAAATGCCTTTCCCTCGGAACGCGAACTGGCCGTCCGGACGGGAGGATCACGCGGGGTCATCCGCGGCATTCTCGAGGAGCTGGAAAGTCAGGATCGTCTCCGCCAGACCCCCAATGGAAGAATTCTCAATCCGCGGACCAACCGGATTCCGCTGCTCTTCGCCGCAATCGGACGAAACATGGTTGAAAACCGTTCCTGGGCAAAGCTCTGGTTCACCCTCGCACGAATGGCGCCGGAATACGGAATTCAGCCGGAACTCATTCTCGTCGGCTGGCCGAACGAAAAAGCGCTCCCCGCAATCCGCCAGATTCAGGAGTCGAACACCAAGTATCTGATCGTAACCTGTCACGAACTCTTTGAATGGAATCAGTTCGATTTCGACAGCAAGTTCACGATCTTCCCCGACGAGGACGCCAGCCGTCTTCACCGTCATGTGATCTGCCTCGACAACCGGGAGGCGGGCCGCCTTGCGGCACACACCCTCTTTGAGGCCGGATTCCGGAGACCCGCTCTGATTCAGGATGATTTCTCCTTCTCCTATCTTCCGCTCGAAGAGCGCGCCGAAGGATTCCGCGAAGCCTGCCGAACCCTCGATCTGCCGCTCACAGCTCAGGATTTCTTCCCGATCCGCCTCTATGTCGGAATCAGCGAAAAAGAGACGCTTCAGCGCGTGGTCGAAACAGGCGAACGCATCGCAGGCGCAAACCGATATGATTCGCTCTTCTATGTGACCGACGAACGGGTGCCGCTGCTCTGCGATACGCTCATGGATCTCGGAATCGCTCTCCCGGAACAGATGGGAATCATCTCTCTGAACGCAACCAACACCAGTCAGCACTACCGGAGATTCCCGTTCACAACGGTCTCGGCGGCCACGGAGGAACTCGCAGCCAAAATCCTCGAAACCGTTGCCGCCGAGGAAAACGGAGAATCCATCTTCCGGAACCCTGTCCGCGTCAAACCCGGCATTCACAATATCGAATCGTTATATAAAAAGAAAGGACACGAAACATGTGCGTGAAGAAAAGGAGAGAGTCTTTCACATTGATAGAGCTTCTGGTCGTAATTGCAATCATCGCGATTCTGACCGGACTTCTTCTCCCGGCCTTGAATTCCGCCCGGGAGAAAGGACGTTCCATCACCTGTCTATCCAATCTGAAACAGTTCGGGATCAGCGAATCCCTGTATCAGGGCGAATTCGACGACTGCATCGCTCCCCCCTCCGACAGCCGACTGATCCACGGACCGCATCTTTACACCACCCGCTACCACTGGGACTACTTCTTCGGGAAACAGTACCTGAAACTGAAGACCAATGCCGGAGGCTGGCCACTCCAGAACGCATGGAAGGTGTTCCAGTGCCCGTCGGACACGCGGCCAGACACCGCATCCACCTCCAGACCGAGAAGCTATGCCATTCTTTATTCCTATGTGGATATGAGCAATGTGGATGAGCTCCACCGCATCAACCGGATCAAGTCGCCCTCGCAATGCATCTTCGCCGCGGAAAACGACGCCATGAAAAAACGGCCCGCCGGAGGCACCAAATCCAATGCCTACTGCGGCTTTTCCAGCGGAGAAGGCGAGGTCGTCTTCTGGAACAGCAACAACATGGGCTGGAATCACGGACTCAAAACCAATATGCTCCTGCTGGACGGACACGCCACCTCCCGTCAGGTTTTCACGGACCGCAACTACAACGGCACCTCCCCCGAACAGGATCTCTATTATACCAAACTTCAATAAGAACTTGAACTTTCGAAAGGAATCTTCTCCATGAAATTTGCTCTTCCGCTTTTCCGCGCCGCCTCCGTTCTGACCGCGGCGGTACTGCTTCTTTCCGTATCCACACTGGGAGCCTTCACCCGGGAATTCGGCAACTGCCGTCTGAAAGCGGACAGCAAGCAGGGCTCCTTCTGGCTCTTCGGACCCGACAACAAGCTGGCAGCCGGAGCCGGAGTCTTCCCCAGAAGCGAATTTCCCAACTTCCAGACAACGCTGGAAAACGGGACTCTGGTCATTGACTCGCGCGGAATCTTCCGCTCCGGCGTCGAGGGCCGATCCATGATTCTCCGCATCTTCGGGCTTGACCTGAACACCATGTATCTGGCGCCCGCCGACAGGAAAAATCATTCGCGAACCAACCGCGTCTCCCTGGAACTCAAAAGCGAATCCCCCTCCGAACTCTCCCTCTATTTCGAAGGGCAGCAGATGCTCAACGGACGCGAAAAACATTATTATGTTTCAAAAACCTTCCCGCTGAACGGCGAGTGGCAGACCCTCTCGCTCGATCAGGTTCTCCCCGACAACCTGAAAAAAGTCTGGATCCGCATCACCCTGCGCAAACCGGCAAAGATCGCCATCCGCCGCGTGACCGTTGAACAGCTTCCCGTCCGGGAAAAGACCTTTGATCCCTCCGTCAACTACCTCCGAAACGGAGGCGCGGAACACGGATGGGACGGAATCCTCTGGAACCCTCTCCGGAACTATCAGCTCTCCTCCACTGGAAAATACATCAATTTCCGCAGGAAGGAGATCCGGAAGGAGCTGAAATTCTCTCTGGATCCGAATACCAGGTACGAAGGTGCCTTCTCCTTCTGCATGGAGCGCCCCGCGGGACCCGATGTTCTCGGAGCGCTGCGCTTCCATCCGGTTCCCTACGAGGTCGGAAAGCCCGTCTCCTTTTCCTTTTATGCCAAAGCGGAGCGGCCGCAGAGTCTGTATGTCTCCTATTTTCTGGCGAGCGGAATCTCGGTGGGAACGGGAATCCGGATCGGAACCGAATGGAAAAAATATGAGTTTTATCTGCCCGCCTGGGGAGAAAAGCGGAAGAACGTCTCCATCATCGGCGACATCGTCAACGGCTATGCGAAACCGACCGGAGTGGCCATTCCCTCGATTCAGCCCTCCGCGCCGGGGAAGGTCTGGATCGACAACGCCGCACACACCATCGGCGGGCACGCGGTCTTCCGCGAAACCGGCCGCATCTTCCTCACCTCCAGACTGAACAAGGACTCCGCCTGCTATTTCACGGATGAGAAGATCGAAGCGGAACTTTCGGTTCGCAATCCGCTTTCTCAACTCTTTCAGGGAACCCTCACCTGCTCCATCCGGAACGTCTTCGGAAAAACCGTGCAGGAAACGGAGCTTGGAACGATCCGCGTCTCTCCCGGAACCACATGGAAAAAGAACGTTCCGCTGAGTCTGCCGAAGAGTCTGCGCGGACCGATCAACGTCGTGTTCCGCGTCAAGGGAGGGGAACTGGAAGCGTCCGCTGTCGCCTATCTCGGCGTGATCGGGCGCAACGGGAAACCGAACCCGCGAATCGGAGTGGAGGTCTTCGGCATGCAGAATGTCGAAATGGCCATCGGCTATCTGCGGGACTTCCGGATCGGCTCGGTCCGGATCGGACAGGCCTCCGGCAATCTGGAAACGGCATTCGCCAATGCGCCCTATCTGAAAAAGGCGGGGTTGCAGATTCTCATCAACATGAGTCCGATGCACAAGGCGGCATCCGATCCGGCGCTCTGGAAATCGGAAATGGAAAAAATCGGCGGGCTCATGGCGAAGCACGGCCGGTGGATCGACGTCTTCGAGGTCAAGAACGAACCCAACATCTCCCCGGGATGGACGGTCGGGAAAAATCTGCAGATGATCGGCGAAGTCGCCGCGCTGATGAAGCAGCAGAACTGGAAGGCGGATCTCGCCGGTCCGGTCACCTGCGGAACCGATTTCACCTGGATCGGCAGCGTGCTTGCCGGAAAGGAGGCGGAACATCTGACCATCGTTTCGGAACACCCGTACCGCACCCTGCCGGAACTGCCCGACTATGCCGACGATACCCGGACTCTCCGGAAAATCATCGACCGCTACCGGAAAGGACTTCCCCATTATGCGACCGAATCCGGACGCGTCTCTCCCTGTCAGCTTGAAACCGGCTTCATCGGGGAGTACAACCGCCTTGCCGCCGCACGGGACATCCGCAACATTCTTCAGGGATTCTCCGGGGGACTGGCGCGCTATTATCACTTTGCCATGAGCGTCTGGCCTGAAGGCTCCTCCTGGAACACCCTGTTTGCCGGATCACCCGGCAACAACGGAATCCCGGTTCCGAACCCGACGCTCTATGCGCTCCGCACCATCTCGGACCGTCTGGAACAGGCGAAAGCCGTCCGGCGGATCAAACTCGGTGTGGATTACCGTTGCACCGTCTTTGACCACGGAGACAAGCGCACCGCCGTTCTCTGGAAATGGAACGGCAATCCCGGAATGCTGCGCCTGCTTCCGGAGGATGCCCGAAAACTGACCGCATTCGATTTCGTCGGCTCCTCGGTTTCCGCCGCGGAGATCCCCATGAACGAATATCCGTTTTATCTGGATTCCGCGCTTTCCGCCGCGGAACTGGAAAAGGTGATCCGCCGCGGGACTCTGATCGCGGACGGCTCCTCGCCGATCGCTCTTTCGACTGCGGTCCTGTCGGAAAAGGAATTCGCCGTCGAAGTCAAAAACAAGACCGGAAAAACCCTGAAGGGAATCCGGGTCTCCATGGATACGCCGGAACTCCTCAGCGGAGAAAGCGTGAAAACCATTGCATCCATCGAACCGGAATCTTCCGCCCGCGTGACGTTCTCGCTGAAACACGCCATTTCCACCACGGAGCAGAAGATCAAGGCAAGTGCCACGCTTCCCGGTTCCAAAGAAAAGGCGTCGTTAAACGCGGATCTCCGTGCTCTGCTTGTCCGGCGGACGCCGAAGGCGATCCAAATCGACGGCGATCTCTCCGACTGGCCCGCCGGAATCCCGGTCGTGACACTCGACCGCCGCAATGTCGACCCCGGCAGCAAAACAGCACAGTGGGGACCCAAGGAAGACCGGATCAGAGCCGAACTGCGCTACGCCTGGGATGACAATTATCTCTATACCGCCGTCACGGTCTGGAAATCCGATTTTCATCCGCTCGCGGATCCGAAAAAACTGACCGGAGCCTGGGAACAGGACAGCATTCAGATCTGTTACGACACCCTCCGCAACGCAAAGCCCTTCACCACGGCGCTGGAGGACGACGATTTCGAATACTGTCTGGTGCAATGCGCGGGAAAAGCCGTGACCACACGCCGCTGGGCGTCCAGCGCGATTCACGACAGTCTGCCGAAAAACTGCGGCACGGTCGATCCGCTGGAGGTGCCATTCGCCGTGAAGAAATACAGCGACCGCATTGTCTATGAAGCGGCATTTTCCAGACGCGCCGTCAGTCCCTTCCGCCTGCGCTCCTACTCGACAATGCGTGCCAGTCTGATCGTCAACGTGAACAACGGCAAGGAACGGGTCGGATTTCTGGAACTGACCCCCGGCATCGGCCAGCAGCCGAAACGTCCGGACCAGTGGATGGATCTGGTTCTCCTTCCCTGAGCGAACACGGGGATTTCGGAAGAATACGTTCGGAAATCCCCTTCCCCCCGTTCTCTCCCATCCGGAACCGGGGAAAAGAAAAGGACGCAATCGCGTGGAAACCGCCCGGAAAGATTCCGGGAAAGCCATCGGAGCGGCGAAAGGGGGTCTCATTTTCACGAGCCCCCTTTTTCGTATGGAAAAGCAGCCCGCCACCTCCCCGGGGAAGAGGCGGGGAAAGGCGGTTTTCTTTTGAAACCTCCCTCTTTCGCGGTCCGCCCTCCCGCAATTTTCCGAAAAAAGCGGAGAATGCGGAAAGCCCTGCTTTTATTCCGGCAAAAAAGCAGTATCTTATGGGAGGACCGCAATGGAAAATCATGGGAGCCAAGATGCGTTACTTGTACGATAAAACAGAAAAAATCACACTGGAATTCGACTCTGAAATTTTTGAACATCCGTATCTTTCCACCGGGAACAAGGTCATCTCCGCCGGCCGGGGAGAGAGCATAGGGCCGCTGCATCCGGGTCATTACCTGATCTATGAAGACACGGGAAAAGCGGAGAAACAGATCCGTTATCTCGGAGTCGCGGGGGATCACTCGGTGGTGATGCAGCTGACCGTCGGTGTTTTCACGGCGGACGCTTTCGACAGCGTCGCCCATGCGAAACGGATTCCGCTGAACTACTACATCGGCCCGGGACAGGTGCAGGATTCGACCTTCCGGGGATACGAACAGGACTACGGCGATGCGCTCTATCCGCATATGATGCCCAATCAGTTCGATCTTTTCGACGAATCCTTCCGGCAGAGGAATTCAAACTGGGAGTCGCTGAATACGGAGGAGATCGTCCTCCGGCTGAAAAAAATGGATGAGTATTTCCAGAGCAAGGGACTCCGTCCCCTCCACGGATTTGCCACCTATACCCCGTCGAACTCGCTGATTGAGGCGATGAAGCGCCTTCACTGGAATGTTCTGCACTCCATTGTTCCGGAGCAGAACTGGTCCGACGGGCACTGGGCGATCAATCACTGGGGCATGGTCAACCAGCCCTTCTATGCGGCCGACGACGACTTCCGCAAACCGGCCCGCCGGGCTCCCGCCGGAGAACCCAATGTTCTGGAAATGAGTATGAATTCCTATCATCTCTACATGCCCCATGTGGTGCATTTCGGAGACAATGTGCTTTCCCCGTCTCATTTTCTGCGCTGGCACAGGACCGTGGAATCCGGCGCGTTTCCGGAACGCTTCCGCAATTTTCTGATGGATTACCTGAAGGCGGCTGAATTCAAAAAGGCCCCCTTCTTTCTGATTGCCGGGTTCGAATTCGGAAGAACGTTCGGCGTGCGCTCCATGACCAAGCACAACCGCCGCGGAATGGAGCTGGTTCTCGAACTTGCGCGCAAAGAACCGATCGTCTTTGCCACCGGAAGAGATGTCGCATCCTATTACGAACGGTTCTGTCCTTCGCATCCGGAGATTGTCTTCACCCAGCGGGATTATCTGGCGGGGACACGGATCATGGACAAGCCCATCAATTCCGGTCCTTCCATCGGGATGGAAATGGAGGATTACAAGGCCGTGTTCGCCCATCAGGAGACGCTTCCCTACTACCACTATGACTATACCGAGACGTGGACCTTCCGGGCGGATGACACCTCCGCACCGCGGGATTATGCGGAATCGGACCGGAAAGCCGTCCGGATCACCCGCGACGGAAAGAGGATGGTGGCGGAGGTTCCGGAAGCGCTGAAACGGAAGGTGCCCCTGGCGCTCTGGGATGCCGTTCCGAAGGCGGTCTCCTCTCCTCATGTTCTTCTCTACTATCCGCCCGTTCTGGACGACCGTCGGAAACACAGCGTTCTCGTTCTTCCCTCCGGCTTCTCCGGACGGGTCGAAATCGAACTGGAAATGACCTCGGAGCCACCAGCGGCGGAGTTTCAGGGACTGCGTCATCCGCTCTGGCGGGTGCAGACGATCGGAACGCGCGCCCATCTTCAGTGCTATCTCTATCTGGAAATTCCTCTTCTGAAACCGCTGCGGCTGAAATTTCAGGTTCCGAAGCACTGCAGGATCGACTCGCTGGAACGTCCGCTCGGGGAATTTGAAAAAGGGGACGTTGTGGAACTTCTGTTTGATTCCCGCCACACCTGGTTCCGTTTCTACGGTCTTTCCGCCGACGAGATTCAGCCGACACCGGAACTGATCGCGGAGCTGGAGCGCGCAGCGGCGGATTCCGGAGCCTTCTTCCAGAACGCCGAGGAAAATCTCCGGAACATTCATGCGGAAGACGACGCATGGTTCGCCGGCCGGATTCCCGAAGAGGAGACGGTCGCGCTGGAAGTGGACTGCTTCGGCAATCATGTGTTCGGAGAACGGAGCCGGGCGCGGAAATTCGACCGTCTGGTCCGGAGCATAAATCCGGCACTCTCCGCGGTGGAATATTCGGATGGCGGCATTTCGCTCGGAGAAGGGAAATCCTTCTGGGTGCATCCCAGAGGACTGCATTTTGTGGTCGGAGGACTGGATTCTCTGCCCTCCTCCGCCGACGGGATGGTGAATCTTTATCTCTACAACACGACACCCGCGGATCAGCCGAATCCCTATCGGTATCATGTCTATGCACATTCCGGAGGGGTGGAGATTTACGACCGCAGGGAATCGTGGGTCTGCCCGTATGAACGCACGCCGGAGTGCCTTCTGAAGATCCGCCTTCCCCGGGAGAAGATCGTCGACGGCGAAGTGGAGGTTTTTCTCCGGGCCGATCAGATGGGGGTTCTGGACGACTGGTTCGCCGACGGAGGTTTTATCGCCGCTCTGGAACGCGTCATCGTAACGATCCGGAAATAGCGGGAAGGCGGAAACGACGTCCTCTCCGCCCCGAAAGAGCTCCGCAGCCGGATTGAATTCCGGAACTGCGGAGCGTCTCTTTTCCGGAATCCGGGAATTTGTTTTGCAGGATGCCTGCAATCCCTTGAAAAAGAGAAATCCGGTACTAATTTAAACCGGGTTTGAAACCGGAGAACGAATCAGGCCGTTTTCCCGGAGAGATCCGATTGCCGGAGTGAGGCATTCACCGACTTTTTACAGGGAACAGGGAAATCAGAATCGTATGAAGATCACAGATATTTTCAGGTTGCTGCGTCCGCTGCATTATTGCAAGAACATCCTGATCTTGTTTCCCCTGCTTTTTTCCGATCATCCGCTGACGGCCGACGCACTGATCCGGATTTTTCTGGCGATGGCGGCATTCTCCTTTCTGACCTCCGCGGTTTATATTTACAATGATCTGGCGGACCGGGAGAGCGACCGGAAACACCCATGGAAAAGGAGACGTCCGCTGGCATCCGGACAGATCCGGATCGGAAGTGCGATTGCGCTGTCCGTGATTCTTCTGCTGCTCTCCATCGGCATTCTGCTCTTGCTCTCCTCGCCTGCGGCCTATCTGCTTCTGCTGATCTATCTGCTTCTGAACATTGCCTACAGTTTTTATCTGAAACATTTCCCGATTGTAGACATCGCGGTGTTGAGCGCCGGATTTCTTCTCCGGATCTATTTCGGAGCGGTGATCTCCGGAGTGGTGGTTTCGCACTGGCTTTTTCTGACCATTCTTGCGGCCTCCCTGTTTTTCAGTGTCGGGAAACGCCGGAACGAACTCAAGGAGGAACAGAGCGGCAGCAGAGCGGTTCTGAAACGTTATACGCTGGCTTTTCTGGATAAAAACATGTATCTTTTCATGGCTTTGACGATTGTGTTTTATTCCCAGTGGTGCATCTCTCCGACAAATCAGGTCACAGGAGAGTTTCTCTGGACCGTCCCGCTGCTGATTCTGATGCTGATGCGTTACAGTCTGGAGATCGAACGGGGAACGGATGGAGATCCGGTCACGCTCTTCTTTTCCGATCCGGTCCTGATTCTTCTCTCCGTTTGTTACGGAGGGCTCATTCTGTATTTATTAAATTTGAAAAAAGATCTTTTTCTCATTTTCAGCGGACATTGAAGGAATCTCTATGGAACACCAATGGAATCATCTCCGGGAGCTTTTCGCCGGACAGAAACAGAATCTCTGCCGGAAGATTTCCGTTATCATTCTTCTTCTGGCCTCCATGTATTACCTGGCAGGCGTATACATCGCGCCCCCACAGCCCGTGGGAGAATCCTATCACTACATGCTCTCCACCATCACTCTGATGGAACGTTTCTCCATTTCGTTTAAAAGAGGAGATCTGAAAACGGCGGAGAAACTGTTTCCGGAACACGAATCCAGCTGGAACGGGAAACGACAACTTCCGGTCTATCAGAAAAACGATTCCAATTTTCTTGTCCGTCTTGCAACCGCTCCGGCCTTTGATCCGAACTATCTGGGAAGATCCTTCTACTGGGGGACCTATTCATTTCTCTGCATTCCGGCCTGCGTTCTTCTTCCTCTTGCGGGAATCAGCGCATCCTACTCCTTTCCCCTCACCAATGCCCTGCTGCTGATTTTTCCCCTGCTGGCGCTCTTTTTTTTCCTCAAACTGAACGAGACGTACAAGATGCTGCTGATCTTTCTTCAGGCGGTGTCACCGGCGCTTGTCTATCTGGTCTGGCCAAGCGCGGAGATCTGTCTGTTCGCCTTTGTCAGCCTGGGACTGATTTTCCTTTGGAACAGACAATACAAACTGGCGGCCCTCGCGGTTTCTCTCGCAGGCAGTCTGAACGTGACCGTAATGCCGCTGGGGCTTCTGATCCTCCTGTACTATTTCATGGACACTCTTCCGGGGACCGGACTTCGGAATCTGTGGAAAAACCGGTCGTTTCTCCGAAACACCGCTCTTCTGGCATGCTGTTTCCTTCCCATGATATTTCCACTCTTCTGGACATGGCTGCAGTTTCATCATTTTATCACGATGCAGAACATGTCCTCCACGCACGAGTTGTTCCCGCGTTTTGCCGCCTATCTCTTTGATCTGGATTTTGGTTTTCTCCCCTACTACAACCTGATTCTCCCCCTGTACTTCCTGCTGCTGGTCATGACAGGAATTCAGAGGAACTGGAGACACTTTCTCTTCGGCTTCTCTTTTCTCTGCACCGTATTTCTCTTTTCCTTCATGATTCACATCAACTGCGGAATCACGGCAATATCCCGCTATCTTGTCTGGAGCGCGCCCATTGCCGTCTTCTTTGTTGTAACAGCCGTTGCGGAATTGAAAAATTCTTTCTGGAGACGAACTTTCTTCTGCCTGCTTCTGGGATCCGGAGTTCTGACCATTCTTTATCTTCTGGAACTGGGAGGGTTCTACGCCCTGCCGCAAAACTATCTTGATTTCAGAGACCGCGTCAAATCCATTTTGAAACATTATCCGGCATTATACAACCCGCTCTACTCCACCTTTCTGGCCAAAACCCTGCATAAAGAAGAAGGATGCTATCACTACACCCGCCCGGCAGTCTACTATGATGATCATTTTTACGCAAGAAAAATTCTGCTGACCCCGGACACCGTACCAACTCTCTGCGATTACTATTTTTTCACGGGAAATCCGGAAGACGAACACATTTTTCTGAAAAAGATTCAGGATGTGGCGAATTCCGCTCCGGGCTTCCACTACATCAACCTGCCGGAACCGATCCGAATCCGGACCTTCATCACCTTATATCCCCGGGAAATCAATGCCGTGCTGGAACCGAAGCAAAACATTTTCCTGTATGTCTATCTGCTGCAGGGAAGCTGGCTCCTGGAAATTTCATCCGATCACTTCACTCCGGAAATCTCCTGCGATTTTCCCGTCGAGCACCCGTTCATCACCATTGAGTTCCTGGGCAGAACCGAAACGAAACTGATCTATCGTCTTCACGTTTCCGGAGAACAGGACACCCTGCATATCAGCCTCACCAACAATGGGAACTCTGCAGTCACCCTCTCCAATATGAATCTGAAGAAAGAACTTTCGGCGGAAGAAGCCGTTCTGCAGAACAAAATCCGGGAACAAATACGGCATCTTTCGGAACACCGTTCCAACGGAGCACGGCAGGAGTAGAAATCCGCCGCTTTGCCGCACCTTTTCAAAGACCTTTTCCCATCCGAAAAATTCATCCGGGCAAAAAAAAACCGGCTCTGAAAGGAGCCGGTTTCTTTCCTTGAAATCCGAATGCCCGATTACTTCTGTCCGCGGATTCCGAGTTCGCTGGAAATCTCAACAAACTTCTCATGATTCTCCTTCGAGAGATACTTGAGAAGGTTTTTGCGCTTGCTGACCATTCCAAGAAGACCTCTGCGGGTGCTGTGATCCTTCTTGTGGGAACGCATGTGCTCCGTGATTTCCGCGATGCGCTGGGAAAGAAGGGCGATCTGCACTTCCGGAGATCCGGTGTCACCTTCTTTGCGGGCGAATTTTCCGATGATTTCTGTCTTTTTTGCTTTTTCCATGATTTCCGTTATCTTTCCTGAAAAGTTAAAATATCAGTCTCAAGACTTTTAATGTATCACGCTTTCGGGAAATTGCAAATTTAAATTGTTTTTTTCCCGAAAAAGTCAGATTTCCACCGTCGCTCCGCCCGGAATTCTGACCGTCGTTCCGTTCACCTTGATCCACACCGGAATCGCCGAAGGATTCGTCACTTTCGAAAGATCCATGGTGTAATACAGACGGCTCTGCGCCGTAATGTAATCGTAGATCTCAATGTTGGTGGCATACCAGATATTGTCGTGCCCGGACATTTTCTCGCAGAACTCCTCCATCATCTTCCAGTTGTTCAGCTCGTTGTCCGGATTGCGGTCGAACTCGAAGCTGTGTCCCCAGACATAAAGGGTGGAAAGATCACGGTCCTCCCCGAGGAAGCGGTCCGCCAGTTCCAGAATGTGATGCGACTGATGCGCCGTCGGATGCCAGAGCAGCCAGTTCTCCGGAAGCGCAAAACTGTTCGTCGCCCTTGTCGTTCTTGAATAGACGATATCGGCCGCTTTCAGGATGTCGAGCGAATCCTGATTCCACGTTCCCATCGGATACGACATGCCGCGGACCGCATAGCCGCAGAGACGCTCCAGATTCCGGCGATCCTCCACAATCTCATAAAACTGGATGTTTTTGGCGACACGGTCCGGATACGGATGGGTCAGAGTGTGAATCGAAACCTCATGCCCCGCATAGAGATCCTTCACTTCATCCCCTTTGATATGCCAGCTGTCTTCCGGATCCAGAATCGGACCGGAGTTCAGATGAAAGGTCCCCTTGAGTTTATTCTTGTTGAAGATTCCCACCAGTTTCCGGTCTGCGACATTTCCATCATCATAACTCAGAGTGAACGCCTTCTGCTTTCCCTCCGGATACACCAGCCGCACTGATTTTCTGTTCATTCTGCAGTCTCCTTTTTTATTTCTGCGAGAGCGTCGATCAGACGCTGAACATCTTCCCTGGTATGATCCGCGTTCAGAGAAACGCGGATGCGCGAGGTCCCGTCCGGCACCGTCGGGGGACGAACCGCCAGAGCCAGAATTCCTTTTTCATAGAGTCTCCTGGAAAACTCCAGCGTTTTCGTCGCATCTCCGATGATGACGGGCAGAATCATCGTTTCGGAACTGCCGCAGTCGAATCCCAGCGAGCGGATCGCGTCCCTGGCGATCCCGGAAAGCGCATGCAGATGAGAGCGCGCCTCCTCCATCTCCGGAGTCTGAATCAGATCCACCGCCGCGGAAATCGCTCCCAGAGTCGATGGCGGCATTCCCGTACTGAAAATAAACGGCGAACAGACATTGATAAAATACTCCCGCAATTCCCGCGAGCAGAGGATGCAGCCGCCGAACGCCCCCATGGCCTTGCTGAACGTGGCAAGCGCCACATCACAGTTTTCCGGGGAAGCCAGCCCCTTTCCGCGCACGCCCGTCACGCCGGTGCCGTGAGCATCATCCAGAAACAGCATGGCTCCGTGTTCCCGCGAAAGACGGAAAAGTTCGGAAAGCGGCGCCAGATCCCCGTCCATGCTGAATACCGTGTCCGAGGCCACCAGTTTTTCCGGGATCTGCGACATGGCCAGCAGCTTCTCCAGATGTCCCGTGTCCGAATGACGATACCTCCGGAACTCCGCCTGCGAAAGAAGGCAGCCCGTATTGATGCTGGCATGATTCAGCTTGTCTGCGAAAACAGCCGATCCCCGTCCCGCCAGAGCCGAAACGATTCCCACGTTTGCCGCATATCCGGAGCTCAGGATCAAAGCGCCTTCAAACCCCTTCCATGCGGCGATTTTCTCCTCCAGCTCCAGACACGCTCCACTCGTCCCCGAGATGAGACGCGAGGCTCCGCAGGAGGTTCCGAACCGTTCGGTCCATTCCACGGCGCCCCGGATCAGTTCCGGACGCATGGAGAGCCCCATATAGTCGTTGGAGGAGAAATCAATCAGTTTTTTTCCGTCGATGACGCATTCCCGCGGCGAGACTCTCCGAACCGCCCGCAGCGTGCGCAGACGCCCCTTGGAACGGATGACCTCCATCCGTTCGCGGATCATTCGTTCCATCGGCGAGCTCATTTCACCAGAATATCCTTATAGGATTTTCCCGGAGGAATCATCGGCAGCACATGATCATGATAGAAGGTGTGACAATCGAGCAGGAAGGGTCCGGGAGTTTCGAGCATCTCGCGGACCGCGTCCTCAAGTTCCTCCTCGCGGAAGACTTCGCGTCCGGGAATGCGGTACCCTTTGGCAATGGTGACAAAATCCGGATACGGCTTCCGGTCTTCGAGCGTCAGATCCGTATTGCCGCGCCGGCTTCCATAGAAACGGTCCTCCCACTGCGCCACCATGCCGAGATGCTGGTTGTTGAGAATCACCATCTTGACCGGAATATCCTCCGCGTAGACCGTTCCGAGTTCCTGAATGTTCATCTGGAAGGAGCCGTCGCCATCGATGTTGATGACCATTTTTTCCGGGGCCGCGACTTTGGCGCCCATGGCGGCGGGCAGTCCGAATCCCATGGATCCGAGTCCGCCGGAGGTCAGAAGCTGCCGCGGATGCTTGAAGGTGTAGAACTGCGCCGCCCACATCTGATGCTGTCCGACGCCGGGAACGATCACCGCCTCTCCGTTGGTCAGGCGGCAGATGGTCTCCACCACGCTCTGGGGCTTGAGCACTCCCTCCTCCTTGGAATAGGTGAGCGGATACTCCTTCTTCCAACCTTCGATCGTTTTCATCCATTCGGAGTAGTCGTTGCGCACCGGATTCTTGTTGAGTTCGATCAGAACGCTCCGGATATCCGCGACAATGCCGAGATCCGCCCGGACATTCTTGTTGATCTCCGACTGGTCAATATCCACATGGACAATGAACGCGTTCCGGGCAAAGGATTCCACCGCCCCCGTGACGCGGTCATCGAATCGGGCTCCGAACGCCAGCAGAAGATCACACTCGTTCGCCGCATAATTCGCATAATAGGTTCCGTGCATTCCGAGCCATTTCAGGGAGAGCGGATGATCCTCCGGAATCGAACCGACGCCCATCAGCGTCGTGGCAACCGGAATCTGGTATAGTTCCGCGAAACGGGTCAGTTCGCCCGCGGCATCGGATGCGATGATTCCGCCGCCCGCGTACAGACAGGGCCGTCTGGATTTTGCAATTGCCGCGCGGATCGCCTCGATCTCCTTCTTTTCGGGAGCGGGCGGGAGCTCGTAGGCGGTCAGACTGGGCCGGTCGGAAAACACGAACGGCAGTTTTTTCTGCTGAACGTTTTTCGGAATGTCGATCAGAACCGGACCGGGCCGGCCGCTGTTCGCCAGATAAAACGCATTGACAATGGTGGAGACGATGTCCTTCTCATCAAGAACCAGATAGCTGTGCTTGACAATCGGACGGGTCATGCCGATGATATCGGTCTCCTGAAACGCGTTCTTCCCGATGAAGTTTGCCGCAACCTGACCGGTGATGATGACCATCGGAATGGAATCCATGTAGGCATCGGCGATGCCGGTGAGAAGATTGGTCGCGCCGGGCCCGCTGGTTGCCATGCAGACGCCGGTTTTTCCGGTCACGCGGGCATATCCATCCGCGGCGAAGGCGCCGCCCTGTTCGTTTCGCGGCAGTATGACCCGGATCGGGGAGTCCTTGAGCGCCTGATGAAATTCGATCGCCGCTCCGCCCGGATAGGCGAACACGGTGTCGACTCCGAGGGCTTCCAGGGTTTTGATTGCGATTTCCGCGCCTTTATAAAGTTTGGTGTCCTGATTCTGTGCTGTTGTCATGATTCTATACTTTCATTCCAGTTTCTGTTTTCATCGAAATAAACAAGGGATCTCAGAGCACTGCAATAAGGAATACGCAGCAGAATGTCCGCCCGGCCGCATTACTGAGAAATGGAAGCGACCGGGCTGATAACAGAGACTTCTTCAATCAAAATATAAGTTCGGAACGTTTCAGACATTGTGTTCACCGTTTGCTTTAATCTTTTACTATACTCCATTTTTCCGTTTTTTAAAGTTCTTTCGAAAAAAAAGATCCGGCAGACGCGGGAGACGGGATCGAAAAAAGTCCCGTTCCCGCAAAGGAGGCAGAGGCGTCAAAGCGCCGGAAAACGGAGGGGAAATGTGCTTTTCCCCGTCATCTGGGCACGGCGATGATGTACGTCGGCAGTCCTGTCACGCGGAACTTCTCCATGACCGCCCGGACCTTCGGATCGGAAACGGCGGTGGCATCGAATTTGACAAAATGGAACTGTTTCAGCGCCTCCGCAACCTCCGGATCCCTCAGGGGGCCGAGATCCATCGCCTTGCAGTTTTTGCACCACTGCGCCCAGAAGTCGATGAGGACCGGTTTCCCGTCCTTTGCCGCCTCCGCGAACGCGCGGTCGATGGAGACTCCGGTCTGCACTGCCGATCCGGCTTCCGGAGTCTCCGACGCCGTCAGGAGCCGCACGCCCAGCCATCCGTAATAGATTCCGATCAGCACAATCAGCACGCCGAACGCGTATTTGACCTTGACCATCCATTTTCCCGGCCGGGGCGCGACCGCGATTCCCGCCGCGATCAGCGGCCAGGGAAGCCCCATTCCCAGCCCCAGCAGAAACGGAAGAAGCAGTCCGAACGGATTGCCGGAGGAATAGAGGCCCGCCGAATGAATCAGCACCGCGATCACCACCGGAGCCACGCATGCTCCCGCCAGAAGCGCCGAAATCGCGCCCAGCAGAAACACCCCCGCAAGCCGCGCCGTGGACGGGGTCTTCACATGGGATCCGTACCGGGAAAGATCAATGGAAAACAGATCGAACATGGACAGTCCAAGCAGGACGAACACCACCGCGACTCCCAGATTGAAGTACCAGAGGGAGTCCAGCGCACCGAACGTGGCTCCTCCAAGGACCGCGACCACCCCGACAATTCCATACGCAACCGCGATTCCCGCCGCATACACGCACCCCCGGAGAACGGCTTTTTTCCGGTCCGACGTATCCGCTCCGATGATCGCCAGATTAATCGGGATCATCGGCAGGACGCAGGGCGTCAGATTCAGAGCCATTCCTCCGAGAAGCGTCAGAAGCACCACAAGGAAAATTCCCTTTCCGGCAAACGAGAGCGCCGAATGATTCCTTTTCAGAAATGCCAGAAAATCCCCTTTGCCGAGATATCCATACGCGGTCCGTTCGATCCGGAATTCCGGGCCGGAACAGGCCGTATCCGTCTTCCGGGCCGGTTTCTCCGCCTGATTCCCGTACAGGATTCCGGAAGAATCTGCGAGAGTTTGAAACTCCTTTTTCAGATCCGTCGGAAGATAGCAGACGGGCGCGGAACCCTTCTCCCCTGCTCCGCATCCCTGCCAGGCGACGGAAAGAAGAAAGGGAAGATCCTCCGTTTTCAGGGAAAAGGCCCAGACGTTCCGTCCCGCGTAGACCCGGGTTCGTCCCATCAGCGGATCCTCCTTTTCCACGGGGAGCGGCGTTTTTTCCGCACGCAGAGTCTTTCCGCCGTGTTCCAGTCTGACTTCCGTCATGTTCTCGTAGACATACGCGTCCTTCGGAGCGGAAAGGACAATCTCCAGACGGTTGTCCGCAAGGTTCCAGAACCATTCAAACGGCTGCTCCGACGCCCCGGCGGAAAGTCCCGCCAGGAGCATCAGTCCGAACAAGACACTCAAGATCAGAATTTTTTTCACGAATCATTCTCCGTTTGTTCCGTTTGAAATGGACAATATCCCCATTTTAAGGATTGTCAAGAAGGAACAACGGGAAAAATCCGGTTTCGTTCTTTCCTCCGGAAACGGGAAGAATCAGGGACGCTTCCAGGATCCCCAGCTTCTGTTTTTTCCATCCCAGGTCCAGCAGTTGTCGACATAGCCGGCCCCTTTGAGCGGACCGTTCGCGCCGGTCAGATACTTGGCGACCTCCTCGGTCGTCAGACCGTAGCCGGTGACGGAAGTGGTATGTCCGTCGCCCCAGAGAACATTCACGTCCTTCTGATGGCGCGGATAGACGGTGTTCCATCCCCAGTTTGAACAATTGTCGACTCTCATATAGGGAGTCACCACGGTTCCAAAGGAACCGGCCCCATCCCCGTTCCCGCCTTCCGTGGCAACAATGAAACTTGCCGGACGTTTCACTTCGCTCGCCCTGGTTTTGGATGCACCGACCGCATCGGCATCATCCCCGAATTCACGATAATTGATTCCATAATTGGCAAACTGCCATGCATTGGAATCAATGATTTTTCCTTTTTCCCACATGGAACGCCAGTAACTTCCCATCGCATTTTTGGCAACGGGACAGAGGAGTCCCTTGTAGGTTATGTATTTCGCCGAGGCAATAAAATATTTCGGCCACCAGCCATAGCCGGTATCGGCGGATGCACGGGCCCGCGGATAGTAGTCGTCGTTGTCGCCGGTATAGTTCATCATGGCGAATCCGAGCTGACGGAGATTGCTGTTACAGGAGATCTTGTACGACTTCTCCCTGGCCGCGTTCAGCGCGGGAAGCAGCATCGAAGCAAGGATGGCGATGATGGCGATCGTGATCAGCAGTTCTATCAAGGTAAAACCGGCAGCACGCATGTGGGATCTGACGCGGCAGTGCGTCTCGGAAAACAACTCTGAAGTGTTCATATTTTCATTCCTTTCCTGTTTAGGATTATTCCGCAAGTTCGAAGAAGAGGGCGGGTCCCTCCGGGAGCTTCGCAGTGTCGATTTCAGCAGTCAGCGTTCCGTTCCCGACGGAAAGCGGCTTGACGGGCGCGCAGCGTTTTCCGTTCATCAGCAGCGGATAGAGCTTCAGTTTTCCCGCATTCCGATTCCGGATCGTCACCCGGAAACGGCCGGTTTCGATCATGGTCGGATTTTCCCCGTAGTAGAGGACCTTCATCATGGAGTCGTTTTCGAAGGCCATGTTATTGCAGAGGGCATTGGTGGCATAGACCAGGAGCAGACGGTCGGATTCGGCGATCGGCTTTCCCTTCCGGAGGGATGCCACGCTGACAACGCCTCTGGTTTTCAGGAGTTCAATGGAGACATCCCGGAGTGCGGCCTTTGCCGTCACCTCCCCGCAGACTCCCTGGAAACGGGGCGTATTCACACTCATATAGTTCCGGACGGAATCGACATACAGTTCCCGGGTCGAATTTTCAAACACATAGGCGCCGTCGCTGCGGTTTGCGCGGTCGATGATTCCCTTGTTGCGAAGAACCGTGATCTGATCGGCGAGACTGAAACTTCCCGTTCCCGATTCCAGCGAGGAGGCAAATCCCTGCGTGTTTTCAACGACCTGCGCACCGCCGAGCAGCGGAATGCGCAGATCATCCGCCGGAGCCGGAGGCCGGAGCGTCGGCGCCGGATCGGTCTGCTCCAGTCCGAACTTCGCAATCAGAGAGAGACGCGACTGCATGGAGTTCAGCGCATCGTTCCAGATCATGTTGTCGGAAACCGCTTTTTCAGAGAAGGTCAGCCGGACGCCGCGTTTTCCCTCCTGAACATCGCCCCGACCATACAGCAGCGCGGTCTGCACCAGCGACGCCTTGCAGATCGGATCGTGGAACATGATCCACGGGAAAATGCGTTCGCCGTTGACCACATGAATCGGCGAACCGTGGCGGAGAAGCATGTCGAATCCTTGGAAGGAGGCGTAGGCACTGACCGCGAACGGCTCCTCATAACGGTAGCGGTTCCAGTAGACGGAGGCATATTCGTTCACAAGGAAGGGGCGTCCGGCAATGCGGGCATCGAGCAGGGTCCGGAGCTGTTTCAGTCCTCCGCCGATGTCGCTGCCCTGCGACTGCACTTTGGAATCAATCGCATGGGCGTGATAGGCGTGCATCATCACATAGTCCAGATCATTCCGGAGAACATTGTAGTGCATGGAGCTGGTCATCTCCCAGAGATTCGCAAGTCCTTTGTAGCCGATCTCCTGATGAATCGTTTTCCGGTACCACGCGAGCATTTCGCGCCATTTCATGGTGATGAACGCATTGATCTTTTTGCCTTTTTCATTTTTGGTGACCCACTCTTTGCGTGTGAACATCGGAGCGTTCGGCTCGCCAACAAACTTGCGCCATTCCGGGAGCGCGGCATCCCACGGGAATTCGGTGGAGATGAAGGCAAATTCCTGTTCGTTGCAGTAGTTCAGAACCGCAAGGACGGGATCGTCGCGCAGGGCGGTTTTCGTGTAGGGATTGACATGATCCAGAAACGCCTTCATGCCGATCCGGTATTCGTCACGCATTGCCTTGCTGAAGAGAAGCTGGAATTTGGCGTTGCGCGCCCTGCCCTCCCGCATCCACTGGTTGAATTTGGAAAAGCCCTGCACATGCATGGTGTCGATCTGAATATAAATTCCGTTCTTTTTGCATTCGGCGACACACCAGTCCCAGAGGTCGATTTTTCCCGGGTTCAGCGTTGCGACGCCGTCGGTCACCGTCACCATATCCATGCTGTGGAGCCGCACCATGTTGCAGCCGTGGCGGCGGATCTCGCGGACCAGTGCGCTGATCCGGTTCTTGTCCTTCCAGAAGGCGCGGGCATTGAGCTTCCGTTTTCCATCGTCATGGTTCACGTAATGATCCTTCTGACTGGTGCTGACCTCCACGGCGAAGAAGCGGAAGGGTTCTTCCGGAGCGCTTTCCTTGGCGAGACGCCCATGACGGTTGATGATGATCCGTTCGATTTTTCCCGTGTTGAGTTCCGAGAAATCCAGCGCGGAGCCGGGGAGGATCTGCGGAGTCGGCGGACGCTTCAGCGCACGGAAACGGTCTCCGGCACGCACCACGAACTTTTCTGTTTTCGGACGCGGAAAGTCGGTTCCGGAGAGTGTGATTCCGGCCACGATCCAGACCGCGCCGGTCGATCCCCCCTCCAGCTGAATCTCCCGGATCGTTCCGAGATCCGCTTTCACGGGGAAGCGGCTGACATACAGTCCGTTGCTTCCGCCGGTACGGTTGCTCCAGACCGCGCCGACCAGTCCGTTCCGAAGTGTGGTCGGATTCCACTGGTCACCGAGATCGACTTTGAAGCGGACCGGAATCTTCTGTTCGCCTTTGCTTCCTTTCAGTGTGATCGTTCCCGCGTCCCCCTTCGTCGGAGCCCAGCAGGCGGTATGAAGCAGATAGAGCATTTTCATCTCATCGGCGGAGACCGGAATCCGAACCGTTTTCAGCCCTTTCGGGAAATTCACCGAGCCGAACGTAAGAACCGATTTCCCGTTGTTTTTCGCCGGATCCGTCACATGGAAGGGAACGCCGGAGTAGGACGACTTCCGGAAATCGAATCCGGAGGCGTCGTTGTCGGGTCCCTGATCGGACCATCCGCCCTTGCCGTCCTTCTCTTTGGAATCGGCGAATCCCATATTGGCGGAGGAGGAAAAATCGGCAAAGACTTCCGCCGGACGAATTCTCAGATTCCGGAAGCAGATCATCCCCTTCGCCTGCATCCCCAGGGAGACATTGAACCGGCCGTCGGCGGGAACCTTGAAGCGGAATTCATACGTTTTCCAGGGAGCGCTGCCCAGACGATCCGCCATGCCCCGGTAAATGACTTTCCCGTCCTTCCGGTAGTGGATCATGAACTTGCTTCCGCTGTATTTTTCAGCCCGCAGAACGGAGAGGCCTTTCAGCATCATGTCCGTGGAAAGGATGACATCCTTTCCGGCGTATTTTTTCAGGACGACAGGACGCCAGATCCCCAGAAGCCCTTTTCCCTTGACCAGATCCTCCGCGGTCGGCTCGATTTTCACGAACCCTTTTTCCAGCGTGACGCCCTGAATCGTCTTTTTCCATGTTTTGAGCCCAGATTCCGATGCCAGCGGGATCTGTTCCGCACGGAGAAGCCCCCCGGTGGTCAGCAGCAGAAGCAGCAGAGCCAGTGTTTGTTTCATATTGAACCCCTTTCCTGTTCCATAGGTTGAATTTGCGATACAATCTGCCGGAGAGAAGCACACGCGCGCCGGATGCCCGTTTCCCTGGGAAGATCCGACGCCTCATATTCGATATTTCCCCATCCCGAATAGCCGCTTTCCAGAACGGCGCGGAGCATACGGGAATGGTCGATTGCGCCTTCGCCGATCAGAGCCGGCCGATACCACCGGCCGTCCCGTCCGCGCCAGAACCCCGGAGCGGAGGCGGCACGCACATGAAAATCCTTGAAGTGCATATGGACAATAAACTCAAACGTCCTGCGGAACGACTCCACGGGATCCTCTCCGGTGAATGCGTTTCCCGCGTCGAAGGTCAGACGAAGCGAAGGAATCTGACGCTGAAACGCAAGGAAATCCTCCGCCGTCACAACGGGACTGTATTCCCCCGGAAAGTTCTCAATGGTCGGAATCAGATTTCTTTCCGCGCACTCTGCGGCAGTCCGGTTCAGGACCTCCATCCAGCGCTTCCGGATCTCTCCGAGGTCCCGGAGCCCGGGAATCGGCATGGTGGGAACGAGCACCTTGTCGGACCCGACCCCGACCGCACGGTCCAGCTCCCATTTCAGCTCATCCTCTCCTCCGCCCTCCCCCCGGGAAAGTTTCGTCAGGAACGGAATGTAGCAGACGACCTTCAGTCCGGCATCCGTCGAGATCCTGTTCAGGAATTCCGGCGGGTCGTCGCGAAACGCCGCACTGGTCCAGTCGATTCCCTTCAGCCCCAGGGAGAGTGCCGTTTTCACAACCTCCTCCGACGTCTGAAATTCCGAAAGACAGAGACTCATCATGGAAAATTTCAGCATAAAAACTCTTTTTCCTTCTTTTTCAACATACCGTCTTATAACTGAAACAATGTGCAGTTCTTTCCGCGTTTCGTATCATGAAGGCACCCCGGTTCCGTTCCGGAAAAGCAGAGCGGGATTCGCAGAATAGACCGGGAACTTCCGTTCCGGATCCTTCAGCAGAGCCGCCATCATTTCTGCGACTTTTTCGCCGATTTCGCGGAAAGGATAGCGGATCACATACCCGTGGAACCGGCCGGATTGCAGAACATGCTGCTCCTCGGCGAAAAGACGGCAGCGCTCAAGAATGTCGATCCCGTATTTTTTCATCAGATCCATCACGACAAACACATATTCGCCATTGCAGTAGAACGCATCGGGAATTTCACCGGAGGCAAATTGCTGTTCCAGCTCCTCGGTACAGTTCTGAACCGAGGAGAAGACCCGGAGCTGCAGTTCCGCTTCCGGATGATGCGCACTGTACTCCCGGATTCCGGCAACCCGCTGGAGGGCCCAGACGTCGTCATTTGTCGGAGCATAGAAGATCCGGTGCCGCTTCTCCTGCGCAAGCTGAGCGGCGATTTTCCTTCCGCTGTCGAAAAAGGCGTAATCAATGGAGGGAATCCCCGCTTCCCCGCTGAACTTCACTGCGACCGTCGGCAGTCCGTCTTTCTGGAGCTTCCGGATCACCCAGAGAGAATCCTGCGGCGGATGAATCCAGATCAGACCGGAAAGATTCTGTGTCTTCAGCTCCTCATAGACATTCTCCTTCGAGCTGGTCAGCAGAGTCACAAATCGGGGCCGCGCCACATCGGGAGAGAGCGCCATGCCGCACCAGGACTGTGCCGCCCAGTCAATCGCATCATACACCAGCAATTTCCCGTCGGCAACGAGAATGCCCACCACTTTCCGGCTGACCGATCCGGGAATGAAGTGCACATTTTGCGGATTCGTATACGTTCCCGATCCGCGGCGGCCGATCAGATATCCCTCCCGAACCAGTTTCTGCAACTCCAGCGTCACGGTGGAAGGAGAAAGGTGAAACTGCGCGGCAAGCTCCCGGGCGGACGGAATCTTGACCGACGTTTCCGGGGACTGATACAGTTTGTTGATCACTTCAAACCGGATTTTCAAACCGGCGGGAACAAAGGTTCCGTCCGTATTCTTATGCCGCCCCATTTCACACTTGCTTTTCTTTTTTATCGTATAACTTATCACACAACTTTAATTATACTATAAAACCCGATGCTTGTCAAGGGGGGAAACTGCTGAAATCGCCGATTTTTTCCCTCTCGATCCCCCTCCTCCGATCCCGCGGACGACCGGAGAAAAGAACGTCTGAACGGGAAAAATGTCGTGCGGGAGAAAGCATCATCGACTCCGAAAGCAAGCAACCCCGCCCCGGACACAGGAAAAAAAGGAAGAGGGGAGGAGCGTCAGGCTTGGAGCAAAAGGAGTCGGAAGCGTCATCGGGAGGCGATTCCAGAAGAAGCTGCAAACTCCATGAGGAGCCGAGTGGCCTCGCGGAAGGGAAGCCGATGCGCTCTCCGGGAGGGAGAGCCATCGCAGCTTTCCGGGAACACCGTCCATGCGTTTTTCTCGTACCCGCCCGATGGGGAAGAGCCGTTTCCGCTTCCGGCGGCGGGGAAAGAAAGCGGGAACGCGCCGACGTTGAAAGAGCGGATGCGTCAGCTCTTCCGGCAGTGAGCGGTCTCCCCGCCATCCTCTCCGGAACGGACCACCGGACCTCTGCCGCGCGCTCCGGGGAGAAAAAAGGCGATGCCGCAAAGCAGATCAAGCAGCAGAAGCATGGCTGTATAAAGGATCATGGCGGTTGCGGCGGAACTCTCCGGCATGCCCCATGCGGAAAGAAGGGTCGTGATGACGGCGTCCCGGGTTCCGATTCCCCCGGGGGTCACGGGAACTGCCGCCGCGACGCTGCCGCAGGCAACGGCCGTCATGGTCGTCCCCGCCTCCGGCAGATGCCCCAGCTCCCCGTAAAGCGCAAAAAACATCGCCAGAATCAGGAGAGGATGAAGCAGAAGCGCTGAAAAAACGGTCGTGGCGCCAAGGGTCCTCCAGCGGCTCCGGTAGGCGGAAACCGAACGGACTATCCCCCCCGGCACTCCGCGCATCCAGCGGTCGGCAAACGCCAGAAGTTTTGCCGCGGGCGCCCAGCGGAAAATGAAATCCTGAAAAAAAAGCACACAGGTTGCCAGCAGTCCGCCAACGCAGATCATGGCCAGAACGAAGACCAGGAATCCCGCGGCGGGCGGCAGTTCCAGAATCCGGCGCAGGAACACGAGCAGGAGTCCCAGCGTCAGAAGGAACAGCCCCGCCATGCCGACGATGCGGTCCACCAGAATGGAAATGGTCGCCTCCACCCGTTTTCCCTTTCCGGCCCTCGAAGCCAGAAGGGTTGCCTTGACCACATCCCCGCCGACCGCGCCGCCCGGAATGAACAAATTGGCGAACAATCCGATCGCCGTCAGATGAAACGCCTCGGAAAAGGAGACATTCAGCTCTTTGGCGATCAGGAACTTCCATCGCACAGCCGTTCCGGCCGTCTGTCCCAGGATGGCAAGGAAGCAGAGGAGCATCCAGAGCGGATTCATCCGGCGGATCGAGTGGAGCATGGCGCGTCCGTCCCCGCCGATCACCCAGGCGATCAGCGCCGCCGCGATCCCCGCTTTCAGCAGAAATTTCAGAAGCGGCGAATGCAGAAAGCTCCGAAGTTTCCGCGAAGCGCCGCCGGAGGAAGGTTCCATCTTCACCGTTTTCCGTAATAGCGGGTCTGCACCGGCTGGAGCGTCATCAGACCGCGCGGAATCAGGTTGTCAATCTTCTGAATGAACTGTTCGAGATTCTTTTCCACGTCCACGATCTCCACCAGGACCGGCTGATTGATCTGGAATCCCCGGAATTCGGGAGCGAGCACCGGATTGCTGGAACAGAATCCGCCGATCCCGCGGAGGACCGTTGCGCCGGAGAGCCCCTCCGCCACGGCTTTCTGCACAAGCCATTCATAGAGAGGCATTCCGTTCACCTGATCCTTCTCCGCCGTGTAAATTCTGAGAAGCGCCGCTCCATTGTTGAAGAGTTCCGACATACTGGCCTCCTTCCTTGTGTTTGCGCATTCCGCGCTGTATTGCGCACGGTCCCTCCGGAAACAGCCGGAAAGACGACGAATTAAAACGACTCCCGGTCCGCCGCCCATTTCTTGATGTCTTTTTCGACCTCGCCGCGCGTCTTTCCCGTGACGCACTCGACATATTTCCGGAAATACGCCTCAATTGCCCGGTGGAAGACATGGAGATATTCGACGCGTTCCGCAAAGAAGCTGTCGCGGTCCATCTCTTCGCCCTCGGGCAGCGTAAGTCCCGAAAAGTTGAATTTGTCCGCATCGAACGTGAAGGACCAGACATCCTGATCGCGGGCAAGCAGAATTTTTGCCTTTTTGAGTTTTTTCCCGACCGCCAGCGCGGCTTTCGCCTCCGCGGAGATCTGAGGACATCCCTTCTTCACCACGCTCTCTTCCGCGCCTTTCGCCTCCGCGGAGAACGCGAAGGTGAGCGGCCCCTCGATGCCCAGCTGGAAGGTTCCAAGCTCCCCGACCTGCAGTTCCCCCGCATTGAGTTCGGAGAAATACCAGAGCCACGTCAGGAAATCCCGGCCCGGCGTAAGATCCATCTCCGCCGCGGACGCGTTCGAAGTGAACACCAGATTCGGCAGCGAGGAGGAGTCCTCCTTGAAGAGCTTCAGCATCAGTTCGTTCACATTGACCGGCACCGGCTCCACCCCGAGCTGACTGGCGAACGCGCTGATAATCAGGTCCACCTGATTCAGCGATCCCGTTCCGACATACATGACATTTTCCGCGCGGTCGACCACCAGCGGCGTGCCGGAAATGATCGGCGGCATTTTCATCAGATTTCGTTTGACGGCCTCCTCCTTGATCCGTTTTTTCTCCATGCGCGGAACGGAGAAGGTTTCGTTTGCCTTCATATACGCCAGTTCATCGCGGCGGCAGATCGCGTTCAGCAGGGAGGAGGGGATCTTGCGCTCTGCCTTCCGCAGATTCAGATAAAGATGTCCGCCGCAGATGCAGGTGGTCTCATTGATGTCGGTTTCCAGCAGGAAGCGTCCGCTGACCCAGCCGATTTCAGGCTCCTCCTTGACATTTTCGAGTTTTCCCGCGGAGGACGCGGCCAGTTTTTCCAGAAAGTCGTCCGGCAGCGGTGCGGACAACGGGCAGATTGTAAGCGCTATGCTTCCATGATCGAAAGGCATGTTCCATCTCCTGATTCAGCTTTGGTTCCAATGACAATAGTATAACATTCTTTCCGGATTCTGCAACCGGTTTCGGAATTTTTTCTGGTTGACCCGACGATCAGCCGGGCGGGGAGAAAAAGGCGGAAACGGTTACTGTTTCTTCCGCCATTCCCCGTTCTGCATGATGTATTCCCCGACTCCGGCGCGCTCGGCGAAACGGATGGCGGCGCGGGCGGCGATGACCTCGCGGGTCTGATTGTTCTCCTCGGCGATCATTTTATAGAGCTGACGACGATCCCGGTTTTCCTCCCGGACAACCGCCTGCTGCTCCTGCTTCGTTGTGACGAATGCAAGCAGCCCGTTGGAATTTTCTCCGACGATTCCACGGGTTTTGAGATCGGCAATCACGCTTTTTCTCGCCTTGTAGCGCTGAATCATCGCATCCCGGGAGTAATCGACGCCATCCTGTTTCCGGGAAGCGGCGTTCTTTTCCGGATCCACTGCGGTTTCGGAAGTCTTTCCCTCGTCGAAGTAGTTGTCCAGTTCCTTGTCCACCTTGAGATTCACATCCAGCGTAATGTGCACCGGCTTCACTTCCACGGGTTTCACATCGACCGTGTGGGAAAAACAACCGGTCAGTGCCGCCGCGGCAAGCGCGGACGCCGTCATCATCAGACTTTTTTTCATTGTGTGCCTCCTGAGAGTTTCTTGAACTTGTTGATAATATTCAGTACATTGGCAAGGGGGAGAGTGAAATTCACATCCAGACGCACCCCGGCAAACGTGGTCAGCGTATTGATCCGCACCAGCTGCCCGCCGTCGTAACGATAGGGAAGAGGACGGGTGGGACGGCCGCTGATTTTCATCTGCAGCGTCAGAATGTCGTTTTTGCTGGAAAGATTCAGTTTTGCCCAGTCGTAGGAGAAATCCTTCAGGACGTCCTGCGAAAATTTCAGCTGGGCATACTGCGGAATGGTTTCGGGAATTCCCGCCGTGAGATATTCCGTACCGGTCAGTTTCAGAGAGCCGGTCACCCCCGGCGTCGTGTTCAGGAATCCGTCATGGAACACGATGTTCCCGGGCGAGATGGTCACGGGAAGTGTTCCGTTCAGCGTTCCCTCTCCCGGCACGGCCTTCTGTCCCAGCTGGATCAGGATCTCGCTCAGGTTCAGCCGGTCGCAGTGCAGCACCAGTTCGCACGATTTCCGGGAGAAATCCAGACGAGTGAACTCCATTCGCACCACGCCCGACGCCCAGGCCGCCTTGACCGCCTCCACCGCCCAGACGGTCGGCGACTCCATCCGGTAGAAAAGTTCAACATCACGTACATCAATTCCCCCGAACCGGATCCGCTGCGCCGACGCTTTTCTTCCGGGAGAGCTCCGCATCTCCGGCAGCGAAGGAAGATCGAACTCCAGAGTTCCCCCTTCCAGCGACAGATCATGTGCCGGACTTTTCAAGTTCACTCCCGACACCGCCACGCCGGCCTTCCCCTCTCCCGCGCGATCCGTTCCGAACACATACGATCCCGCCGCGCGGATTTTTCCCGACAGCTGCAGATCGGCGAGTTCCCCGGAAAATTTCCGGAAGTCAACCGCCGGAATTTCCGACTCGGGCAGTTCAAACGAATTCCGGGAAAGGAAGACCCCGTTCTCATATCGGCTGGAGGAACGGAAACGCACCGCGATTCCCGGATAGTCCGGAAGAACGACCGATCCGGTTATCTGCGCGGAATCCTTCCGCAGGGAGTCGCTCAGCGAGATTTTCGTTTTTGCCGCGACCCTGGCCGTGAGCTGGTTCTTCCAGGAGACGGCCTCCGCCGCAATCGTCCCCTCCGCCTCCCCTCCGCGCAGGAAGGGAATCGAAAATTCAACGCCGCGGACGGTGACCGAGGAAGCCGGATCCTCAATCCGGTCGATTTTTCCGGCAAGTGTTCCGGAAACGGCGCCCTTCACATGGCGCGCATCCAGCGAAACGGTCTTGATGGATGCCGTTTTCCCCGATGCGCGGACCTGCGCTCCGTCCAGCAGAAGACGCGCGGTCTGCTGTTCCGCCGACGCCTTCAGCTGAAGCGCCAGCGACTTCCATGTCCCTTGAATCCCCCCGAAGGCAAGCTCATATTGCCGTCCCTCCGCCGAACGGATTGAAAGCTCGGCGGATTTTGCGGCGGGATCCGCCGCGGCGGAAAAGGTGAAATCAAAACGGTTCGGCTTCTGCGCCGTCACTTCCAGGGAACTGGTTCCGGAAACGGAGCGGCCGGAAAGCTCGAATTCCGTCGCCGACCGGTTCAGCTGAACCAGATCGGCGATTCCCAGATTCTCCAGCAGCAGCGATCCCTGTTTCCCATTGAACTCCAGAGCGCAGGTGAAAAGATCGGAAGCAATCGTCTTTCCCCCCGCAAGCAGGGAGAAATTGCGAATTTTCATCTGGGATTTGAAATGACGGACCTGAAAGGTTCCGTAATTGAAATCCGCCAGAAGATCCGCGCCGAGCTCCCCCTGAAGTCCGACTTTGTCGGCGTAAAGATCCAGCGGATGGGGCAGATTGTTCAGCACAGCGTCGCGAATGCGCAGAGAGGTCCGGATCTCCTTGCGCTGCGTATCGACCGCGGCCTCGCGGATGAAAATGGTCTGACCATTCAGATGAATGCGGCCGTGAAGAAGCAGTTTTTTCCATCCGGAGCCCTCCTGACGGATCGTCATGCTGACCGGCACATACAGGACTTTCCGGCCGAAACGCAGACTCAGCGCCCCGTTCTCAATGCGGATGGTTCCCAGATCCAGCATTCCGGCGGAAGAGGATCCGGCACTCTTCTCCTTCTGCTCCTTCTCCTGCCGAACCGAGTCAAAAATACTCAGAAGAGGAAAAACAACCGTTCCGTTTTCCACCGTGGCGGGAATCGTGGCGCCGGTGATGGTGAGGCTGTCGATCCGTCCGCGCAGCAGGGAAAGCGGAGAGTAGGTGATCCGGCAGTGCGGCAGGGAGAGAACGGAACGGAAACGGCCCTTTGCCGTCTTCTGCCGCGCATGGACCGACGCATTCGCGGAAAACAGCGTAATCTGAGAGATGTCGCAGGCGATGTATCCGCGCGCCGCCGACTGTTTCAAAATCCGATTGACCGTAAACGCCACCATCGACGGCAGCAGCAGGACCAAGGCAAGAGAAAGCGCCAGCAGGATGCTCAGCACCGGAAAGAATCCGGCCGGGAAGCGCCAGCGGCGTGCTGTTTGATTTGTCTCTTTCGTTTTCATCCGAATGAATCCGTCTTTCCAATTTTCCGTTCCGGTAATTTACACCGGAATCGGATTCTTTCCAGTGGCATTGTATTCCACGGTTTTGACGGGGCGCCAGTCGGACTCGGCACTCCGGTAGAGGAGTCCGCCCTGTTCGTCCTCCGCGAAACGCCCGGAGGCGAAATCCGCGACGACTTCCGGAAAGAGCGTCCAGTCTCCGTGGATCTTCAGATTTTCCAGATTTCTCTTTGCCGTTTCCGCCAGCAGGGATTCCGATGCGGCAAGCGCCTCCGGCGTTCCATGGTCCGGCAGCAGAACCGGAACACGACGGGAAATTCCGAGAATATGTCCGTTGTCCATCTCCTTTGCCCCGGGCGTAAACGGGGTGGCGAGAATCACGCTGCTGCGCAGGAACCGGTGTCCCGCCAGCAGCGCCGCCCGGACGGGAACGTCATGAAGCCCGACCAGCAGACGCTTTCCGTCGCGTTCCAGCGTCAGGTCGCCCGGATGAATGTTCAGGCAGGGGAAATCCGCCACGAGATTGGTCAGGGGAACAAACCCGGCCAGGATGCCGAAATCCGGCTGAAACGGCGCCAGTTTTTTCCGCAGGGCCTCGGTCCAGAGCTCACGAATGGCGAATCCCTCCTCCGTTGCAATGGAGATGCTGCGGCGGCCGTGCGCCTCATAAAATCGAAAGATATCCTCCTCCACCAGACTGAGACCATATCGTTCGGCGATCTCCCGGGCATTGCTGCCGGGGCGGTCGGTCGCAATTGCCGCGCATTTCCAGGACCTTCCATGGGAAGGGGAGCTCAACAGCCGTTCGGCATTGCTTCCGCTGCCGCTGAGGAAGATGACGGCCGTCGGAAGCGAACTTTTTATAAAAACTTTGCAGTTCATCGGTTCTCCGGATTTGAAATTTTCTGTTTTGATGTATAAAATACTTATTGTTTGCATTTCGACAAGTTTTTTCTTGAAAAAATTAAACGGAAATTTCAATACGGAGAATTGAACAGATGCTGAAAACCATCTTCGGTAGAGTGCTGACCGCACTTTTGATCTCAACGGGAATTGCAACACCCGCCGTTGTTCACGCCGGCGCCTGGGACGGTGGCGACTGGCCGAAACAGGTCGAAGGGCGCGTGATCGAATATCTTGTCATCACAGCCAATTATGAGAGTCCGCGCGCGCTCGCCATGGCGATTCAGGATGTGACGCGCAATCCCATTCTTCTGCTGCCGGCTGCGAATGCGGAACCCTCCTCGATCTTCCTGATTCTTCCGGACGGCAAGGCGCCGGCCAGAGTCGATCCCGATCAGCTCTCCGCCTTCATTTCGGGTCTGAATCCGAAGCGGATCATCATCATCGGCAATTCCAGCGTGGTGCCCGACGAATACCGTCTGGCCATCCACAAGAAATACGAGGTCATCAATCTCGACAGCCAGAGCTGGGTGCTCAATGCGATCGCCGCCTCCAATCTCTTCAACACCAGCAAAATCGAAAAACAGTTTGAAAAGAACCGCGCCGCCCTGAAACAGACTCCGGAATCCCCGGACAGCGACAGCAGGGAAAACAAGGAGTCCGAAACGAATTCTTCGAAAACGGAGAAAAAATGAATATTCTTTACCGTCTCACCCAGAACACGTTCCGTGAATGCGTCCGGGAACCGGTTTTCTATCTTCTCCAGCTGGTCGGACTGGTGCTGATCGGAATTCTGCCCATGTTCTCCATGTTCGTTTTCCGGGAGCAGATCAAGCTGGTGGTCGACAGTGCCATGGCCACCACCATGGTGCTGGGTCTGATCGCGGCCGCGCTCTGTTCCAGTCACACGATCACACGCGAGATGCGCAACGGAACCGTGCTTCTTCTGCTATCAAAACCGGTTCCGCGCTATACGTTCATTGTGGCAAAACTCATCGGTGTGACCATGGCGCTGACGGTCTTCACCTTCTCCTTTCTTGCGGCGGCGTTTGTTGCCATCATGATTGCCCGCGATCAGTTCCAGCTGGATTTCTCCGCCATGGCGTTCTATTACGGAATCCTGGCACTCTGCATGGCGTTTGCCGGGGTTCTGAACTATTTGAAGAATGTTCCGTTCACCTCGGCGTCGATCTTTCTTCTGGCGGTGGCGCTGCCGATTTTTGCTGTGGTTCTCTTTGCGGTGCGCGGAGCTCCGGATGATGAAGGATTCATTCCGCCGCTTCAGTTCCTTTCGGCGCTGGTCCTGCTTTTTCCGGCGATCTGGATCATGGGAGCGATTTCCGCGGCGCTGGCGACACGGTTCGGCATTGTCGCCAATCTGACGGCGTGTTCGGTGCTTTTCTTCCTCGGGCTGGTCTCGAAATATGTTTCGTCGAGATGGCTCGGCGGAGGCGTTGCGGGGGATCTGATCTCCGCGCTGCTTCCGAACTGGCAGTATTTCTGGATGGCGGACGCGCTGGCGTCTCATACGCAGATCCCCCTCAAATATCTGGCGTGGGCTCTGGTGTACACCCTGATCTACTGCGGCTTCTGGTCGGTCTGGGCGATGGCCCTCTTCCATGAGCGCGAAGTGGCCAAAGACGCCATCAACTGACGGGTTCCGCAGCCATGTCTCTTCAGACTCTGCCCGCGGCGGATCCCCGGTTCCACTTCTCGGATTACCAGTCCCTGCTGCGCAACGGACAGAGAATCGGATTCTGCCGGACGATCCCGAACGACCGGAAATATCACCTGGATTCTCCCGGCGCGCGCATGCGGTTCCGCTGCAATGCCGGAAAGATCCTCGTGGATCTTCTCTACCGGGAACGCATCCATCCGCAGCGCTCTCAGAACTCGATCGGCACCTGGCTCGTGGATGGCAAAAACCGCGACGAATGGAAGTTTGAACGCTCAAAACGCGACGGCTGCGGCAACGAACCCGTCACGGTCCGCCTCCCCGCCGACGGGGAAATGCACACGTATGAACTCATTCTTCCCTATGGGGACATTGTGGAACTTCATTCCGTATCCGTGAATTCGGAAAGTGAATTTGAAGCTCCTCCCCCGCGTCCCCCGGTCCGATGCGTCTTTTTCGGCGACTCAATCACGCAGGGATTCTGCGCAAGCCGCATCGACCGCACCTTTCCGTTCCTGGTCGGGGAACTTCTCGATTACGAAGTCATCAATCTCGGAATCGCGGGAATCGGACTCAATCCCGGAAGCGCCAAAGTTCTCGGCGGAATCCCCATGGACCGAATGGTGGTGGAAATCGGGGCAAACGACTGGAAAGACGGCATGCTCCCCGAGGAATTCCGCAAAAATACGGACAAGTTTCTGCATGATTTCCGTTCGTTTCAGCCGGGAACTCCCGTCTGGTGGATCACTCCGCCCTGGATCTCTCCCAAATGGAAACTCAAAACCATGCGTTATGAGCTGGATCTCTACCGCGACATCATCCGGGAGGAAGTCGAAAAACGGAGGGATCCGAACCTGCATGTCATTGACGGTCTCGAACTCATAGACCATGACACGCAATTCTACGATCAGGTTCCCGTGCATCCCGTCGACGCCGGCTATGAACAGATGGCGGAGCGTCTCGCCCTGCATCTTGCCTCAACCGACTAACAGCCGCAGCCGGGTTCCCTTCCCCGCGACTCTCTTTTTCCACCCCTGCAACAGACGATGGAAAAGCGCCCGCTCCCAGATCGGAAGCAGGCGCGCAAATTCCAGGAAATTCCCGCAGGAGCCGCAGGAGCTTCAGCGGGAATTTCTTTCCGGGGAACGTCCTCCTACTTGGTGATTTTCACAATTTTCACGTCACTGACCGTGACTTTCGTTCCGACCGGGAAGGTCCCGATTGCCATGGAAGCCGCGCGAAGGGGATAATCCGCCGCCGCTTTCAGCTGGAACGGAATGGAAACCTTTGCGGGGACGCCATTCTTGAACTCCACACTGCGGCTTCCAAGGCTGGTCCACGGGGGGGTGTTGCGGATGACGGCCACATTTTCCCGGCAGTCGCGGGTGATCGTGATGGTGCAGTCCATGCGATAGTCTCCCGCAGCCAGACCTTTCGGAACGTTCACGCCGATCTGGGTCGAAGTCGGCAGCACCTTGGCTCCTGCCGGAGCGGCGGAAACGATTTCCGTCACCAGGGAGTTGTTTTTTGTCACCTTGCAGGTCTTCGCGTACTGCGACCAGGCAAACGCCTGCGTTTTAAAATCGGTCTTGTAAACCTGAGTCTCCGCCGCCCCCAGAACGGCGCACATCATTCCGGCCGCCAGAATCGTTGCCAGTTTCTTCATGTTCTCCTCCTTGTTTTTTCCTGCGGTATTCGAAGCGGAAGTCCCGATCAGAACTCCGGACTCCCGAACCGGATACCCGCCGCGTTTTTCTTCTGGAAATAGGGATAGGAAAAACTAGCACTTTTTCGAAGATTTGCAATCTCTTTTCCGTATCTTCGCTGAAAAGAAAAATAATTAATATAATTTAACTATTTATACAATAAAACAATCCTTTCTTCCGTTTCCTGTTCAGAGACGCATCCGAAATGCGTCCGGAAAACAGGGATCGAGAGAGAGAAAAAAGAAAGGAAGAGAAAATGAATACGAAACAGATACTGACACTGGCATGTACGATTCTGATTGGAAGCGCGGCCTTTGCGGCACCGGGTCCGCACCGGGGACCGCATCCCCGCAGAGAGAGACCGCACCGACCGGAAGCGCCGAAAGTGGTCCGGATCCTCGACAGGATCGTACGGATCGTCCACCATTTCTGAAGACGCCCGGCCTCTGTCGGAAAGAGGCGGCTGCCGCTCTCCGACAGAGGAAATGGAAAGTCGGAACGATCAATCCACGCGAATCTCCGGCGAGGAGGGATTCAGGGGACTCTTCTGGAACCAGACCATTTCCACGGCGGGAGAAGATTTGATTCCGTCGGACTCGTACAGGAAATTCACCGGACGGACGCGGCGGGAGGTAATGTACGCCGGCGCTTTCACCGTGAATTCATAGACGGGACTTGATTCAAAACCGGAAAGAGCGGGAATCTGCACCTGTTCGCGGTCATAGAACCATCCGTCGGGAAGGCGCAGAGTAAGCCGTCCCGGACGCAGACTCTTTCCGGAAAGATTGAAGACCCGCACTCTGGCCTTCCGTTCATCGCCCGGCCGGAAGTCCGCAAGACCGTAGGCATCGCGTTTTCCCGGCTCCAGTTCCACCGAAACCAGCGGTGCGGAATCGTGAATCACCAGCGCGTTTCCGTAGGAACGGAATCCCGGCATGACAAAGGAGATCGCATGTTTGCTCCGATCATACCGGAACTTCACCGGAACAATTTTTCTGCTTCCGCTGACCGCGGCATAGACCATCCGCGGCTCCCTGACGCCTTCCGGCAGAGGGTAGCAGACCTTGAATTCCGGAAGCGTGTGACGGTTGTAGCTGATCATCGGAAGCACGGCGTTGCCCTTGGAATCCACAAGAGGCGATTCGAAACGCATGGCCCGTTCCACCTCCGGCTCCAGATCGGAAACGGCAACCTTTTTCGTACCGATATAGGAGAGATAGGCGTCGAGGAAACGATACGGCGAGGGATCGGAATGGGCGTCGCGCCATTCATAGGTGGTGCAGCCCGCTCCGAAAATGGTTCCGAGATATCCGCCGAAATACGAACTGGTTCCCCCCTTCGATCCGTGCTCGCGGATGATCCAGGCGGGACCGCCGTTGTTCTGGGAGATCAGCACCTCGCCCGCGGTGCACTTCACATTCTGCACGCCGTAGCCGCTGAACATCAGTTTGCCGACCTGTCTGGCAATCGGATGGTTGGAATCATACTGGTTTTTCCATTCGCACGCGGTCTGGTAGAGCTCGTCCTGATTCACGACGTCGAAGGAGTAGGCGCTGTATCCGAAGGAGAGTTTCTCCGCTTCGACGCTCTTCACGCGCTCGCGGCGGACCGGCTCGATTCCGAGGAAGCGGATCATGGAATCGGCGGGGAATCCGTGACCGTTGTAGATGCCGGGCTGGGCGTCGCAGACGATATGGCCGCCGTTCCGCACCCACTCCTGCACTTTTTCGACGACATCGGTGGGGATGTATTTGGCGTCGATGAAAAAGATGGCCTGAATCTCGTTGAGCCGTTTTCCTTCGCGAATCTGACGATCCGTGATGAAGGTGGCGGGATATCCGCAGCCGCGGATGATCTCAAAGACGCGCTGGAAGTTATCCGGAGCGGGATCGAAGATCGAAGCTCCGGGACGCTCCTGAAGCGTGTTGCAGACGGAACTGTAATAGATCGCCACCGGCTTCGAAACGCGTTTGCGGACCGTTTCAGTCAGCAGCGATTCCAGATGATGCATGGAGCGGTAGACATCGGCGATGGCCGCCAGTTTCGGCCGCGGCGAGGCATCGTCGAACATATCCGACATGCCGAATTTCTGCAGTTCTCCCGTCCAGCTCTCCTGAGTGGTGAACGCGCGGAAGCCGTGCATTCCCTTTCCGATCAGGGTCCAGATGGTCCGGCTGATGAGATACGGATCCGGAGCGTGGGTGGAGCCTTCGCGCAGAATCGGTTTCTGGGTTCCGTCGCTGAAGGTGTCGTAGGCTTCGAAGTTGGCGCCCATGAGATCGTCGGTTCCGTAGTTGTCATATCCGACGTAGTCCACCCCGCGGTTGGTGATCTGGCAGGTGTCCTCATAGCTCAGCGGCCGCCACTGGAGCCACATGACCGAACTGATGTTGTTGGCCGAAAGATTGCTCATCACACGGCGTTTCAGCGGATCGTTCTCCAGAATGGACTTTGTCTTCAGAGCCACCCAGCTGGCATAGGTTTTGGAGCAGTAGTCGCGGAAGTCGATGAAGTTCGCGGTCGCCTGGGCGCGTTTGAACGGATCGGCGATGCGCTCCTTGCCGATGCAGTCGGAGAATTTGGAAGGAACGATCTCATCGAATCCGCGATAGGCGGTATGCCAGGTCCGGTTCAGCTTGTCGATGTTCCCGTACATCTTCTTCAGGAACTCGCGGTATCCGCGGATGGAGGTTTCGCTGTAATCGTAGTTTCCGCACTGTTCCCAGGCGGTCCACATCATGGAGTAGAGATCGTTGTCGGGTCCGGCGGCGAGCTCCTTGAGACTCCGGACCGAGTTTTCATAGCAGGCGGTCCGATAGGGTTCGAAGGCATAGGAGAAGTTTCTCCAGGGGTTGCCGTCGGTACCCGCGGCGCGGCCGGGAGCGGAAATGATCTCCGATTTCGGATCTTTCGGATTCTTCCGGACGATGGGATAGCGCCATTCAAAATCGGTGTTGCGGATATCAAAATTCGCCCCGAACTGTCCCGGCATGTTGAATTTCCGTGCGTGTTCGGGAACGTACGAGTCGCAGACCGCCCCGAGCTGGATCAGATAGGCCGTGTCATGAAACGCGGGATAACACTCATGAAAACTGGTCAGCAGACGTTTCTGATGATCCGCAATCGACGTATTGAGATCCGTGCTGGGCGCATGGATCCGCGCCGCCTGAAATCCGGCGGGAACGGGGAAGACATCCCCGGCGGCTTTCGCAAGAACCGGATTCGTTTCCGGATGAAACGCCGGATCGTTGGAAAGATACATGCCGTTGACGGCGAAATATCCTTTCTTTCCCCCGCGCGGCATTCCGTGATTGTCGGACTTCATGCAGACCAGATAATCGCCGGGCCGTTCGATCTCCAGATCAATGCTGCTCCAGAGGAAGCGGTTTCCGGGGCGTTTCGGATACAGTCCCTCATACGGTCTGGAGGAGTTGCCGATGTTCCAGTCGAAACGGACAAAACGGACCGTTTCCGTGTTGGGCGCCACCAGACGGATCAGAATGTTCGCATGGAGATTCTCCGTCTGAAAATGACGGAACCACAGTTTGTATTTTCCCGTGGAGTAGATGTGCACCGGAACCTTCAGCTCATAGCGGAAGCCGCCGATGGCCTTCTCATCCGACGCAAGCGGTTTGACGTTTCCGGCCTTCGGATTGCGGACAAGCGCCTCCGGATAGATCGTCCACGCACGGAGATCCGGTTTCCAGGGCAGACGGTAGGGCGCAATCATCCGTTTCCCGGGATTTGCCTTCCGTTTTGCCTCGAATGCGCGGATCTGCGGCTGGAGGCGCTTCATTTCCGCCTCGTATGCGGCGCGCTGTTCGGCGAGATCGCGTTCGGCCGCGGCGAAGACGTCCAGCTTCTGCGAATCCGTCACACTCCGGACGGCGGGAGAAGAGGTCAACTCCGCGCTCTTCTGTTCAGGAAGAGTACGGGTGCAGCCCGCGCAGAATGCGGCACAGAGCGCAGCGGCACAGAAAAGAAGAGGAGTTTTTCTATTCATATTCGGAAATCCTTTTCAGTTTTTGGTCATTTCCAGTTCGAATTCGGCTTTGATCCGGGAATCGCCCTCGGGAATCTGCTCCAGATCAAGCCACGGACCGTTGCTCTTGTCGCCCTGGTAACGGATCGTGTAGGTCTGATGCTTGTAGAACTGCCACTTCTGTTCGATGCGGTTCTGCGACTGGGTTTTCACGGGCCATTTGGTTCCCGGCGCGGGCCAGATTTCCACAGGAAGGAAATTGCGGCGGTTGCGAATGGCCTTGTCATACTCATAACGGACGGTGATTTTGCCCGGAGTGAAGCGCCAGGTGCTGAGGACTTCCGTCTGATCCGGGGTCTCCGGTTTCGCGTAGGAGACGACGATGGTGTCGGGAGCGGTCTTCCGGGCGGACACCGCGTTCATGCGGCCGGCAAGACGGATTGATCTTGCCAGATTGCGGAAAATCGGATGACCGTTGTTGTCGAAGATTTTCATGCAGCCCTGTTCAAAGAGCATGCGTCCGGTGTCGTTTTGCACCTCCGCGCGTTCCGGGAAGGGCGATTTCAGTCCGTAGACGATCACCGGGGCTCCGTTGAGCGTGAGTTCCACCTTGCCGTTCCGGACCGGGAACTCCTGTTCGCAACCGATGGCATCCACCACCTTGACGCGATCCCCCGTGGCGGCAAAGGTCTGTTTGCGGGAGGATTTCCAGTACGGAAGCCAGGGTTCCTTGTGCATGACGACCGGGACCATCCGGCCTTTCGCATCCTTCTTCTTGAGGGTCGGATGAACATTGATGGTGTTGAGTTCATTTCCATCGGTGCGGTCCATCATCACATGCAGGAGTCCGCGGTCGGTCTTGAACTCGTAGACATGGACCTTGGTGCCGGGCAGATCGCCTTCCTGAATGAAGGAGACTCCATCAAGATGTTTGGTCGCGGTCTGGTATCCGAGCAGAGAGGGCTTGGGGGAGTTGTCCGCATGAAGCATTCCATAGGCGTTTTCCTCGCTGCGGCCCGGCTGACCGACTTCGGGATCCAGGGCGCCCTGGTCCCAGGTGGTGCCCTCGTGAAGCTGATAGATGAACACGCCTTCCGCATGCTGCGCATAGGCAATGACAATGGTCAGGAGCATGTTGTCGGCGGACTGGCGGAAGGAGTCCCGGAATCCGTTGTGCGGATGCGTGCAGGAATAGGCCTCGGTCATAATCAGACCTTTGCCGTTGATGCCCGCTTCCGCGAGACTGTTCTGCCAGCGGTAGATCAGTTCCAGATATCCCCAGTAGATGTAGGCCTTGTCGGGGGTCCAGCTGCCGCGGCCGGGATGAAGGTCGATGATATCGACATATTTGTCGATTTCGTATTCCTTGAGCATTTTGCGCACGTCGTTCTCATTGGTCGTGGCAAAGGAGGAGAGGCGCACCTTGCTTCCGCGGCGGTCGAGTTCCTCGCGGAACGCCTTGATCCAGGAGCGGTAGATGTTCAGATCGCGTTTCTTGATCTCCGGAGGCGCCTTCCATGCGACTTCATTTCCGAAGATGGCGACGGGGGCCCCGCATTTCAGAATGCGGTCGATCTCCTTTTTCACATGTTCGGCATCCTTGGCGGGATCATAGAGACGCCACGTCCGTTTCGGGAGCTGGAGATGGGAGAATGCGACGAAACCGTATTTCCCGAGCTCGCTGTTGTCTCCGTCGCGGATCAGGCGGACATTCAGGCGCTTCATGAGATTGAGCGCATCCTCGCGGGTCGGCATGTTGAAGAAGCGCGAGATGCCGGCGATGCTCTTCTCCGGATGACGCAGGGTGTGCTTCGGAATCACGGCGATGTTGGCGCGCGTGAAACATTCGCGGTCGCCCTTGCGCACGGATGCGTCCACAAAATAGATGGCGTTCAGAGAGCTTGCGGGAAGGGTATAACGGAATTTCTGGGCTTCCGGAATGTTTTTCACGTTTTCGACCCGGTCCAGAACGAGTTTTCCATCCCAGTCATATGCCTTCACATGCAGTTTCCAGCCGTCCGCATTGAGGGCGGTTCGCCGAACGGTCACGTTCACGACCGGAGCCTCTCCGCCTTCAAAGATATTGTAGACACGATCGGTCTTCGCCTCGACGAAAAATTCGGCATTCCTGCGGAGAGCCGCGGCCTCGCCGGGAGAAAACTCTTTCGGAGCCAGAGTGAAATCATAGGAGAAATCCATGATTTTCTGTTTTTTATCCGCGGGATTGTCCTTGACGAAGCCGCGGATGTGAGTCGGACGGTATCCGTCGTTGACCTTCAGCCATACGGCATGGGTGTCGCTGGTTTTCTTCCATCCTTTGTTGTGGTATCCGTTGAGACGCACCAGATAAGCGTCGCGCGCCAGATAGGTTTCGCCTCCGGCCTCGGGATAATAGCGGACCCATTTTCCGACTTTGCTCATGCTTTTGTCAATGCGTCCGGCGAGCGTGAGATAGCCCCAGGGGAGTCCTCCGCCATCCATAATCAGATGAAAATCGACTTTGAAATTGGCGCCGTCGAGACGGCATTTTGCCGTGATCTCGCGGATTTTTCCAGCTTCCTCCACCTTCAGTTTGATCGTTCCGGTTTTCGGATCCAGTTCGGCAAAACGGACAACGGTTTTGGGATTTCCCTGAGTGAATCCGCGCCAGCCGGTGATGATGGTTCCGGCGGGATCGCAGAAAACGAGTCCTTCATCCGGATTGTCGCAGCGGACGGATCCGAAGCTGTTTTTCAATTCGCCGGCGAAGCCGCTCCAGAACAATCCTGCGGCAAGCAGCCATACAATCTTTTTTTTCATTCGTGCACCTCTCTTTTTCTATCGAATTACCATGTATAAGTTGTCAGATACGTATTGATGCCTTCCCCGTAGATTTGAACGCGGTTGATGTATTTGTCGCGAAGCGCCCCCGGACCGCCGGATTCCACATGTCCGTCCGCGCAGGCGAAGACGCAGTACTGAAGCATATGGCGCAGTCCGAGGTTGTGCATGTTCCCGCCCTCGGCGACATAGGGAGTCTGGGCAAAGGAGGTCCGGTCCGGCGGCGACCCGTTGCAGCCGTCGCCGATGACGACGGTCCGGGACGCCTTTTTCATCCGGTCGAACCAGATTCCGTACTCCGTCGTGTAGCGCCCCAGTATTTCACAGAAGGAGTCGTAGGTGGAGCCAAGTACGATGGAATAGGTAAGGTGATAGGACTGCGTCTGAGTTCCAGTTGGCAGAAGAACGCTCCCCTCCGTACCGCCGCGGGTGGTTTTGCACGCGGCGGCATAGAACGGAAGAGCGGGACAGAAAATAATCTTTGTTTTCGCATTCGGTTTGGAATTGCGGTTCCAGTATCCCAGAACGTTCCAGGTGTTTTTCTGTCCGCTGAAAGTTTCCCGGTTCTGGAAGTGACCGTTGTTGTCGGTGGCATAGGCGGTGATGTCCTGCATGATCTGTTTCTGATGACTGATACATTGAACCATCAGCGCCTTGTGACGGGTCTTCTGGAGAGCCGGAAGCAGCAGGGAGATCAGAATCACGATCACGCTGACGACCGTCAGGAGCTCTATCAGCGTAAAAAGTTTTTGTCTGTACATCTCAGGACCTTCCTTTGTTGTTCGATTTTAGCGGAACAGCCACACGGTTGATAAAAGCATATGGAAGGATTCTCGGAGGAATCCTAATCCTCTCCCTTGTAGAAGCGCTCCACATAATACTGCTTCAAAGCGTCGCCTGCTCCAGTGCCGACATGTCCGTCCGCAAAGGAGAAAACGGCACGCCGAAGATGTCGCGGATAGATCGAGTGTGTTCCCTTGCAAGGATGAAAATTTGAGAACGGAGTAAAATCCTCCTTTGCGGCATCCGCCAGAAGAATTGTCCTGGCGGGACTCTTCATTTTCCCGAAGTTGTACGCGGTATCATAATCATAGCTGTCGCCGTCCTCGGGCACGAACATGAATTTTCCCAGCACTTTGAGTCCGTCTTCGCTGAATTCTCCTTTCAGGAACGCGTAATAGGACTTGGAACCCGTGATGACCGTGTTGCAGAGGAGAGCATAATTGGGCAGCGCCGGACAAAAAATATTTTTCTTGCTGGGAATATATGCCTCCCCTTTTTTCCGTTCCAGAACATGGAACGAGATGCCGAGCAGATCGGCCAGTCCCGTGGGGGCGCCGTTGAGCGCACGGAAAAAGCCGTTGTTGTCATTCTGATAGCTGAGCACCCCCTGAATACAGGAACGCTGATTGGAAATGCAGGATACCATCTGCGCCTGTTTCTGAGCCTTCTTCAGGGCGGGTAGAAGGAGGGAGATCAGGATCACAATCACAGCAACAACGATCAGAAGCTCGATCAACGTAAATTTCCGTTTCATTTTTTCTCCCTGATTTTGAGTGGGCTTGTCGTCTGCCCCCGAACGAGATAGGGCTGAAGCAGAACGGTTTTCCCGGCGGCTGTTTTTTCCCGCTCGATATTTTCGAGAAGGAGGCGTGCGGCTTCCACACAGATATCCTCCATGCGATCGCAGACGGAGGTGGCATTTTCGCACCAGGTCTGCCTTCCATTAAACGCTCCGGTAAGACTGACGTCCCCCGGGACGGAAAGTCCGAGTTTCTGAAGGGAAAACTGAATGGCGACCAGTCTGGGATCGTCATAGCAGATGATCGCAGTCGGCGGATTGGCGGATGTGAAGAGCGGTTTGAGCCGGGAACTGAAATCGGGGAACGCCGACCAGGGTGCGTCGCTCTCTCCCTGCGGAATGCGGCGGAAAACGATTTCAAGTTCGGGGTCCGGATCCAGTCCGAGTTCCCGGACGGCTTTGCGGAATCCGTCCACCCGGGAATCGGTCTGCGTGGAGCCGATGGAATCGCAGAAATAGGCAATCCGGCGATGACCGATGGATGCCAGATACTCCGCCGCGATATAGGAACGGGCAAGATCGTCAAGGCGAACCCGGTCGAATTCACAGGAAATCTGATAATTGTTGATCCCCACGCACGGGAAACGGCGCAGATGCTTCCGATAAAATTCGGGGGTCGGCTCCCCGAGGAAAATCACTCCGGCGATCTCCCGGGAGGCAAGACACTCCGGCGCGGACGTCTCATCGTTGACATGCCCGAAAACCAGATCATAGCGCGAAGAGGCGAATTCATGGGAAAGTCCGCGGAAAATCGGATCATACGTTCCCGGGGAGTGGAAAAGATCGCGGGAAAAATAACTTTCAAAACTCAGGAAGAGAATCCGTCCCGCCGATTCTCCTGCGGAGTGCGCGGATTTGCGCCGGTCCTCCGGAGAAACGACATAGGTTCCGCTTCCGCGAACGCTCCGGAGAAGTCCCTCCTTCTTCAGATTTGCAACAGCCTTCCGGATCTGATAGCCTGAAAGTTTGTATTTCCGGATCAGCTGGTTTTCGGATGCAAGCAGATCGCCTTCCCGCAGAGTGCAGGAATAAATATCCTGCCGGAGCTTCCGCTCCAGAGCCGCAGAACTTGCAACGCGCCTGTTTCCAACAAAATCCATGACACCTCTCTCTTCGTTTATGGAGATTATACTCTAAGGGCCTGGAAAAGTCAATATGAGGAACGCGTCGACAAGTGAAAAGATCGTTGAAAAGTTCGCGAAAGTTTGCGAAGTTTACGAGTCGAATTCCGCCTCGTTCTTCCGAAAGATTCGAGGAAAAGAACGTAAAAAAAAAGCCGTCCCTGCGGACGGCTTGGAAATACCGGTTCTGAATGAATCAGCCTCTTCGGCTTCTCAGTCTGCCCCGTTTGAGGAACCCGTCATAGTTGCGCATGACAAGATGGGATTCCATCTGGCTCAGCGTGTCGATGGTGACACCAACGATAATCAACAGGCTTGTTCCGCCGAAGAAGGAGGCCACATTGTAGGGGATCTTGAACCATTTGTAGAGCAGCATCGGAATGATGGCAAGCCCCAGCAGGAACAGAGCGCCTGCAAACGTGACGCGCGTCATCGAGAAGTCGAGGAAATCCGAAGTGGGCTTTCCGGGACGGATCCCCGGGATATACGCGCCTTCTTTCTTCAGATTGTCGGCAACCTGAAGCGGATTGAACATGTTGGCGACCCAGAAATACGAGAATATCAGGATCAGAAGAGCATAACATACCATGTATGTATAGGTGTCATGACCAAAATAGACAGCCATTCTCTGAATCGAAGGCACCGGAATCGCCCGGAGAAGAATTCCCGGGAAGATCAGGATTGCCCCTGCGAAAATGATCGGCATAACGCCCGGGAAGTTGACCTTCAAGGGAATGTAGGTGCTTCCGCCGGTCATCTTGCTGCCGACGATCTTCTTCGCCATCTGGATCGGGATTCTGCGCTGCCCCTGCGTCAGGATGACGGTGAGAGCCGTTACCGCGACGAAGAGCATGAAGAGGATCAGCAGATGAACCAGACGGAAACGGGTTCCGCCCGCGGTCGCGCCGCTGACCATCATTTCATAGAGTCCGACCAGAGCCTGCGGAAGACGCTCGATGATGTTGATGGTAATGATAATCGAGACGCCGTTTCCGATTCCGTGTTCCGTGATGCGTTCGCCGAGCCAGACCAGAATCATCGTTCCGGCCGTCAGAATACAGACGGACATCAGAATGAATCCGAGCCCGGGATTGGTCACCAGCGGCGCCGCGGGATCGGGAGCCGGGAGACCGAGATTGCTGGGATTGCCCATCGCAACGGCCGCCATCGCACCCTGGACGATACAGATCAGAATGGTAAGATAACGAGTATACTGATTGATTCTTCCCCGCCCGACTTCCCCTTCCCGGGAAAGCTTCTCCAGAGACGGAACCACCGGTACAAGCAGCTGCATAATGATGGATGCAGAGATGTACGGCATAATACCGAGGGCGCCAATCGCGAACTGCTGCAAAGCGCCACCGCTGAAAAGATCAAACATTCCCATGAACTGTCCGGCGGCGGAATCGGCGCCGAAGCTGTCAAAGTATGTTTTAAGATTTTTGGTGTCCACACCCGGGCACGGGATGTTGGCAGCAATTCTGCACAGAACGATCACGCCGGCTGTGAAGAAAATCTTTTTTCTCAGCTCTTTTATTTTGAATGCGTTGACAAACGCTGAAAACATCTTGGCTGTCCCCTTGTAAGAGAGCCAATTTCAAAACATCCGGAGAAGACGGTCTTTTGCGGCGAGCGCCCGGTTGAGGGCGTTCACGCGCAAAGAACCGCTTCCGCTTCCGAGGTATTTTGCAATTGCCTCATGAATAAAGAACGAAGCGGGAAAAACCGTCTTTTCAGACGGTTTCACATGTTCCGCCCGCTGCCTCGATTTTCGCTTTGGCTGCGGCGGAGAACTTGTTCGCTTTGACGGTCAAAGCAATGGTGATTTCGCCGTTTCCGAGAATCTTCAGGGGAGCCTCGGTCTTGCCGATGAGTCCGGCCATGCGGATGGCCTTGTCATCGACGACGTCGCCGGCCTTGAAGGATTCCGCGAGGGTGGAGACGTTGATCACATTGCAGATCTCCTTGACGCCGCTGTTGAAGCCGCGCTTCGGAATGCGGCGGAAGGTCGGGGTCTGGCCGCCTTCGAAGTGATGCCGGATTGCGGCGCCGGTACGGGACTTCTGACCTTTGTGGCCGCGTCCTGCGGTTCCGCCCCAGTTGGATCCATCTCCTCTTCCGACTCTCATCCGGCGCTTTTTGGAGCCGGGTGTCGGAGCAAGTTCATGCAGTTTCATGGTAAGATTTCCTTCCTTATTCGGCTTTGACAAGTCCGCGTTTCGTCAGGACGTCGCTCTTGGAGCGCATCTGTTCGATGGCTTTGAAGGTCGCCTTCACAACGTTCGCGGGATTGCCGGAACCGAGAGATTTTCCGAGTACGTCAACGATACCTGCCAGATCAAGGACGGCGCGCATGGCGCCGCCGGCGATCACACCGGTACCGGCGGATGCGGGTCGGAGAAGAATTTTCGATCCGCTGAACTTCGCGGTCACAGTATGCGGAATGGTGGTTCCGAAGCGGGGAATGGTGACCAGATGCTTTTTCGCGGCATCCTGAGCCTTCCGGATCGCATCGGAAACTTCGTTCGCCTTGCCGTATCCGTAACCGACTTTGCCGTTTCTGTCTCCGACGACCACGAGGGCGCCGAACGAGAAGTTTCTGCCGCCCTTGACAACCTTCGAGCAACGGTTGATGCTGAGAACGACCTCCTCCATTTCATTGGAGGCGGCTGCCGGAGCGAGAGAAGAAAGATCAACTTCCTCCACGGCCTTTTCTTCAATATTCTGTTTTTCGACTGTCATGTTAGACTCCGTTAGAACTTAAGTCCGGCAGCGCGGGCGGCGTCGGCAACCGCTTTGATCCTGCCGTGATATTTGTGTCCGCTTCTATCGAAGACAACCTCGCTGATGCCGATGGCAACGGCCTTCTCTCCGGCCAGTTTGCCGAGTGCGGCAGCGGCTTCCACGTTGCGTTTCAAATTCAGGGCCTTGAAATCGGCTCCCAGGGTGGAAGCGGTGGCAAGCGTCCGTCCCGCGTCATCGTCGATAAACTGAACGTACATATTGTTCGCCGTCAGGCTGACGCAGAGACGGGGTCTCGCGGCGGTACCGGCAATCTTGCCGCGTACTCTCATATGACGTTTGATTCTCTGTTCTTTTGCTGTTTTCATTTCAAACCCTTTCCTTACGCGTTGGTCTTACCGGGCTTGATAACCACATGCTCGTCGGAGTATCTGACGCCTTTGCCCTTGTAGGGTTCGGGCTTCTTGTAGCGCCGGATGCGGGCGGCGACTTCGCCGACAAGCTGCTTATCGGTCCCTTCGACCAGGACTTTCACACCATCCGTAACCGTGACTTTCACTCCGTCGGGAACCATGTACTCGATCGGATGGGAATATCCGAGATTGAGCGTGAGCTTCTTGCCCGCAAGCGTCGCCTTGTAGCCGACGCCCACAATCTGAAGCTCCTTGCGATAGCCCTGGGAGACTCCAATAACCATGTTGTTGATCAGACTTCTCGAAAGTCCGTGAAGAGCACTTGCTCCGTCCGCCTCGTCGAGGCATTTGACATGAACTTCAGAGCCTTCCACCGTCGCTCCGACGTGAGGAGGAAGCGTGAAGCTGAGCTTGCCCAGCTTGCCTTCCACTGTCACGACGCCGTCTGCGACCGCCACTTTAACGTCCGGTGTGATTGCGACCGGCTTGTTTCCGATTCTAGACATCTTCAATCCCTCGTTTCATCACCAGACGTAGCAGAGAACTTCTCCGCCGACATTCTGTTTCTGTGCATCTTTTCCGCTGAGGATGCCTTTCGGCGAGGACAGAATGGCAATTCCGAGTCCATCCTTGACGCGCGGAATCTCTTTGCAGCCGCAATAGAGACGGCAGGAAGGTTTGCTTACTCTTTCCAGACCTTCGATTACCGGACGACGCATATGATATTTCATTTCGATTGTCAACGTTTTCTTGACATCCCCTTCCACGCGGTAGCCGGCGATGTATCCTTCGTCAAGGAGAACCTTGGCGATCGCGGATTTCATCTTCGACGCGGGCATGGAAACTTCCTTCTGCATCGACATTCCGCCGTTACGCAGACGGGTCAACATATCAGATATAGGATCCTGCATACTCATTTTCTGATTCCACCTTTCACCAGCTTGCCTTCACAATGCCAGGGATCTGGCCGTTCAGGGCCATCTCTCTGAAGCAGATACGGCAAAGTTTGAATTTGCGGATGTATGCGCGAGGTCTGCCGCAAGCCTGGCAGCGGTTGTAGTTCCGGACCTGGAACTTATTTCCGCGCTTCTGCTTGGCTATAAGACTTTTTCTGGCCATGTTCTATTCTCCTCTCAGTGCGCAAACGGGACTTCCAGCATCGCGAGCAGTTCTTTCGCTTCCGCGTCGTTCGGCGCGCTGGTCACCATTGTTAAGTTCAATCCCAGGGGATATTTGATCTTTTCCAGATCGACTTCCGTGAAAATCGAGACATCGGGCACGCCGAGGTTGTAGTTCCCGACTCCGTCAAATCCCTTGTTCGGAACGCCGCGGAAGTCTCTGACGCGGGGAAGTGCGTTGTGCACAAACCGGTCAAGGAAATCATACATCTTCTTCCCGCGGAGCGTCACCATCAGACCGACCGGCATCCCGACGCGCAGTTTGAATCCCGCAACGTTCTTTTTCGCCTTGCAGACCACCGGGGCCTGACCGGCAAGAGCCGTCAGATGATTGCGGGCTTCCCCAAGCGCATCCTTTTCCATCTTCGAGCTGATTCCAATGCTCAGAACGATCTTCTGGAGCTTCGGAACCCGCATAATATTGGTGATGCCGAGCTTCTCCTTGAGAGCCGGTACCACTTCCTCATTGTATTTTTTCTTCATGTCAGGCATAGTTTATTCTCCGATCGATTCTCAGTCTTTCTTCCTGACGTTTGAAACATGGACCGAAACAGATCTGTCCACAAGACCGCCCTTCGAGTTCGTCTGGGATTTCTTGATCGTCTTTTTCCCCACGCGTTCGGCAAGCTTGTCCGCCGCAACGCTCTGGATCTCAAGAACAACACGGTCCGTCTTCTTGATGACGGCTGTGATTTTACCGGTCTCTTTTTTCCATACGCCGCTCAGCACCTCTACCACATCGCCTTTTTTGACGTGATACGATTTCGCGCATTTCTCAGAAAACATCAAAGCACCTCCGGAGCAAGCGAAATGATTTTCATGAAGTTCTTGTCGCGCAGTTCACGTGCGACAGGGCCGAAAATACGGGTCCCCTTCGGATTCTTCTGATCGTCGATGACGACCGCCGCATTCGCGTCAAACCGAAGATAGGAACCATCCGCGCGGCGAATCTTCGCGGCTGTTCTCACGATCACAGCCTTCACGACATCGCCCTTCTTCACGCCGCCGCCCGGAATCGCTTCCTTCACGGAGGCCGTGACAATGTCACCGACTTTCGCAAAACGACGCTTCTGTCCGAGAATCGTAATCACCGTGATTCTCTTCGCGCCGGAGTTGTCGGCAACTTCCATATTTGATTGCATCTGGACCATTGCAGTAATCTCCCGAACCGCGCTTATTCAGCGTGGCTGATTATTTCCTCAAGGCGCCAACGCTTCAGTTTGCTCATGGGCCTGGTTTCACCGATTCTGACCGTGTCGCCGACTTTCGCCTGATTCGTCTCGTCGTGCACGGCATAGCGCGTACGGACTTTTACGACCTTCTTGTATTTCTTGTGCGCCGCTCTGCGCTGAACTTCGACAACAATGGTCTTGTTCTGCACGTCGCTGACCACGATGCCGACTCTGTGCTTGCGGTTACCGCGTTCTACCTGCGGCGCGCTGCTGTTCTCTTCATTCATAGCACAATTCCTATTTTATTCTCTGTTCATCAGGCCTGCACAGCAGCGCCCCTGATTTTCTGTTCCGTCAAACATCTTGCGATGTCCCGGCGAACGTTCTTCAGCTGCGCGGGCTTCTCAAGTGTTCCCGTCTTGGACTGCTGACGGAGAGTGAAATGCTCTTTGCGAAGTTCCGCAATCTTGTTCTCGAGCTCTTCCGCTGTCAGTTCTTTGACTTCTTTCATCTTCATTTGCAAATCTCCGTCAAACAGCATGCTGACGCATGATGAATTTGCATTTAATCGGAAGTTTCGCTGCGGCGAGGCTCATCGCTTCCTTCGCAACGTTTTCCGTGCATCCACTCACCTCAAAGAGCATTCTTCCCGGCTTGATGGGTGCAACCCAGTATTCCACGTTTCCTTTTCCCTTACCCATACGCACTTCCAACGGTTTCTTGGTGTACGGCTTGTAGGGGAATACTCTGATCCACACTTTGCCGCGGCGTTTCATGTGTCGGGTAATCGCCACACGGGCGGCTTCAATCTGGTTCGCGGTCAGGTACGCACGATCGAGTGTCTGGAGTCCGAATTCGCCGAAATCGAGTTCATTACATCTCTGCGAAAGACCCCCGTTGTTACCGCGCTGAACCTTTCTGTGCTTTACTCTTTTTGGCATTAACGGCATTTTGCATTTCCTCCGTTGGCTCTTTGTGACAAATCCATACCTTCACGCCGATCTTTCCTGCGGTCGTGTTGGCTTCGGTGAACCCATAATCAATATGGGCCTTCAATGTGTGCAGAGGGGTTCTGCCCTCTTTGTACTGCTCGATACGGGCAAGTTCCGCGCCCCCGAGACGACCCGCGCAGTGAATCTTGATGCCTTCCACTCCGAGTTCCATCGCGGTCTGAATCGCTTTCTTCATCGCCCGGCGGAACCCGATTCGGCGCTCCAGCTGCTGTGCAACGCTTTCGGCAACCAGCTGTGCGTTCGTTTCCGGCTGCTTGATCTCCACCACTTCCAGAATCAGTTCGCAGTTCGCGGCAAGAAGTTTCGCGACGCTGCTCTTGAGCGTATCCAGTTCCGCGCCTTTGCGGCCGATCAGGATGCCCGGACGCGCCGCATAAATCGTCACACGGACGCGGGTGCCGTACCGTTCAATCAGAATCTTGGAAATCGCGGCATTGTTGAAATTCTTTTTGATGTACGAACGAATCTTGAGATCTTCATGAAGCCAATCGCCGAAGTTCCCCTTGCTGTCTTTTCTTGCAAACCAGTGAGAACTCCAGTTCTTGTTCAGGGCCAATCTCAGCCCAATAGGATTTACCTTCTGACCCACTATCAGACCCTTTCTTATTTCTCGTCTGTAAGAACCACTGTGAAGTGACTCGTACGTTTTCTGATTCTGCCGGCCATGCCACGCGCTTTCGGACGGAATCTTCTCAGCATGGGGCCCGGATTGGCTACCGCTTCCTTGACAGTGAGGGATTCTCTCTTGAGCTCGTAGTTGTTTTCGGCGTTCGCCAGCGCGCTTTTCAGTGTTCTGCCGAAAAGTCTCGCCGCCTTTCTCGGACTCAACTCCACCATAGCAAGCGCCTCAACCACCGATTTCCCCTGAATCGTACGGGAGAAATCCGAAGCCTTCAGCGGAGATATGTGGACGTATTTTGTCATCGCCCGAACTTCCATTCTACTTCTCTCATTTCTTGTTGTTAATGGTTGTTATACTTAAAAATTAAAGACTCTTTCGAATCCTTAGTCCTTCACGATTTTTCCCGGCCCGCGGGCACGGCTTCCATCCCGACGGCAAGTTCTCTGAACTCGCCCTTCACGACGATCGCCGCACTCACAAACGACCGGATCGCAACGACTTTCAACGTTGTCTTCCCGGCCTTCAGCATCAGCCCCATCCGGATACCGTCCCGGTATCCTGCCGCCAGGATCACCAGTTCCGGCATCGCGTTCAGTTCTGCGATCCGGCATCGTTCAAACCGTTCCGGAGTTTTTGCGGGACTTGCAAGCACTGCCGCCTTCAGCGCCTGCTCCCGCAGGGCTTCCAGCTTCAGCCGCAGTTTTGCTTCTTCGACATGATTCGATATGATTTCAGGCAGGACAGCCGTGGTCTCATCGCAGTATCTCAGTATCGCTACCGAGAGCTGTCCAATTGAATCTGCGCATATTTTCAGATCGGCCTCCAGAGCCATTTCTCTGGCGCCCATATACACCGGTTCAAGGGTTTCGATGGTCCCGGCGGCGCTCATTTCCATGCGCTTCAACCGTCCGGCCTGCGTCGAATACTTGTCAAGT